>NZ_JBXAJU010000004.1:553735-810251 GCF_058797595.1 Pseudomonas sp. GW823-FHT02C05 | reverse complement strand
GATCGAATCGTTAATAAGGCGAAAACTGACTGCCTTACCAACTACTCCTGGCTTCGATGAACTGAAGCGTAACCGCTGTCGAAAACTGCGTAACTCATTGAATCTCAAGGAGTTTTCCGTTTCGACTGCGCCGGAAGTGGGGCGAATTATAGACCTGTAGAATCTGCCGTCAAGACTTAATTTGCATTTTCTATGAATAAGCTCAAAAGAACCCTCTAAGGGTGCTTCTACAAGACTATATAGAGGCACAGGGTGCGCCTCTATATATAGAAGGGCGGCATATAGAAGGGCGGCGCTACACCACTCGCGAATGCCTCAAGGCGTCCACAGCCTCGACCCGCATCCCCAATACACGTTGCAGAACCTCTGCAGTATGTTCGCCCAATAGAGGAGGGGCGTTACGGTACTCAACGGGGGTTTGCGAAAGACGAATCGGGCTAGCCACCTGAGGCACCATCCCAGCCAACGCGTGTGGCAGCTCCACAGCCAGGCCTCGAGCCACGACCTGAGGATCAGCAAACACCTGCGCCAGATCATTGATCGGCCCACAAGGCACCCCAGCCAGCTCCAGCTGACTCACCCACTCCGCCGTAGTCTTGAACACCGTGGCCTGGCGAATCAGCGGGATCAGCACCGCCCGATTGGCTACCCGCAGCTTGTTAGTGGCAAACCGAGGATCGTCCGCCCACTGCGGCTGACCTGCCACCTCGGCAAACTCGCGAAACTGCCCGTCATTACCCACGGTGAGGATGAAGTCGCCATCCGCCGTCGGAAAATCCTGATAGGGCACTATATTAGGGTGCGCATTACCCAAGCGCTTGGGTGCGACCCCCGTGGTCAGATAGTTCATGGCCTGGTTGGCCAGGCAAGCGACCTGCACATCTAGCAATGCCATATCGATGTGCTGACCACCGCCACCCTGATCTCGATGAGCCAAAGCCGCCAGAATCGCCACAGTGGAGTAGAGCCCGGTAAGGATGTCGGTCAAGGCCACCCCCACTTTTACCGGCCCAGCCCCCTCATCACCCTCAGGTCGCCCAGTCAGGCTCATCAGACCACCCAAGCCCTGGATCATGAAGTCATAACCCGCGCGCTTGGCATAGGGCCCGGTCTGACCAAAACCGGTGATAGAGCAATAGATCAGCCGCGGATTGACGGCCTTGAGCGACTCATAGTCCAGACCGTAAGCCGCCAGCCCACCCACCTTGAAGTTCTCGATGACGATATCCGACTTGGCAGCCAGCTCACGCACCAACTGCTGCCCCTCAGGGCACGTGAAGTCGATGGTCACCGACTGCTTGTTACGGTTGGCCGACAGGTAATAGGCAGCCTCCGTGGTGTTCTCGCCATAGGCATCTTTAAGGAAGGGCGGCCCCCAGGCACGTGTATCGTCACCATTACCCGGACGCTCGACCTTGATGACCTCGGCCCCCAGGTCCGCAAGGATCTGCCCGGACCAAGGCCCGGCCAGTACCCGCGATAAATCCAGTACCCGCAGATGCGATAACGCGCCCATGGTCGCTCTCCTATTAATAGAACGCCTGGATACCGGTTTGTGCACGCCCGAGAATCAGCGCATGCACGTCGTGAGTACCTTCGTAGGTGTTGACCACTTCCAGGTTCACCAGGTGACGAGCAATACCGAACTCATCGGAGATCCCGTTGCCGCCCAGCATGTCACGGGCCATGCGCGCGATATCCAGGGACTTGCCGCAGGAGTTGCGCTTCATGATCGAGGTGATTTCCACCGCCGCAGTCCCTTCATCCTTCATCCGCCCCAGGCGCAGGCAGCCCTGGAGGGCGAGGGTGATTTCGGTCTGCATATCCGCCAGCTTCTTCTGGATCAGTTGGGTTGCCGCCAGAGGACGACCGAACTGCTGGCGATCAAGGGTGTATTGACGTGCGGTGTGCCAGCAGAACTCCGCAGCCCCCAAGGCGCCCCAGGAGATGCCGTAACGCGCCGAGTTCAAGCAGGTAAAAGGTCCTTTGAGCCCACGCACATCCGGGAAGATGTTCTCTTCCGGCACGAACACGTTGTCCATGACGATTTCGCCGGTGATCGAGGCCCGCAGGCCGACCTTGCCGTGAATCGCTGGTGCACTCAGGCCCTTCCAGCCTTTCTCCAGGACAAAACCACGAATGTCGCCGGCATCATCCTTGGCCCAAACCACGAATACATCAGCAAT
This sequence comes from Pseudomonas sp. GW823-FHT02C05, assembly GCF_058797595.1. Classification (NCBI taxonomy): domain Bacteria; kingdom Pseudomonadati; phylum Pseudomonadota; class Gammaproteobacteria; order Pseudomonadales; family Pseudomonadaceae; genus Pseudomonas; species Pseudomonas sp. GW823-FHT02C05. The sequence goes on along the minus strand of NZ_JBXAJU010000004.1, from coordinate 808,065 downwards.
CGGGCTGTTGGTGATCCACATCTTGCTACCAGTCAGGCTGTAGCCACCGTCCACTTTGCGTGCACGAGTAATCATCGCACCCGGGTCAGATCCATGGTTTGGCTCGGTCAGACCAAAGCAGCCAATCCATTCGCCGGACGCCAGTTTCGGCAGGTACTTCTGCTTTTGCGCCTCGGTACCAAACTCGTTGATCGGCACCATCACCAAGGACGACTGCACACTCATCATCGAGCGGTAGCCGGAGTCCACTCGCTCCACTTCACGAGCGATCAGGCCATAGCACACATAGTTAAGGCCGCTGCCGCCGTACTGCTCAGGAATGGTAGCGCCCAACAGGCCGACTTCACCCATTTCCCGGAAGATGGCCGGGTCGGTCTTCTCATGGCGGAAAGCTTCCAGAACCCGTGGTGCCAGCTTGTCTTGAGCGAACTGCTCGGCACTGTCGCGGACCATGCGTTCTTCTTCGGTGAGTTGCTGGTCCAGCAGAAGGGGATCGATCCAGTTGAAGCTTGCTTTACCGCCCATGAGTGAATCCTCGTGAAGTAGGTCAACTATCGTGGAACAGATCCTAGGCCTACGGTGCGCCCCCAGGCAAACGAGGATTTCGCATAGTGTTGTGCTAATTTCTCACTTCGTAATGGCCTAAACCGCCTTTTACAGCATCTATTAGTGAGATTGCCGTACATGCGCAGAAAGATCCCCAGTACCACCGCCTTAATCAGCTTCGAAGCCGCGGCACGTCATGAGAGCTTTACCAAGGCAGCCCAAGAGCTTTCCCTGACCCAGGGTGCGGTCTGCCGACAGATCGCCAGCCTTGAAGAGTTCCTCGGGCTGGAACTTTTCCGGCGTTCACGACGGGGAGTCAAGCTCACTGAGGCCGGGCTGTCCTACAGCCGCCGGGTCGCCACACAACTGGACGCAGTGGAGCGCGACACACTTTCAGTGATGGGTCAGCAGGGGGCCAACGTCATCGAACTGGCGGTGGTTCCGACCTTCGGGACGCAGTGGTTATTGCCACGCCTGAAGGACTTCCAGCAGCAGCACCCCGAAGTCACGGTCAACCTGACCAACCGCACGCGCCCCTTCCTCTTTGCCGACACCCCCTTCGACGCCGCCATCTACTTTGGCGACGCCGATTGGTCGGGTACCCAGTCTCACTGGCTGATGGGCGAAAACCCGATGCCGGTGTGCAGCCCGGCAATGCTCGGCAAGCAGCAAGAGTTGAGCGCCGAGGCCATAGCCGAACTGCCCCTGCTGCAGCAGACCACGCGGCCTTATGCCTGGCGGCAATGGTTCAACTCACAGCAGCTGAATATCCCCCGCGACATGACAGGCCCGCGCTACGAGCTATTCTCCATGCTCGCCCAGGCCGCCATGCACGACATGGGTATCGCCTTGATTCCGCCCTTCCTTATCCAGCGCGAGCTGGCCGAAAAACGCTTGGTCATTGCCAACCCCCAGGCACTCTCGAGCATCAAGGCGTATTACCTGATGATTCCCGAACGCAAAGTGGAATCGGCCTCTTTACGGGCTTTTCGCGACTGGCTGGTGAACCAGGCAAACAGCTACAACCTTGAAAAATAAAGGCTCACAACCAATAGCTGACCCCGTAGTCAAATAAATCAGAACACTACAGATATAACTATTTGTCGCATTTTCACAGACTGTACCGACACCTTGAACAATCGTTCTACAAGCGCCTAACCACGCGGCTTGTAGGGTTTATTCAAGGGCAATGTAAGACTATTCATGTCACGGATGAGAAAAATCTTATTTTCCATAGCAAAGCCTTGAAAGGCACGGCTTACAAGGCTTTAACCTGGTACGTTGCGACATTCGGTCACGGGGTGACTTGTAGTTAATTTTCCGTCACTAGTCAGAATCCCTTGAAGGCCTCAAAGTTCGCCTGCAAAATGCCGCGCCCCGCTGTGATTTCAGCGGGATCGTGCTGATCGGCCGCCCCAGCCGCACCCTCCGAAGTGCGCTGGCCTTCTAAGAAAGATCGAAAGCAATAAGATCAAGCAGGAGATTTGACGTGCACATTGGTGTTCCTCTCGAAACCCAGACGGGTGAAACACGGGTTGCTGCAACCCCGGAAACCATCAAGAAGCTGATCGGCCAGGGTCATAAAGTCACTGTGCAAAGCGGCGCCGGCATTAACGCCAGCGTGGTCGACAGTGCCTATGAAGCGGCAGGAGCCACCATTGGCAGCGCCAACGAGGCCTTTGGCGCCGAGCTGATTCTCAAGGTCGTGGCGCCCAGCGACAGCGAACTGGCGCTGATCAAGAGCGGCACCGTGCTGGTGGGCATGCTCAATCCGTTCAGCAATGAAACCATCGCCAAGCTGGCCGAGCGCGGGATCACCGCCTTCGCCCTGGAGGCCGCACCCCGCACCTCCCGGGCCCAGAGCCTGGACGTGCTGTCGTCCCAGGCCAACATCGCCGGCTACAAGGCTGTGCTGCTGGCCGCCCACTACTATCCGCGCTTCATGCCAATGCTGATGACCGCCGCCGGCACCGTCAAAGCAGCCCGCGTGCTGATCCTCGGCGCCGGTGTGGCAGGGCTGCAGGCCATCGCCACGGCCAAGCGCCTGGGTGCGGTGATTGAGGCCTCGGACGTGCGTCCGGCAGTGAAGGAGCAGATCGAATCCCTGGGCGCCAAATTCGTCGACGTGCCTTACGAGACTGACGAAGAGCGCGAGTGCGCCGTCGGTGTCGGCGGTTACGCGCGCCCCATGCCGGCCAGCTGGATGCAGCGCCAGGCTCAGGCCGTGCACGAACGCGCCAAACAGGCCGATATCGTCATCACCACCGCGCTGATTCCGGGCCGCAAGGCACCGACCCTGCTGAGCGCCGACACCGTGGCCCAGATGAAGCCCGGTTCGGTGGTCATCGACCTGGCAGCCGCTCAGGGTGGCAACTGCCCACTGACTGTGGCTGACCAGGTCGTAGTCGAGCACGGCGTGACCATCGTCGGTCCGACCAATCTGGCCGGGGCAGTGGCTGCCGACGCCTCGGCGCTGTATGCGCGCAACCTGCTGGACTTCCTGAAGCTTGTCTTCACCAAAGAAGGGCAGTTCGAAGTCAACCTCGAAGACGACATCGTCGCCGCGTGCCTGATGTGCCGCGACGGCCAAGTCATCCGCAAAAACGCATAAGCAGGGATTCAGACGATGGAAGAGCTTATCTCCCCCGGTATCTACAACCTGATCATCTTCGTGCTGGCGATCTATGTCGGTTACCACGTGGTCTGGAACGTTACACCCGCACTGCACACCCCCCTGATGGCAGTGACCAACGCCATTTCCGCCATCGTCATCGTCGGCGCCATGCTGGCAGCCGCCCTGACCGTGACCCCGCTGGGCAAGACCATGGGCACCCTGGCCGTGGCCCTGGCCGCGGTCAACGTGTTCGGTGGCTTCCTGGTGACCCGCCGCATGCTGGAAATGTTTAAGAAGAAAGCGCCCAAAGCCGTGAAAGAAGAGGTGCAGAAGTAATGAGCATGAACCTGGTAACAACCCTCTATCTGATCGCCTCGGTGTGCTTTATCCAGGCGCTCAAGGGTCTTTCGCATCCGACCACGTCCCGACGCGGCAACCTGTTCGGCATGCTGGGCATGGCCCTGGCAGTACTGACCACCGTTGGCCTCATTTATAAGCTCGGCGCAGAACTGGCCACCGCTGGCATCGGCTACGTCATCGTTGGCCTGCTGATCGGCGGCACCGCCGGCTCGATCATGGCCAAGCGCGTCGAGATGACCAAGATGCCGGAGCTGGTGGCCTTCATGCACAGCATGATCGGCCTGGCCGCGGTGTTCATCGCCATTGCCGCCGTGGTTGAGCCGCAGTCCCTGGGCATCGTCAAGCACCTGGGCGACGCGATCCCCGCCGGTAACCGCCTTGAGCTGTTCCTTGGCGCAGCCATCGGTGCCATCACCTTCTCCGGTTCGGTGATCGCCTTCGGCAAGCTGTCGGGCAAGTACAAGTTCCGCCTGTTCCAAGGCGCACCGGTACAGTTCGCCGGGCAGCACAAGCTCAACCTGGTACTGGGCCTGGCCACCCTCGGCCTGGGCGTGACCTTCATGGTCAGCGGCAACCTCGGTGCTTTTGCCCTGATGCTGGCCCTGGCCTTCGTCATGGGCGTGCTGATCATCATCCCGATCGGCGGCGCCGACATGCCGGTAGTGGTGTCGATGCTCAACAGCTACTCGGGCTGGGCGGCAGCGGGGATCGGCTTCTCCCTGAACAACTCGATGCTGATCATCGCCGGCTCCCTGGTGGGCTCCAGCGGCGCAATCCTCTCCTACATCATGTGCAAGGCGATGAACCGTTCGTTCTTCAACGTCCTGCTCGGCGGTTTCGGCAACGCAGCCGATGCCGGCGGCCCGGTAGGTTCGAAGGAAGCACGCCCAGTGAAATCCGGTTCAGCCGACGATGCGACCTTCCTGCTGACCAACGCCGATACCGTGATCATTGTTCCCGGCTACGGCCTGGCGGTGGCACGCGCCCAGCACGCGCTGAAAGAGCTGACCGAGAAGCTGACCCACCGCGGCGTGACCGTGAAATACGCGATCCACCCGGTAGCGGGGCGCATGCCCGGCCACATGAACGTCTTGCTGGCCGAAGCCGAAGTGCCTTACGACCAGGTGTTCGAGATGGAAGACATCAACTCCGAGTTCGGCCAGGCCGACGTGGTGCTGGTGCTGGGCGCCAACGACGTGGTCAACCCGGCGGCGAAGAACGATCCTAAGTCGCCGATTGCCGGCATGCCGATCCTCGAGGCTTTCAAGGCCAAGACCATCATCGTCAACAAGCGTTCCATGGCCAGCGGCTATGCCGGCCTGGACAACGAACTGTTCTACCTGGACAAGACCATGATGGTCTTCGGCGACGCCAAGAAGGTCATCGAAGACATGGTCAAAGCCGTCGAATAAAGCTGCTGTAGCGCAATACCCAAAACCTCAGCCTTTAGTAGGCTGGGGTTTTTTATTTACACCATAAAGCCGACAGAAGGCTCTAGATCAGGGCCTTTCATTCGACCTTTGTCGCGCGGTGTTTTTTTTTGAAATCACTAGACTGCGCTTCTTGCTTCCGTTGCCCGAGATAACAATCCATGTACCGTGATCGTATCCGCTTGCCTTCGTTGTTGGATAAGGTGATGAGCGCCGCTGACGCTGCCGCTCTGATTGAGGACGGCATGACCGTCGGCATGAGCGGCTTCACCCGCGCCGGTGAAGCCAAGGCCGTGCCCCATGCCCTGGCCGAACGGGCCAAGGTAACGCCACTGAAAATCAGCCTGATGACCGGCGCCAGCCTGGGCAACGACCTGGACAAGCAGCTCACCGAAGCTGGCGTGCTGGCCCGGCGCATGCCGTTCCAGGTGGACAGCACCCTGCGCAAGGCGATCAACGCCGGCGAAGTGATGTTCATCGACCAGCACCTGTCGGAAACCGTCGAACAACTTCGTAACCAGCAGCTCAAGCTGCCGGACATTGCAGTGATCGAAGCTGTCGCCATCACTGAACAGGGCCATATCGTGCCGACCACCTCGGTGGGCAACTCCGCCAGCTTCGCGATCTTCGCCAAGCAGGTGATCGTCGAGATCAACCTGGCGCACAACCCGAACCTGGAAGGCCTGCACGACATCTATATCCCGACCTATCGCCCGACCCGTACACCGATTCCCCTGGTGAAGGTCGACGATCGCATCGGCAGCACGGCGATTCCGATCCCTGCGGACAAGATCGTCGCCATCGTCATCACTAATCAGTCGGATTCGCCGTCCACGGTTTCCACCCCGGACAGCGAGACCCAGGGCATCGCCAACCACCTGATCGACTTTCTCAAGCAGGAAGTGGATGCCGGGCGCATGAGCAACAAGCTCGGCCCGCTGCAGGCCGGTATCGGCAACATCGCCAACGCGGTGATGTGCGGCCTGATCGAGTCGCCATTCGAGAACCTGACCATGTACTCCGAAGTACTGCAGGACTCGACCTTCGACCTGATCGACGCCGGTAAGCTCAGCTTCGCCTCGGGCAGCTCCATCACCCTGTCGAGCCGGCGCAACGCCGACGTGTTCGGCAACCTGGAACGCTACAAGGACAAGCTGGTGCTGCGTCCGCAGGAGATCTCCAACCACCCGGAAGTGGTGCGCCGCCTGGGTATCATCGGCATCAACACCGCGCTGGAGTTCGATATCTACGGCAACGTCAACTCCACCCACGTCTGCGGCACGCGGATGATGAACGGCATCGGCGGCTCCGGCGACTTCGCCCGCAACGCACACCTGGCGATCTTCGTCACCAAGTCGATTGCCAAGGGCGGAGCGATTTCCAGCGTGGTGCCGATGGTCAGCCACGTGGACCACACCGAGCATGACGTCGACATCCTGGTGACCGAGATCGGCCTGGCGGACCTGCGCGGCCTGGCGCCGCGGGAGCGGGCCCGGGTGATCATCGACAACTGTGTGCATCCTTCCTACCGCGACGCACTGAATGACTACTTCACCAAGGCCTGCGCCTTGGGTGGTCACACGCCGCATATCCTGCGTGATGCCCTGAGCTGGCACATCAACCTGGAAGAAACCGGGAAAATGCTCGTCGAGTAATTGATACAGTTGGCAGCTGACGCAAACACAGTTTCGTCAGCTCGCCGGCCGCTCGCCAATGTCCGCCAAAAACTGTACTGCTGTACCGGTATTTTCCCCGCCTAAAACCACTTGCCTCCCATCAAAAAGCACCAAAATGCACCATAAAGGTGCTGACAGGTACAGTTGCGCCTTTTCCGAACAGTACAGCCCCTATAAACAGTTAACTGGTCCTTCACAATACAGGTGAACTGTATCTACAGAGTCTTGCGCGGGAAGAGGATCATGGGCACCAGTTAAACCACTACCTGATCCCGCCACAAGCGGAAGGATGTCAACCATGGAACGTACACTCAGTTCCGAACTGTTCTTCGAAGACAAAGCTGAAAAAACCCAGGCTTCCCTGCCTCTGCGCGTTATCGCCAACCTGATGCTGTGGCAGCGCCGCATCTCCAGCCGCCATCAACTGGCTCGCCTGGATTCGCGTCTGCTGGCCGATGCCGGGATCAGCGAAGCACAACGCTACGAAGAGCTGAGCAAGCCGTTCTGGCGCTAACTCAGCGTCGCTGGCCCTGACCCACCGGGTCCACCGCCAGCACCCCGAATTGCACACAACAAGACCCGTCGCGGGAAACCGCGACGGGTCTTGTCGTTCTGGCCGCGGAAAACGCGCTACACAGCTGAAATACAGCCCGCTTCATCGTGACAGGTACAGTTTTATAAAACATAACAATTAACCAGTACAATTTAGTTCGAGTGTATCTGTATCACCGCATCGAACCGCCGCACCATGAGGTTGCAGCCAGCTCATCGCTCGGCTGCTCATGGAGGCAAGCATCATGCACTCGTCCCCTGGCTCCAACCTTCACTGCACGCCCTTCAAGCGCTGGCTCACGGCGCTCGCCAACACACGGGAGCGGGACCGCACCCGTCACTTGCTGGCACAAATGGATGAACGACAACTCTCGGACAGCGGCATCAGCCACAGCGATCGGGCAGCGGAACTGCACAAACCCTTTTGGCGCTGAGGCCTGCCGCAACGCTGTGCGAATGGGGCCGCTGAGCCTAATATCTGAGGCGACGTGGCGATTTTCATTCGAACTGCGTCAGAGCAATCAGACACAGCACCTCGCAGTGGCTGCCCGGCGTCTCACTCAGCGCCCTTAAATTGTCTGTTCATTCACAGGAGTTACCCATGTCCCGTCTCCGCCTGCTCAGCGCCGCCGCCCTGCTGGCCCTGGCTGCCAATGCCCACGCCACCAGCCTGATCGTGACCACCGACGCCATTGTCGGCGCGCTCAAGGCCACCACCGACGCCACCTCCGATGCCACTTCTTCCCTGCGTGACAACAAGATTGTCCGTGCCGCCCGGGATGATGCCGCCAGTTTCGTCGCCACCGACGGCGCCATTCGCGGGGTAAAACTGGAAAGCGCATTTGCCCACATTCGCCAGCAAGCGCCTCAGTTGCAGGCCTCTGATGCACAGCTGGCCCAGGCCATCCTGGCAATCTGAAGCGTCTCGGTTTCAGGTGCCCCGGCGCACCTGAAACCCTCTGCGCTGGTCCTCCAAGGGGCATTGCGCTAGCCTTGGCGCTGGTTTTCAGCTGTCGAGACTCTTGGGTTTGTTCCGTATTTCGCTTTCCGCTCCCGTATTGATCGCCGCCTGTTGGGCCGGTTCGGTGCAGGCATTCGACCTCACCACCCAAAGCCTGGTTGTCACCGTCTATGCGACAGGCCAGGTGACCTCGGCGCCCTTCGACCATAAACTGCTGCTTGCTGCCCAGGATGACGCCGCTGCCTTCGTGGCAACCGACGGCCAACTGCGCGGCGCCCGCCTGGAGTCTGCGCTGGAATACCTGCGCCAGGACCCGGCAAAACTTCATGCCAGCGACCTTGAACTGGCGCAGGCAATTCTCGTCCAATAACCATCCCTGTTCTTCCGGAGTCGTTCCATGCGTAGCCCGCTGATTGCCGCCACCCTTGGCCTGCTGTTGTTGGCCGACGTGGCCCAGGCACACACCCTGGTGGCCACCAGTAACATCATCGTCCGCGCCTCTGGCCGCACGATCGATTTCACCTCGGACACCACCACTTCGATCCGTGACTCCAAAGTCGTGCGCGAAGCCCACGACGATGCCGCCAGCTTCGTCGCCAGCAACGGTGATATCCGCGGCGCGCAACTTGAAGCGGCGTTCAATGCCCTGCGCACGCAGCTGCCAGAAGCCCGCGACGCCAGCGACCAGGTGCTTGCCGAAGCCATCCTGGCCCTGTGAAACCACTCCTAGCCTGGCTGCTGGCCGGGACCCTGGGGCTGCTCTGCAGCACCGCCCAGGCCGACCTGCAACTGCGCCTCAAGACCGATGGCTTGAGCCCGGCGCAGCAACACGCCAGCCAGGCACTGCTGGATGAAGCGATGCAGGCGTTGCCGCCGCGTTTCATCCAGCAACTGGATCGCACCATTGATGTCGGCTGGACCGACCGAATGCCCGACAACGCCTATGGCGAGGCATCCCTGGTGTCGGAACTGGACCTCAACCGCGCCTTGCTGCCCAGCCTGACCGACGGCTCCGCCGCCACCCAGAAGACCAGCCGCCCCCATGGCACCGTGCGCCGGGAAATGCTCGCCACGGTACTCCATGAACTGACCCACATTTATGATCGCGCGCGTTTGTGGCCCGGTGCCGAGCGTAGCCTGATCCAGCGCTGCACCCGCAAGAACAGCACCTCCGGACTGATCGGCCTGCCGGATGAGTGTCGCGGCCAGAATGACCGGCGCTTCACCCTGAGCGATGATCCACGGCTGCTGGATCTGGCCGGTTGGCCGCAATACGTCGGCCGCCGTGGCGAACGCGAACAGCACAACCGTCAGGTCGCCCGCAGCCCGGACATCTACGAGATCACCAACCCGAAGGAATTCGTCGCGGTGAACATGGAGTACTTCCTTCTCGATCCGAGCTACGCCTGCCGCCGCCCGGCGCTGTACCGCTATTACCAGGAACATTTCGGCTGGGCGCCGGCCGCCAAGGACAGCTGCGCCAAGTCCTTCGCCTTCCTCAACGCCGGCAACGACTTCGCCAAGACGCCCCTGGGGCAGGTGGACCCGGAGCGGGTCTACGCGGTGGACTACCTGCTGGCCGAAGCCAACCAGAACTGGGTCAGCCGCTGGGGCCACAGCATGCTGCGCCTGGTGATCTGCGCCCCGGGCCGCCCCCGCGGGCCGGATTGCCGGCTGGACCTGGACCAGCACCTGGTGCTGTCCTACCGCGCCTTTGTCGGTGACGTGCAGCTCTCCAGCTGGGACGGCCTGGTGGGCAAGTACCCTTCGCGGCTGTTTGTCCTGCCGCTGTCCCAGGTGATCGACGAGTACACCAAGACCGAGCTGCGCAGCCTGGCCTCGGTACCGTTGAAGCTGTCACGCAGCGAGATCGAGGAAGTGGTGGAGCACGCCGCCGAGATGCATTGGAGCTACGACGGCAACTACTACTTCCTGTCCAACAACTGCGCAGTGGAAAGCCTCAAGCTGCTGCGCAGCGGCAGCAACAACAAGCAACTGATCGGCCTCGACAGCATCATGCCCAACGGCTTGCTGGAGGTGCTCAAGGGCAGGGGGCTGGCGGACACCAGCGTGCTCGACGACCCGCGCGAGGCGCTGCGCCTGGGGTATCGCTTCGACTCCTTCCGCGACCGCTACCAGGCGATGTTCGAGGTGATCAAGAAGCGCCTGCCGATCAAGCAGGCCAGCGTCGAAGACTGGCTGTCGCTGAGTGCAGAGGAACGCCGGCACTGGTTCGACCAGGCCGACCTGCGCACCAGCGCCGCCTTGCTGCTGCTGGAGCAGGCCAGTTATCGCCGGCAACTGCTGCTGGCTCAGGACGAGGTCAAGCAGCGCTACCTGGGGGCTCGCGAGCTGAAAAATGGTGGTATGGAGCAGGCCAACAAGACCCTGCAGCAGATCCTCGCCAACAGCGGCTTCCTCAGCCGCCCGGCAGAATTGCTGGGCAGCGGCGGCTACGGCCTGCCTCAGCCCGCTGAATGGCAACGCCTGGAGTCCGAGAGCAGCCAGCGGCAGAAGCAACTGCAATCCTTGACCGGTGACCTGGACAAGGAAGTGCGAGCCCTGCTGGAACCGGCCCGAGCGGCGGAAATCGCCGCCAACGAGGCCAACCTGAAGCTGGTGGGCGAGCATCTGCGGACGCTGCACAAGGCGGCAGGCGGCCTGGAGCTGCCGTAGCGCTGCCGAGCCCGCGAGGCTGCGAGGCTGCGAAAAGAACCGAAGGGCCTTGCTGGGCGGCCTTGAGAGCCTCGCGACCGCTGCGCGCTCGTGCGCAGCCTGCGGCAGCGGCTACAGGGTTTCCTGCGGTTCTTGCGGCAGGTGCTCGTCCAGATGCAACCAGGGCAGGCGGCTGTCGGTCCAGATATGCCGGTCTGCAGGCGCCCGTTCCGGGTGATCCAGGGTGGCGATGGTGACATCGATGCTGTCTGGGCTCAGGTGGGTGATCAGCGCCAAATGAGCACCACAGTTGCCGCAGAAATAGCGCGCACAACTTCCAGATGAGTCGTACCGGGCGGGAACGCCTTCCAGCCATTCGAAAGCCGAGGCGGGCAGGGTGATCCAGGTGGTCACCAGACCGCCACTGACCCGGCGGCAGATCGAGCAATGGCAGTGGGCGATGTCCCGCAACGGGCCGCTGAACTGGTAACGCAGCCGCCCGCAGTGGCAGCCTCCGGTGTGCAACTCTCTCATGTGCATGTCTCCCTGGCGCCGATAGCCATCACTTTATGCCGCTGGTCGCCTGCTGCAACATCCGTTCGTTCCTTTCAGCGACGAAAGCTGGCTGAAAGCTTCCCCCATTAGGATCGCCTCCACTACCGGCAACAGACCGGTTGGCCACAGCGGGCGTTTCTCGCGCTCCCGGCCCTATTAACAACAACAATGGTGATTCTGATGTCCGCTCCTACCCGCCTGTTTGCTGCAACTCCTCCCGTACGCCTCGTGCTTGCCGTTCTGCGCTGATCCCACCCGGTTCGCCATTCCCTAGCCGCGCTACGCCTGGAGTAATCCCATGCTGACTTTCCTTGGCTTTGCCATGGTCATCACCTTCATGTTCCTGATCATGACCAAGCGCCTGTCGGCGCTGATCGCCCTGATCATCGTGCCCATCCTGTTCGCGCTGTTCGGTGGCTTTGCGCCGAAGATCGGCCCGATGATGCTCGAAGGCATCACCAAGCTCGCGCCCACCGGCGTGATGCTGATGTTTGCCATCCTCTACTTTGCCTTGATGATCGACTCCGGCCTGTTCGACCCGGCCGTGCGCAAGATCCTCAAGCTGGTCAAGGGCGACCCGCTGAAGGTCTCGGTGGGCACTGCGGTACTGGCCCTGGTGGTGTCCCTGGACGGTGACGGCGCCACCACCTACATGATCTGCGTGGCCGCCATGCTGCCGCTGTACAGCCGCATCGGCATGAGCCCGCGAATCATGGCCGGCCTGATCATCCTCGCCGGCGGGGTGATGAACATGACCCCCTGGGGCGGCCCGACCGCCCGCGCGGCCAGCGCCCTGCACGTGGACCCGTCGGACATCTTCGTGCCCATGATCCCGGCCATGCTGGCCGGCGTGGTGGCGATCCTGGCGATCGCCTACATGTACGGCAAGCGGGAAAGGGCGCGCCTGGGTGAACTGCACCTGGCGGGCGACGAGATCGACCACAGCGAGATCAGCGTGTCGCAGTACCCCGACGCTCGTCGTCCCAAGCTGATCTGGTTCAACGGCGCCCTGACCTTCGCCCTGATGTGCACCCTGATCGCCGGCCTGTTGCCGCTGCCAGTGCTGTTCATGGTGGCCTTCAGTATCGCCATGATCGTCAACTATCCCTGCCTGCAGCAGCAGAAGGATAGGGTCGCGGCCCACGCCGGCAGCGTGCTGGCGGTGGTCGGGCTGATCTTCGCGGCGGGCATCTTCACCGGCATCCTGTCCGGCACCGGCATGGTGGATGCCATGTCCAAGAGCCTGCTGGCGGTGATCCCGGAAGCCCTGGGGCCGTACCTGGCGGTGATTACCGCGCTGGTGAGCATGCCGTTCACCTTCTTCATGTCCAACGATGCCTTCTACTACGGCGTGCTGCCGGTACTGGCCGAAGCCGCCAGCCACTACGGCATCACCGCGGTGGAAATGGCCCGTGCGTCGATCGTCGGCCAACCCGTGCACTTGCTCAGCCCGCTGGTACCCTCGACCTACCTGTTGGTGGCCCTGGCCGGTATCGAGTTCGGCGATCACCAGCGCTTCACCCTCAAGTGGGCAGTGCTGGTCTGCCTGTGCATAATGTTCGCCGCTTTGCTGATGGGGATTTTTCCGCTGTTCAGCACTCTATAAAAGCAATGCTTCTGCGCCCGGGCCGGCCTCACGGCCCGGGCTATAACACTCGCTCAAAGGAATACACATGGAATGGCTGACCAACCCGGAAATCTGGGTTGCCTTCTTTACCCTGACTGCCCTGGAGATCGTCCTGGGCATCGACAACATCATCATGATCTCGATCCTGGTCAGCCGCATGCCCAAGCACATGCAGGCGCGCACGCGGATCTTCGGTCTGGCGCTGGCGATGGTCACGCGCATTCTGTTGCTGCTGTCGATCACCTGGGTCATGCGCCTCACGGCCGACCTGTTCGTGGTCTTCGGCCAGGGCATTTCCGGGCGTGACCTGATCCTGTTCTTCGGTGGCCTGTTCCTGCTGTGGAAAAGCTCCCAGGAGATGTACCACGCCCTGGAAGGCGAGGACGAAACCATTGATGAGCCCAAGGGCAAGGGCGGCAACTTCCTCTACACCATCATCCAGATCGCCATTATCGACATCGTCTTCTCCCTGGATTCGGTAATCACCGCCGTGGGCATGGTTTCCCATGTGCCGGTCATGGTGGCGGCCATCATCGTCGCGGTGCTGGTGATGATGCTGGCGGCCGGGACCATCAGCGAATTCATCGACAAGCACCCGTCGCTGAAAATGCTCGCGCTGTCCTTCCTGCTGGTGGTGGGTACGGTCCTGATCGCCGAAGCCTTCGAAGTGCACGTGCCAAAAGGCTACGTCTACTTCGCCATGGCCTTCTCCCTGGCGGTGGAAGCCATCAACATCAAGATGCGCACCGCCATCGCGAAAAAGAAAAAACAGCAGGACCCGGTGAAACTGCGCAAGGACGTTCCTGGTCAATAATCCGGGAATGCGCTGAATGGAAAAGGGGCTCTCGGGCCCCTTTTCTGCGTCTGCAGGAAGCTGTTTTCATGACAGTTTTGTTTCAATCGCCGGTTTGGCTATGCGATGCTGGCGCCTCGTGCGTTAGCCAACTACAGCTTAAGTACATAACGTAGAACGTCGCGCAACAACGTCCACTCGCCCCGCTTGGGGCACTTCACCCCAGGGGGGGCCTCTATGCTGACCCTGCTCAATCTGCTTTCCGCCGTGGCCCTGCTGATCTGGGGTACGCATATCGTCCGTACCGGCATCCTGCGGGTCTACGGCTCCAACCTGCGCCACGTGATCGGCCAGAACATGGCCAGGCGGCCACTGGCGTTCATTGCCGGGATCCTGGTCACGGCCATGGTCCAGAGCAGCAACGCCACGGCGATGCTGGTGACGTCCTTTGTCGGCCAGGGCCTGATGGCGCTGACCCCGGCGCTGGCCACCATGCTCGGCGCCGACGTCGGTACCGCGCTGATGGCCCGGGTACTGACCTTCGACCTGTCCTGGCTGTCGCCGCTGCTGATCTTCCTCGGGGTGATCTTCTTTCTCTCGCGCAAGCAGACCCGCGCCGGCCAGCTGGGCCGGGTCGGCATCGGCCTGGGGCTGATCATCCTGGCCCTGCAACTGATCGTCGAAGCCGCGGCCCCCATCACCCATGCCCAGGGCGTGAAGGTCCTGTTCGCCTCGCTGACCGGCGATATTCTCCTGGATGCACTGATGGGAGCGGTGTTCGCCATGGTGTCCTATTCCAGCCTGGCGGCGGTGCTGCTCACCGCGACCCTGGCCGGCGCCGGGGTCATCAGCCTGCCGGTGGCCATCGGCTTGGTGATCGGCGCCAACATCGGCAGCGGGGTACTGGCCTTCCTCAGCACCAGCATGCAGAACGCCGCCGGGCGCCAGGTCGCGCTGGGCAGCCTGCTGTACAAGCTCATCGGCCTGCTGCTGATCATCCCGGTGCTCGACCCACTGGCCCACTGGATGGACAGCCTGGACTTCAGCCCCCAGGAAGTGGTGATCGGCTTCCACCTGCTGTACAACACCGCCCGCTGCCTGTTGCTGCTGCCCACTGTCGGCCCCATGGCCCGGCTCTGCGCCTGGCTGCTGCCGGAGCGCCCCCAGGAAAACGGCCGCGCTCGCCCGCGGCACCTGGACCCTACCGCCCTGGCCACGCCGAGCCTGGCCCTGGCCAACGCCGCCCGCGAAACCCTGCGCATCGGTGACCTGATCGACAGCATGCTGGAGGCGATGCGCGACGCGCTGCAGGGCAAGCAGACCGCCATCACCCAGGAGCTGCGCGCCCTCAGCGACGACGTCGAAGCGCTGTACAGCGCCATCAAGCTGTACCTGGCGCAGATGCCCCGGGAAGACCTCAGCGACCAGGACAGCCGGCGCTGGGCCGAAATCATCGAACTGGCGTTCAACCTCAAGCTGGCCAGCGATCTGATCGAGCGCATGCTGCGCAAGGTCCAGCAGCAGAAGACCTCCCAGCGCCGCTCCTTCTCCGAGGTTGGCCTGGAAGAGTTGACCGGGCTGCACGCGCAACTGATCGCCAACCTGCGCCTGGGGCTCTCGGTGTTCCTGAGCGCCGACCCCGAAAGCGCGCGCCAGCTGCTGCGGGAAAAACGCCGTTTCCGCGCTCAGGAGCGGCGCCTGGCCCACGCCCACGTCAGCCGCCTGCAACGCAAGATCGTCCAGAGCATCGAGACCAGTTCCCTGCACCTGGAGCTGATCGCCGATATGAAGCGCCTCAACTCCCTGTTCTGCAGCAGTGCCTACGTGGTTCTGGAAACCTCGGACACCGGCGCGCTGGAGGTCGAAGAGATGGCTGACATCACTCATTCACCCTGAACGTCCACAGTCCCACGAAGTCTGTAGAACTTACGCACGCCGTAAGGAAGCTTGTTATGCGTTGTCTGTTATTCGCCTGCCTGTTGCTGGGCAGTGCACAAGGATGGGCTTTGGATCGTTTCCAGGTCGAAGGCTACACCCTGCCCAATGGCCTGCAACTGCTGCTCAAGCCCGGCAGCGAACGCGGCCACGTGGCGATCCGCCTGGTGGTGGGGGTGGGCCTGGACGACTTCGCCTGTGCCGACAAGGAGTTGCCGCACCTGCTGGAACACCTGCTGTTCAGCGGCGTGGATGACAGCGGGGAAGGCGGCCTGGAAGAACGCATGCAGGCCCTGGGCGGCGAATGGAATGCCTACACCAGCAATGCCGACACCACCTTCGTCATCGAGGCCCCGGCGCGCAACCAGCGCAAGGTCCTGGACCTCTTGCTGTCGCTGCTGACCCATACCCGCCTGGACGACAACGCCGTGGCCGCGGCCAAGCAAGTGGTGGAACGCGAAGGCGGGGGTCACTATTCGCACCTGCAGCGCTGGCTCGACCGCCAGGACCTGGGACACAAGGCAGGCAACCAGCTGGCGGTGGAACTGGGGCTCAAATGCGCCGAACGCGCCGAGGTCGGAAACCTGACCCTGGCCCAGCTGGAGCAGGTACGCAAGGACTGGTACGCCCCCAACAACATGACCCTGATCGTGGTGGGCGAGCTCGATCGCCTGCTACCGGCCTACCTGGAGCGCACCTACGGTGCCCTGGAGCCGGTGGAGCCCAGCGAACACCCCGACCTGCCGCAGATCCAGGGCACCGCCGCCCCTGAGCGCACCCTGGTCCATGGCTGGGTAGGGCAGAGCGCGCAACTGCACTGGCTGTTTCCCGAGCCCGTGCTGGACCAGCAGCACGACGAGACCTTCGACCTGCTCAAGGACTACCTGGACTGGGCGCTGTATCGCCAACTGCGTCTTGAGCACGAATTGTCCTACGGCCCCTGGAGTGATCGGGAAGTCTTCGGTGGCGTGGGCTTTCTCAGCCTCAATGCCGACCTTGAGCGCGACGACCTGCCCCAAGCCCGGCAAGTGGTAGAGCAGCTCAAGGCACGGCTGCTCAAGGACGGCCTCGACCCGGCCACCTTCGCCCGCCTGAAACAGGCTGCCATCGATCGCCAGGCCTGGGCCGTGCAGGGCAACAGCGCCCTGGCGGACTATTACTGGAGCGCCCTCGGGGACTTCGACAACGGCCGCTTCAGCGACCCGGCCAAGCGCCTGAAAGCAGTGAGCCTGGAACAGGCCAACCTGGCCCTGCGCCAGCTGCTGCAGCAGCCGGGCTACCTGCGCATCGAACAACCGCTGCTCAGTGACGAACAACTGCTCTGGCTGATCGGCGGCCTGCTGTCCCTGGTCCTGCTCGGCAGCTTCGGCGTCTACCTGCTGCGCCGCCGGGCCCGCTGACCCATGGCCAGGGAGCTTGCTCCCGCCGGGCCGCGCAGCAGCCCCAGGGACAGGGCAATGCGATCACCTTGGCCGGATTACCTCGCCAGTGCGTGCGCACCTGAGCAAGCTCCCTCGCCACGGACCGCCGCCGACGTTATCCTGTCGCGGTTTTTCCTGCCCTGACTGTGATCCCCCCGATGCCGAACCTGACCCTCCTTATCCAGCGCATTCTCGAACTGATGAAGCGCTATCCGGGGATCATTGCGCTCGGCGGTTTCATCTCCGGGGTCGGCAGCTTCATCCTGGTGGACCGGCAACAGAGCCTGGCCTCGTGGATCGCCGTGATCCTGCTGGTGAGCTGGGTCTGGCTGATGCTGGAGAACAGCCTGACCCAGCTGTTCACCAAGGTCTTCAAGCGCGAGATCCCGCAGCCGCTGCTGCGCTATGCGACGCAGATGATCCACCAGGAAAGCCTGTTCTTCGTCCTGCCGTTCTTTTTCATCACCACCAGCTGGAACAGTGGCCAACTGGTGTTCACCGGCCTGCTCGGCGCCGCGGCGCTGATTTCCATCACTGACCCGCTGTACTACAAATGGCTGGCCCCGCGCCGCTGGCTGTTCCTGGCGCTGCACACCCTGACCCTGTTCGCCGCCTTGCTCACGGCCCTGCCGCTGATCCTGCACCTGACCACCGCCCAGAGCTTCAAGCTGGCCCTGGGCATCGCCATGCTCCTGTCCTTTCCGAGCCTGGCCTCGATCCTGCCGATCCGCAGCCTGCGCAGCGCCCTGACCGTGCTGGCCATTACCCTGGCCATCGGCAGCACCGGCTGGCTGCTGCGCTCCTGGGTGCCGCCGGCCACCCTGTGGCTGACCGAGGATGCCATCAGCACCCAGCTCCAGGATCGCACCCCGGGCGACAGCCTGGAGCAGATCAGCACCGCCCAGGTAAGCAGCACCGGCCTGTACGCCTACACCGCGATCAACGCCCCCCGGGGCCTGGACGAGCGCATTTACCACGTCTGGCAATTCAACGGCAGCGAGGTGGATCGCGTCGCCCTGGACATCCATGGCGGACGCAAGGAAGGCTACCGTGCCTGGTCCCACAAGCAGAATTTCCCCGCCAACCCGGCGGGCGACTGGCAGGTGCGGGTGATCACCGAAGACGGCCAGGTGATCGGCGTGCTGCGCTTCGAGATCACCGCTCCAGATCAAGACGCGGCCAAGACCGGCGAGGCAAAGTAACCGGGATCGTGCTATTACGTAGCACTGCGAAATGGCCACACAAGCTCGGAGCTTATGACTAGCAGCGTGACGCCCGGCACCGCTCAACTGGACCTTGCCCACTCCCCGGCGCAATTGCGCATCGGCGGCGACTGGACGCTGGCGCACTACAGCGACCTCAAGCGCCTCAGCCAATCCCTGGACGGCCGCTACGACAGCAGCACCCATATCGACCTCAACGGCCTGGGCGCCCTGGACACCGCCGGCGCGTCGCTGCTGGTGGAACTGCTGGGGGCAGAACGCCTGGGGCAGTCCGCCGAACACCCCGACTGCACCTTGTCCGCCGCCGACCGCGCGCTGCTGCACACGGTCTACACCTCGTTGAACGACTTCTGCGTACCGGTCAAGGAACCGGAGATCTCGGTCAGCGTGCAATTGCTTTCGCGCATTGGCAGCGCGGTCTATACCGTCTGGCAGGACACCCTGAAGGTCCTGGGCTTCATCGGCCTGATCCTGGAAACCCTGGCCCGCGGCCTGCTGCGCCCCAAGCGCTGGCGCATCACCCCGGTGGTGGCACACATCGAACAGACCGGCCTCGACGCGGCGCCCATCGTCGCCCTGCTGACCTTTCTGGTGGGAGCGGTGGTGGCCTTTCTCGGCGCCACCGTGCTGGCCAACTTCGGCGCCAGCATCTTCACCGTGGACCTGGTGGCATTTTCCTTCCTGCGGGAATTCGGCGTACTGCTCACCGCGATTCTCATGGCCGGGCGCACCGCCAGCGCCTTCACCGCGCAGATCGGCTCGATGAAGGCCAATGAAGAGATCGACGCCATCCGCACCCTGGGCCTGGACCCGGTAGAACTGCTGGTGCTGCCTCGGGTCCTGGCCCTGCTGGTGTCGCTGCCGATGCTGACGTTCCTGGCGATGCTTTCGGGGATAGTCGGTGGCGCGGTGGTCTGCGCCCTGTCCCTGGATATCTCCCCGGCGATGTTCCTCTCGCTGCTGCATTCGGATATCGGCGTGAAGCACTTCCTGCTGGGCCTGGTGAAAGCGCCGATCTTCGCCTTCCTGATCGCCGCCATCGGCTGCCTGGAAGGCTTCAAGGTCAGCGGCAGCGCCGAGTCGGTGGGCGCCCACACCACCTCCAGCGTGGTCCAGTCGATCTTCGTGGTGATCGTCATCGATGCCGTGGCCGCGCTGTTCTTCATGGAGATGGGCTGGTGAGCCGGCCGCCACGCGCGCCGGCGAAGGCGGTGATCGAGGTCCGTGGCCTGTGCAACCGCTTCGGCAAGCAGAGCGTGCACGAGAACCTCGACCTGGATGTGTACCAGGGCGAGATCCTCGGCGTGGTCGGCGGCTCGGGCAGCGGCAAGTCGGTACTGCTGCGCAGCATCGTCGGCCTGCGCCAGCCCAGCGAAGGCTCGGTGCGGGTATTCGGCCAGGACCTGCCAAGCCTGCCGGAACAGCAACGTTCGCTGATCGAACGACGCTTCGGCGTACTGTTCCAGAAGGGCGCGCTGTTCACCTCGCTGACCGTGACCGAGAACGTCGCCCTGCCATTGATCGAGCATGCCGGCCTGTCCCGTGCCGATGCCGAACACCTGGCGGCGGTCAAGCTGGCCCTGGCCGGCCTGCCGCTGTCGGCGGCCGACAAATACCCGGCCTCGCTCTCTGGCGGGATGATCAAGCGCGCTGCCCTGGCCCGGGCGCTGGCCCTGGACCCGGACATCCTGTTTCTCGACGAACCCACCGCCGGCCTCGACCCGGTGGGCGCCGCCGCCTTTGACCAGTTGATCCTGACCCTGCGCGATGCCCTGGGGCTCAGCGTGTTCCTGGTCACCCACGACCTGGACACCCTCTACACCATCACCGACCGGGTGGCGGTGCTGGCGCAGAAAAAGGTACTGGTGGCGGATGCCATCGATATCGTCGCCGAGACCGACGACGAATGGATTCACCAATACTTCCATGGCCCTCGCGGCCGCGCGGCCTACCAGGCCGCTACACAGACCAACGAGGGATGACATGGAAACCCGAGCCCATCATGTACTGATCGGCCTGTTCACCGTGATCGTGGTGGCCGGCGCCTTGCTGTTCGGCCTGTGGCTGGCCAAGTCCAGCGTCGACAGCGCCTTCCAGGACTACCAGATCGTCTTCAACGAGGCGGTCAGTGGCCTGTCCAAGGGCAGCTCCGTGCAATACAGCGGGATCAAGGTCGGTGATGTGGTCAACCTGCGCCTGGACCCCAAGGACCCGCGCCGGGTGCTGGCACAGATCCGCCTGGGCAGCGAGACGCCGATCAAGGAGGACACCCAGGCCAAGCTGGCCCTGACCGGCATCACCGGCACCTCGATCATCCAGCTCAGCGGCGGCACGCCGCAAAGCCCGACCCTCAAGGGCAAGGACGGCGAACTGCCCACCATCATCGCCTCACCGTCGCCCATCGCCCGCCTGCTGAACAACAGCAACGACCTGATGACCGGGGTCAACCTGCTGCTGCACAACGCCAACCGCATGTTCTCCCCGGACAACGTGGCCCGGGTCAGCAGCACCCTGGACAACCTGCAGAAGACCTCCGCCAGCATCGCCGAGCAGCGCGACGACCTGCGCCAGCTGATGCAGCAACTGGGCTCCATCAGCAAGCAGACCGGCGCCATGCTGGAACAGACCACCGCGCTGATGCGCAATGCCAACGGCCTGCTCAACGACCAGGGCAAGCAGATGTTCGGCAGCGCCGAGCACGCCATGCGCTCCCTGGAGCAAAGCAGCGCCACCCTGAACAAACTGCTGAGCGACAACCAGGACTCGCTGAACAACGGCATGCAGGGCCTCAACGGCCTGGCGCCAGCGGTCCGCGAGCTGCGCGAGACCCTGAGCTCGCTGCGGGCCATCACCCGGCGCCTGGAAGCCAACCCCGGCGGTTACCTGCTGGGTAACGAGAAGAACAAGGAGTTCACGCCATGAAGCGTGCCTATCGCCTGCTTGCCCCCATGGGCCTGAGCGCCGCCCTGGCCCTGACCGGAGCCTGCTCGATACTGCCCAAGGGCGAGCCGCTGGACATCTATCGGCTGCCGGTGGGCCAGGCCGGCGCCACGGCGCCGAACCAGGCCCTGCCGTGGTCCTTGCAGTTGCTCAAGCCCCAGGCCGGGGATGCGCTGAACAGCGCACGGATCGCGGTGATTCCCCAGGGCAACCTGATCAGCAGCTACAAGGCCTCGCGCTGGAGCGACCCGGCACCGATCCTGCTGCGCAACCGCCTGCTGGACGGCTTCCAACGCGATGGCCGGGTCCAGCTATTGAGCACCGATGACAGCAACCTGCAGACCGACCTGGCCCTGGGCGGCGACCTGCAAGCCTTCCAGACCGAATACCAGGGCAACGCCGCCCAGGTGGTGATCCGCCTGGATGCGCGGCTGATTCGTGGCTATGACCAGAAGATCCTCGCCAGCCGGCGCTTCGAAGTGCGCCAAGCGCTGGCTGAAACCGGGGTGCCGGCGGTGGTCACAGGATTTGGCCAGGCCGGCGATGCGCTGACCCGGCAAGTGGTGGATTGGGCAGTGGGGCAGGGCAATCGGGCGCTGAAACATTGAAAGCCCTTTCGCCGGCAAGCCGGCTCCTACAGAGGGAGTAGGAGCCGGCTTGCCGGCGAAGGCTCGCTCAACTCATCCAAAGAACCAGTAGCAAACCGCAATCGCCGCCACCACACCGGCGAATTCCGCCAGCAAGGCACAGCCCACGGCGTGCCGCACCCGCTGGATGCCTACCGCGCCGAAGTACACCGCCAGCACATAGAAGGTGGTTTCGGTACTGCCCTGGATGGTGGCCGCCACCAGGGCCGGGAAGCTGTCCACGCCCTGGGTCTGCATGGTCTCGATGAGCATGGCCCGTGCCGCACTGCCCGAGAACGGCTTGACCAGGGCAGTGGGCAAGGCGTCGACGAAACGTGTGTCCCAACCGGCCCACTCCACCAGATGACGAATGCCGTCGAGGCCGAAATCCAGGGCCCCGGACGCCCGCAGCACGCCGATGGCGCAGAGCATCGCGACCAGGTATGGCAAGAGGCTCTTGGCGACGTCGAAACCCTCCTTGGCGCCCTCGACAAAGGCCTCGTAGACCTTGACCTTGCGCAGCGCGCCGACCACCAGGAACAGCATGATCAGCCCAAACAGCGTGAGGTTGCCGAGAATCGACGACAGGGACGCCAGGGCCGTGGCCGACAGGGTGGCCAGCAAGGCCATGAAGGCGCCCAGGGCCAGGGCCCCGGGAACCAGGTAGGCCAGTACCACCGGGTCCCACAGGCGCAGGCGCTGCATCACCGCGACCGACAGCAGGCCCACCAGGGTCGAGGCGCTGGTGGCCAGGAGAATCGGCAGGAACACCAGGGTCGGGTCCGCCGCGCCTTGCTGGGCGCGGTACATGAAGATGGTCACCGGCAGCAGGGTCAGGGACGAGGCGTTGAGCACCAGGAACAGGATCTGCGCATTGCTGGCAGTGGTGGCGCTGGGGTTGAGTTCCTGCAGGGCGCGCATGGCCTTGAGGCCGATGGGCGTGGCGGCGTTGTCCAGGCCCAGGCCGTTGGCAGCGAAGTTCAGGGTGATCAGGCCCAGGGCCGGGTGCCCCGGCGGCACTTCCGGCATCAGGCGCTTGAACAGCGGCCCCAGGACCTTGGCCAGCCACTCGACGATTCCAGCCTTCTCGGCGATGCGCAGAAAACCCAGCCACAGGGTCAGGGTGCCGAACAGCAGGACCATGACCTCCACCGACAGCTTGGCCATGGCGAAGATGCTTTCCACCATGGCAGCGAAGATCCCCGCGTTGCCACCCACCAGCCACTGCGCCAGGGCCGACACGGTTGCCACGATAAAGAAGCCAAGCCACAGGCCATTGAGCATCGGTCATACCCCTCGAAAGATGCGGCGAATGATAGCGGGGCGGGCAGAAACGACAAACCCCGGATTAACCGGGGCCTGTCATCTGTTGGGGCTGGATTGCCGCTGAAGGCGGTCTTCAGGCAGGTGAAGGGCTTGGGGCCTCTTCGCTGGCAAGCCAGCTCCTACACAATAGGCGCTTAGCCTTTGGACGCTTCGCCTGCTGGCAGTTTTTCCTTGCTGCGCCAGTGCGGCAGGGAGTTCCAGTAGCGCTGGCCCTTGGCGTCGTCGTACATGCCTTCCCAACGGGAGATGACCAGTACCGCCAGGGCGTTGCCGATCACGTTCAAGGCGGTACGCGCCATGTCCATCACACGGTCGACACCAGCGATGAAGGCCAGGCCTTCCAGAGGAATGCCGACGCTGCCCAGGGTGGCCAGCAGGACCACGAAGGACACGCCCGGAACCCCGGCGATACCTTTGGAGGTGACCATCAGGGTCAGCACCAGCAGCAGTTGCTGGCTGATGGACAGGTCGATGCCGTACAGCTGGGCGATGAAGATCGCCGCGATGCTCTGGTACAGGGTCGAACCGTCGAGGTTGAACGAGTAGCCGGTCGGCACCACGAAGCTGCAGATGGCTTTCGGCGCGCCGTAGGCTTCCATCTTCTCGATCACCCGCGGCAGCACGGTTTCCGAGCTGGCGGTGGAGTAGGCCAGGACCAGCTCATCCTTGAAGATGCGCATCAGCTTGATCACCGAGAAGCCGAACAGGCGGGCGATCAGGCCGAGGATCACGAAAGCGAAGAAGGCGATGGCCACGTACACCAGGATCACCAGCTTGGCCAGCGGCAGCAGGGAGGCGAAACCGAAGTTGGCGACGGTCACCGCGATCAGTGCAAATACGCCGATAGGGGCGTAGTTCATGATCATGTGGGTGACTTTGAACATGCTTTCCGAAACGCCCTGGAACATCTTCACCAGCGGTTCGCGCAGGTCGGACTGCAGGCTCGACAGGCCCAGGCCGAACAGCACCGAGAAGAAGATGATCGGCAGCATCTCGCCGCGGGCCATGGCCGCGAAGATGTTCGATGGAATCAGGTTGAGGATGGTCTCGATGAACGCGTGTTCATGCTGCACCTCGGCCGCAGTGGCCTGGTACTTGGAGATGTCCACGGTGCCCAGGGTGCTCATGTCGATGCCTGCGCCCGGATGGAACAGGTTGGCCAGCAGCAGGCCGACGACGATGGCGATGGTGGTCACGATTTCGAAGTAGATGATGGTCTTGAGGCCGATGCGCCCCAGTTTCTTCGCGTCACCGACACCGGCGATGCCGACGATCAGCGAGGAAATGACGATCGGGATCACGATCATCTTGATCAAGCGGATAAAGATATCGCCCGCAGGCTGCAGGACGTTGCTGATCCACCAGGCCTTTTCAGCACTGAAATGATTGAGCAGCGCGCCAATCGCAATCCCCAGGACCAGACCGATGAGGATCTGCCAGGCGAGGCTTAATTTTGCCTTCTTCATATCATTACCCTTACTTCAGTTGGACTCGGGCTGATGCGCGAACTGGAACGCTCAATGGCGGAAAAGTTTGTGCATCGGCCCCCGTATAAGGTCATCCCGAACGAGCATTTACGGCTCTCTGCGGGCGAAAAAAGGCGCAACTATTCCGATGCTAGGGAGGCACGTCTAATGCCGTAAACGCCTACCCTATGCCGAATCGGCATGAGTTTTTCCAAACAAAACGAGCGTCCCAACCGGTTCGAATACGACATTTCGGCAGGCAAAAATGCCGTGAAACGGCCATTTCAGGCGGCGTGCAGGCTTGTCGGAGGGGTCAGGAAAAAGGCTAAAAAAGTTTAGGATTGCTCTGATTCGGGCGCCCGGAAACGCTGCGCAATTCGCACAAAGTTTCTCGATATACGGTCGCAGAGAAATACCAGGAAACGTTTGATCGGAGTCAAAGGAAGATTTTTTCCCGCGCGAGCACGGAAATTGTCAGACGGACGGCTCTAGCACAGGACTTTGCCATTCAAGCACGCCGCAAGCTCATCAGGTCGGTGGCCGACCTGGGAGCTTGCGCCGCCGCTCTTTCCTGACCCGGCCCTTGCGGAGGCACTCCCTGTACCCCTAGGTCACTCCGATCACCCGTGGATCAGAACATCCCGGCCCCTTGGTCATGCACTCGCCCTCCTCGGGTGGTGCAACAGCCGAAAGCGCCAGGGCGGCCCTTTCGTCTATCTGTTATGCAATATCGGCAATTTGCACATCAGTACCAGTTCGGGTCCTTGCGCAACTGCTCCTGGAGCAGCGCTTGCATGCCGTCATCGGGCTTGCCGAGGAACCGATAATTGGCGTGGCGGGTCGGTGACTTGTCCGCGGGCAAACCCGCCGGCACGTCCACCAGCATCGCGTAGGCATGCTTCTTGTCGAAACTGAAGGCCACGATCAAACGCTGGTTCTGACAACTCTGGGCGGTTTCGCACAGAGGGCCCACCAGATACTGATCGCCGTCTTCGGTCATGGCATTCATCTGTTGTGGCGCATCACCCGAGAGGTTCATCACCCACTCGGGCAGGCGCTCCTCCTTGTGCACGACCCCCTGCCAGGTTTCACGAAACTGCGGGTCCGACCCCAGCAACTGATTGGCTCGTGCCTGGCCATCATTGGCCGCCGACGCCAGGGCGCTGGCGCCCAGCAGCAGCGCGGCAGTCAATGTCTTCAACGTGAGACTCATGGTCAGCCTCGGCCTCGACGGCCAAAGAAGAACGAAGCGATGAACATCACCAGGAACACCACAAAGAGAATCTTGGCGATACCCGTGGCGGTGCCCGCGATACCACCGAAGCCCAGGACCGCAGCGACAATGGCAATGATCAGGAATGTGATTGCCCAGCTCAGCATGATGATTCTCCTTACTCTTCTATTAGTGGTGCTGCCTATGGAGCCAGCCCGGCGCCGCCGATTGCGGGCCCGGCCTTGGTGCTAGAACACCCAGCGTTCCTGACGTGGCGCGTCCGCGACCGGCTGTGCCTGGTCGACGGCCATCAGTTGCATGGGGGCCTGGTCGTTGAGCTGGCTGCTCACCGAACTGAAATGGGTCTGGGTGAAGTGATGAACCGGCACGCGCGGCGCGGGTGCCTGGCTGTCCTGCCAGCGCTGGAACTGTTGCCCGGCGATCAGGGTGACCAGCAACGCCAGAACGGCGAAGAGGCCTTGCTGGAGATGCAGTGGCGCAATACGCAATTGGGCAAGACGTTGGCGATTCATCCTGAAACTCCTCCCACACTGGTGGTGATGTTGTTATGGAAGCCACGGCCGGCGCTTCTCGATGAGAGGGATATTGCAGGCTGCATGCCAGCTTTTTCTTTGAGATTAAACTCAATAAAATCAAATACTTAAATAAAATTACCAAAAGCATTCCACACGCATACTGCACGATGCCCCCATGCCGGCCGTGCGAAATGCACGATGTCCCGGGAAAACAGTGAGCGTTTTTTGATCACAGGGGGAACTTTGATGAATGGCCAATAGCCTGATACAGACCCACCCAGCAGCTACTGTGGGTAAAACATGCATAATTTCAGCCTGTTAGCCGTTTCAGCCGGAGATATCTAACCTGCTGGCGCTGGAATGGATCAGAATCAACCTTGCAACTTGCCCGATTTTTCCGGGACTAAATAAAGATCATTCATTAAGGAGCCTCGGGAAATGGAGTCAGCGCCGGAGAATCAAGGCCGCATCCTTCTGGTGGATGACGAATCCGCAATCCTTCGCACCTTCCGCTACTGCCTGGAAGACGAGGGCTACACCGTGGCCACCGCCAACAGCGCGGCGCAGGCCGATGCTCTGCTGCAACGCCAAGTATTCGACCTGTGCTTCCTCGACCTGCGCCTGGGCGAAGACAACGGCCTTGACGTACTGGCACAAATGCGTACCCAGGCACCCTGGATGCGAGTAGTGATCGTCACCGCTCACTCCGCCGTGGACACCGCAGTAGATGCGATCCAGGCCGGCGCCGCAGACTACCTGGTCAAGCCCTGCAGCCCCGACCAGTTGCGCCTGGCCACCGCCAAGCAGCTGGAAGTGCGCCAGCTCTCGGCGCGCCTGGAAGCCCTCGAAGGTGAGGTACGCAAGCCCAAGGACGGCCTGGACTCCCACAGCCCGGCAATGAAAGTGGTGCTGGAAACCGCGCGTCAGGTGGCCAGCACCGACGCCAACATCCTTATCCTCGGCGAGTCCGGCACCGGCAAGGGCGAGTTGGCGCGGGCCATTCACGGCTGGAGCAAACGTGCCAAGAAATCCTGCGTGACCATCAACTGCCCCTCGTTGACTGCCGAACTGATGGAGAGCGAACTCTTCGGCCACAGCCGCGGCGCCTTTACCGGGGCCAGCGAGAGCACCCTGGGCCGGGTCAACCAGGCCGATGGCGGTACCCTGTTCCTCGACGAGATCGGCGACTTCCCATTGACCCTTCAACCCAAGCTGCTGCGCTTCATCCAGGACAAGGAATACGAGCGCGTCGGCGACCCGGTAACCCGCCGCGCCGATGTGCGCATCCTCGCCGCCACCAACCTCAACCTTGAAGACATGGTGCGCGACGGGCGTTTCCGCGAAGACCTGCTGTACCGGCTGAACGTCATCACCCTGCACCTGCCGCCCCTGCGCGAGCGCAGCGAAGATATCCTGACCCTGGCCGACCGCTTCCTCGCCCGCTTCGTCAAAGAGTATTCGCGCCCGGCCCGGGTCTTCAGTGATGAAGCCCGGGAAGCGCTGCTCAACTACCGCTGGCCGGGCAACATCCGCGAACTGCGCAACGTGGTGGAACGGGCGAGCATCATCTGCCCGCAGGAACGGGTGGAAATCAGCCACTTGGGCATGGCCGAGCAACCCACCAACAACGCCCCGCGGATCGGCGCCGCCCTGAGCCTGGACGAGCTGGAAAAGGCCCACATCGGTGCGGTCCTGGCCACCAGCGACACCCTGGATCAAGCCGCCAAGACCCTGGGTATCGACGCGTCGACGCTGTACCGCAAACGCAAACAGTACAACCTGTGAGCAACACCCTATGAAGTTAGCGATGAAACTGCGCACCCGGCTGTTTCTGAGCATCTCGGCCCTGATCACCGTGGCCCTCTTGGGCCTGGTGCTCGGGCTGGTCAGCGTGATGCAGATGGCCAGCACCCAGGAATCGCTGATCCGCAACAACTTCATCACCCTGGACCTGGGCCTCAAGCTGCGCCAGACCCTGGGCGACCAGCTCATCATCATGCTCGGCAAGCAGCCGGACCGCGCCGCCCTGGAAACCTCCCGACAGCACTATCTGGAACTGCTCGACGAAGGCATCGCCCATGATCGGCAGACCCAGGTACAAAGTGGCTTCCAGCAGGCCCGTAGCGACTACCTGAGCTTCTACCAGGCCTTCGAGCGCAACAGCACCGCAAGCGGGCTGCATGACAACAACGAGCTGACCGAGCGCTTCAACGCCTTGCGCGGCGGGCTGATCAACGAACACAAGCGCGCCCTGGACAACATCAGCCAGGTGGAGCAGCAGGCCCGCAACCGCGCATGGCTGGTGGCCGGCCTGCTGGGCCTGGTGGCCCTGGCGGTGCTGATCATCGGCTTCGTCACGGCCCATGCCATCGCCCGGCGCTTTGGCGGGCCGATCGAAGCCCTGGCCAAGGCTGCGGACAAGATTGGCGAAGGCAATTTCGACGTCACCCTGCCCATTTCGGCGGCGGCGGAAATGAACCTGCTGACCCGGCGCTTCGGCATCATGGCCGAGGCCCTGCGCCAGCATCAGGCAACCAATGTCGATGAGCTGCTGGCCGGCCAGCAGCGCCTGCAGGCCGTGCTCGACAGTATTGACGACGGCTTGCTGATGATCGACCGCCAAGGACGTCTGGAACACCTCAACCCCGTGGCCCAGCGCCAGCTGGGCTGGGACCAGGAGCGCCTCGGCCAGGGCCTGGGCAGCGCCCTGCAACGCCCGGAGCTGGATGAGCAGCTACAGCTGGTATTGCGCGGCGGCAATCTGGAACGGGCGCCGGACGACCTGGATATCGAGGTCGACGGCGAGTCGCGCCTGCTGACCTACAGCCTGACCCCCGTCAGCCATACCCAGGGCCATATTCTCGGCGCCGTGATGGTGCTGCACGATGTCACCGAGCAACGGGCGTTCGAACGAGTGCGCAGTGAGTTCGTGCTGCGCGCCTCCCACGAACTGCGTACCCCGGTCACCGGCATGCACATGGCCTTCGGGCTGCTTCAGGAACGCCTGCACTTTCCCGAGGAGTCCCGGGAAACCGACCTGCTCAATACGGTCAACGAGGAAATGCAGCGCCTGATGCAGTTGATCAACGACCTGCTGAATTTTTCCCGCTATCAGAACGGCCTGCAGAAACTCACCCTCGCTCCCTGCCCCCTGGAAGAGCTGCTGGTGCAGGCCCAGGGCCGCTTCAGCGAGCAGGCCCAACAGCAAGGCATCGACCTGCTGCTGGAGATCCAGGCGCCGTTGCCACGGCTGCATGCCGACCGCGCACAACTGGAGCGGGTGCTGGACAACCTGATCGACAACGCCTTGCGCCACACCGCCAGAGAGGGCCAGATCCGCCTGCAGGCGCGGCGCCATGGCGAGCGGGTGATCGTCAGCGTCGAAGACAATGGCGAGGGTATCGCCTATGGCCAGCAAGGGCGGATCTTCGAACCTTTCGTCCAGGTGGGCCGCAAGAAGGGCGGTGCCGGCCTCGGGCTGGCGCTATGCAAGGAGATCGTCCAGCTGCATGGCGGGCGCATGGGCGTCTACTCAAGGCCCGGGCAGGGCACCCAGTTCTATCTGGCCCTGCCGCTCTAGGGCCTCATGCTTCATCATCCAGACGCCTGGCCACCAGCCGTCGGCCACGGGTAATCAGCTCAGTGAACTGCAAGGCACTCAGGGCATGGGCGAACAGCCAGCCCTGGCCGAAGCTCACGCCCTCGCTGCTGAGCAGCAGCGCCTGGTCCTCGAACTCGATGCCCTCGGCAATCACCTTGAGTTTCAATGCGTGGGCCATGCGAATGATGTGCGGCGCCACGCCGCTGCTGGCGGCATCGTGCCCCAGGGCATCGATGAACGCCTTGTCGATCTTCAGGCAATCCACCGGCAGGCCCTGCAGGTAGGCCAGGCTGCAATAGCCGGTGCCGAAATCGTCGATCAGCACCTGATGCCCGACATCGCGCAGGGCCTGCAGGTTGTTGCGCGCCACCACCACATCGATCAGCCCACGCTCGGTGACCTCGAAGGCGATCTGCCGGGCCGCTACCCGATGCGTCGCCAGCAGCCGCGCCATGACCATGCCGATCCGCGGGACCATCACGTCGCAGGCCGCCAGGTTGACTGAGATGTACAGCTGGGGATTGGCCCGTAGCACATGCCCCAGTTGCTCCAGCAGGCGCTGCAGAACGAAGTCGGTGATCTGGCGGATCTGCCCGGTGTTCTCCGCCAGTGGGATGAACAGGTCGGGGCTGGTCAGGGTGCCGTCCGGGCGGCGCCAGCGCAGCAGGGCCTCGGCCCCCACGCAGAGCCGGCTACTGAGATCGAAGATCGGCTGGTACAGCACCTGCAGTTCGCCGCGGCGCAGGGCCCCTTGCAGCTCCGCCCCCAGGGACTGGCGCTGGCGGACCAACTGATACACCAACCCACCGATGAACAGCGCCAGCACCAGGCTGGAGGGCAGCAACCACCACCAACCGTCGAGCACTTCGCCCTGCAGGCTGGCGCGGGGGGTGATCAGCACCAGTTGGTACTCGGGGTTGCGAGTGGGCATGCGATAGATCAGCAGGTCCGGGGTGACCTGCAAGGGCCCGTCGCGGCCCGCCTGCCAAGGCTGTGCGGGGGGCCAGGCACGGGCCGGGCCGAGCACCGGTATCGCCCGGGCACCATGATCCACCACCACCATCAGGCTGCCACCGGCAGGCAGATCGACCACATCGGTCAGGTGCCCGCGGGAAGTGGCCACGCGAAAGTTGCCGCGACCCAGCATCAGGGCAGCAAGGTTCTCGTTGGGCTGGGTCGAGGTGTTGAGCCAGTAGCTGTAGGTCGGCCCGCGGATATCCGGCGGCCTGGCCGCCGGCAGGAGGTTCTGTCGTGGCCAGTTGGAACAGGTGTGGGTGGCGTCCCTGTAGGCCGCTTCATAAATGAAGCGATAGCTGTAGCTGACCTGCTGCAGAGCTGCGATGAGATCGGCGTTGCACTCGCGCAGCGGCTGCGCCTCCAGCACATCGAGACCTTCGCGCAGTTGCCCGAACAACTGCTCCAGCCGCTCCAGGAAACGCTGCCCCTGGGCGTTCATCTGCTCGCTTTCCCGTTGCTGGACCTGGTGCATGGCCAGCCCGGCGCTGCCCAGCAGCAACATCACCGCACTCAGCACAGCCGCCAGCATCGCCAGCGTCCAGGGGCGATGGAACCAGGTACGCAAGGGCTCGCGAGCGGCCGGCATCATGGGAGATCCGAAGGATTACCAATGAGTTATAGCAACTGATTGGACAATCGGCCCCAACCGTCCGGCGGCGTCATTATTTTGTCTGGTTGAGTACCATCAGGATGGCCGCGCTTTCTGCGTCCGGCGTGCCATCGAAACGCCCCGGCCGGTAGTGCATCTGGAATGCGGCCAGGACGTTCCGGGTCGCCTTGTCCAGCTCGCCGGTCTGCGGCGTGGCGTAACCCAGCTGGGCCAGTTGCTGCTGGTACCAACCGATGCTCGGCGGGCTCACGGTAAAGAACGCCTGCTGGCGTGCCACTGCCTGGGCATCGGGCCACAGTCCCAGGCCGGCCTCGGCCAGGCGTTTCCAGGGAAACAGCGGGCCCGGATCCAGCTTGCGCATGGGGGCGATATCGCTGTGGCCAATGATGTGGCGCGGCGAGATGTTGTTGCGCTTGCTGATGTCCTTGAGCAGCACGATCAGGTTCTGGATCTGCGCTTCGCTGTAGGGGTACCAGAGCCGCCCGCTGGGGCCATCGCGGAACCCCGGGTTGACGATCTCGATGCCAATGGAACTGGAGTTGAGCCAGGTCCGGCCCTGCCACTGGCTGTCGCCGGCATGCCAGGCACGGTATTGCTCGTCCACCAGCTTGTAGATGGTGGCGGACTTGTCATCGCCGATCAGGTAGTGGCTGCTGACCTGGCCATGGGTCAATAGGGCCAGGGAGCGCTCCAGCGATGCCGAGGTGTAGTGGACGATGATGAACTGGGCGCGCTGATCGTAATTGACCGACGGGTGGCTGGTGTCGATGCGCGGGCCGCTGGCGCAGCCGGCGAGGATCAGCAGGGAGAGGGCAAGAGCAAGAAGTTTCATGGCAAAAGGCAGTACGCTGAAGACGATAATGCAATAGTGTAACGTACTGCCCTGGCGTTCATGGGCAAAACAGCGCTTTCATTCAGCAAAGTGCTGGCTCCTCAACCAGCTTCCACCCGGTTACGGCCGGCATCCTTGGCCCGGTACAGCGCCTGATCGGCTCTTTTGATCACCAGATCGCTGCGATCACCGGCCTTGAACGCACTCAGCCCGACGGACACGGTGATGGTCACCGGCTCGCCCTTGAAATGGAACGGGCACGCCTCGATTGCCGCGCGCAAGGCTTCCACAATGCGCACGCCCACCGGCCAGGGGGTGTTGGGCAGCAACAGAACAAACTCCTCGCCACCGAAACGTGCGATGAAATCGCTGCCTCGCAGGCGTTTGCGCAGTACGTTGGCGATGATCTTCAACACCTTGTCACCGGCCAGGTGACCGTAGTTGTCGTTGATCCGCTTGAAATGATCGAGATCGAGCATGGCCAGCAGCAGGCTGTTGCCATGTTGTTGCCATTGGCCGACTTCATGTTCCAGGCGTTCGCTCCAGGCAGCCCGGTTGGGCAGACCGGTGAGCGGATCGATCAGCGCCTTCTGCCGCTGCTCTTCCAGGTGCTCACGGTAGCCCTGGGCTTCCTGCTCCATGCTCGAAACCCGCTCCGCCAGGCTTTGCAGGCGGGCGGCCACTTCCCGTTCACGCTCGTCGCGCTGCTTCTGGTGGTGGTCCATGGTGCCCAGCAGGCCTTCCAGGTGGCTTTCCAGCACTTGCTTGAGGTCATCCAGGTCGGCGGCCTCCTGCACGCTGCTTTGCAGGCCGTCGACCTGTTCACGGATCTGGCTGTCCATGGCCCGTGCCGCCGAACTGCTGTCGGCATGGCCGTCGCTGGCCGCCTGCAGGTTGCTCTGGAAGGCCTCCAGGCGCTCGTTGAGCTGCTTGAGATAGGTCTCGAACTCATGCTGGCCGGAGTCGGTGATGGCCAGCATCAACACCGCCAGATCGTCGAGGATCGGCAGCAATTCGTACCAGTTCAACCCATGCTGCAGACGATCGCGCATGGCCTCGGCCTGTGGCCGGTGGCGCTCCGGCAGGCTCAGGTCGTCGAGCAACCCCAGCAAGGTGTGCTCGATGTGCTTGGCCACCGAACTGTAGGAGGGCTCGGGCGAATCCGGCAGAGCGTAGAGCACATCGTGCTCCGACTGCTCCGGATCGATGGCGGCCAGGGCCTCGGCCATGACTGCCGGCAAGGGCAGGCTGTCCAGCAGCACTGCCGGGGAAACCGTCGGCAGGGGCAACAACTCGTCGGGATTGAGCGCGGCTTCGGCGACAGGCGCTGGCGGCGAATCGGAAGCGGCGACCACCCCGGGATCGACGGGCGCTTGTGGCTCCGCGACAGGCGAAATGGTTGCTTGAGGTTCGACCTCGATAGCGGGTACAGGCTCGACGGGCTTCTCCTGCACCAGTACCGGAGGCACGAACGCCACCACCGGGGCCGGAGCGGGCACTGCAGCAACCTCCGGCTCGTCGCTGGCAACCGGCTGGGCAACCGGCTCAGGTTCGAGCTGCACTTCGGGCTGTGCCGGGGCGGGCGCGGCAGGCGCCGAAACCGCCTCAGGCAAGGCCTGGGTCGGCGTCTGATAGTGCTCGCGCGCGCCATCCTCCGGGGCCGGGGCTTCCTCGGCTTGCGGATGAGCCTCCGCCGCGGCTGCCGGGAGCGGCGGATTCGTCGCAACGGCTTCCTCCCCCGGGGCCGGCGTCTCGCTCGCCTCGCGGCTGCCGAACAGGCGCTGCAACAGGCTTGGGCGGTCGGGTTCGGCCGGGGTTTCCAGCCGGCTCAGGGCCTTGCCCTGCAGGCTGCTCAGTTCGCCGAGCAGCAAGGGAATTTCCCGCGCCTGGCCAACCCGGCCATCCAGTTGCTTGGCAAAGGCTTTCAGCGGACGGCTGACCTCCCGGGGCAGGGGCAGGGACTGCAACTGGCTGACCAGCGCCGTCAGCGCGCTGCTCATCTGCTCGACCCGGGTTTCCCGCCGCTGCTCGGAGTCCAGCACGGCTTTTTCCAGGCGCGGCAGCAGGGCAGCAAGCCCGGCGTCCATGTCGTCGGTGCGTACCACCTCGCGCATTTCCTTCATGCACTGGTCGACCGCGCGATCGGTGCCCTCCGCCGCCAGGGTGCTGCGTACCAGGCCACGACGCAGCAAGTCGAGACGGGCCGCCCATCGGCGTTCGAGCTTTTCCTGCTGTTCGATACTTTTGAGGTATTTCTCTTTCCAGCGATTGGCGTCGTCGCTCATTCATCGGTTCCGCGAGGGGCAGGACTCAACGCGGGCAATGCATCAGCCGTGAGCGAACCCGGCAGACGAATCTCTACCGCGACCGGCAGGTGATCGGATATGGGTTGGGCCAGGACCTCCACGCGCTCCAGGGTCAGGCTGGGGCTGAGCAGAATATGGTCCAGGCAACGTTGCGGACGCCAGCTGGGGAAGGTCGCCTGCAGTTGCGGCGCCAAGAGGCTGAGGTCCCTTAGAGGGGAATGCTCCAGCAGGTCGCTGGCGTGGGTGTTCATGTCCCCCATCAGCACCTGATGCTTGTAGCCGCCGATCAACTCGCGGATGTACGCCAGTTGCCGGGTTCGGGTGCGGGCACCGAGCGCCAGATGCATCATCACCACCACCAGTGCCTCGGGACCCTCGCCAAAACGCACGAGGATCGCGCCGCGCCCCTTGGGGCCAGGCAGCGGGTGGTCTTCGATGGCCCAGGGGCGCAGGCGGCTGAGCACGCCATTGCTGTGCTGAGCCAGGCGTCCCAGGTTGCGATTGAGCTGTTGGTACCAGTAGGGGAAGGCGCCCAGTTGGGCCAGGTGTTCCACCTGATTGACGTAGCCGGAGCGCAGGCTGCCGCCATCGGCCTCCTGCAGGGCCACCAGGTCGAAATCGCCAAGCAGGTTGCCGATTTTCTGCAGATTGTCGGCACGTCCATGATGGGGCAGCAGGTGCTGCCAACCACGAGTCAGGTAATGGCGATAACGTTCGGTGCTGATACCGACCTGGATATTGAAACTGAGCAAGCGCAGACGACTGTCTGCCGGCAGGCCGGACGACGCCAAATGGTGCTCGTTGACCTGCGGATCATGCAGGCCAACGATGCGTTCCGAGCTCCAGCGCGGCATGGCGGCGGGCGCTTACTTGGCTGCGCGCTCTTTGGCGATCAACTGGTCAGCCACGCTCAGCGCGCCTTCAGGACCACCAGCGGTGCCCAGGTCGAAACGATACTTGCCGTTGACCACCATGGTCGGTACGCCGGTGATCTGGTAGGCCTGGGCCTTTTTCTTGGCGTCTTCGACCTTGCCTTTGACGGCGAAGGAATTGTAGGTGCTCAGGAACTTGTCCTTGTCGACGCCTTCGCCCGCCAGGAACTCGGCCATCTCTTCAGGAGTAGCGAGTTTCTTGCCGCCATGGATGGCTTCGAATACGGCCTTGTGCACCTTGTGCTCGACACCCATGGCTTCAAGGGTGATGAACAGTTGGCCATGGATGTTCCAGATACCGCCGAACATGGCCGGGATACGGACGAAGTTGACGTCGGCCGGGAGTTTTTCAGCCCAGGGATTGATGGTCGGTTCGAAAGCGTAGCAGTGCGGGCAGCCATACCAGAACAGCTCAACCACTTCGATCTTGCCTGGCACGGCAACCGGAACGGCGCTGCTCAACTCGACATATTGTTTACCGGCTTCAAGCGGTTCGGCCGCTTGAGCGGTCACGCCAAACAGGCTGGCGGTGACGAGTGCGGCGCTGAGAATCAGATTACGCATGCTTTACTCCTGGACAATTTTGGCGCCTCGCTCGACCTGAATTCGGCCA
Source organism: Pseudomonas sp. GW823-FHT02C05 (assembly GCF_058797595.1). Lineage (NCBI taxonomy): Bacteria > Pseudomonadati > Pseudomonadota > Gammaproteobacteria > Pseudomonadales > Pseudomonadaceae > Pseudomonas > Pseudomonas sp. GW823-FHT02C05. Next base: position 771,699 of record NZ_JBXAJU010000004.1, on the reverse strand, counting down.
GGTCTTGGCGGGCTTGAGTTCGCTAGTGTAGCGGCAGACGCCATAAAAAAGGGCGGCCTGAGCCACCCTTTATGCTTGCACCGTCAGATTAATCGATCATTAACGTTGCCGTGGCTTAGCACCTTGGGCAACGCTGATCGAGCCGGCCTCAGTGCAGGCCCTGAATATAGCTGGACACCGCTTCGATGTCTTTGTTGCTCAGCTTGCCAGCGATGCTGCGCATCACCAGGGTATCGCCGTCGTTGGTACGGTTGCCTTCGCGGAAGTCGGTCAGCTGCTTGGCCACGTACTGTGCGTGCTGGCCGCCCAGATGGGGGAAGCCGGCTGCTGCGTTACCCGCACCGTTTGGCGAGTGGCAACCGGTGCAGGCAGGCATGCCCTGGTCCAGCTTGCCGCCACGGAACAGTTCTTCACCACGGGCCACGACTTTAGGATCTGCTGCGCCGACGCTGCCTTTCTGGCTGGCGAAGTAAGCGGCGATGTCAGCCAGGTCCTGATCGCTCAGGTTGGTCAACAGGCCTGTCATCTCCAGCACCTGGCGCTTGCCGGACTTGATATCGTGCAACTGCTTGTTCAGGTACTTTTCCCCCTGACCCGCCAGCTTGGGAAAGTTTGGCGCCATGCTGTTCCCATCAGGGCCGTGGCAAGCACCACAGACTGCGGCTTTCGCCTGACCGGCAGCAGCGTCGCCTGCGGCATGGGCGACACCTGTGATGCCCAAGGTCAACAGCAGACTCACGAGTAATTTGTTCATCAGCTAATCCAACTACGGCTAAGGGTTAAGAGTTATGGACCGGGATCACTCGCTCATCCAATGGATGATGACTCGGTAATCCTCGGCACTGCAGTCCATGCACAAACCACGCGGCGGCATCGCCTTGAAACCCTGGGTCACGTGTTGCACCAGCGTCTCCATACCTTGCGCCAACCTCGGCGCCCAAGCTTCCTGGTCGCCCTTGCGGGGCGCCGTGGGTAGTTGGCCGGAATGACAAGCCCCACAAACACGGTTGTACACAGCTTCCGGATCCTGTGTAGCCTGAGCGCCGTAAAACGGCATCAAGACACCGGCAGCTAGCAGCCATTTCGTCATAAAACGACCTTTTCAGGGTTGAGAGCGTGCTGCGTTCTAATGCGCATTCAAGGTTTATCGCTCTCGTGAACTTCATCCTACGCTGGGACAAAGCGCACACAAAATCTGCGGCATTATATACTGGCGTTACTGAAACGGAAACGACACCGCTCGCCGCGTCCACTCTCGGCATCGCCCCAATCGGAAATCCCATGCAACTCAAGAACCCCATCCTCGGTCTGTGCCAACAGGCTACGTTCATGCTCAGCGCCGCCAAAGTCGATCAATGCCCTGACGATGAAGGCTTCGAAGTGGCCTTTGCCGGGCGTTCCAACGCCGGCAAATCCAGCGCCCTGAACACCCTGACCCACGCCAGCCTGGCACGCACCTCGAAAACTCCGGGTCGCACGCAGTTGTTGAACTTCTTCAAGCTAGACGACGATCGCCGTCTGGTCGACCTGCCGGGCTACGGTTACGCCAAAGTGCCAATCCCGCTCAAGCAACACTGGCAGCGTCACCTGGAAGCCTACCTGGGCAGCCGCGAGAGCCTTAAGGGCCTGATCCTGATGATGGATATCCGTCATCCCATGACCGACTTCGACCTGCTGATGCTGGACTGGGCGGTCGCCAGCGGCATGCCGATGCACATCCTGCTGACCAAGGCCGACAAACTGACCTACGGCGCGGCCAAGAACACCCTGCTCAAGGTGCAGTCGCAGATCCGCAAGGGCTGGGGCGAAGCCATCACCATCCAACTGTTCTCGGCCCCCAAGCGCATGGGCCTGGAAGAGGCCTACACCGTGCTGGCGGGCTGGATGGAACTGGCCGACAAAGGCGCCGAAGCCGAGGCCTGAGAGACGTAGGGAAAATTGCCTGGGGGATGATCAGGCAAGGCAAAAGCGCGGTACGAAAGCGGAGTTTACTGGCTGTAAATGAGCATTTCGCGCCGCGTTTTTAACGCAGCATGATCATTTCCCAGGCGGTTTTCAGGCAAAAAAAACCCCGGACTTCGTATGGGGAGGGGGAAGTTCGGGGTTCAAGTTCTAGACCGCTAGGGCGGGGTCCAGATATCTGCCAACACTTAACACAACATAGGAGCATAGAAGGGCTTCACCAGCCATTCAGTAACTCTGAGTGGGCGTTCACCTATTTAGTTCCGGCCGGTTGCAAAAACTATTGGCAATAATCGATGAAATTTTCGGTGCTAATAGCTCTTCGCTAGTTTTTGCCGCGACACTATGCCGCGGCAAAAACACCTGAAAAATGCCCTTAATGGGCCTCATCCCAGTTATTTCCCACCCCCACTTCCACCAATAGCGGCACATCCAGGGTCGCGGCACCGCTCATGTGCCCGCGAATTTCCTCACGAACCTGGTCCACCAGGTCCTCGCGCACTTCCAGCACCAGTTCGTCGTGCACCTGGAGAATCACTCGGGCATCCAGCCCCGAGGACGCCAGCCAGTTGTCCACGGCCACCATGGCTTTCTTGATGATGTCTGCCGCGGTGCCCTGCATCGGCGCATTGATCGCGGTGCGTTCGGCGCCGGCGCGCTCCTGTGGCTTGTTGGAGTTGATCTCCGGCAGGTACAGGCGGCGACCGAAGATGGTCTCGACATAACCCTGGTCCGCGGCCTGGGCGCGGGTGCGGTCCATGTACTCGCGAACCCCCGGGTAACGCGCGAAGTAGGTGTCGATATAGGCCTTGGCCTGCTTGGTATCGACACCGATGTCCTTGCCCAGCTTCTGCGCGCCCATACCGTAGATCAGGCCGAAGTTGATGGCCTTGGCGCTGCGGCGCTGATCGGAAGTGACGTCCTTGAGCTCGACCTTGAACACCTCGGCCGCCGTGGCGGTGTGCACGTCCAGGTTGTTGCGGAAGGCGTTGAGCAAACCTTCGTCGCGGGACAGGTGCGCCATGATCCGCAACTCGATCTGCGAATAGTCCGCTGCCAGCAGCTTGTAGCCTGGCGGCGCGATGAAGGCCTGGCGAATGCGCCGGCCTTCAGCGGTACGTACCGGAATGTTCTGCAGGTTCGGATCGCTGGAGGACAGCCGGCCGGTGGACGCTACCGCCTGATGATAGGAGGTATGGATGCGCCCGGTACGCGGGTTGATCTGCTCCGGCAGGCGGTCGGTATAGGTGCTTTTCAACTTGCTCATGGAGCGGTACTGCATCAGCACCCGAGGCAGCGGATAGTCGTCTTCCGCCAGCTTGGCCAGCACCTCTTCAGCCGTGGATGGCTGGCCCTTGGCAGTCTTTTTCAGCACCGGCAGGCCGAGCTTGTCGTAGAGGATGCTGCCCAGCTGCTTGGGCGAGCCCAGGTTGAACTCCTCGCCGGCGATCTCGAAGGCTTCGCGCTCCAGGGCGACCATCTTGTCCCCCAGTTCGATGCTCTGCACTCCCAGGAGCTTGTCGTCCACCAGTGCTCCCTGGCGCTCGATGCGCGCCAGGACCGGCACCAAAGGCATTTCGATATCGGTGAGCACGCTGGCCAGGCTCGGTATCGCGGACAGCTTGTCGAACAGGACCTGGTGCAGGCGCAGGGTCACGTCGGCATCTTCCGCGGCGTAGGGGCCGGCCTGCTCAAGGGGAATCTGGTCGAAGGTCAACTGCTTGGCACCCTTGCCAGCGATGTCCTGGAAACTCACAGTGCTGTGGTCCAGGTACTTCTGCGCCAGGCTGTCCATGTCATGGCGGGTGGCGGTGGAGTTGAGCACGTAGGATTCGAGCATGGTATCGAAGGCCACGCCGCGCACAGTGATGCCATTGGCCTGGTCGCCGCCGATGGCGCAGTTAGCCAGGATGTTCATGTCGAACTTGGCGTGCTGGCCGACCTTGAGCAGCTTGGGATCTTCCAACAAGGGCTTGAGGGCCAGCAGTACGCTGTCGCGATCCAGCTGTGCCGGCGCGCCCATGTAGGAGTGGGTCAGGGGAACATAGGCCGCTTCGCCGGCCTTGACCGAGAAGGAAAGGCCCACCAGTTGCGCCTGCTGCGCATCGATCCCGGTGGTTTCGGTATCGAAGGCAATCAGCTTGGCGCCCTTGAGCTTCTCCAGCCAGGCATCGAAACGCTCCTGGTCGAGGATGGTTTCGTACTGCAGCTCCAGCGGAGCTTGCTCCACAGCCTGCGGCGGCGGCACGGCGGCGGGTGTCGCCTCAGCGCCGCTGAGCTCGACACGCTTGGCATCGCGCTGCAACTCGTCGAGCCAGCTCTTGAACTCCAGCAGGCTGTAGAGCTCCACCAGCTTCTCGCGGTCCGGCTCGCCCAGGTGCAGGTCGTCGAGCCCGACATCCAGCGGCACGTCGACCTTGATGGTCGCCAACTGATAGGAGAGGAAGGCCATTTCCTTGTGTTCTTCGAGCTTGGCCGGCAAGGTCTTGGCCCCGCGGATCGGCAGGGTCGGTACGATATCGAGCTGTTCGTACAGCTCCTTCAACCCGCCATTGACCCCGACCAGCAGGCCGGAAGCGGTCTTCGGACCAATGCCCGGCACCCCGGGAATATTGTCGGAAGAGTCGCCCATCAGCGCCAGGTAATCGATGATCTGCTCGGGAGCGACGCCGAATTTCTCCTTCACGCCTTCCACGTCCATGCTGCTACCGGACATGGTGTTGACCAGGGTAATGTGCCCGTCCACCAGCTGTGCCATGTCCTTGTCGCCAGTGGAAATCACCACCGGGCGGTCCGCTGCCGCGCTGCTGCGGGCCAGGGTGCCGATCACGTCATCGGCCTCGACCCCTTCCACGCACAACAGGGGGAAACCCAGGGCGATCACGCTGGCGTGCAACGGCTCGATCTGCACCCGCATGTCGTCGGGCATGCTCGGACGGTTGGCCTTGTATTCGGCATACATGTCATCGCGGAAGGTCCCGCCCTTGGCATCGAAGACCACGGCGAACGGGCTGTCCGGGTACTGCTTGCGCAGGCTCTTGAGCATGTTCAACACGCCCTTGACCGCGCCGGTAGGCAGGCCTTTGGAGGTGGTCAGCGGTGGCAGCGCGTGGAACGCGCGGTACAGATATGAAGAACCGTCCACCAGGACGAGGGGGGCTTGGCTCATGAGCGGGATCAACCTTTTCGGCGGGTCCGGCGCTAGAATAGCGGGACCGTTGACGACAAAGGGACAAGGTTATCATGCGCACACTAAATCGCTTGCTGCTGACCGGCTTGATTGCAATCGCTCCATTGGCCGCGATCGCCGCAGAAGATGCGCCATCAGCGGACCCGGAAGTAACCATTCGCACGGAAGGCGACAAGACCATCCAGGAATACCGGCAAAATGGCTTCCTGTATGCCATCAAGATCACGCCAAAGGGCGGCAAACCCTACTTCCTGGTGCGTGCCGATGGCTCGGACGGCAACTTCATCCGTTCGGATCAGCCGGATATGCTGATCCCTTCGTGGAAAATCTTTGAGTGGTAAACCACTCTGACTTCAACTCAATGGCGCTGGCTGGATAGCAGCGCCCGTACTGGCAGTTTTTAACCATGTCTGTGTTCACCCCCCTGGCTCGGCCCGAGCTGGAAACCTTTCTCGCCCCGTATGGGCTCGGCCGCCTGCTTGATTTCCAGGGGATCGCCGCTGGTAGCGAAAACACCAACTTCTTCATCAGCCTGGAACAGGGCGAGTTCGTCCTGACCCTGGTGGAACGTGGCCCGGTCCAGGAAATGCCGTTCTTCATTGAACTGCTGGACGTGCTGCACCAGGCCAACCTGCCAGTGCCCTATGCCCTGCGCACCACCGACGGCGTCGCCCTGCGCGAACTGGCGGGCAAGCCGGCGCTGCTGCAACCGCGGCTGGCGGGCAAGCACATCAAGCAGGCCAACGCCCAGCACTGCGCCCAGGTCGGTGAGCTGCTCGGCCACCTGCACGTGGCCACCAAGGACCACATGATCAAGCGCAAGACCGATCGCGGCCTGGACTGGATGCAGGAAGAGGGCAGGCAACTGCTGTCGCACCTGGCCCCCACGGCCCAGGACTTGCTGCAACGGGCCCTGGATGAAATCGCCGCTCAGAAGGTGAAGATCCTCGCCCTGCCCCGGGCCAACATCCACGCCGATCTGTTTCGCGACAACGCCATGTTCGAAGGCACCCACCTGACCGGCCTGATCGACTTCTACAACGCCTGTTCGGGACCGATGCTCTACGACGTGGCGATCGCCCTGAATGACTGGTGCTCCGACGATGAAGGCGTACTCGACGGCCAACGGGCCCGAGCCCTGCTGGGCGCCTACGCGGCGCTGCGCCCGTTCACTGCGGCAGAGGCCGAACTCTGGCCGACCCTGCTGCGGGTAGCCTGCGTGCGCTTCTGGCTATCGCGGCTGATCGCCGCCGAGAGCTTCGCCGGGCAGGACGTGCTGATTCACGATCCGATGGAGTTCCAGCAGCGCCTGGCGCAGCGGCAACAGGTCAGCATCGCGCTGCCGTTCGCCCTGTAAAACGCTTCGCGGGCAAGCCCGCTCCTACAGAGATGCGCTCAACCTGTAGGAGCGGGCTTGCCCGCGAAAGCCATCGCGCAACAATCCCCGCTTAAAGCTGCTCCAGGCAGCCCGCCAGATCATTCCCCAACTTCTCCAGCACCTGCTCATAGCCTTGAGCGGTCGCCGGCGTGTAACCGCCCAACGCATCCAGCTCCGCCAGTTTCACCGGCAGGCCGGCCACCAGGGTTTCCGCCAGGCGCGGGCGCAGGGGCGGCTCGCTGAACACACAGGTCTTGCCCACCTGCTGCAAGCGCGCGCGCATGGCGGCGACGTGCTGGGCCCCCGGCTGGACTTCCGCTGCCACGCTGAACACCCCGGCGTGCTTGAGGCCGTAGGCGTCCTCGAAGTAGTCGAAAGCTTCGTGGAACACGAAGTAAGGCTTGCCGGCGATCCCCGCCAGGCGGGTTTTCAAGCGGGCATCCATAGCATCCAGACGCTCGCTGAACGCCTTCAGGTTGTTCTGGTAGCGGGCGGCATTGGCCGGGTCGGCGGCACTCAGGTCAGCGGCCATGCGGGTGGCGATCACCCGGGCATTGACCGGCGACAGCCAGAGGTGCGCGTCCAGGGTGCCAGGACGATGATCATGGTCATGTTCGTCGGCATCTTCAGCGTGGGAGTGACTATCTTCGGCAAAGTGCCGGAGTTTCATGCCCGGCAGGTCCTGTACCGCCACCGAGGGCAGGCTACGGCCCTTCAGCACCCGCGGCAGGAAGCCTTCCATGTCCGGGCCGATCCAGTACAGCAGGTCTACGCTCTGCACCTTGCGCACGTCCGAAGGGCGCAGCGCGTAGTTGTGCGGGGAAGCTCCGGGCGGCAGCAGCACCTCGGGAACCGCCACGCCATCCTGCACGGCGGCGGCAATCAGTTGCAGCGGCTTGATGCTGGCCAGCACCCGCACTTCGGCCTGGGCCGAGCCGATCGCGAACAGGCTGAAGGTAAAAGCGACAAAAAGGCGAAAAAGTCTGGGCACGATGGACACTCGAGGAGGCGAGAACGGGTAACATAATAACGTCTCTCACAAACCTCGTCGCCGCTCATGCCTAAAACACCCCTTGCCAGCCGTCCACACGACCACTCTCACTGCGTGCACAGCGCACTGTCTGAGGCCGACGCCCTGTGCGCACGGCAAGGCCTGCGCCTGACCGCCCTGCGCCGGCGGGTGCTGGAGCTGGTGTGGCAAAGCCACAAGCCCCTGGGGGCCTACGACATCCTGGCCGTGCTCAGCGAGCAGGACGGCCGTCGCGCCGCCCCGCCAACGGTTTACCGGGCGCTGGATTTCCTCCTGGAAAACGGCCTGGTGCACCGCATCGCCTCGCTCAATGCCTTTGTCGGCTGCAACCACCCCGAGCACGCGCACCAGGGCCAGTTCCTGATCTGCCGCGAATGCCACGCCGCCATCGAGCTGGAACAGAAATCCATCAGCGACGCCATCATCAGCAGCGCCCGCGACGTCGGCTTCGTGGTCGAGGGCCAGACCGTCGAAGTGGTCGGGCTCTGCTCGGGCTGCCAGGGGGCTTGATGAGCAATGCGTTGATCCGCCTCGAGCAGGTCGGGGTGACCTTTGCCGGGCAGAACGTGCTGGAGAACATCCAGCTCAGCGTCGAACCCGGCCAGATCGTCACCCTGATCGGCCCCAATGGCGCCGGCAAGACCACGCTGGTGCGCGCCGTGCTCGGCCTGCTCAAGCCCGACACCGGCAGTGTCTGGCGCAAGCCCAAACTGCGGGTGGGCTACATGCCGCAGAAGCTTCATGTGGACCCGACCTTGCCGCTGTCGGTGCTGCGCTTTTTGCGCCTGGTGCCGGGAGTGGACCGTACCCGGGCGCTGGCAGCGCTCAAGGAAGTAGGTGCCGAGCAGGTGATCGACAGCCCGGTGCAGAGCATCTCCGGTGGCGAGATGCAGCGCGTGCTGCTGGCCCGGGCGCTGCTGCGCGAGCCGGAGCTGCTGGTGCTCGATGAACCGGTGCAAGGCGTCGATGTGGCCGGCCAGGCCGAGCTCTACAGCCTGATTACCCGCCTGCGCGACCGTCACGGCTGCGGCGTGCTGATGGTCTCCCACGACCTGCACCTGGTGATGAGCACCACCGATCAGGTGGTCTGCCTCAATCGCCACGTCTGCTGCTCTGGCCACCCCGAGCAGGTCAGCGGCGACCCGGCCTTCGTCGAGCTGTTCGGCAAGAACGCACCGAGCCTGGCGATCTACCACCACCATCACGACCATGCCCACGACCTGCATGGTTCGGTCGTCACCCAGCCCGCTTCGGGCCACGCCCATGTCCATGGAGAAAACTGCAAGCATGGCTGATTTTCTGCTCTACGCCCTGCTCGCAGGCCTGGCCCTGGCGGTGGTTGCCGGCCCCTTGGGGTCCTTTGTGGTCTGGCGGCGCATGGCCTATTTCGGCGACACCCTGTCCCACGCCGCGCTGCTCGGCGTGGCCCTGGGCTTTCTGCTGGATGTCAGCCCGGCGGTAGCGGTCACGGTCGGCTGCCTGCTGCTGGCGGTGCTGCTGGTGACCCTGCAACAGCGCCAACCCCTGGCTTCCGACACGCTGCTGGGGATTCTTGCACCCAGCACCCTGTCTCTGGGCCTGGTGGTACTAAGCTTCATGCATGAAGTGCGAATCGACCTGATGGCCTACCTGTTCGGTGACCTGCTGGCGATCAGCCCGGGCGACCTGGCGTGGATTCTCGGCGGTAGCGCGGCGGTGCTGTTGCTGCTGGTGGCGCTGTGGCGCCCCTTGCTGGCGATCACCGTGCACGAGGAACTGGCCAGGGTCGAAGGCCTGCCTGTGGCCTCGCTGCGCCTGGCGCTGATGCTGCTGATCGCCGTGGTGATTGCCGTGGCCATGAAGATTGTCGGGGTGTTGCTGATCACCTCGCTGCTGATCATCCCGGCCGCTGCGGCACAGCGTCACGCCCGCTCGCCGGAGCAGATGGCCCTGGGCGCCAGCCTGCTGGGCATGCTCGCGGTGTGCGGCGGGCTGGCGCTGTCCTGGTTCAAGGACACACCGGCCGGGCCGTCGATCGTGGTCACCGCCGCCACACTGTTTCTGCTGAGTTTTGTTCTGCCCCGTCGAGGGGTGTAGACTTGCTCGCTTTTTGCGCAATTAGAGAGTCGCAGGAATGAAGCCGTTCGCCTCCCGTTATCTGCTCCTTGTCGCATTTTCCCTGCTACTGGGAGCCTGCCAAAGCACGCCACCAGCGGCCACCGAGGTCCCTGATGCACGGGCCACGGCCATCGCGCAGCTGGAACAAAACATCGCCAGCAGCGAACTGGCCACCGCGGAAGATCAACTCAGCGCCTTGCAGGCGCAGACGCCCGACGACCCGCAACTGGTGCAGTACCAGCGGCAGTTGGCCGAAGCCTATCTGCAGCGCAGCCAGATCGTCCTGCAGAAGGGCGATGTGAACGCCGCAGCCACGGCCCTGAGCCGTGCCCGGGCACTGATGCCCAAGGCTCCGGCGCTGACCGGTGGGGTCAACAATGCCATTGCCCACGCCCGCAAGGCGGAGCTGGACAAGGCCGAAGCCGCCCTGAAGGCCGCCGAAGCGCGCCCTGCGGCCAAGCTGATCGATCCGACCGCCGAGAGCACCACCGTCGCCTTGAACGTCACTGATATCCGCAAGCTGCGGCATCAACTCGATGCCCTGGCCGCCGATGTGGTGAATTACCAGTGCGACGTGAGCATCCAGGTACCACGCACCGAGGATTACCCCTGGCTGTCGACCCTGCTCGGCAAGCGGGTGAAGAAGCTCGACCCGGACTTTGAACAGAAGATCAGTCGGCAAATCGTGCGCCATGTACCGGCGCAGATGGTGCTGACTCCGCGCAAGGCGCAGTAAAGCCTTCGCCGGCAAGCCGGCTCCTACACGGAGCAGGCTTGTCGGAGAAAGTGTGTTCAGGCCGGGATTGCCTTGGCCTTTTCCTCTCGGCTCCAGACCCGATGCTGAGCGATGGCGGCAATGAATGCCTTCAGCGCCTTGGCATCGCCCCCCACGATCAAGCCTTCATCCGCCTCCAGCCGCAGGCTGTGCAACAGCTCCCGGGCATCGCCGTGCAGGGCAATCGCCTTGAGGTGCTTGTACGCCTCCAGCAAGTAATGCAGGGCCACGCCATTGCCGCTCAAGGCCTTGATCGACTGCGCACCTCCGGGCACGAACACCGCATCGAAGGCCACCGATGGCAAGCCCTCCATGGACGCATCCACCGGCAGGCTCTTGCCGTCCGCCGTGGTGACCGGCGCCGAGGTCGGCCCCAGTAGCTTGGCGTGTGCCCCTTCGGCCTTGAGAGCCTTCTTCAGCGCATCGATCGCCGCACCATCGACGCCGTTGGCCGCCAGAATCGCCACCTTCCGGGTTTTGATATTGCCCGGCAACAGGTTCGCCTGGCTCAGGGCCGGCGAGCGCGAGAGCGAAGTCTTGCGCTCCGCCACCGTGGCTTTCTTCGGCGCCGCCAGCCCGAGGTTCTCGGCCACTCGCGCGGCCAGTTGCAGGTCGATGTTGGCCAGAATCTCGTTGACCTGGCGTTCGCGGATCCATTCACGTTCCACCTTGCCCAGCTCAAAGCTGTAGGCGGCGATGATGTGCTCCTGCTCGTGCTTGCTCATGCTCTTGTAGAACAGCCGCGCCTGGGAGAAATGGTCGCTGAACGATTCGCTGCGCTGGCGGATCTTGTGCGCATCGATACGCTCGTTGTAACTCTCGAAGCCGCCATCCTCGGCCGCCGGTGGGGTTTCCCGGGGCCAGCCGCCGTCGATGGAATTGGGCTCATAGGAGGCCCGGCCCTTGTCCAGGGTGATGCGGTGCATGGCGTCGCGCTGGCTGTTGTGGAAGGGCGCCAGCGGCCGATTGATCGGCAATTCGTGGAAGTTCGGCCCACCCAGGCGGCTGATCTGGGTATCGGTGTAGGAAAACAGCCGTCCTTGCAACAGCGGGTCGTTGGAGAAGTCGATCCCGGGCACTATGTGCCCCGGGCAGAAGGCGACCTGCTCGGTCTCGGCAAAATAGTTGTCCGGGTTGCGGTTCAGCACCATCTTGCCCAGGGGCGTGATCGGCACCAGTTCCTCGGGGATCAGCTTGGTCGGGTCGAGGATGTCGAAATCAAAGTTGTGCTCGTCTTCCTCGGCGATGATCTGTACGCCGAACTCCCACTCCGGGTAATCCCCGGCTTCGATCGATTCCCACAGGTCGCGGCGATGGAAGTCGGTGTCCTTGCCCGCCAGCTTCTGCGCCTCATCCCAGACCAGCGAACAGGTACCCACCGTCGGCCGCCAGTGGAACTTGACGAAGCTCGACCGGCCCTGGGCGTTGATCAGGCGAAAGGTATGCACGCCAAAGCCCTGCATGGCCCGCAGGCTTTTCGGAATGGCCCGGTCGGACATGGCCCAGATCACCATGTGCGCCGATTCCGGCTGCAGCGAGACAAAGTCCCAGAAGGTGTCATGGGCCGAGCCGCCGGTGGGTATTTCGTTGTGGGGTTCGGGTTTCACGGCGTGTACGAAATCGGGGAACTTGATCGCGTCCTGAATGAAGAACACCGGCATGTTGTTGCCCACCAAGTCGAAGTTGCCTTCGTCAGTGAAGAACTTCACCGCAAAGCCGCGCACGTCACGCACGGTGTCGCCAGAGCCTCTTGGCCCCTGGACCGTGGAAAAGCGTACGAACACTGGTGTTTTCTTCCCCGGATCACGCAGGAAACCGGCCTTGGTCAATGCCGAATGGTTGTCATAGCTCTGGAAGTAACCATGGGCTCCCACCCCTCGGGCATGCACGATGCGCTCGGGAATCCGCTCATGGTCGAAGTGGGTGATCTTCTCCCGCATGATGAAGTCTTCCAGCAGCGAAGGCCCACGAGCACCGGCTTTGAGGGTGTTCTGGTTGTCGGCGATCTTCACCCCCTGGTTGGTCCGCAGGGCCTGCCCGGTGGCGTCGGAGCGGAACGTCTCCAGGCTCTTGAGCTTGCTGTTGCTGTTGCCGCGGTCCAGGGTGTCGGTCCCGGCCATCTGGCTTTTTGGGGTATCGGGCTTCTTCGTGCTCATCAGGCAAAACTCCTCGTTGGCGAAATCCCTGGCGTGCCGGGGCTTCGTGGGCAAAGGCCTCCAGGCACGGCACCTGGCGGCTTTCGAGTGACTTAACTAGTGACTGACGAGAAGGTGCGAGCGTTCCTTTTTTATGACCTTTGATCGCGTTATTGCCAAATGGCAGGATGATTGCGAAATAAATGCTAAGAACCTCTATACGGACAGGCTAAAATGCGCGCCCGGCTAACCGCTGATCCTTTTCTAACGCGCCCCACAAGGTTCGCTACGTGATCGAGTTTCAAAACGTCCATAAAACCTACCGGGTCGCCGGTAAGGATATTCCCGCCCTGCACCCGACCAGCCTTCGGGTCGAGAATGGCCAGGTGTTCGGCCTGATCGGCCACTCCGGTGCGGGTAAAAGTACTCTGCTGCGCCTGATCAATCGCCTGGAAAACCCCAGTGGCGGCACCATCGTCGTCGACGACGAAGACGTCACCGCCCTGGACGCCAGTGGCCTGCGCCGCTTCCGCCAGCAGGTCGGCATGATCTTCCAGCACTTCAACCTGCTGTCGTCCAAGACCGTGGCCGACAACGTCGCCCTGCCCCTGACCCTGGCCGGCGAGCTGTCGCGCAGCGACATCGACCGCCGGGTGGCCGAGCTGCTGGACCGGGTCGGCCTGGCCGACCACGCGAAGAAATACCCGGCGCAGCTGTCCGGCGGCCAGAAGCAGCGCGTCGGCATCGCCCGCGCCCTGGCCACCAAGCCGAAGATCCTGCTGTGCGACGAGGCCACCAGCGCCCTGGACCCGCAGACCACCGCCTCGGTCCTGCAACTGCTGGCCGAGATCAACCGCGAGCTGAACCTGACCATCGTCCTGATCACCCACGAGATGGACGTGATCCGTCGCGTCTGTGACCAGGTGGCGGTGATGGACGCCGGCGTGATCGTCGAACAGGGCCCGGTGGCCGACGTGTTCCTGCACCCCAAGCACCCGACCACCCGGCGCTTCGTCCAGGAAGACGAGCAGATCGACGAGAACGAGCAGCGCGACGACTTCGCCCACGTACCGGGGCGCATCGTGCGCCTGACCTTCCAGGGCGATTCCACCTACGCGCCGCTGCTGGGCACCGTGGCCCGGGAGACCGGGGTCGACTACAGCATCCTCGCCGGACGCATCGACCGCATCAAGGACACCCCTTACGGGCAACTGACCCTGGCCATCACCGGCGGTGACATGGAAGCGGCCTTCGCCCGCTTCACCGCGGCCGATGTCCACATGGAGGTGCTGCGCTGATGGATACCTTCTTCGCCAACATCGACTGGCTGGAAATCTGGCTGGCCACCGGCGACACCCTGATGATGCTCGGCGGCTCGCTGCTGTTCACCGTACTGCTGGGCCTGCCACTGGGCGTGCTGCTGTTCCTCTGCAGCCCGCGCCAACTGCTGGAGCAGAAGTCGCTGTATGCGCTGCTGTCGCTGGTGGTCAACATCCTGCGTTCGCTGCCGTTCATCATTCTGCTGATCGTGATGATTCCCTTCACCGTACTGATCACCGGCACATCGCTGGGGGTTGCCGGGGCCATTCCACCGCTGGTGGTCGGCGCCACGCCGTTCTTTGCCCGGCTGGTGGAAACCGCCCTGCGCGAAGTGGATCGCGGCATCATCGAGGCCACCCAGTCCATGGGTGCCAGCACCCGGCAGATCATTACCAATGCCTTGCTCCCGGAAGCCCGCCCGGGCATCTTTGCCGCTATCACCGTGACTGCCATTACCCTGGTGTCCTACACCGCCATGGCCGGCGTGGTGGGGGCCGGTGGCCTGGGCGACCTGGCGATCCGCTTCGGCTACCAGCGCTTCCAGACCGATGTGATGGTGGTGACCGTGGTGTTGCTGCTGGTGCTGGTCCAGGTTCTGCAAACCGTCGGCGACAAGCTGGTGGTGCACTTTTCCCGCAAATAAAATTGCCGGCCCAGGCCGGCAGGCGCCCGGGGTCGGGCGACTTACAAGGAGCTTGTTGGATGAAAAAACTACTCGTCGCTTTCGCAGCCGTTGCCGCGTTCTCCGCGCACGCCGCCGAAACCCTGACCGTGGCCGCCACACCAGTGCCCCACGCCGAGATCCTGGAGTTCGTCAAACCGGCCCTGGCCAAGGAAGGCGTGGAACTGAAGGTCAAGGTCTTCACCGACTACGTGCAGCCCAACGTGCAAGTCGCCGAAAAGCGCCTGGACGCCAACTTCTTCCAGCACCAGCCCTACCTGGATGAGTTCAACAAGGCCAAGGGCACCAAGCTGGTGAACGTTGCCGGTGTTCACGTCGAGCCCCTGGGTGCCTATTCCAGCAAGTACAAGCAGCTCTCCGAACTGCCGGGCGGCGCCACCGTGGTGATCCCCAACGACGCCACCAACGGCGGCCGCGCGCTGTTGCTGCTGGACAAGGCCGGCCTGATCAAGCTCAAGGATTCCAACAACATCCTGGCCACCATCAAGGACATCACCGAGAACCCCAAGGACCTGAAGTTCCGTGAACTGGAAGCCGCCACCATCCCGCGCGTGCTGACCCAGGTCGACCTGGCGCTGATCAACACCAACTATGCCCTGGAAGCCAAGCTGGATCCTTCCAAGGACGCCCTGGTGATCGAAGGCAAGGATTCGCCTTACGTGAACATCCTGGTGGCCCGTCCTGACGACAAGGATTCGGACGCCATGAAGAAGCTGGTCGCGGCCCTGCACAGCCCTGAAGTGAAGCAGTTCATTCTCGAGAAGTACAAAGGCGCCATCGTGCCGGCGTTCTGATCGGTTGCAGAAACACAAACGGGGCGCCTTGGGGCGCCCCGTTTCGTTGTAGCCGCTGCCGAAGGCCGGGATAAGGCGCCCAGCGTCTTCCAAGGGCATCAGGAGCACGTCCTCTTCGAGGCCGATCGCAGCCTGCGGCAGCGGCTACAGGGTTCGGCGGTTCGGCGGTTCGGCGGTTCGGCGGTTCGAGCATGTAGCGTTATTTGCGCTGCAGCATCACAGGCAGTTGGGCCACCAGCTTCTGGTTGTTCAGCGGAGCACGGATGAAACCGCGCTGGGTACCGTCCGGGCCGATCACCGCCAGGTTGCCGCTGTGGTCCACGGTGTAGTTGGGCTTGCTGGTATCGGCCGGGATGAAGGGAATGCTCACGGCGTTGGCAAGCTTCTGCAGGTCTTCCACCGAGGAGGCGGTCAGGCCCTTGAAGTCCTTGTCGAAGTAGCCCAGGTACTGCTTGAGCTGCTGCGGGGTATCACGGTTGGGGTCGACGCTGACCAGGACCACCTGCAGCTTGTCCACCGCTTCCTTGGGCAGCTCGCTCTTGATCTGCCGCAACTGCGCCAGGGTGGTGGGGCAGATGTCCGGGCAGAAGGTGTAGCCGAAGAACAGCAGCGACCATTTGCCCTTCAGCTCGTCGATCACCACTGGCTGGCCGTCCTGGTCGACCATCTTCACCGCAGGCAGGGTACGGCTTTGCGGCAGCAGGATGATGCCCGCATCGATCAGTGCAGTGGGGTCGCCCTGACCCTTGCCGGACAGTACTTTGTTGACGGTAAGCCCCAGCACCAGGGCCACCAGGGCAACGAGAATAAAGACGGTTTTCTGAGTTCGAGTCATAGGTTCAACAATAGGTAGTGGTCTACGAGCAGGGCGATGAACAGCAGGAACAAGTAATAAATAGAGTACTTGAAGGTGTTGATCGCCGCGTGCGGCCGAGTGCCACGGTACAGCACCCAGGCCCATTGCAGGAAGCGCCCGCCCAGGGCCAGGGCGCACACCAGGTACAGCACGCCACTCATGTGGATGACATAGGGCAGCAAGCTCACCGCCAGCAGGGCAAAGGTGTAGAGCAGGATGTGCACCTTGGTGTAGTGCTCGCCATGGGTGACCGGCAGCATCGGGATATCGGCCTTGGCGTATTCCTCTTTGCGGTGGATGGCCAGGGCCCAGAAGTGCGGCGGGGTCCAGGCGAAGATGATCAGCACCAGCAGCAGCGGTTCGGCGCTCATGTGCCCGGTGGCGGCGACCCAGCCCAGCAACGGTGGAGCCGCGCCGGCCAGCCCGCCGATCACGATGTTCTGCGGCGTCGCGCGCTTCAGAAACCCGGTGTAGACCACCGCATAGCCCAGCAGCGAGGCCAGGGTCAGCCAGGCCGTGAGTGGATTGGTGAAGGTCAGCAGCAGCGCCTGCCCGGCTAGCGCCAGGAGCAGGGCAAAGGCCAGCGCCGCTCGTGGCGATACCCGGCCTTCGGCCAGGGGCCGCTTGTGGGTCCGGGCCATTACCGCATCGATGCGCCGGTCCACCACATGGTTGACCGCCGCCGCCCCGCCCGCGCACAGGGCAATGCCCAGGTTGCCGAACACCAGCACCGTCCACGGAACTCCGGCGCGGGTGGCGAGGAACATGCCCACCAGGGAGGTGATCAGCATCAGCACCACCACCTTGGGTTTGGTCAGTTCCAGGTAATCGCGCCAGATCGCCTGGGGGTGCTGACGTTCGCCGATCAGAGTCGCCATGGCATCTCTCCTTTGATGGTGATGGGACCCGCCATCTGTTTACGCGGGCTGAGCCGCCAGCCCAGGGGCAGGCGATCCCGGGCCCGTACCAGGCTGGTACGGGCGTGGTAGTTGACCAGCACCAGGGTCAGCAGCAGCGCCGCCCCCCCGGCGTTGTGGGCCACGGCCACCGGCAGTGGCAAATGAAAGAACACGTTGCTCAGGCCCAGGCTGACCTGCGCCCCCAGCGCCACCAGCACCAGCCCGGCCAGGCGGGTCATGCCGGTCTGCCGCAGCTGCCAGGCCAGGCCCAGCAACACCAGGGTCACCAGCACCGCGCCAACCCGGTGGGTCATGTGGATGGCGGTGCGGGCATCGCTGTCCAGTTGCCCGCCCAGGTAGTTGGGGCCGATGTGCTGGGTCAGGTGGAAGCCGTTGGCGAAGTCCATGTTCGGCCACCACTGGCCATGGCAGGTGGGCAGGTCGATACAGGCCACCGCCGCGTAGTTGGAACTGACCCAGCCACCCAGGGCGATCTGCCCGATCACCAGCACCAGCCCGGCGGTGGCCCAGTACTGCAAGCGCCGCGGCACGATCAGCGCCGGCAATACCCCGGACAGGCGCAAGGTCAGCAGGAACAACAGGCTCAGGGTGGCGAAACCGCCCAGCAGGTGCGCGGTGACCACTTGCGGCCAGAGCTTGAGGGTCACTGTCCACATGCCGAAGGCCGCCTGGGCGAACACCACTGCCAGGAGGAACAGCGGTAGCTTCAGGGGCTGCCCCGGATGCCGGCGATGGGTCCAGGCCCGGGCCGCCAGGAGCACGATCAGCAGCCCCAGGGTGCCGGCGAAGTATCGGTGGATCATCTCGTTCCAGCCCTTGTGGGCCTCCACCGGGGTATCGGGAAAATGCAGCTCGGCATGGGCCAACTGGGCTTCGCCTTTCGGCACGCTGATAAAGCCGTAGCAGCCGGGCCAGTCCGGGCAGCCGAGGCCGGCATGGGTCAGCCGGGTGTAGGCGCCGAGCAGCACCACGATCAGGGCCAGCAAGGTGGCAAACAACGCGAGGCGAAATCCAGGTTTGGCCATGACGATGCCCTTATCCGATGTTCGACAGTTTCAGCAGGTGGCGCAGGTCGTTGAGCAGGTCCTTGCCCTTGACCCGGGCGTCGTAGCGCAGCACCAGGTTGCTGTGGGGGTCGACGATCCACAGCTGCGGCGCCTCCTTGTCGTTGGCGCCCTTGGTGAAGGTCGCCAGGTCCAGGGGGTAGCGTTGCAGTTGCGGGTATTCACGCTGCAGCTTGGCTTCGTATTCGGCGCTCAGGGGCCGGGCGCTGGCCAGGGCATGGCTGGCCCGCGAGGCATCACGGCCCAGGGCGATCTGGATCTGCCGCGCCAGGTACACCAGTTGCTGGCAATCCACTGCGCACTCCCCGGGCGCGGTGACCAGAACCTGCCAGCGATCCTCCTCGGCCTGCACGCCGATCTGGGCGCGGGTCTGGCCATTGCCGATCAGCTCGCCGTGATAGCTGCGGCTTTCCGGTACCCAGAACTGCAGCTTGTACATGCCGGTGGCAAGGATCATCGGGCCGATCACCATCAGCAGGATCAGCACCAGTTGCCAGCGGCCGCGCCGCCGGTTGGGCGCCTGGGCGTCAGAGATGTTGGGTGGATTCATGGCCGTTCCCATGGCGTTTCTCCCGAGTGTTGTGCCAGCCGAAATAGAGATAGAGAGCGAACAGCGCCAGGGCCATGGCGAACCACTGCACCGCATAGGCCTGGTGTTTTTCCGGGCCCATGGCGACCACCGGCCATTCGGTCAGGTAGGCACCCGGGCCCGACTCCAGGCGCACTTCATGGTCGAAACCGCTGCGGCCCAGCTCGGCCCAGAGCGCCTGCGGAGCCACGGCGGTAATCAGCCGCGGCCAGCTTGCGCCGCTGGGGTCGGCGTGCAGTTGGAATGCCGCGCCCGGCGAAACGTAGACCCAGGCATCCAGGCTCAGGCTCTGCTGCGGGGTGCTGAATACGGGAGGCGTGCGCCGGTCGGGCCAGGGCAGCCAGCCGCGGTTGACCAGCAGCCAGCGACCGCTGGCCTGGTCGAGGAAGGGTTGCAGCAGCTCGACCCCGACCTTGCCGTCATGCAGGCGGTTATCCAGCAACAGGCTGTGGTCGGCATCGAAATGACCGTGCAGGCGTACCCGGCGAAAAGCCGGATCCTCGCTGGCCAACAGCTCGAA
The DNA here is from genome assembly GCF_058797595.1 of Pseudomonas sp. GW823-FHT02C05. NCBI lineage: Bacteria > Pseudomonadati > Pseudomonadota > Gammaproteobacteria > Pseudomonadales > Pseudomonadaceae > Pseudomonas > Pseudomonas sp. GW823-FHT02C05. The sequence continues at coordinate 752,387 of NZ_JBXAJU010000004.1, read as the reverse complement.
CAGGGCCACCGGCTCCGCCGCACGGCGCTCGGCGTAGCTGGCCAGCAACTGGCGCTTCTGCTCGCCCCGGCCCAGTTGCCAGAAGCCCAGGGCAACCAGCACCGGCAGCAGCAAAAGCACCACCAGGGTCGGCCCGATGCCCGGCCGGAAGCCCTTCATGGCTGGCCTGCAAGGCTGAGAAATCCACTCGCTATACTGCTGTACATCGCGTTTCCCCCGGAGTCCCACCATGCTCAAAGCAGCCATCGTCCTGATGCTGATTGCCACGGTTGTCAGCCTGTTCAGCGGCCTGTTCTTTCTGGTCAAGGACGACAGTTCATCCAAGCGCCTGGTGACCTCACTGAGCATTCGGGTCGCGCTGGCCGTGGTCACCGTCGGCTTGATCGCCTGGGGTTTCTTCAGCGGCCAGCTGGTCTCCCACGCGCCCTGGTAGGGCGCCTCAGAGCACGTAGACGAAAACGAACAGGCCGATCCAGACCACGTCGACGAAGTGCCAGTACCAGCTGGCGGCCTCGAAGCCGAACTGGTGCTCGGCGTCGAAATGCCCGCGCATGATGCGCATCAGCATCACAAACAGGATCAGGGTGCCAATGGTCACGTGGGCACCGTGGAAACCGGTGAGCATGAAGAAGGTGGCGCCGTAGATCCCCGAACCCAGGGTCAGCCCCAGCTCGTGGTAGGCATGGATGTATTCCTCGGCCTGAAAGCCCAGGAAGGCGCAACCCAGCAGCACCGTCAGCGCCAGCCAGATCTTCAGCGCGCCGCGATGGCCTTTCTTCAAGGCGTGGTGGGCGATGGTCACGGTGACGCTGGAACTCACCAGCAGGATGGTGTTGAGCAGCGGCAGGCCCCAGGGGCTGATGGTGCCCTTGGGCGACGGAAAGAGTTTCGGGTCGGGGTTGTTGAGCAGCGGCCAGACGAACTCGAAGTTCGGCCACAGCATGTGGGCGATGCCCTTGTGCCCCTCACCGCCGAGCCAAGGCCCGGACATGTGCCGCACATAGAACAGCGCGCCGAAGAAGGCCATGAAGAACATCACTTCGGAAAAGATGAACCAGCTCATGCCCCAGCGGAACGAGCGATCGAGCTGGGCGCTGTAGAGTCCGGCGCGGCTTTCCTTGACCACCGCACCAAACCAGCCGAACAGCATGTAGGCCAGCAGCAGGCCGCCGACGAAAAAGATCAGCGGGCCGTGGGATTCCGGTCGCGCAGCCTTGAGGTCGTTGAACCAGGTGCCCAGGCCCACCACGGTGACGAACATGCCCACCGTTGCGATGATCGGCCACTTGCTCTGGGCGGGAACGTAATAGTGCTCATGAGTCGCCATGGGTTGTTCTCCTTATCGGGCACGCTAGATCGTCTAGCCACCGTTCTTGGCGGCAACCGCCACCGGTGGATGACGCGCGGTGATATCGAACAGCGTGTAAGCCAGCGTCAGGTGCTTCACATCCTTGGGCATGTCACGGTCAACGATGAAACGCACCGGCATCTCGATCTTCTCGCCCGGCTGCAGCACCTGCTGGGTAAAGCAGAAGCACTCGGTCTTGTGGAAATACATGGCCGCGCTGCTGGGGGAGATGCTCGGGATCGCCTGGGCGCTCATCGGGTGGTCGCTGGGGTTGCGGGCGATGAAGATCATCTCGTTCACCGCCCCCGGATGGACCACGATGTCATCGGACTTGGGATAGAAATCCCAGACCATGTCGATGGCATTGGTGGACAGGAACTGCACCCGCACCTGGCGCGATACATCCACCTGCTGCCCCTGGTCCGCATACTGCCCACCGGTCTTGCCGTTGATCCCCAGGGCCTTGCACATCACGTCGTAGATCGGCACCAGGGCAAAACCGAAGACGAACATCGCCACCACCACCAGCAACAGGCGGGTCACCAGTTTCTTCAGCGTTACCTCGGCCATCTCAACGTCCTCCCAAGCCTGTAGGAGCCGGCTTGCCGGCGAAGCGGGCACCACCCTCTGGCGCCTTCGCGAGCGAGCTCGCTCCTACAGCACAGATGTTCATTTCACTTCCGGCGGGGTGACAAAGGTGTGGTACGGCGCCGGCGAGGGAATACTCCACTCCAGGCCTTCGGCACCTTCCCAGGGTTTGGCCGGAGCCGCTTTGCCGCCGCGGATGCACTTGATGACGATGAACAGGAAGAAGATCTGCGTCGCGCCGAAGGTGAACGCACCGATCGAGGACACCATGTTGAAGTCGGCGAACTGCAGGTTGTAGTCCGGGATCCGCCGCGGCATGCCCGCCAGCCCCACGAAGTGCATGGGGAAGAACGCCATGTTCATGCCGACGAAGGACAGCCAGAAGTGCAGCTTGCCCAGGGTCTCGTCGTACATGTGCCCGGTCCACTTGGGCAGCCAGTAGTAGGCCGAGGCGAAGATCCCGAAGATCGCCCCCGGCACCAGTACGTAGTGGAAGTGCGCCACCACGAAGTAGGTGTCCTGGTACTGGAAGTCCGCCGGAGCAATGGCCAGCATCAGCCCGGAGAAACCGCCGATGGTGAACAGGATGACGAAGGCCACCGCGAACAGCATCGGTGTCTCGAAGGTCAGCGAGCCCTGCCACATGGTACTCACCCAGTTGAACACCTTGACTCCAGTGGGCACGGCGATCAGCAGGGTGGCGTACATGAAGAACAGCTCGCCCACCAGCGGGATGCCCACCACGAACATGTGGTGCGCCCAGACGATGAACGACAGGAAGGCGATCGCTCCGGTGGCATAGACCATCGAGGTGTAGCCGAACAGTGGCTTGCGGCTGAAGGTGGGGATGATCGAGCTGACCGCGCCGAAGGCCGGCAGGATCATGATGTACACCTCGGGGTGGCCGAAGAACCAGAACACGTGCTGGAACAACACCGGGTCACCGCCGCCGGCTGCACTGAAGAAGCTGGTGCCGAAATGGATGTCCATCAGCATCATGGTCACCACCCCGGCCAGTACCGGCATCACCGCAATCAGCAGGAAGGCGGTGATCAGCCAGGTCCAGACGAACAGTGGCATCTTCATCAGGGTCATGCCCGGGGCTCGCAGGTTGAGGATGGTGGCGATCACGTTGATCGCGCCCATGATCGAGCTGACGCCCATCAGGTGGATGGCGAAGATGAAGAAGGTCACGCTTTCCGGGGCGTAGGTGGTGGACAGGGGGGCATAGAAGGTCCAGCCGAAGTTCGGCCCGCCGCCGGGCATGAACAGGGTCGAGATCAGCAACAGGAAGGCCGCCGGCAGCAGCCAGAAGCTGAAGTTGTTCATCCGCGGCAGGGCCATGTCCGGCGCGCCGATCATCAACGGGATCATCCAGTTGGCCAGGCCGACGAAGGCCGGCATCACCGCACCGAAGACCATCACCAGGCCATGCATGGTGGTCATCTGGTTGAAGAACGCCGGCTCGACGATCTGCAGCCCGGGCTGGAACAGTTCGGCACGGATCACCATGGCGAACGAGCCGCCCAGCAGGAACATGCAGAAGCTGAACCACAGGTACAGGGTGCCGATGTCCTTGTGGTTGGTGGTCAGTACCCAGCGCATCAGGCCCTTGGCCGGGCCATGGGCGTGGTCATCATGGCCGGCGTGGCCGTGGTCATCGATCACAGCACTCATGTCCTGTCTCCTGCGAGCGAATGGACTGGATGATCGGCGGCGAAACGCCGCGACCGGTTGCGCACATACCCCATGAGCCGGCTCATTTGCTTTCCGCCTGCTTCAGCGCCAGGACTTCCTTGGGCGTCACCATGTCGCCCTTGTTGTTGCCCCAGGCGTTGCGTTCGTAGGTGACGACGGCGGCGATGTCGACTTCCGACAGCTGCTTGCCGAAGGCGGCCATGGCGGTGCCCGGCTTGCCGTGGAACACCAGGCTCAGGTGAGCCTCCTTGGGACCGGTAGCGATCTTCGAGCCCTTGAGGGCCGGGAACATCGGCGGCAGGCCCTGGCCTTCCGCCTGGTGACAGGCAACGCAGGTGGTGTGGTAGATCTTGTCACCGCGGGCCACCAGCTCGTCGAGGGTCCATTCCTTGCTGGTCAGCTCCTTGAGCTTGGCCGCCTCGGCCTTGCGCTCGCCCATCCAGGTGTCGTAGTCGGCCTGGCTCTTGACCTCCACCACGATCGGCATGAAGCCGTGGTCCTTGCCGCACAGCTCGGCGCACTGGCCACGGTAGATGCCGGGCTTGTCGACCCGGGTCCAGGCCTCATTGACGAAACCCGGGATAGCATCACGCTTGACCGCAAAGGCCGGCACCCACCAGGAGTGGATGACGTCGGCGGCGGTCACCAGAAAGCGCACCTTGGCGCCCACCGGAAGTACCAGCGGCTGGTCGACCTCCAGCAGGTAGTGCTCGCCCTTGGTGCTCTGGTTGTGGATCTGGTCGGCGGGGGTGGCCAGGTTGCTGAAGAACTCCACGTCCTGGCCGAGGTATTTGTAGTGCCACTTCCACTGGTAGCCGGTGATCTGGATATCCACGTCCGGCTCGCTGGTGTCGTACATCTTGATCAGCGTCGCCGTGGCAGGCACGGCCATGGCCACCAGGATCAGGAAGGGAATGATGGTCCAGAGGATTTCCACCGTGGTGCTTTCGTGGAATTTGGCCGGGACCTGGCCGACGGAACGGCGGTGAACGATCATCGACCAGAACATCGCACCGAAGACGATGACGCCGATCACCACACAGATCCAGAAGATGGTCATGTGCAGGTCGAATACCGCGTGGCTTATCTCGGTCGCCCCAGGCGTCATATTCACGGTCCAGGCGGCTTGCGCCTGGCTGAATACCGACCACAACAGGAGGCCCATCCAGACATGTGGATGTCGCATCATTGCGGGTTCCCCTTATCGTTCTTGTTATCCCGCCGGCTTAACACCTGCGGCAAGGGAGCGGCTGCCTAGACTACGAACTTAAACCGGCCGAGCCTTCGCTGCATTTGCAGTCGGGCGTCATCAGCTAACTTCATACAAGGGCGAGTATAGACAGCGACTCCCACCTCGCAACGCGAGGGCGTAAATCAGCTGAAACACTAATAAGGAGGTTTGCAGGCCACGGCGGGAAAGGGATCGAGTGCCCTGGATGGCGAAACGATATAACCGTGGTGACTAAGCATGAAATAATTATGACAAATGCGTCTTAAGCGCTTTTGTAAGCAGGCTAACTTATGTTCTCCCTATTCAATTGCCCTTGTTCCCTGGAGTTTTCATGAACACCGCCGCATTGCGCGAGCAGATCAAACTGGCCCAGCAGCACGAAACCAGTACCGGCCTCCTGACCCGTCAGTTGGAGAGCCAATTGCCTCACCTGCACCCCGCCATCCAGCTGCCCGAAGTCGACGCCAAGGGCGTCATGACCCGTTTTGTCAGCGCCTATATCGACCAGGTTCCAGACCTTCTGGACGCCGCCAACTCTGTAGCCCGGGAAGCCGGCATCGAGTCGCAGATCAAGCCGGTGCTGAAGATCGCCGAGCAATTCTTCCTCCAGCCGCCGGCCATCATGGATGGCCACGTCGGCCTCGACGGCCTGCTGGATGAAGCCTATCTGGCCCACCGTCTGGTGGAAGAGGTCAACGACCTGTACATCAAGCATTTCGGCCGTCCGCTGATCCCCCTGGACATGACTGTCGCCAACCTCATCGCCCACCAACTGATCGGCGAAACCTTCGCCAACCAGCTGGACGAAGCGGTGCACCACGCCGTCGACGCCATGCTCGACGAAGAAAGCTTCGCCCTGGAGTCGGTGGAAGCCTACCGCGAGAAACTCAGCAGCCCGGACACCGAGGCAGCCTGGAAACGCTGGCCTTGCCTGTCACGCCAACTGGGCGTGGAACTGGAACTCGACCAGCCAGCCGCCTGACCCACTCCTCGCCAGCAAGGCTCGCAGCGAGCCTTGTGGCGAAGGGCCTGGCTCGCCCAAGCCCCTCTCGCCCACCCGGCGATTCAACCTCTCGCCGCAGCCGCCCCCACGCCGCTGGTGGTGGTCAACCGGCCCTCCAGGCGCCGCTTCAAGCCCCGCGTTTCGATCACCAGCCGCGAGCCCTTGGCACTGTTGGCCCGATTCCAGTCTTCCAGCAACTCCAGGCACGCATGGTCGATATAACTGAGGTTGCTGAGGGGCACATGCACAGTGGTGGCCGGGGGAATCGTCGCCAGCACCCGAGTCAGGGCCGGCACCTTGAGAAAGGTCGCAGCGCCGACCAGACGCAACTCCATCTCGCCTTCCTCTGCCAGGTCGATCAGGCTGATCTTCAAGCGCGACGCCTTGAACGCCAGCTTGGCCAGGGTCAGGGCAAAGCCGATCAGTACCCCGGTCAGCAGATCGCTGAAGACAATCGCCAGGGCCGTCACCGCGTAAGTCAGCATCGGCATGCGCCCGTAGCGCCCCAGGCCGCGAAAGACCTTGAGGTCCACCAGCTTGAAGCCGGTGTAGACCAGCACCCCCGCCAGGCTCGCCACCGGAATGCTCTGCAGCACGCTGGACAGCACCAGCACGAAACCCAGCAGCCACAGGCCATGGAAAATCGTCGAATAACGGGTCTGGGCCCCGGCCTGGACATTGGCCGAGCTGCGCACGATGACACCGGTCATGGGCAGGGCACCCAACAGACCGCAGAGCATGTTGCCCACGCCCTGGGCCGACAGTTCACGGTCGAAGTCCGAGCGCTGGCCGCTGTGCATGCGATCCACTGCGGCGGCGGACAGCAGGGTTTCGGCACTGGCGATAAAGGCCACGGCGAAGGCGGCGATCAGCAGGTTGGGGTCCGCCAGGTTGAGCAGGTCGGCGGGGCGCAGCCAGTCGATGGCCTCGGCCAGGTTGGCCGGCACCTCGACGCGCTTCACCGGCAGCGCCAGCAGCAGGCTGGCCAGGGTCGCCAGCCCGACACCGAGCAGGGCACCGGGGATGAACCGCAGCGCCTGGGGCCGCCACTTGTCCCAGCCCCACATCACCGCGATGGTCGCCAACCCCAGCAAGCCAGCCTGCCACCCCAGGCTCGGCAAGGCCTGCGCCAGAGCCTGGGGAAAGCCCACAAGGTTATCCAGGCCCGAGGCCTGGGGCGCGGCATCGAGCATCACATGCACCTGGGACAGCACGATCAGCACGCCGATGCCCGCCAGCATGCCGTAGACCACCGCTGGCGCCGTGACCCGGAACCAGCAACCCAGGCGCAGGCGCCCGGCCAGCAATTGCAGCAGCCCGGCCAGCAGCAGGATCGGCCCGAGCATGGCCACCCCATGCTGGCGCACCAGCTCGAACACCAGCACCGCCAGCCCGGCCGCCGGCCCGCTGACCTGCAAGGGCGAGCCCGCCAGCCAGCCCACCACCAGGCCACCGATGATCCCGGTGATCAGGCCCTTGGCCGGCGGCAGGCCCGAGGCAATGGCGATCCCCATGCACAGGGGCAGGGCCACCAGAAACACCACCACCGAAGCCAGCAGCTCCCGTGGCAGGACACTTTTCAACTGTGCTGCACGCATGACAGTTCTCCCGACTTTTCTTCAGGCGTGGCAAAGCCGGGCCGCCAGATGGCAGCCCTGGCTACAACCACTCAGGGGGATTGAGGTGGGATCAGAAACGCGCTTTAGGCGTCGCTACCGGGATCGGGTGGCTGCCATCCAGAGGCAGGAAACAACCCTTGTCGGCGTCGTAGGCCTTGATCGAGCTGGTCTCGATGTCATAGACCCAGCCATGGATGAACAACTGGCCGTTGGCCATGCGCGAGGCCACGGAAGGATGGGTGCGCAGGTGCTGCAGTTGAGCAATGACGTTCTCTTCGGTCAGCACATGCATGCTGGAGGATTCGTCGGCGCAATCGCAGTTCTCGTGGACCATGGTCCGCGCCACTTCGGCGTGGCGCAGCCAGGCCTTGACCGTGGGCATTTTCTCCAGGCTCTGCGGGTTGAGTACCGCGCGCATGGCGCCGCAATCCGAGTGCCCGCAGACGATGATGTGATGCACCCCCAGGGCCAGCACCGCGTACTCGATCGCCGTGGAAACACCACCGTTCATCTGCCCGTAGGGCGGTACCACGTTGCCCACGTTGCGGGTCACGAACAGATCGCCCGGGGAGCTTTGGGTGATCAGCTCGGGAACGATGCGCGAGTCGGCGCAGGCAATGAACATCGCCCGCGGCCGCTGAGCGGTGGCGAGTTTCTTGAACAGCTCTTCCTGCTGCGGGAAGACTTCATGATGAAAATGCAAAAAGCCGTCAACGATGTGCTGCAGCGCTGCATCGGCGGTCTCGGCGACTTCTGTGGGTGCCGGAGCCGACGCAGCCAACGGCTGTTTATCCTTGTCACTCATGATTCATCCTCTCTGTCGGATTTGGTGAATTTTCCAGAAATATCCGGCACGACGCCAGCCATCGATAAAAAAACCACCGACCCGCTGGCGGCGACCCATAGGTCACTCGATGAACAAGGTAGCCATGAATACTTAACTCAAACTGAACGGAAGGCTCTAGAACGCCACTATGAGCGATGGCAAAAGGCGACCAGAGTACCTCGGGAACGCTGCGCCCACTACTCAACGATAGGCCAATGCCGCTCACAACAACGACATCTGCCCGCCCGGCGGACAGAAGGCTGAACAGTCGAGATCGAAACCCTCGCGACGGTTGAGCCCCAGACGCTTGAGCGCCTTGGCAAAACGCTGGGCCAGCAGATCGGCGAAGGGCCCTTCACCGCGCATGCGGGCGCCAAAACGGCTGTCGTAGAGCTCACCGCCACGGCTCTGGCGGATCAGGCTGAGCACATGGGCCGCCCTTTGCGGGTAATGCGCCGCCAGCCACTCCTCGAACAGCGGCGCCACTTCCAGGGGCAGGCGCAGCATCATGTAGGCCGCGCTCTGCGCCCCCGCGGCATGGGCCTCGCTGAGCAGGCTTTCCAGCTCGCTGTCGTTGATCATCGGAATCATCGGCGAACACAGCACGCCCACCGGGATGCCCGCCCCGCGCATCACCCGGATGGCCCGCAAGCGCGCCTTGGGCGCCGCCGCCCGGGGCTCGAGAATGCGCTTCAACTCATCGTCCAAAGTGGTCAGGCTGATCATCACCGCCACCAGGCGCTGGCGCGCCAGCTCGCTCAGCAGGTCCAGGTCCCGGAGGATCAACGAGCCCTTGGTGACGATGGTCACCGGGTGTCGATAGCGCAGCAGCACCTCCAGGGTGCGCCGGGTCAGCTGCTGTTCGCGCTCGATGGGCTGGTAGGGATCGGTATTGGACCCCAGGTTGATCGGTGCGCAGCGATAGCCGGGCTTGGACAGTTGCTGCTCCAGCAAGGCCGCGGTGTTGCTCTTGGCGATCAGCTTGGTTTCGAAATCCAGCCCCGGGGACAGGTCCCAATAGGCGTGGCTGGGCCGCGCGTAGCAATAGATGCAACCGTGCTCGCAACCGCGATAGGGGTTGATGGAGCGGTCGAAGGGCAGGTCCGGCGAACTGTTGCGGGTGATGATCGACTTGGCCGTTTCAAAGCGCACCTCGGTGCCCTGGGTCAACGGCACTTCCTGGTACCAGCCATCATCCTCGGCCACCGAACGATTGGGCGCAAAACGGTTGTGCGGATTGCTCGCGGTACCGCGACCACGGGGAGGCAGGGGGTTGAACATGGAAGTACTCCATAACTGTATGTACATACAGTAATGGAGCCGGATTTACCTGACCAGCACCGTCGGACCGAAACCCACCCCTGCCAGCGGACGTTCCCCAGTGCGACACAAGGCGTACCGCATCCTTGGCCGACAAGCCGGCTACTGCGGGCGTGTGGCGTTAGGGTATAAGGCAGGCTCAAAGAACAGGAGCACAAGCATGCCCAGGACACCCGGCACGCTGGAAAAGATTTTCTACGCCGCAGAGGCCTACCTCCCCAGCTACGAACAAGGTGCCGACCTGATCATTGTCAGGGCCCCCGACGGGCAGTTGTGGGGAGTGGCCTGCGAATTCGAGCTGTGCACCCAGGACATCGAAAAGGCCACTGTGAGCGGCCAGCAACCTTTCGATGAAGCGGACCCGAAGTTCGCCGAGGTGCGCTGGAGCCCCTGCCACGACGGCATCGGCCTGCTCCCCGCAAGCTGGCAAGACCTGATGACCGCCGGGCTGGCGGACTGCATTGCCGGCTATCAACTGGAAAGCCGCCTGGGCATCCAGCGCTTCACCCAGGGCTGAACGGCCATCCCGGGCCGGCGCCCGCAGCGAGCGCCGGCCTTGGGGTTAGTGGCTGGTGACCTGCCCCAGGTCGTCGTTGGAGGTGCTCTGCAAGTCGCCGTTGCGCAGCGCCGCCACATCCCCGGGCTTCACCGCCGAGGCCTGGTTGCCCCAGCTGCTGCGGATGAAGTTGACCACATCGGCCACCTCCTGATCCGACAGGCGCCAGGCGAAGGCCGGCATGGTGAAGGTCGAAGGCGCGCTGTGGGTCGCTGGCAAGGTGCCGCCCTTGAGCACGATATGGATCAGCGAGGTGGCATCCGCCGATTGCAGCACGGGGTTGCCCGCCAGCGCCGGGAACACCCGGGTGTAGCCGTGGCCGTCGGTGCGGTGGCAGGCCGCGCAGTTGTCGATGTACACCGCCGCGCCCGGCTTGCTGTCGTCACCGTTCCACAGGGCCTGGGCCACTTGCTTGTCGTACTGGTGCGGCTGGTCCTTGGGGTCATTGGCCGGCAGGGACTTGAGATAGCGGGCAATCGCCGTCAGGTCTGCGTCGGTCATGTACTGCATGCTGTGGACCACCACATCGCTCATGCCGCCGAACACCGCGCTGCGATCACTGCGACCGGTCTTGAGGAACTGCACCAGTTGCTCTTCGCTCCAGCTGCCCAGGCCATCCTTGTGATCGCCACGCAGGCTTTTGGCGATCCAGCCCTCCAGCGGCGCGCTGCCAGACAGGAAGTCGCTGCCATCGCTGGCGCTCAGGGCCTTCTCCTGCATGGTCAGGGCCCGTGGCGTGTGGCAGGCGCCGCAGTGGCCCAGGCCTTCCACCAGGTAGGCACCGCGGCTGATCACCGGATCGCTGCCAGCCGCAGGTGCCGGGGTCTCCACGCTCGGGGCGAACATCCAGCGCCAGATGGACAACGGCCAGCGCATGCTCAGGGGCCAGGGAATGTCACTGTCCTGGTTGTCCCGGGCCACCGGTGCCACGCCCTTCATGAAGTAGGCATACAGCGCCTGCATGTCGGCGTCGCTGACTCGGGCGTAGGAAGGAAACGGCATGGCCGGGTACAGGGTGCTGCCGCCCTTGGCCACACCATGGCGCACGGCTTTGTCGAAGTCCTCGAAGCTGTAGTCGCCGATGCCGGTCTTGTCCGGGGTGATGTTGGTGGAATAGATCACGCCGATGGGGGTCTCCATCGGCAGCCCGCCGGCGAACGGCTTGCCGTCCTTGGCGGTATGGCAGGCCACGCAGTCACCGGCGCGGGCCAGGTATTCGCCCTGTTGCACCAGGGCTTGCTGATCCGCTTCGGCAGCATTGGCGGCTGCGCTGCCCAGCAGCGCCAGGGTGGCGATAACGAGTGCTTTCATGGTCATCGCTCCTTATGCCTGAACCAGCGGGCCGGGGTTTTTCAGGTACTGCTCGCGGATCGCCCGGGCCGACCAGTAGGTCAACGCCGCCACCAGGCCGGTAGGGTTGTAGCCCAGGCCTTGAGGGAAGGCCGAAGCCCCGGGCACGAAGACGTTGTGCACGTCCCAGCTTTGCAGGTAGCGGTTCAGGGCGCTGGTCCTAGGGTCGGTGCCCATGATCGCGCCGCCGTTCAAGTGGGTGGTCTGGTAGGACGCAGTGTTGAAGTGCTCACCGACCTTCTTGCCCAGCAAGGCAATGGCCTTGGGGTTCATCGCCTCGGCGATCTTGCCCATTTTCTCCACCATGAAGCGGTTCATCTTGATGTCGTTTTCCTGCCAGTCGAAGGTCATCCGCAGCAGGGGCAAGCCGTAGGCATCGCGGTACACCGGGTCCAGATCCAGGTAGTTGCCACGGTAGGACTGATGCGCTCCGTGGGCGTCCATGGAGACCTGATGGGTGTAGTAGTCGGCGGTGGCTTTCTTCCAGGCACTGCCCCAGGCCGGGGTACCCGGCGGGTTGGAGGTGCCGGCGATGGGCCGGCTGCCGGCCTGGTTGACCCACATCGGCGAGCCGCCGACAAAGCCGTGGGGGCCGTGGTCGAAGTTGTCGGCGTTGAAGTCGTCCACCGCCACGCCGTTGCCGCCGGCGCCGATGAAGTTGTTGGTGTGCACGTCCTTGTCGAAGTAGGCCTTGATGGTGGCCATGTTCTGGTAGGCGAAATTCTTGCCCACCACGCCTTCGCCGGTGATCGGGTCGTAGGGCTTGCCGATGCCCGACAGCAACATCAGGCGCACGTTGTGGAACTGGAAGGCGCCGAGGATCACCAGGTCCGCCGGCTGCTCGATCTCGCGGCCCTGGCCATCGACGTAGGTGACGCCGGTGGCGCGGGTCTTGCTGCTGTCGAGGTTGACCCTGAGCACGTGGGAGTTGGGCCGCAGCTCGAAGTTCGGCAGCGGCTTGAGGGCCGGCAGGATGTTCACGTTGGGCGAGGCCTTGGAGTACATGTAGCAGACGTAGCCGCTGCAGAAGCCGCAAAAGTTGCACGGCCCCATCTGTGCGCCATAGGGGTTGGTGTAAGGCCCCGAGGTATTGGCCGACGGCAGGTTGTAGGGCTTGTAGCCCACCTCATTGGCCGCTTTCTGAAACAGCTGTGCGGAATAGGTGTTCTTCTGCGATTCCAGCGGGAAGTGGTCCGAGCGATCCGGCGCATAAGGGTTGCCGCCCTTGCCGTCGCCCACCAGTTGGCCCTTCACGGTCCAGGCCTGGCCCGAGGTGCCGAAGACCTTTTCCGCGTAGTCGAAGAACGGCTCCAGCTCTTCATAGCTGACGCCGAAGTCCTGGATGGTCATGTCCTTGGGGATGAAGTTCTTACCGTAGCGTTCTTCGTAGTGGCTGCGCATGCGCAGCTCGATGGGGTCGACCCGAAAGTGCACGCCGGACCAGTGCAGGCCGGCGCCGCCCACGCCATTGCCCGGCAGGAAGGCCCCCAGTTGCCGGTTGGGCAGGGCCACGTCGTTGACGCTGTGGCGGATGGTCACCGTCTCTTTGGAAATGTCCTGGAAGAGTTTCTTGCGCACGCTGTAGGTGAGTTCGTCGATCACCTGGGGATAGTTGCCATCCGGGTAGGTGTCCTGCATCGGCCCGCGTTCCAGCGCCAGCACATTGAGCCCGGCCTCGGTCAGTTCCTTGGCCATGATCGCGCCGGTCCAGCCGAAACCGACGATCACTGCGTCGACCTTCTTCATCACTGTTGCCATGCTCAAGCCCTCTCGCCGCGAATCGATACAGCCGGGAAGGGGTATTGCTCGTTGCGTTCCACCCAATCCATGAAATCGGCGCGAGCGCCGGGAAAGCCGATCAGGGTCCAGCCCACCAGGCCTTTATTGCCACCGTGGATCGGATCGCTGAAGAAGCCTTCCTTGGTGTTCTGCAACAGCAGATTGAAGAAAAGCTTGGCCGGGACCGCGTCGAACTGCGGGGTTCCGGCCTCCAGTTGCTTGAGCAAGTCGTCTCGGGTAGCGCTGTCTTGCACGGCAAATGTTTGCCCCTTGAGCTCTTTGCACCACGCATCCGTGGCGGCAATGCCCAGGCGATAGATGTCCTTGGGCACCAGTTTGCTCTGCCAGCCCATCTCCGGTGCGGCGTCGGCCTTGAACGGGCCTTGCATGTACCACAGGGCGCCAGCGGCGTAGGGGGTATTCATCTGCCGGTCGATGTATTCCGGCACGCCGGCTTCCAGGGCTCCCGGGCCCATTTCGTCGGCCGGGATCAGGCGTTCCACCGCGGCCTTGATGAAGGCCCACTCCTCGGCGGTGAAATAGCCCGGCTCATAGCCCTGGCCGCTGCCGGCGGGCTGCTTGCCCGGCGTGGCTGGTGTGGCAGCGGCGGCCGTTTCAGGTGCAGCCGCCAGCAGGGAGCCGCCCAGGCCGGTGCTGGCGACGGTGACCACAGGGATCAAGGTCAGGGATTTACGCAAGAACTCACGCCGCGGGTTGTCTCGATCTTGATCAGACATGGGTGCACCTCATCAGGCATTGATGGATTGGTCAGCCGCGTCATGGCGCGACTTTGTGTTTTGGCAACGCAAAAGGCCGGGAAGACCCGGTTTTATGAACACATCAGCAAACTTTAGTTACAAATGGTAGCAGGCTAAGCATCCAGATGAATCGTTTCAGGCGGAAAAAAGATCAGAAACCGTCGGAAAAAGCGGATCAGCTTCACGATTCTTTGACAGGGGGCTCACGGGGCTTTGACCCCGGCAAATCGATACTGCGCGGCATTGAATCCCCTCATCGGTGATCCCGCGCATGTCGAGCATTCGTTTCATCCCGGCCCTTTGCCTGTCGTTGCTGGCGCTGTTGGCCGGGCCACAGGTACAAGCCGCAGAGGCCCCCTCCAGCCGCCCGGACCAATGGGCGCAGCCAGTGGAAAAGCAGTACAACCTGTACCAGATGTCCCCGACCCTGTATCGCAGCGCCCTGCCGGACAAAGGCGCGGTGCCGCTGCTGCAGCAGCTCAAGGTGGCAACGGTGATCAACTTCCTGCCGGAATCCGACGCCAGCTGGCTGTCGGCACCGGGCATCAACCAGGTGCAGTTGCCTTATCGCACCAACCATGTGGACGACGCCGATGTGCTCAAGGCCCTGCGCGCGATCCAGAGCGCCGAAGCCCAGGGCCCGGTGCTGATGCACTGCAAGCATGGTTCGGACCGCACCGGCCTGATGTCGGCCATGTACCGGGTGGTGATCCAGGGTTGGAGCAAAGAAGAAGCGCTGAATGAAATGACCCAGGGTGGGTACGGCGACAGTTCCCACTTCAAGGATGGCATTCGCTACATGATGCAGGCCGATGTCGACAAACTGCGCACCGCCCTGGCCAATGGCGATTGCAGCACCAGCGTATTCGCCACCTGTTCGGTGAAGAGCTGGTTCGAGACGGTGAGCGCGACCAAGCCGCTGAGCAACTGAGCGCCACACACTGTGTAGGAGCGAGCCTGCTTGCGAAAACCCAGGGATCGAAAGAAGGGGGGCGAATCGCTTCGCCGGCAAGCCGGCTCCTACGGGGGAGCCGGCTTTTTACTGCGGGGTCAGTCAGTCTTTTTCTTCAACTTGGGGTTGGGGAAAAACTGCACCGATTGCACCTTGATGTCCGCCACCTTGGGCGTCGCGCTGTTGACCCGGGTCCCGAGTTCCTTGGGCACCGACAGCCCCTGTTCGTTGAGGGTGTCGGAGTAGCCACAGGCCACACACTCGCGATGAGGCACATCGTCCTCACTCCACATCATCAGCTTGTCCTGCTCACTGCACGCCGGGCATACCGCCCCGGCGATAAAGCGTTTCTTGGTCTTCACGGGTGCGTCACTCATGCTGCCGCGTCCTCGCTGAGGCCGCTGTGGCGCAAGAGTGCGTCAATCGACGGCGCCCGTCCGCGGAAATCGACGAACAGCACCATAGGCTCCTGGGAGCCGCCACGGGCCAGGATCGCCTCGCGGAACGCACGCCCGGTGGCCGAATTGAGCACACCCTCTTCCTCGAACCTGGAGAAGGCGTCGGCCGACAGCACTTCCGCCCACTTGTAGCTGTAGTACCCCGCGGCGTAACCGCCGGCGAAGATGTGCGCGAAGCTGTTGGGGAAGCGGTTGTAGGCCGGCGGGCGCATCACCGAGACTTCGTCGCGCACGGTTTCCAACACTTGCAGCACGCTGCGGCCGTCGCCGTGGGTGGCGTGCAGTTCGAAGTCGAACAGGGAAAATTCCAGCTGGCGCACCATCATCAGCCCGGACTGGAAGTTCTTCGCCGCCAGCATCTTCTGCAGCAGGTCCTGGGGCAGCGGTTCGCCGCTTTCATAGTGGCCGGAGATCAGTGCCAGGCCTTCCGGCTCCCAGCACCAGTTCTCCATGAACTGGCTCGGCAGCTCGACGGCGTCCCAGGCCACGCCGTTGATCCCGGACACTCCGGCGTGCTCGACCCGGGTCAGCAGGTGGTGCAGGCCGTGGCCGAATTCGTGGAACAGGGTGGTGACTTCATCGTGGGTCAGCAAGGCCGGCTTGCCGCTGACCGCCGGAGTGAAGTTGCACACCAGGTTGGCTACCGGGCTTTGCAATACCCCGTCCAGCGTGCGACGGCGATCGCGGGCACCGTCCATCCAGGCACCGCCGCGCTTGTTGGCGCGGGCATAGAGGTCGAAGAAGAAGCGGCCGACGTGCTGGCCGTTTTCCTTGATCTCGAACAGGCGCACGTCCGGGTGCCAGGTATCGAAACCTTTCTGCTCGGCGATCTCGATGCCGTACAGGCGCTGGACAATGGCGAACAGCCCGCTCAGCACCTTGTCGATGGGGAAATAGGCGCGCAGGGCTTCCTGGGAAACGCTGTAGCGCTGCTCACGCAGCTTCTCGCCGTAGAAACCGCTGTCCCAGCTTTGCAGGTCGGGGCAACCCTGTTCGGCGGCGTAGGCCTTGAGCTGCTCCAGGTCCTGGGCGGCAAACGGCTTGCTGCGCTTGGCCAGGTCCCGCAGGAAACTCAGCACCTGGTCGCTGGACTCGGCCATCTTGGTGGCCAGGCTCAACTCGGAGAAGCTGGCGAAACCCAGGAGCTTGGCCAACTCCTGACGCAGGTCGAGGATTTCTTCCATCACCGGACCGTTGTCGTTCTGACCGGCGTTAGGGCCCTGGTCCGACGCGCGGGTGCTGTAGGCGGCATAGACTTCTTCGCGCAGGGCACGGTCCTGGGCGTAGGTCATCACTGCGTAGTAGCTGGGGAATTCCAGGGTGATCAGCCAGCCTTCCAGATCCTTGGCCTGGGCGGCGGCAGCCATTTGCGCCTTGGCCGAGTCGGTCAGGCCGGCCAGGGCGGCTTCGTCGGTGATGTGCTTGGTCCAGGCCTGGGTGGCATCCAGCAGCTGGTTGGAGAACCGGCTGCCCAACTCGGAAAGCTTGCTCTGCACCTCGGCATAACGCTTTTGCTGCTCGGGCGGCAGGTCGATGCCCGACAGGCGGAAGTCCCGCAGGGAGTGTTCGAGGATAGTCTTCTGCGCCACGTCGAAACCGGCGGCTTCCGGGCTCTTGGCCAGGGCGTCGAAGGCCTGGAACAGCTCGCGGTTCTGGCCCATTTCCGTGGAATAGGCGCTCAGGGCCGGCAGGCAGGCCTCGTAGGCTTCACGCAGTTCGGCGCTGTTGCACACTGCGTTGAGGTGGCTGACCGGGCTCCAGGCAGCGCCCAGGCGATCATTGAGCTCGTCCATGGCCAGCACCAGGCCAGCCCAGGTCGGCTGGGTGGCTTGGGTCTTGAGGATGTCAGCGATGGCGGCGCGGTTGTCAGCCAGGATCTGTTCGATGGCCGGTTGCACATGCTCGGCGCGGATCGCCGAGAACGGCGGCAGGTCGTAGGGCTGCAGAAGAGGGTTGTTCACACTCACGGTGGGCACCTTGGCTGGAAGAAACATTGAGCCATCTTAATTACAATCGACGCCCACCGCAGCTATAGCCCCCATTAATAAATCTCAGAGAGGCATTCGCACTTGGCCATTCGCAGCTACCAGAACCACACCCCGAACCTGGGCGAGCGGGCCTTTGTCGACCACTCGGCGGTGGTCATCGGCGACGTGGAAATCGGCGCCGACAGCTCGGTCTGGCCGCTGACCGTGATCCGCGGCGACATGCACCGCATCCGCATCGGCGCGCGCACCAGCGTGCAGGACGCCAGCGTGCTGCACATCACCCACGCCGGCCCGTTCAACCCCGACGGCTTCCCGCTGCTGATCGGCGACGACGTGACCATCGCCCACAAGGTCATGCTCCACGGTTGCAGCATCGGCAGCCGGGTGCTGATCGGCATGGGCAGCATTGTCATGGATGGCGCGGTGGTGGAGGACGATGTGATAGTCGGCGCCGGCAGCCTGGTGCCGCCGGGCAAGCGCCTGGAAAGCGGCTTCCTGTATGTCGGCAGCCCGGTGAGGCAGGCGCGCCCGCTGACCGACAAGGAGCGCGCCTTCTTCACCTACAGCGCCGCCAACTACGTGAAGCTCAAGGACCTGCACCTGGCCGAAGGCTACGACCGGCCCTGACCCCCCTTGCACAGCCCAGGAATCCCCATGCATTACCAAACCGTACTGTTCGACCTCGACGGCACCCTCACCGACCCTCGCGAGGGCATCACCCGTTCGATCCAGTTCGCCCTGGGCAAACTGGGCATCGACGAGCCGGACCTGAGCAAACTGGAACACTTCATCGGCCCGCCGCTGTTGCAGGCCTTCATGCAGTTCTACGGCTTCGACGAGGCCCGGGCCTGGGAAGCGGTGAACTTCTATCGCGAACGCTTCAAGGTCACCGGCCTGTATGAAAACCGCGTCTTCGATGGCGTCACGCCGCTGCTGGAAACCCTCGGCGGGCAAGGGCGGCAACTGTACATCGCGACCTCCAAGCCCTGGGTCTTCGCCCGGGAGATCGCCCGTCACTTCGACTTCGCCAAGCACTTCAAGGTGATCTACGGCAGCGAACTGGACGGCACCCGCACCGACAAGGTGGAGCTGATCGCCCATCTGCTGGAGCAGGAGCAACTCGACCCTGCCAGCACATTGATGATCGGCGACCGCAAGCACGACCTGATCGGCGCCAGGCGCAACGGGCTGGACGCGGCGGCGGTGGGGTATGGCTTTGGCAGCCATGAGGAATTGACTGCCGAAGCCCCGGCCTATCACTTCCAGACCCTGGGCGAGCTGCACCAGGCGTTTTTGCCGCGTTAGGGCAGAGGCTTCGCCGGCAAGCCGGATGCTACAGGCCCGAAGCAGGAGCCGGCGCCAGGGCGACGGTGTCCTGCAACCGGATCAGGGCCGCCTTGCGCTCCTCGGCCGGCAAACGTCCCAGCGTCTCCACGGCGGCGAAGAATGCCGGCCAGTCCCCCTTCACCTGCCTGAACAAGGCGGCAAACGCCGGCACCCATTGGTCATACAGGCCGAAGGGCAGCAGCCGGGCGTTGTTCAGCGGGGCGTTGATCCAGGCGTCATAGCGCTTGGAACCGGCCCACTGGCTGTCGCGCAACTGCCGATACTCGCTGCGCATGCGCTCGAACTCCGCGGCCTTGCGCTGGCGCATCTGCTCGGCGGGCAAGGGCAGGGCATACAGCTGCTCCAGGCGCTTGCGGGTATCGAGCACCAGCTGGGTGAACTGGTCACGCTGGCGCAACTCGCCGTCGCTCAATGGCACCAGCCCGCGATAGGCGCGCCACTGGCGGGTGCCTTCCTGCTCGACGAAGGTGGCGTAGGACTCGTTGAACTCGGTGTCGTCCTTCACATAGAAGCGCTGGTGCGCCAGCTCGTGGAAGATCAGGGTCGCCAGGCGCTCGTCGCCCCAGTGCATCATCGAACTGATGATCGGGTCGTCGAACCAGCCCAGGGTGGAATAGGCCTCGACCCCGCCGATCGCCACGTCCATGCCCTTCAACTGCTGCAACGCCGCCTCGCCCCGGGCCGCGCCCTGGCTGTAATAGCCGCGGTAAGCCACGCAACCGGCAATGGGAAAGCAGTGGGTTTGCGGGTTCAGGGAAAACTCCGGGGTGGCGAACACGTTCCACACCACATAGGGCCGCCCGATGTCGACGTACAGCCGATAGCTGCGGTTGTCCGGCAGGTGCAGGTGCTCGCTGGCAAAGCGGCGTGCCTGCTGCGACTGGGCCAGATGGGCACGCAGGCTCGCATCGCGGCTCGGGTCGGCGACGACTTGCGCCACCGGCACACGGGCTCGCAGCAGCTGCAATTGGCCACTGGCCAGCTGGCTGTAATAACCGACGCTGCTGCAACCGTTGAGCAGCAAAAGCATCAGTGCCGGAAACAAAAACCGTAAAAGAGGATCAAGTAACCCATGGCTTGAACACGGCCTAGTCAAATCGAATCATCCACAGAGAGTCTGTCCGCAAGACTATCTCGCCAGCCTGGAGTTTCGCCATGCGCGTGTTGCTGTTGACCACCGGCCTGCTGACCCTCGGCGGTTGCGCCGGCCTGCCCGACCCCGACCCGGCCCAGGCCTGGGTCGACCTGGCTCCGCCCCGGGACACCCACCTGCAGGCATTGGAGGTGGACGCCAAGAACATCGATGATCCGCGCTATTTCCAGGTCCAGCCCGGCAGCCATGAACTGACCCTGCGCTACCAGTTCGCCGTGCAACCGAGCAACATCGGGCCAGACGCCGAGCCGCTGTGGCGCGATTGCCAGCTGAACGTGAAATTCAAGGATTTCGGTGCCGGCCAGCGCTACCAGGTACAGGCCGGGAACATCGGTTTCCACCCCTGGGCCAGGCTCTACGACGAGCAGCACACCCTGCTCGACAAAGCCCGGCCGGCAGGCTGCCAGCGCAGTTGAACGGCGCTATGCTGAGGGCCTCTCGCTCACTCGGCCCCAGTCATGCGTCCATTTCTACTGTTTCTCGCCCTTGGCACCCTCAGCGCCTGCACCACGCCCCTGCCGGGCGTCGATCCGCAACAGGCCTGGATCGACCTGGCCACCCCGACGCCCGGGGGCAAGCTGGTCATGACCGAACGCCTGGACAACCAGCGCCTGGACGACGGGCGCTTCTTCCAGGTCAGCCCCGGCAGCCACGAATTGATGGTGCGCTTCGATTTCGAAGTGTTCGCCGGCGGCATGGGCATGAACAACGATCCCCAGGAGCGCCTGTGCTACCTGAGCCTGCGCTACGACCATTTCCAGGCCGGCCAGCGCTATCGCCTGGAGGCGCGCAACCTGGGGTTCACCCCCAGCGCCCGGCTGTACAACGCCCAGCGCGAAATAGTCGCCGAGGAGCGCATGATCAACTGCGTGCCCTGAGTCGGGTCAGCGATCGTTCTTCTGATAGATGATCTTCCTGGTGCCGTTTTCACAGCTGCCGACCACCATGTTGTTGTCGTGGACCTCGTCGTTGGTGACGATTTCCAGGGTGTAGGAAGGTACGCCCTGGGCCTGGATCTTGGCTTCGATCTCGGCCTTGAGTTCCTCGCAGGGCTTGGGCGCGGCCAGGGCCGATGTGGCCAGCGCACAACTAACAACCGCCAAGGCAAAACGTTTCATGATCTAAAGCTCCCTTGCTGCGGTGCACACGGGGGTGCGCTGAAGCCGCAGTCGCGTATTCGACCACAGGTGCTTGTCCGCCGCACAGGCGCATTCGCTGGCATGCCCGCTCCTACGGACCGGTGCAGGAGCCGGCTTGCCGGCCAAGCAGTTGCCTCAACTCAGCAGCGTCGCATCCAGGCTGATCTTGGCGTTGAGCACCTTGGACACCGGGCACCCTTCCTTGGCCTTCTTGCTCAGCTCATCGAACTGCTGCTGGCTGGCACCGGGGATCTTCGCCTTGAGGATCAGGTGCACCGCGGTAATGGCAAAGCCGCCATCGACCTGGTCCAGGGTCACTTCTGCCTGGGTGTCGATGCTGTCCGCCTTGAGCCCGGCCTCGCCAAGGATCATGGAAAAGGCCATGGAGAAACAGCCCGCGTGGGCCGCGCCAATCAGTTCCTCCGGGTTGGTCCCCTTGCCGCCTTCGAAACGCGCCTTGAAACCGTAGGGCGCCTCACGCAACACGCCGGTTTCGGTCGAGATCGAGCCAATGCCGGTTTTCAGGTCACCTTCCCAGTGCGCCGAGGCTTTCTTTTTGATGCTCATCGCTTTCTCCTCAAGAACCGGTGCGAAAGTTCGCACCCTGATGTTTTTTGTTGCCTAAGGGTTCTGAGGATAGATCCGATGGCAAAGTTCAGCCGTTGTCGCCGATGCCCGTTTACCCGACAAATTCACTCAGGCTATTGAAACTCGGGTATATGCCCACATTGCATAGATCTGACTTACAGACTTCGGCAGGTTTTGGCTCATGACAAAAGCCTGCGCACCCCAAGGAGAAGCAGGCTTATGAAACCGCTGTCCGCTGTTAAATACTCGACCCTCGACCTGGTGCCCGTGCGTGAAAACGGCAGCCCGGGGCAGTCCCTGCGCAACTCCCTGGACTTGGCGCAGCATGTGGAGAAGCTCGGTTACACGCGCTTCTGGGTCGCCGAGCACCACAACATGGACGGTATCGCCAGTTCCGCTACCTCGGTGCTGATCGGCTACCTGGCGGGCGGTACTTCGACCATTCGTGTCGGTTCCGGCGGTATCATGCTGCCCAACCACGCGCCCCTGGTGATCGCCGAACAGTTCGGCACCCTGGAAAGCCTGTACCCGGGGCGCATCGACCTGGGACTGGGCCGCGCCCCGGGTTCCGACCAGATGACCGCCCGCGCCCTGCGCCGGGAACGTTCCGGCAGCGCCGACGATTTCCCTGAGGACGTGGCCGAACTGATGGCCTACCTGGGCCCGCGTACCCCCGAACAACGGGTGATCGCCATGCCGGGCACCGGCACCAACGTGCCGGTATGGCTACTGGGCTCCAGCCTGTTCAGTGCACAACTGGCCGGGGAACGGGGCTTGCCTTACGCCTTCGCCTCGCATTTCGCACCGCGCTACCTGCACGAGGCGATTCGCGTCTACCGCAACCACTTCAAGCCTTCGGCGGTGCTCGACAAGCCCTATGTGATGCTTGGCGTGCCGCTGGTGGCAGCCGACACCGATGAACAGGCCGATTACCTGGCGACTTCGGTGTACCAGCGCATCCTGGCGCTGATGCGTGGCCAGAGCCTGGTCCAGCGCAAACCGGTGCAAAGCATGGACGGCCTGTGGCTACCCCATGAGAAGGAAGCGGTCGCCAGCTTCCTCGGCCTGGCGATGGTCGGCAGCCCGGCGAAAATCCGCGCCAAGCTGCAGGTGCTGATCGAGCAGACCGGAGCCGATGAGCTGATCTTCACCTGCGATCTGTACGAACACGCCGATCGGCTGCACTCCTACGAGCTGCTGTCACAGGTAATGAAAGGCTGAAACGACAGGCATGAAAAAGCCGACGTTCTGCGTCGGCTTTTTTTTGACCATCCACAAGGCTCAACCGCGCTTGTAGACAATTTCCTTGGTACCGGCTTCGCAGGAGCCGACTACCTTGCCATCCGCCGCCGCGCCCTTGTCCACCACTTCCAGCGAGTAGTGCGTGGCGCCGTTGGCGTCGATCTTGGCGGCAATCTCGCTCTTGAGTTCTTCGCACGGCTTGCCAGCGGCAAGGGCTGTTCCCGCAAGACTCAACAAAGCAGCAGCTAATACTAGTTTTTTCATCGGTCACATTCCCTGGTCGGATCAAAAGAGGCGGCATTGACGCCTGCCTGACAGAGGCTCAAGACACTTGTAGCGCTTTGCCATTTCCTATGGCACTCGGCCAGCGCACAAGTTCCAGAGCCTAGCTCAAGCCTTCAACTATTGGCAATTCGGAAGCCCACCTTGAGCGTGACCTGAAAATGCGCCGCTTTGCCGTCCTTGATATGGCCCCGGGTTTCAGTCACTTCGAACCATTCCAGGTGCTTGATGCTCTTGTGCGCTTCCGCCAGCGCGTTGTTGATCGCATCTTCGATGCTGTTCGGCGACGAACCCACCAGTTCGACTTTCTTGTAAGTGTGATGATCAGTCATGGCGCTCTCCTTTTTAGCTGTGAATTACAGCCTAGCAGTGATTTTTCTTATTACTTGTGGCGCCTGCGCCCAAGGCTAAGTTCAGATTTTCTGCACTTTCCCAACACGCCGCAGTCGGAACCTACACAGCCCATTCACCACCCTGCAGGAGAGCCGACATGGCCAACACCTCGTTACGCAAAGCCTCACTGGAAAGTATGGAAGCCGAGATCTCCAGCCTGCTCAAATCGCTGGAAAGCCTGAAGGACGATGCGTCCGACGAGTCGCGCAAGACCCTCAAGGCGCTCAAGAGCAATGCCGAAAGCGCGCTGAAGCATTCGCGCAGCCTGCTCAGCGATGCCTATGAAGAAGTCAAAGTGAAAACCCGTGAAACCGGGATCGCGACCCGCGACTATGCCCAGGAACACCCCTGGACCACCGCCGGGGTTGCCGTGGGTGCCATCGGCCTGCTGGCCGCCTATCTGCTGTGCAAGCGCGGCGACTAAAGCTGCTGGCGCAGTTCGTTTTCCAGCCACTGCGCCAATTGCCGGGCGCGCCCATCAGCGGCGCGCTTGGGTAACCACAGCGCCAGTTGCCCCGGGGTGTCGGAAAAACCCCAGGGCGCAACCAGCCTGCCCGCCAGCAAGTCCTCGGCCACCAGCGGCTGCGGGGCAATTGCCACCCCCAGGCCCGCCACGGCCGCCTCCAGCAAATAATACAGATGCTCGAAACCCTGCCCGTACTTCAACGTTTCGGGATTCAGGTCGTTACGCCGTGCCCAACTGGGCCAGGCCTGGGGGCGGGAAGTGGTGTGCAGCAGGGCCTCGCTGGCCAGGACGCCAGCCGGCGCCTGCCGCAGGCGTGGATAACCGGCATAGCGCGGGCTGAGCACCGGGCCGATGCGTTCGCTGGCCAGTTCATAGACCTGCATGTCCGCCGGCCAGGGCGGTTCGGCAAAGACCAGCAAGGCATCCAGGCCCGGGCGCCGAGGGTCGAGGTCGCCTTCACCGGCCGAAAGGTGCAAGCGCAGGTCCGGCAGGTCGGCGTTCAGGCGCCCCAGGCGCGGGATCAGCCAGCGCGCCAGCAGGCTTCCGGAACAGCCCAGGACAAAGGGCGCATCGGCGCTGCCCTGGGTCAGCTCGGCGCAGACATCCCGCAGGCGCTCGAAGGCCTCGCTGCTGGCATCGCGCAGGCGAATGCCGGCATCTGTGAGTTTAAGGCCACGGCCCTCCTTGACGAAAAGGCTCAGCCCCAGGTGTTCTTCAAGCACCTTCAACTGCCGGCTGACCGCGCCGTGGGTGACATGCAGCTGTTCGGCCGCCTGGCTGACGCTATTGAGCCGGGCAGTGGCTTCGAAGGCCCGCAGGGCATTCAGGGGAGGCAGGTCGCGGCTCATTTTATCTGTGAGTTTTCCTGACAGGTTGCGGCGATCTTATCGGTTTTCAGCATCGGATGTCAGGGGTAGAGTGGGCTCCATTGTGTTTCTACGAAGCGGTCTTTCCACCAGGCCTTCTTTCTCCAAACTTCCCCCGGGAGCGCTGCAATGACCCAGTCCCAATTACGCAATGGCCCTGACGACAACGGCCTGTTCGGCGCATTCGGCGGCCGTTACGTGGCCGAAACCCTGATGCCGCTGATCCTCGACCTGGCCCGCGAATACGAAAAGGCCAAGGAAGATCCCGAATTCCTCAAGGAGCTGGCCTACTTCCAGCGCGATTACGTGGGCCGCCCCAGCCCGCTGTACTTCGCCGAACGCCTGACCGAGCACTGCGGCGGCGCCAAGATCTACCTCAAGCGTGAAGAGCTGAACCACACCGGCGCGCACAAGATCAACAACTGCATCGGCCAGATCCTGCTGGCGCGGCGCATGGGCAAGAAACGCATCATCGCCGAGACCGGCGCCGGCATGCATGGCGTGGCCACCGCCACTGTGGCCGCGCGTTTTGGCCTGGATTGCGTGATCTACATGGGCACCACCGACATCGAGCGCCAACAGGCCAACGTATTTCGCATGAAGCTGCTGGGCGCCGAAGTGATCCCGGTGGTGGCCGGCACCGGCACCCTGAAGGACGCGATGAACGAAGCCCTGCGTGACTGGGTGACCAACGTCGACAGCACCTTCTACCTGATCGGCACCGTCGCCGGCCCGCACCCGTACCCGGCCATGGTCCGCGACTTCCAGGCGGTCATCGGCAAGGAAACCCGCGAGCAGATGCAAGCCCAGGAAGGCCGCCTGCCGGACAGCCTGGTGGCGTGCATCGGTGGCGGTTCCAACGCCATGGGCCTGTTTCACCCGTTCCTTGACGACAAGAGCGTCGAGATCATCGGCGTCGAAGCCGCCGGCTACGGCATCGAGACCGGCAAGCACGCCGCCAGCCTCAACGGCGGCGTACCCGGCGTACTGCACGGCAACCGCACCTTCCTGCTGCAGGACGACGATGGCCAGATCATCGACGCCCACTCGATTTCCGCCGGCCTCGACTACCCCGGCATCGGCCCGGAACACGCCTGGTTGCACGATATCGGCCGCGTCGAATACACCTCGGTGACCGACGACGAAGCCCTGGCCGCGTTCCACCAGTGCTGCCGCCTGGAAGGCATCATCCCGGCCCTGGAAAGCGCCCATGCCCTGGCCGAAGTCTTCAAGCGCGCACCGAACCTGCCCAAGGATCACCTGATGGTGGTCAACCTCTCGGGCCGTGGCGACAAAGACATGCAGACCGTGATGCACCACATGCAACAGTCCCAGCAGGAGAAACACTGATGAGCCGCCTGCAAACCCGTTTTGCCGAGCTGAAGGAAGCAAACCGCGCCGCCCTGGTAACCTTCGTCACCGCCGGCGACCCGAACTACGACACCTCCCTGGCGATCCTCAAGGGCCTGCCCGCAGCGGGCGCCGACGTGATCGAACTGGGTATGCCCTTCACCGACCCGATGGCCGACGGCCCGGCGATCCAGCTGGCCAACATCCGTGCCCTGGGGGCCAAGCAAAACCTGGCGAAAACCCTGCAGATGGTTCGCGAGTTCCGCGAAGGCAACAGCGACACCCCGCTGGTGCTCATGGGCTACTTCAACCCGATTCACCACTACGGCGTGCCGCGCTTCATCGCCGACGCCAAGGCCGCCGGTGTCGATGGCCTGATCGTGGTGGACATGCCGCCGGAACATAACAGCGAACTGTGCGACCCGGCCCAGGCCGCCGGCATCGACTTCATCCGCCTGACCACACCGACCACCGACGACGCCCGCCTGCCCAAGGTGCTCAACGGCAGCTCCGGTTTCGTCTACTACGTTTCCGTGGCCGGGGTCACCGGTGCCGGTGCCGCCACCCTGGAACACGTGGAAGAAGCCGTGGCCCGCCTGCGTCGCCACACCGACCTGCCCATCAGCATCGGTTTCGGCATCCGTACTCCGGAGCAGGCAGCCGCCATCGCTCGCCTGGCCGACGGCGTGGTAGTGGGCTCGGCGCTGATCGACCACATCGCCAGCGCCGAGTCTGCCGAGCAAGCGGTGGATGGGGTGCTGAGCCTGTGTGCGGCGCTGTCCGAGGGCGTACGTAAGGCCCGCGTCAGCTGAGGGTAAAGTTCCTGATACAGAGGAATTAGCGCCTCGAGACACAGACTAAACAGCAAGACCCGGGGGTTCGCGACCAAGGTGGCGAACCCCTTTTTGCTGTGTGTGTTGCGAGGAATACCTGATGAAAATGCCCAAACGTCTGATTGCCGGTGCCGCGGTGCTGATGCTCAGCGCCAGCCCGTTGCTGCAGGTCATGGCCGACGAGCGCGGCGGCTATGATCGTGGCGGGCCACAACAGGGCCATTGGGACAACCGTGGCAACGAGCACCGTGGCCCGGGGGATGATCGCCGCGGCGGCCCGCCACGGGATTTCGGCCCGGTGCGCCAGACCATCCGCGACAACCACGGCTACTTCGTCCGGGGCGCGCCGCCGCCTCCCGGCATCCACCTGGTGCGCGGCCAGCCACTGCCGCGCGGCTACTACGGCGAACGCCTGGAGCCCCGGGCCCTGTCGCGCCTGCCGGTGTACCCGGGGTACGAATGGCGACGCATGGGGGGCGACATCGTGCTGATCGCCGTGGGCACCGGCATCGTCTACGAGATCCTCGACGGCGTGCTCTACTGACCTCACCCGACCGGCCGGCCCCTGCAGGAGCCGGCTTGCCGGCGGTCCGTCGCCCTCAGAACCCCCTCAGGTCCAGTGGCCGCATAGCCCCCATCCAGATCGCATGGTCGGTGTGGTCCAGCAGGTCATCACCGGTATCCGGATGCAGGAACACCACCAGCCCCTGGCGATTGAGGGCCAGCCACGGCACCACCTGGGCAAACACCTCGGGGCCGAACGCCAACTGGCAGCTCCAGTCCGGATGCGGCCCCACCGGCCGCTCGTGGACCCGGCCCATTTTCAGTTCGAACAGCTGCGCCGCCCGCTCGCACAAGGCCCGGGCCTGGTCGATGGTACTGGCGTCAAAGTAGACATGGGCGTGGTAGCCCTTGATCCGTTGCATGCAAACCCTCGCAATCAAGACGAACCCTCAAGGCTCGCCACAGGTCACAACCGGTACCTGTGGAAAATAAGGAAGCCAGGCCATGAAAAATGCCGAAACTCCGGTGGTCAAACTGGTGCTCTATGGTGCCATGAGCAGCCTGGGCAGTGCGTTGATGGCAGAGAGCCTGAGGCGCCAGCATGAGGTGATCGCCATTCTCGACGACCTCACCGCACTGGCCCCGCGCCCAGGCCTGCGCGCCAAGGGCGGCGACCTGTTCGACCCGGACCGGGTCAAGCAGAGCGTAGCCGGTAGCTCGGCGGTGATCTGCCTGCTGGATGCCCCCGATCTGCCCGGCAGCACCACGCCCGGCCAGGCCCCCGACCCGGTGAACCAGGTACGGGCGGTGGATGCCCTGATCGAAGGCATGCAGGGCGCCGGTATCCGTCGGCTGATGCTGGTGGGGGAGTTCAGCGTTCTCGACAACCCGCCCTCCAGCACCAGCCTGCCTCACCATGCCGCGCAGGAAATCCTCGATGCACTGCGCAGCAGCGCGCTGGACTGGACCCTGATCAACGCGCCGCGGGGCGTGGCCGGGCTGGGTATCGAGCATTTCAACCAGGTTGGCGACAGCCTCGAGCCGGGGCTTGCCGAGCCGCTGCGACGGCTCAACGGCGTGGCAATCGGCATCAGCGACGAGCTGCGCCTGAATCTGCACCTGCGCGAGCATGTGAGTTTCATCGCCACCCAACCCCAGGCCGCCACCTAGCGGGCAATGGACGGCAGCGCCAGCCCCTTGAGGCTCTGGGCGCTGCCGGCCTGCTCGCTCATCAGCCAGTCGACGAAACGCTGGATCAGCGGGCCGCGGCGCTTGCGCTGGGGCAGCACCACGTAATAGCCGTAGGCGGACAGCGCGCTCTCGGCGATGGGCCGGCACAGCAGGCCCTGCTCCAGCAGGTCATCCACCAGGTGACGCCAGCCGATGGCCACGCCCTGGCCGCCGATGGCTGCCTGGATCAGCAGGGTGTAATTGTCGAAGCGCAATTGCCCTGGGGCCGGCGCACCCGCAAGGCCCAGCTCGCGAAATACCCCGCTCCAGTCGAACCAGTGGTTGCTGCCTTCACCCCGCAGGTGCAGCAGCGGCAGTTCCAGCAGGGAAGGGGCGGGCAGCGGCGCAGCACGGTCCTTGAGCAGCAGCGGGCTGCACACCGGAAACACTTCTTCGCTGAACAGCCAGTGGCTTTCCCCCTGCCTGAAGCGCCCGTCGCCGAACAGCACCGCCACGTCGATATCGCTGCGCAGCATGCTGTGGCTGCGCTCGCTGGTGACCAGGCTCACATCCACCTGGGGGTTGGCCTCATGAAAGCGATGCAGGCGGGGCATCAGCCAATAGGCGGCGAAAGCGAAATCCGTGGCCACCTGCAACACCTCATGCTGATGCTGCTGGCTGAGGGCGCTGAGGCCGGCATCGATGCTCTGCAGGCCGGCCTGGACCTGATCCAGCAACAAGGCTGCAGACTCGGTGAGCTCGATGCCCCGGTAGATGCGGTCGAACAGGCGCACCCCCAGCTGTTCCTCCAGGCGCTTGATCTGCTGACTGATAGCCGGCTGGGTGGTGCCCAGTTCCACCGCCGCGGCGGTGAAGCTGCGCAGGCGCGCGGCTGCTTCGAACACCCGGAGCAGGTCCAGGGACAGGTCGCCAAGGGCTTCATACATAAGCTGTGCTTATCCTAGTCATTGCTGTACATGGGCTTTACCACCAACGGCATGGGATCCATGCTCGGTTGCAGCACTTTCGCATAACCATCGAATATGGAATGCCGCGAATCCATGAAGCGCAAGAACATTCTTTTCATCATGGCCGATCAGATGGCCGCCCCCTTGCTGCCGTTCTACGGACCCTCGCCGATCAAGCTGCCTCACCTCAGCCGGCTGGCCGCCCAGGGCGTGGTCTTCGACGCCGCCTACTGCAACAGCCCCTTGTGCGCACCCTCGCGCTTCACTTTGGTCAGCGGCCAGTTGCCCAGCCGGATCGGCGCCTACGACAACGCCGCGGACTTCCCCGCCGACGTGCCTACCTACGCCCACTACCTTCGGCGCCTGGGCTACCGCACTGCGCTCTCGGGCAAGATGCACTTCTGCGGCCCGGACCAGTTGCACGGCTATGAAGAGCGCCTGACCAGCGATATCTACCCCGCCGACTATGGCTGGGCGGTGAACTGGGACCAGCCCGATGTGCGCCCCAGCTGGTACCACAATATGTCCTCGGTACTGCAGGCCGGCCCCTGTGTACGCACCAACCAGCTGGATTTCGACGAGGAGGTGGTGTTCAAGGCCCAGCAATACCTGTTCGACCATGTGCGCGAGGCCGGCGACCAGCCGTTCTGCCTCACCGTCTCCATGACCCACCCCCACGATCCGTACACCATTCCCAGGGCCTTCTGGGACCTGTACCGCGACGACCAGATTCCACTGCCGCAGACCCCGCCCCAAAGCGAGCTGGATCCGCATTCCCAGCGCCTGCTCAAGGTCTACGACCTGTGGGACAAGCCCTTGCCTGTGGATAAGATCCGCGACGCGCGACGCGCCTACTTCGGCGCCTGCAGCTACATCGACAGCAACGTCGGCAAGCTGCTGCAGACCCTGGAAGACACCGGGCTGGCGGACGACACGCTGATCGTGTTTTCCGGCGACCACGGCGACATGCTCGGCGAGCGCGGCCTCTGGTACAAAATGCACTGGTTTGAAATGGCCGCCCGGGTACCGCTGCTGATCTGTGCACCGGGGCAGTTCACTGCCAGCCGGGTCAGCGCCGCTGTCTCCACCGCCGACCTGCTGCCGACCCTGGTGGAGCTGGCCGGCGGCCGGGTCGAGCCCGACCTGCCGCTGGATGGCCGCTCCCTGGTCCCGCACTTGCAAGGGCAGGGCGGGCACGACGAGGTGTTCGGCGAATACATGGCCGAAGGCACCATCGGCCCGCTGATGATGATTCGCCGCGGTGCCTACAAGTTCATCTACAGCGAAGACGACCCCTGCCTACTCTTCGACCTGCACCACGACCCGCAAGAGCGCTTCGACCTTGGCCAGTCGCCCGAGCATCGGCCGCTGTTCGCCGCGTTCCTGGCAGAGGCCCGGGCCAAGTGGGACATTCCGCGCATTCACCAACAGGTCCTGGCCAGCCAGCGCCGCCGCCGGCTGGTGGCCGAGGCGCTGAGCCGGGGCAAACTCAAGAGCTGGGACCACCAGCCGCTGGTAGACGCCAGCCAGCAGTACATGCGCAACCACATCGACCTCGATGACCTGGAGCGCAAGGCCCGTTATCCACAACCCTGCCAAAACCAATAAAACGTAAGGGGAAATGCATGCAAAGGTTATCCACAGCACTGACGCTCGGGCTTCTGGCCCTGGGCAGCGCATCCGCTTGGGCCGACTCGTGCGAGACCGTGAAGATGGCCGACCCGGGGTGGAGCGATATCGCCGCCACCAATGCCATCACCGGCTTCCTGCTGGACGGCATGGGCTACAAGGCGAAGATCGACACCCTGGCCGTGCCCATCACCTTCGGGGGTCTGAAGGATGGCCGGGTGGATGTATTCCTGGGTAACTGGATGCCGGCGCAGCAAGGCTTCCATGACAAGTTCGTGGCCAATGGCGACGTCACCCAGCTGGCCAAGAACCTGGAAGGGACCGAGTTCACGCTGGCGGTGCCGGACTATGTGTGGGAGGCCGGAGTGCATGATTTTGCCGACCTGGACAAGTTCGCCGACAAGTTCGACAAAAAGCTCTACGGCATCGGCTCCGGCGCGCCGGCCAACCTGTCGCTGCAGGAAATCATCAAGAGCAACCAGTTCAACCTGGGCCAGTGGAAGCTGATCGAGTCCAGTGAACAGGCAATGCTCGCCGAAGTGTCCCGGGCCACGAAAAAGCAGCGCTTCATCACCTTCCTCGGCTGGACCCCACACCCGATGAACGTGCAGTTGAAGATGCGCTACCTGACCGGTGGCGAAAAGTACTTCGGCGCCAGCGGCAGCGTCTACACCCTGACCCGCAAGGGTTATGCACAGGCTTGCCCGAACGTCGGCAAACTGCTGGACAACCTGCGGTTCACCCAGGAGATGGAGAACAGCATCATGGCCGCAGTGGTCAACAGCAAACTCAGCAACACCGAGGCCGCCAAGGCCTGGATCAAGGCTCACCCGGCAGTGCTGGAGCAATGGCTGGAGGGAGTGCGGACCATTGATGACAAAGAGGCCCTGGCAGCGGTGAAGAGCAGGTTGTAGCCCGAGGTGTGCCGGCCATTCGCCGGCAAGCCGGCTCCTACACTCAAAGCCTGGCAATGCTTTACCCTGGCCCACCGAATCAACCCACCCGTGAGGAACCATGGCCTGGCCCGACCGCCAATCTCTCCTGCCTTTGCTGAGCTGGCTGCCGCGCCAGACCCGGGCCAGCGTCGGCCGTGACCTGCTGGTGGGCCTGAGCGGCGCGATCCTCGCTCTGCCGCAATCCATCGCCTATGCCCTGATCGCCGGCCTGCCCCCGGAGTACGGGCTGTACGCGGCCATAGTCCCGGTGCTGATCGCCTGCCTGTGGGGTTCATCGTGGCACCTGATCTGCGGCCCCACGGCGGCAATTTCCATCGTTCTCTATGCCAGCGTCAGCCCCCTGGCAGTGCCGGCCTCCGAGGACTACATCACCCTGATCCTGCTCCTGACGCTGTTGGCTGGGGTCTTCCAGTGGCTGCTGGGAATGCTGCGCTTCGGCGCCCTGGTGAACTTCGTCTCGCACTCGGTGGTGCTGGGCTTCACCCTCGGCGCGGCGGTGGTCATCGCCCTGGGCCAATTGCCCAACCTGCTGGGGCTGGAACTGCCGAACCAGGCCACCGCCCTCAACAGCCTGAGCCAGTTGCTGCAGCACCTGGGCGAGGTGGACCGGCCTTCGCTGCTGCTGGGGCTGGGCACCCTGGCGCTGGGGGTCGCCTTCAAGCTGCTGGCGCCGCGCTGGCCCGGCCTGCTGCTGAGCCTGGTGTTCAGTGCCCTGGTGGTGTGGCTGCTGCCGGGGGTGTTTGGCCATGTGCAACTGGTCAGCGCCTTCGTCGGCCGGCTGCCGCCGTTTAGCCCATTGCCCCTGGACCTGGAACTGATCCTGCGGTTGCTGCCCAGCGCAGTGGCGGTGGGCATGCTCGGGCTGGTCACCAGCCTGTCGATTGCCCGCTCGCTGTCAGCACGTTCGGAACAGTTGCTGGACGCCAACCAGGAAGTCCGCGCCCAGGGCCTGTCGAACATGGTCGGGGCGTTTTTCTCCGGCTACCTGTCCTCGGGCTCCTTCACCCGCTCCGGGTTGAGCTACGAGGCCGGCGCCTGCTCGCCCCTGGCCGGGGTGTTCTCGGCGCTGTGGGTGGCGCTGTTCGCCGTGGCCGGCGCCGGGCTGATCGCCCATATCCCGATCCCGGCCATGGCCGGCAGCATCCTGCTGATCTGCTGGGGGCTGGTGGACCATCGGGGCATTCGCGCGCTGTTCCGGGTCAGCCGCGCCGAGTTCGTGGTGATGAGCCTGACCTGCGTCGCCACCCTGCTCCTGGAGTTGCAGACCGCGATCTATGCCGGGGTCCTGGCGTCGCTGTTCTTCTACCTCAAGCGCACTTCGCAACCGCGGGTGCAGCAGTCCAGCGAAGGCGATGAAGACATCCTGCGGGTCGGCGGTTCGATTTTCTTCGGCGCCAGCCATTACCTGCAGGTGCGCATGCAGCGCTGCCACGCGCCCAGGCTGGTGATCGACGCACGGCAGATCAACTTCATCGACTATTCAGGGGTGGAGATGCTGCACCAGGAAGCACGCCGCCTCAGGCGCCAGGGGCGCAGCCTGATCCTGCGCCGGGCACGGCAGGCGGTGAAAGAAGAGTTGATCAAGCTCGAAGGCCCGGAACGCTGCCCGATCCACTTCGAAGACTGAACCCGCAGGCGCCTTGCCCACACCCGACGTGAGAGCCGGCTTGCCGGCGAAGAGGCCCTTGAGCCTGGCCCAGCCTTGAAGCCGCCTTCGCTGGCAAGCCAGCTCCTACGGGGGGTTACAGGGCCAGCTGACGACGCAGTTCAGCCAGCACCGGGGCACTGTCGGGGCGCACGCCGCGCCATAGGTAGAAGGCTTCCGCCGCTTGCTCGGCCAGCATGCCCAGGCCATCCAGCACCAGGGCCGCGCCCTGTTCACTGGCCCAGCGGCAGAACGGCGTCGGCTCCTTGGCGTACATCATGTCGTAGCACACGGTCTTGCCCGCCTCGATCAGGCTGCCGGCAATCGGCGGCAGCTCGCCCGAAAGGCTGGCGGAGGTGGCATTGATGATCAGGTCCACCGATTCCTGCAGCCAGTCGAAGCCGCTGGCCGATACCGGCCCCAGGTCGGCGAACAACTCCGCCAGCAGCTCAGCCTTTTCCACGGTGCGATTGGCGATTACCAAGGCCTCCGGCTGCTCGGCCAGCAACGGCTCCAGGGCACCACGGACCGCGCCGCCAGCCCCCAGCACAAGGATGCGCTTGCCCTTGAGGCTGACCCCGGCGTTCACCTTCAGGTCGCGCACCAGCCCGGCGCCGTCGGTGTTGTCCCCCAGCAGGCGGCCGTCGGCCTGCTTGCTCAGGGTGTTCACCGCGCCGGCGCGCTGGGCCCGTTCGGTCAGGCTGTCGCACAGGCGATAGGCCTCTTCCTTGAACGGCACCGTGACATTGGCCCCACGCCCGTGGGCGAAGAAACTGCGAGCGGTGCCGGCGAAATCATCCAGGGGCGCCAGCAGGGTGTTGTACTCCAGCTGCTGGCCAGTCTGCTGGGCGAACAGCCGATGGATCAGCGGCGACTTGCTGTGGCCGATCGGGTTACCAAAGACAACGTACTGATCCATCTCTCATCCCATTTGCTCAACACAGGGGTAGGAACCGCATCCGCCTGAAGGCCTTTTCGCCGGCAAGCCGGCTTCTACACAGTGGCGTGCGGTTTAGTTGCTGGCTGCCAGCCAGTCGCGATCCTGCAGGAAGTATTCGGTCAGGCGCGCTTCTTCGCTGCCCGGCTCGGCCTTCCAGTCATAGCCCCAGCGCACTTGTGGCGGCAGCGACATGAGGATCGACTCGGTGCGCCCGCCCGATTGCAGGCCGAACAGGGTGCCACGGTCGTAGACCAGGTTGAACTCCACGTAGCGGCCCCGGCGGAATTCCTGGAATTCCCGCTGCTGCGCGGTGTAGGCCGCGGCCTTGCGGCGCTGGACGATGGGCAGGTAGGCCTCGATGTAGGCGTCGCCGATGGC
This sequence comes from Pseudomonas sp. GW823-FHT02C05, assembly GCF_058797595.1. Taxonomy (NCBI): domain Bacteria; kingdom Pseudomonadati; phylum Pseudomonadota; class Gammaproteobacteria; order Pseudomonadales; family Pseudomonadaceae; genus Pseudomonas; species Pseudomonas sp. GW823-FHT02C05. The sequence goes on along the minus strand of NZ_JBXAJU010000004.1, from coordinate 717,064 downwards.
GCGCATGAAGGCGAAACTGGTGTCGAAGTCCCATTCGTTCAGATCGTCGAAGAACAGGCCGCCGATGCCCCGCGGTTCATTGCGGTGCTTGATGTGGAAATAGCTGTCGCACCAGGCCTTGTAGCGCGGGTAGACATCGGCACCGAAGGGCGCGCAGGCCCGCTCGGCAACCCGGTGCCAGTGCACGCAGTCATCGATGTTGCCGTAGTAGGGGGTCAGGTCGAAACCGCCGCCGAACCACCAGACCGGCTCTTCGCCTTCCTTCTCGGCGATGAAGAACCGCACGTTGGCGTGGGAAGTCGGCACATGGGGGTTGTGCGGGTGGATCACCAGGGACACGCCCAGGGCCTCGAAGCCACGGCCGGCCAGCTCGGGCCGGTGGGCACTGGCCGATGGCGGCAGGCCGCTGCCGAATACATGGGAGAAGTTCACCCCACCCTTTTCGATCACTGCACCGTCGCCGATCACCCGGGTACGCCCGCCACCACCGGCAGGCCGGGTCCAGGCGTCCTCGATGAAGCGTGCGCCACCGTCTTCGGTTTCCAGTGCAGCGCAAATGCGGTCTTGCAGGTCGAGCAGGTAGGCTTTCACGGCCTCGGTGCGGGTAGTCATGGCATCACCTTGAATCGGGCAAAGCTACGCGGCGCTAGGGATGGAGCACGGGCCGGCGCAAATGGGCGCGTAGCATAACACCGCGCCGGGGCGCTCCGCAGTTGACGAAGGTCAAGCAGAGGAGTCCGATAGAGCACTTTCACGACACGTCCGAGGAGAGAATGCAGATGGCCAAACGTATCCAGTTCCGCGCCCATGGCGGCCCCGAAGTGCTCGAATATGTGGATTACCAACCGGCGGAACCGGGCCCGCAACAGGTTCGCGTCAGCAACAAGGCCATCGGCCTGAACTTCATCGACACCTATTTCCGCAGCGGTCTCTACGCACCGCCCGCCCTGCCTTCAGGCCTGGGGGCCGAAGGCGCGGGCGTGGTCGAGGCCGTAGGCAGTGCCGTGACCCGTTTCAAGGTCGGCGACCGCGTGGCTTACGGCAGCGGCCCACTGGGGGCCTACAGCGATGTGCATGTGCTGCCCGAAGCCAACCTGGTACGCCTGCCGGACGCCATCAGCTTCGAACAGGCCGCCGGGGTCATGCTCAAGGGCCTGACCGTGCAGTACCTGCTGCGCCAGACCTATGAACTCCAGGGCGGCGAAACCGTGCTGTTCCACGCCGCTGCCGGCGGTGTCGGCTCCCTGGCCTGCCAGTGGGCCAAGGCCCTCGGGGTAAAGCTGATCGGCACCGTCAGCTCGCCGGAAAAGGCCGCCATCGCCAAGGCCCTGGGCGCCTGGGAAACCATCGACTACAGCCATGAAGACGTGGCCCAGCGAGTGCTGGAACTGACCGGCGGGAAGAAGTGCCCGGTGGTCTACGACGGCGTGGGCAAGGACACCTGGCTGACCTCCCTGGATTGCCTGGCCCCACGCGGGCTGATGGTCAGCTTCGGCAACGCCTCTGGCGCAGTGGACGGGGTCAACCTGGGGATTCTCTCGGCCAAGGGCTCGCTGTACGTGACCCGGCCGACCCTGGCCAGCTACGCCAACAATGCCGAGAACCTGCAGCGCATGGCCGACGACCTGTTCGGCATGATTGCCAGCGGCAAGCTGAAGATCGAGATTGGCCAGCGCTTCGCCCTGGCGGATGCGGCCAAGGCCCATATCGAACTGTCGGCGCGACGCACGACTGGCTCGACTGTGCTGCTGCCTTGAACGCCTTCGCCGGCAAGCCGGTTCCTACCGAGTATCGTAGGAGCCGGCTTGCCGGCGAAGCGCTTCAGGAAGGCCGAACTACCTTGCCGGTAGCCAGGTCACGGATCAGGCTCGGGTTCTTGCGCCCGCCCAGGCTGCCACTGAGGACCAGATCCAGTTGCCCACGGAAATACTGCTCGATGCGCAGCCGCGTGCGCGCCGCCGGGCGCCCCTGGGGGTTGGCCGAGGTGGAAATCAGCGGGCCCACCAGGGAGCACAGTTCACGCACCAGCGGATGGTCGCTGACCCGCAGCGCCACCGTGTCATGGACCCCGGTGACCCACTCGGGCAACAGGTTCTGATGGGGCACCAACCAGGTATTGGGCCCCGGCCAGGTGCTGGACATGCGATCGATCCAGGTGTCCGGGAAGTCCTCGAAGAGGAAATCGAACTGATGGATGTTGTCAGCGATCAGGATCAGGCCCTTGTCCACCGACCGTGACTTGATCGCCAGCAGACGATCCACCGCCTCTTCATTCCACGGATCGCACCCCAGGCCCCAGACCGCTTCGGTTGGATAGGCAATCACCGCCCCTGCGCGAATCTCTCGTGCGGCTTGCTGCACGCGCCAACTGCTGACCATTGCCGACTCTCCAGATAAAAGCTGTGCGCAGTTTACCCATCCTGCTTATAAAACCTAGCTCAGACGCGCATACCAACGCCCATTTTCATGGACCGCACGGCCTTCGATCTCCAGCTCGGTCAGGGCCGCCAGCACCCGGGGCAGGGGCCAGCCGCTGGCGCTGGCCAAGGCTTCGCTGCTGTGGGGCGCCGCATGCAGCAAGGCCAGCAACGGGTGGGTACAGGCCGCTGTCGGCAGCGAGGCGCTGGGCGGCAGGTTCTGCCAGCCGGCCAGGGTCTCCAGGATGTGCTGCACGCTTTCCACCAGCACCGCGCCGTCGCGGATCAACTGGTGGCAGCCCCGGGCACCGGGGTGGTGGATAGAACCGGGGATGGCATACACCTCGCGGCCTTGCTCCGCCGCCAGCCGCGCGGTAATCAGCGAACCGCTGGCGACGCTGGCCTCCACCACCAGCACGCCCAGGGCCAGGCCACTGATGATTCGATTGCGCCGGGGGAAGTGTTCCGCACGCGCCGGGGTGTCCAGAGGGAACTCGGAAACCACCGCGCTGCCCTGGTCGATCATGGCCCTGGCCAGGGCCCGGTGCCGCTGTGGATAAAAATTTTCCAGGCCAGTGCCCAGCACGCCCACGGTACGCCCGCCAACATCCAGGGCCGCCTGATGGGCAGCGCCATCGACGCCCAGGGCCAGACCGCTGGTGATGACAAAACCGGCACGGGCCAGGCTGCGGGAAAAGGCCCCGGCGGTGTCCAGCCCCGGTCGCGATGCACGACGGCTGCCCACCATCGCCAACTGCGGCCGTTCGAGAATCGAGGGGTCGCCGGCCACGAACAGCAGCGGTGGCGCATCCTCGAGTTGCGCCAGCAAAGGCGGGTAGCCGGGCTGGTCCCACATCAGCAAATGCTGGGCCTGGCTATCTATCCAGGCCAATGCGCGACGGGCGCCGTCGCGCACCTGGGGGCTGCGCCGGGCCTCGCTGCAGGCCGGCGGCAGGTCCAGGGAACGCCAGGCACTGGCCGGGGCACGGAGTGCTTTAGAAGCGCAACCGAATGCCTGAAGCAGGCGCTGAAAACGCATCGGCCCGAGTTCGGGCAGGACGTGCAAGCGCAATCGAGCTTCCAGTTCTGCCGGGGAAATGCTGCCGCTCATCGAGTTCGACATGGATCATCCTTGATCGTCAGGGCTCCAGCCTGAGCTGGAACAAGCTGTGGATAACTCTGTTGGTAACTTGTTGAGGAAAGATCTTCCTCAGGGGTTGCGGACCTTGTCCAGCACCGCCAGCGAACGCGTGGCCTTGAGTACCAATCCGTAGCTGAGCCTGTCGTAGCTGCGGAACACCATCAGCCAGCCGGCCGCCTCGTCGGGGATTTTCAGCGGCTCGCCGGTTTGCCGGTCGCGTACGGTTTCCCCGGTCTTGATCACCGCCAGCACGTTGCCCTCCAGCAGCCCGTCGCGGCGCCCGCGGTTGAGGGTCACCACATCCAGGGCGCCGATCTGGGTGACCCCTCGGGGCACGTCGATGATTAGCCCTTCCACCGGCCGTTGCGGGGCACTGGGGCTGAAGGAGCCCGGCAACCCCGAGGTATCGGCGGCCAGCAAGCGATCACCCAGGCGCACTTCCTGGTTGCTGCTCTGCAAGGCGAGGGTGGCCAGGTCACCTTCGCTCGCCACCACCCGGGCGCTGCCAATGGCGTCGGCGTTGACCCCCAGCAGTTCCTGGCTCAGGGGGTCGCGGTAGACCTTGCCCTGGCGGAACAGCTCATAGACCGGCTGCTCTGGGTCCAGCCGGCCACGGGCGAAAAGCCGGTCGCCCATGCCACCCAGCACCCGCTCGCCCTCGCCGGCCACGATATACGGCGCCTGCTCCAGGGCCCCGGGCTGATCGACGATGCGGTTGTCCAGCAAGAAGCTGCTGATCGCTTGCAGGGGGATGCTCGGAATCGGGGCAGGGGGCAGGCGCCGGGCCTGGGGCGCGAGCTTGACCGTCGGCGGCGCCGCTGGTCGCTCCAGCTGCAGGCGTGGCGGGCCGTCATTGCGCACCAGTTGCAGGCGGTCGCCGGGGAAGATCTGCCCGGCGAAGCCCGCCGGCCAGAGCTCGCGCCATTGCCAGGGCTGCTGCAGATACAGGCTGGCGACGCTCCACAGGGTATCGCCCGGCTGCACCCGATAGTGCTGTGGATAACTGTCCCGCAGTTGCACCTGGGCCTGGCCGATGGCGGTCCAGCCCGCCAGCAGCAGGGCGAACAGTGATTTCCTCATGGGCTGAATCCCTTTATTATGTGCGTTCGCGTGAAACGCCAGAGCCTGCACGGCTCGCTCCATCCCAGAGCACGTTTTGCACCGGCGGCCCAGGTCCAGAACCTGCGCGGACGCCGACTCCGCCCTTACTTCACACGTGTAGCAATTACGCTTATGGCCATTTTAAACATCCTCGAATTCCCTGATCCGCGCCTGCGCACTATCGCCAAACCAGTGGCCGTAGTGGACGACGAAGTGCGTCAGTTGGTCGACGACATGTTTGAAACAATGTATGAGGCCCCAGGCATCGGTCTGGCGGCGACCCAGGTCAACGTGCACAAACGCGTGGTGGTCATGGACCTGTCCGAAGACCGCAGCGAACCACGGGTGTTCATCAACCCCGAGTTCGAAGCCCTGACCGACGAGATGGACCAGTACCAGGAAGGCTGCCTTTCGGTACCGGGCTTCTACGAAAACGTCGACCGCCCGCAACGGGTCAAGATCAAGGCCCTGGACCGCGACGGCCAGCCCTACGAACTGATCGCCGAAGGTTTGCTCGCCGTGTGCATCCAGCACGAATGCGACCACCTGAACGGCAAGTTGTTCGTCGACTACCTGTCCACGCTCAAGCGTGACCGGATCAAGAAGAAGCTGGAAAAGCAGCATCGCCAGCAGGCTTGATGACCGTCTTGCAAAGGCTTGCCAAGCAGGCTGAGTGAAAACGTCGCGAGTGAGAGCAAGACAAGGCAAAAACAGGCGAGGAAGCGGAGTTTAGGCCCCTAAATGAGCATTCCGAGCCTGTTTTTAACGCAGTCTTGCCGAACGCAGCAGTTTTCACTCAGCCTGCACGGCAAGCCTTTTTCTTTTCCGAATGTTTAACATCGAGAATTCCCATGACTGAGCCACTGCGCATCGTCTTTGCCGGCACCCCCGAATTCGCCGCCGAACACCTCAAGGCCCTGCTCGACAGCCCTTACCAGATCGTTGCGGTCTACACCCAGCCGGACCGTCCGGCGGGGCGCGGGCAGAAGCTGATGCCCAGTCCGGTCAAGCAGCTTGCTCTGGAAAACGACATCCCCGTGCTGCAACCGCCGACCTTGCGCAATGCCGAGGCTCAAGCCGAACTGGCAGCGCTCAAGCCGGACCTGATGGTGGTGGTGGCCTACGGCCTGATCCTGCCCCAGGCGGTGCTGGATATTCCGCGCCTGGGTTGCATCAACAGCCACGCTTCGCTGTTGCCACGCTGGCGCGGTGCCGCGCCGATCCAGCGTGCGGTGCAAGCCGGTGACGCGCAAAGCGGGGTGACCGTGATGCGCATGGAAGCCGGCCTGGATACCGGGCCGATGCTACTCAAGGTCAGCACCCCGATCAGCGCCGAAGATACCGGCGGCAGCCTCCACGACCGCCTGGCCGAGATGGGCCCGCCCGCAGTGCTGCAAGCCATCGAAGGCCTGGCCGCCGGCACCCTGGAAGGCGAAGTCCAGGACGACAGCCTGGCCACTTACGCCCACAAGCTGAACAAGGACGAGGCGCGCATCGACTGGAGCCGCCCGGCCGTGGAACTGGAGCGCCTGGTGCGGGCCTTCAACCCCTGGCCGATCTGCCACAGCAGCTTGAATGGCGAAGCGCTGAAAGTGCTGGCCGCCACCCTGGCCGAAGGCAAGGGCGCGCCGGGGGAAATCCTCGGCGCCAGCAAGGACGGCCTGATCGTTGCCTGCGGTGAGCAGGCGCTGTGCCTGACCCGCCTGCAACTGCCCGGGGGCAAGGCGCTGAACTTCAGCGACCTGTTCAACAGCCGCCGCGAGAAATTCGCCATCGGCACCGTCCTCGGCCAGACGGCGGACGCCCAATGAACCCGCGCCTGGCCGCCGCAAAGGCGCTGACTGCCGTGCTCAACGGCAAGGCCTCGCTCAACAGCTCGCTGCCGATCCAGCTGGACAAGGTCGAGGCCCGTGATCGCGGCTTCACCCAGGACCTGGCCTTCGGCACCGCACGCTGGCAGCCGCGGCTGTCGGCGCTGGCGGCCAAGCTGCTGCAGAAGCCGTTCAAGGCAGCCGACGCCGATGTCGAAGCATTGCTGCTGGTGGGCCTCTATCAGTTGCTCTACGCCCGGGTTCCGGCCCACGCCGCCATCGGTGAAACCGTGGGCTGCGCCGACAAGCTGAAAAAGCCCTGGGCCAAGGCCCTGCTCAATGCCGTGCTGCGGCGCGCCCAACGCGAAAGCGAAACGCTGCTGGCCGAGTTGGAGCACGACCCGGTGGTGCGCACCGCACACCCGCGCTGGTTGCAGAAATCCCTCAAGGCGTTCTGGCCCGAGCAGTGGGAAGCCATCTGCGCCGCCAACAACGCCCACCCGCCGATGATCCTGCGGGTCAACCGCCGGCATCACTCCCGCGATGCCTACCTGAAGCTGTTGAGCGAAGCGGGGGTTGCGGCCAAGGCTTGCGTCTATAGCCAGGACGGCATCGTCCTCGACGAAGCCTTGGATGTACGCAGCCTGCCGGGCTTTGCCGAAGGCTGGATCAGTGTGCAGGACGAGGCCGCGCAACTGGCCGCCGAGCTGCTGGAACTGGCGCCGGGGCAACGGGTGCTGGACGCCTGCTGCGCCCCGGGCGGCAAGACCTGCCACATCCTCGAAGTGCAACCGGCCCTGGCCGGCGTAGTGGCGGTGGACCTGGAGGCCAAGCGCCTGGTGCGGGTACGGGAAAACCTCGACCGCCTGGGGCTCGACGCCCAATTGATCGCCGCCGATGGCCGCGACACCCAGGCCTGGTGGGACGGCAAGCCGTTCCAGCGGATCCTGCTGGACGCGCCATGCTCGGCCACCGGGGTGATCCGCCGCCATCCGGATATCAAGCTGACCCGCCAGCCCGAAGACATCGCCGCCCTGGCGCAACTGCAAGGCGAACTGCTGGATGCCATGTGGCAGGCCCTGGAAGTGGGCGGCATCCTGCTCTACGCCACCTGCTCGACCCTGCCCACCGAGAACACCGAGGTCATCGAGGCCTTCCTGGCCCGCACCCCGGGGGCTCGTGAATTGGACATCGGCGGCCAACTGGGGCAGCCTGCCGCCGGCCTCAAGCAGCCCCACGGACGCCAGTTGCTGGCGCAAGAGGGCGGCCACGACGGCTTCTACTACGCCAAGCTGATCAAGATCGCCGCAGCTCGCGGCTAAACGGTTTTAAGGGAGTGACTGGATGAAAATCATCATCCTCGGCGCCGGGCAAGTGGGTGGCACGCTGGCGGAACACCTGGCCAGCGAAGCCAACGATATCACCGTGGTCGACACCGACGGCGAACGCCTGCGCGACCTCGGCGACCGCCTGGACATCCGCACCGTGCAGGGCCGCGCCTCGTTCCCGACGGTGCTGCGCCAGGCCGGCGCCGACGACGCCGACATGCTGGTGGCGGTAACCAACAGCGACGAGACCAACATGGTCGCCTGCCAAGTGGCCCACACCCTGTTCCACACCCCGACCAAGATCGCCCGGGTGCGCGAAGCCGCCTACCTGACCCGCGCCGGGCTGTTCGACAACGATGCGATCCCGGTGGACGTGCTGATCAGCCCCGAGCAGGTGGTGACCAACTACATCAAGCGCCTGATCGAGCACCCCGGTGCGCTGCAGGTGATCGACTTCGCCGAAGGCAAGGCGCAACTGGTGGCGGTCAAGGCCTACTACGGTGGCCCGCTGGTGGGCCAGCAACTGCGCCAGCTGCGCGAGCACATGCCCAACGTCGACACCCGGGTGGCGGCGATCTTCCGTCGCGACCGGCCGATCATGCCCAAGGGCGATACGGTGATCGAGGCCGACGACGAAGTGTTCTTCATCGCCGCCAAGGCCCACATCCGCGCGGTGATGAGCGAGATGCGCCGCCTGGAGGAATCCTACAAGCGCATCGTCATCGCCGGTGGCGGGCAGATCGGCGAGCGCCTGGCCGAGGCCATCGAAAGCCGCTACCAGGTGAAGATCATCGAGATGAACCCGGCCCGCTGCCGCTACCTCTCCGACACCCTGGACAGCACCGTGGTGCTGCAGGGCAGCGCCTCGGACCGCGACCTGCTGCTGGAAGAGAACATCGCCGACGCCGATATCTTCCTGGCCCTGACCAACGACGACGAAGCCAACATCATGTCCTCGCTGCTGGCCAAGCGCCTGGGAGCGAAGAAGGTGATGACCATCATCAACAACCCGGCCTACGTCGACCTGATCCAGGGTGGCGATATCGACATCGCCATCAGCCCGCAGCTGGCCACCATCGGCACGCTGCTGGCCCACGTGCGCCGCGGCGATATCGTCAGCGTGCACTCCCTGCGCCGGGGCGCGGCGGAAGCCATCGAGGCCATCGCCCACGGCGACGCCAAGTCGAGCAAGGTGATCGGCCGTGCCATCGAGAACATCGGCCTGCCGCCGGGCACCACCATCGGCGCGATCATTCGCGACGAAGAAGTGCTGATCGCCCACGACGACACGGTGATCGAAGCCGGCGACCACGTGATCCTGTTCCTTGTGGATAAAAAACACATCCGCGACGTGGAGAAACTGTTCCACGTCGGCCTGAGCTTCTTCTGATCAACAACTCTGTAGCCGCTGCCGAAGGCTGCGATCGACTGCGCAGCAGGCGCTGCCCTTGCGAAGGCCCTGCGGGCCTGATCGCAACCTGCGGCGGCTACATGAGCCCACAGGAGTGACAACGATGCTTGAATCCCTGGAAAAAATGCTCGCCAAGGGTGTGGATAACGCCCTGCTGCGCTTCGGCCTGGGCAAGGGTTACCTGGATCAGGGCGATTTCGCCAAGGCCGCCGAGCACCTGCAACGTTGCGTGGCCTTCGACCCCAAGTATTCCGCGGCGTGGAAGTTGCTGGGCAAGGCCTGCCAGGGGCAGGGCGACCTGCCGGCAGCGCGCCAGGCCTGGGAACAGGGCCTGGAAGCGGCCCGGGGCCACGGCGACAAGCAGGCGGAAAAGGAAATGACGGTGTTCCTGAAAAAACTCGACCGCCAGTCTCAAGGCTGACCCCACCCCTCCTCGGTAGCCGCTGCTGCAGGCTGCGAACGAGCTGGGCGGCACTCCGATGCACTGCTCGCTAGCTCTGAAGACCCGCACAGGCTCGACAAGAGAGCGCCAAGCAAGGCCCTTTGGTCCTTTTCGCAGCCTCGCGGGCTCGGCAACGGCTACAGGGCTATTTCACAGGTAGCGCAGGGCGATCCCTTCCGCGTCCACTTGCACCACTTCCATGCGCACCCGCGGCGCCGTCACCGGCAGGCCCTGGACCTGGCCGTAGACCACCGCGCCCTTGGGCAGTCTTGCCAGGGCCGGGCTCTGTACATAGACGCCGCTGGCGGACAGGTTGCGGGTCTGCCCCAGGCATTCGCCGATGCTTTCGTGGGAAATCTTGATGCGGAACGACTTGCGATGATCGGACATCTTCTGCGCCCTTGTTCGGTGTGCTGTGGATAACTCCCGATGCGGGGTTATCCACAGATCGTGCCAGCTCCCTCAGTACCAGCGCGCCTCGCCAGGCGGGCGCTTCTTGAAGCGTTTCATGCTCCACATGTACTGGCTCGGATAGGCCCCCACATAACGCTCGACCACCTTGCTCATGGCCGCGCAGGAGGTTTCGGTATCGGTGCTGTACATGTCTTCCGGCGCCGCTTCGAGGATCACCTTGTAGCCCGAGCCGTCGGGCAGGCGCAGGGCATGGAGGAACACGCCGACCGCCTTGCCGCCGGCCAGCATGTTCGGCACGAACTTGCTGGTCAGGGCCTGGGTGGCGAAGAAGGGCACGAAGATCCCGGCGGATTCGGCCGGTTCCGGGTCGGCGGGGATGCCCACTGCCCCCCCTTTGCGCACTTCCTTGATGACGCTGAGGATGCCTTCCTTGGTGGAAGCCGCCACGCGGTTGCCCAGTTGCACCCGCTGCTTGCGCAGCAGTTCGTCCACTGCCTTGAGCTTGGGCGGACGGTAGAAAATGATCGGTTTGCACTGGCTGCAATAGAAGTGGTTGAGCACTTCCCAGTTGCCCAGGTGGCTGGTGATGCCAACCACGCCCTTGCCCGAGGCCAGGGCGTCCTTGAGTACTTCCAGGCCCTCGACTTCACGCACCAGGGCAATGGAACGCTCGGCCGGCCAGATCCAGGCGCAGGCGCTTTCAGTCAGGGACTTGCCGATGTCCTTCAGGCTCTGGCCCACCAGGCGCTCGCGTTCCGCCGGGTCCATCTGTGGAAAACACTTGGCCAGGTTGATGCGCACCACCTCGCGGGAACGATTGGGCGTCTTCCACATGATCCAGCCGATGGCTGCGCCGACCGCCTGCACCGCGCGCCAGGGCAGCAGGGCAAACAACCGCAGAGCACCCACCAGCAGGGCGCCTTTGAACTTATCCACAAATGACTCCTGATCTTGGTCATGAAGCGTGTCGCCAGCCGGCTATTCTAACCGCGCATCGGCCAGGATGGCGTACCGATCACAGTCCAGGGTGTGGTCCATGACCATCCCCGAGGCCTGCATCAGCGCATAACAGATGGTCGGGCCGACGAAAGTGAAGCCGGCCTTGCGCAGGCCGCGGCTCATGGCTTCGGCCTCCGGCGTCACCGCCGGCACTTCGCTGCGGTCGTTGAAATGGTTGATCTTCGGCACGCCACCGACGAAGGCCCAGAGAAAGGCCACCGGGTCTTCCAGCTCCAGCCAGGCCTGGGCATTGCGCCGCGCGGCGTTGAGCTTGAGGCGGTTGCGGATGATGCCCGGGTCCTGCATCAGGTCGTCGATCTCGGCATCGCTCATCTGCGCCACACGCTGCACATCGAAGCCGAACAGCACCTGGCGATAATGCTCGCGCTTCTTCAGCACGGTGATCCATGACAGCCCGGCCTGGAACCCTTCGAGCAATAACAACTCGAACAAGCGCTGCCCATCGCGCAGCGGCACGCCCCACTCCTGATCGTGATAAGCCATGTACAGCGGATCTTCGGAACACCAAAAGCAGCGTGGCATAAGGCTCCAGGGGGCGTGCGCAGGACTGAATCGGGTATACTCCCGCTCCTTAAATCGCAGCCCAAGTAACAGGTGAATTTCGTGAGCCAGCCTACGCCAGCCGTGCGTACCTTCCAAGACTTGATCCTCGCCCTCCAGCAGTACTGGGCCGAGCAAGGTTGTGTGGTACTTCAGCCCTACGATATGGAAGTAGGCGCCGGCACTTTCCACACCGCTACCTTCCTGCGGGCCATCGGCCCGGAAACCTGGAACGCCGCTTATGTGCAGCCCAGTCGTCGCCCGACTGACGGCCGCTACGGCGAAAACCCCAACCGCCTGCAGCACTACTATCAGTTCCAGGTGGTCTTGAAGCCCAACCCGGAGAACTTCCAGGAGCTGTACCTGGGTTCCCTGAAGCACGTGGGCCTGGACCCGCTGGTGCACGACATCCGCTTCGTCGAGGACAACTGGGAATCGCCGACCCTGGGCGCCTGGGGCCTGGGCTGGGAAGTCTGGCTCAACGGCATGGAAGTGACTCAGTTCACCTACTTCCAGCAAGCCGGTGGCATCGAGTGCTACCCGGTGACCGGTGAAATCACCTACGGCCTGGAACGCCTGGCCATGTACCTGCAGGGCGTGGATTCGGTGTACGACCTGGTCTGGGCCGACGGCCCGTTCGGCAAGGTCACCTATGGCGATGTGTTCCACCAGAACGAAGTGGAGCAGTCGACCTACAACTTCGAACACGCCAACGTCGAGAAGCTGTTCGAACTGTTCGATTTCTACGAAAGCGAAGCCAAGCGCCTGATCGAGCTGGATCAGCCACTGCCGCTGCCGAGCTATGAAATGGTCCTCAAGGCCTCGCACACCTTCAACCTGCTGGATGCACGCCGGGCTATCTCGGTCACCGCACGCCAGCAGTACATCCTGCGTGTGCGCACCCTGGCGCGTTCCGTTGCGCAAGCCTACCTGCTGGCCCGTGCCAAGCTGGGCTTCCCGATGGCAACCCCGGACCTGCGTGATGAAGTGTTGGCTAAGTTGGAGGCGGCACAATGAGTGCGCAAGATTTTCTGGTTGAACTGGGCACTGAAGAACTGCCACCCAAAGCCCTGAACACCCTGGCCGAAGCCTTTCTGGCCGGCATCGAAAAAGGCCTGCAGAGCGCCGGCCTGAGCTTCCAGGCCAAGCACGTATACGCCGCGCCACGGCGCCTGGCGGTGCTGATCACCCAACTGGCCACCCAGCAGCCGGATCGCAGCATCAACCTCGACGGCCCGCCACGCCAGGCAGCCTTCGATGCTGAAGGCAACCCGACCCAGGCGGCCCTGGGCTTTGCCAAGAAGTGCGGCGTCGAACTCAGCGAGATCGACCAGAGCGGCCCGAAACTGCGCTACAGCCAGAGCATCAAGGGCAAGCCGACCGCCAGCCTGCTGCCGACCATCGTCGAAGATTCGCTGAACGACCTGCCGATTCCCAAGCGCATGCGCTGGGCCGCGCGCAAGGAAGAGTTCGTGCGCCCGACTCAATGGCTGGTGATGCTGCTGGGCGATGAGGTCATCGACTGCACCATCCTCGCCCAGAAGGCCGGTCGCGACTCCCGCGGCCACCGCTTCCACCACCCGCAAAGCGTGCGCATCACCGCGCCGGCCAACTACCTGGCCGACCTGCGTGCCGCCTACGTGCTGGCCGACGCCAACGAGCGTCGCGAGCTGATCAGCAAGCGCACCGCGGAACTGGCGACCCTGCAGGAAGGCACGGCGATCGTCCCGGCGGACCTGCTGGACGAAGTGACTGCCCTGGTCGAATGGCCGGTGCCACTGGTGTGCTCGTTCGAGGAACGCTTCCTCGAAGTACCCCAGGAAGCCCTGATCACCACCATGCAGGACAACCAGAAGTACTTCTGCCTGCTGGACGTGGACGGCAAGCTGCTGCCGCGCTTCATCACCGTGGCCAACATCGAGAGCAAGGACCCGCGCCAGATCATCGAGGGCAACGAGAAAGTCGTGCGCCCACGCCTGACCGACGCCGAGTTCTTCTTCAAGCAGGACAAGAAGCAGAAGCTCGAAGACTTCAACCTGCGCCTGCAGAACGTGGTCTTCCAGGAAAAACTCGGCAGCGTCTACGACAAGGCCGAGCGGATCTCCAAGCTGGCCGCCTTCATTGCCCCGCGCATCGGCGGCGACGCCCAGCGCGCCGCACGCGCCGGCCTGCTGTCCAAGTGCGACCTGGCCACCGAGATGGTCGGCGAGTTCCCGGAGATGCAAGGTATCGCCGGCTACTACTACGCCCTCAATGACGGCGAGCCGGAAGATGTCGCCCTGGCCCTGAACGAGCAGTACATGCCACGTGGCGCCGGCGCCGAGCTGCCCAGCACCGTGACCGGTGCCGCCGTGGCCATCGCCGACAAGCTGGACACCCTGGTGGGGATCTTCGGCATCGGCATGCTGCCCACCGGCAGCAAGGACCCCTACGCCCTGCGTCGCGCGGCACTGGGCGTGCTGCGGATCCTGATCGAGAAGAAGTTCGACCTCGACCTGAACGACGCCGTGGCCTTCGCCGTCAGCGCCTTCGGCAGCAAGGTCAAGGCCGCCGGCCTGGCCGACCAGGTGCTGGAGTTCATCTTCGACCGCCTGCGTGCCCGTTACGAAGACGAAGGCGTGGATGTGGCCACCTACCTCTCGGTGCGTGCCCTGAAGCCGGGTTCGGCCCTGGACTTCGACCAGCGCGTGCAAGCCGTGCAGGCCTTCCGCAAACTGCCGGAAGCCGCCGCCCTGGCTGCGGTGAACAAGCGCGTGTCGAACCTGCTGAGCAAGATCGAAGGCAATGTGCCGACCACCATCGAAGCCAAGTACTTCGACAACGCCAACGAGTTCTCCCTGTACTCGGCGATCCAGCAAGCGGACCAGGCTGTACAGCCCATGGCCGCTGCCCGCCAGTACAGCGAGACCCTGGCCCGCCTGGCTGCCCTGCGCGAGCCGGTGGACGCCTTCTTCGAGGCGGTGATGGTCAATGCCGAGGACGCCAATGTACGGGCCAACCGCTACGCGCTGCTGGCGCGGCTGCGGGGCCTGTTCCTGGGCGTGGCCGACATTTCGGTACTGAGCTGATCAGGTAGGGAACTGCTGTGAAACTGCTGATACTCGATCGTGACGGCGTGATCAATCACGACTCCGATGCCTACATCAAATCGGTGCAGGAGTGGATTCCGCTCCCCGGCGCGATCGAAGCCATTGCGCAGTTGAGCAAGGCCGGCTGGACGGTGGCGATCGCCACCAACCAGTCCGGCATCGCTCGCGGCTACTACGACCTGGCCACCCTCGATGCCATGCACGCGCGCCTGCGCGAACTGGTGGCGGAGCAGGGCGGCGAAGTCGGGCTGATAGTCTATTGCCCCCATGGGCCCGACGAAGGGTGCGCCTGCCGCAAACCGAAACCGGGCATGCTGCGAACCATTGCCGAGCATTACCAGGCAGAACTGACAGGTCTATGGTTTGTCGGTGACAGTCTCGGTGACCTGGAAGCCGCAAAAGCCGTCGACTCTCAGCCAGTATTGGTAAAGACCGGGAAAGGCGAAAAGACTCTGGGGAAAACCCTGCCGGTAGGCACCTTGATTTTTGACGACCTGGCGGCCGTTGCCGCTGAACTTATCCACAATTAGGCCCCTTCTGGCATCCTGACCAAGGACTGTTCGGGAGAGCGCTTTTTAACAGGCGGGCAATGCCCGCAATGGTAAATGCCGCTATGTCGATCCTGCAGGCCATCAGAACCTTTTTCTTTTACCTGCTACTGGGCACCAGTTCCTTGCTGTGGTGCTCCCTGAGCTTTTTTATCGCGCCGTTCCTCCCATTCAAGGCGCGCTATCGCTTTATCAACGTCTACTGGTGTCGCTGCGCGCTGTGGCTGACCAAGGTATTCCTCAATATCCGCGTGGAAGTGAAGGGCGCGGAAAACGTCCCCGAGCGGCCTTGCGTGATCGTTTCCAATCACCAGAGCACCTGGGAAACCTTCTTTCTCTCGGCCTACTTCGAGCCCCTGAGCCAGGTGCTCAAGCGCGAGCTGCTGTATGTGCCGTTTTTCGGCTGGGCCATGGCCATGCTGCGGCCCATCGCCATTGACCGGGACAACCCCAAGGCTGCCCTCAAGCAGGTGGCGAGCAAGGGCGACGAGTTGCTCAAGGACAATGTCTGGGTACTGATCTTCCCTGAAGGCACCCGTGTGCCCCACGGCCAGATCGGCAAGTTTTCCCGCAGCGGCAGCGCCCTGGCGGTGAATGCCGACCTCCCGGTGCTGCCGGTGGCCCACAACGCGGGCAAGTTCTGGCCGAAGACCGGCTGGGCCAAGCGCCCCGGCACCATCACCGTGACCATCGGCGCGCCGATGTATGCCGAAGGCAGCGGCCCGCGGGCCATCGCCGAGCTCAATGACCGGGTGGCGGCCTGGAATGAACAGGCTCAACGGGATATGGGCTCATTGCCACCATTGGCCACTTCTACGGATAAGGTTGCTGTATGAGCTTCTGTGGATAACCTGTGTACGACTTTTCCTACAAGGCTTGAAATCGAATTATAAATCACTGATTTATATATATATTTCCCAAGCTCATAAAATGTGGAAAAACGTGCATAAGTTTTTCAGCAGACAAAAAAACCGGCCTTGGAGCCGGTTTTTTTCACCTGGGATATTCCCGGCCCTTCATTCCTCCAGCAAAGGCAGTTCGAGGATGAAGCAAGAGCCCCGACCCACCACGCTCTGGCAACTGATACGGCCCTGATGCCGGTCCACCACCGCCTTGACCATGGACAAGCCCAGGCCCAGGCCATCAATGCCCTTGGCCGAAGCAAAACGCTGGTACTGGCCGAACAGCTGGGGCAGATCCGCGGCATCGATACCCCGGCCTTCATCGCTGATCTCGCAGCGCAGCCAGCCTGGGGTACAACTGACCCGAACACTCACCCTGGACTCCACCGGGCTGTACTTGATGGCGTTTTCCAGCAGGTTGAACAGCGCCCGGGTCAGTAGCGACTGGTCCGCCAGCACCAGGCCTTCGGCCTCGTCGTCCAGGTCATGCTCCAGGTGAATGTCCTTCAACTGGGCTAGGGTCGTGGCCTGATCGAAGGCGTCCAGGACCAGCATGGCGAACATGCTCGGTTCGAACTGGTAGGCCTCCGACTCGGCCTTGGCCAACTGCACGAAGGCCTCGGTCAGAGCCAAGGCCCGGCGTACCTGCTGTTCGATCTGGCCGTACACCTGCCGGGGCGTCGCCGGCTGATGGCGCTGCACATCCAGCAAGGCCAGGATCGCCGAATGGGGCGCGCGCAGATCATGGGACAGAAAGCGCAACAGCACGCTGCGTTGCTGTTCGGCGTCGCGCTCGACGCTGAGGTCGGTGAGGCTCAGCAGCCAGCCAATGGCGGTATCGCTGTCCACCGGCAGCAGCGGCGCCAGTTCCATGCGCAGGCTGCGCTGCTGAACATCACGGAACTCCACCGCCGGCAGTTGTTCCAGCCGGGGGTACAAGGCCGGTTCCGTCAGGCCCGGGTAACCCAGGGCAGCCAACTGGGCAATCAGCCCTTCACCCACCAGGGAATGGGCAAACACTTCCCGTGCATTGCGGTTGGCCAGCAGGATCTTGCCGTCGGGGTCGCTGATCAGGGTCGCCACCGGCAGGTACTCCAGGCCATCGGCGATAAAACGCCGGGTGTCCCGGGTGCGGCTCAGGGCCTGCTCCAGAGCGACGATCTGCCCCTGCAGCACATCCCCGGCCGGGGCCTGGCTGCGCCGGCGTTCCGGCAACACCTTGGGCTCGCTGTCCAGGCGCGCCAGTTCCCAGCCGAAGTAGGCCAGGATCACGCTCAGCCGGCGCCAGTTCCAGATCAGGTAGGCCAGCAGCATGCCCAGCAGGCTGGCCACCGGCGACCACCAGTAGCCCAGCCGCAGCATCAATACCGAGCCCGCCAGGCCCAGCCCCATGCAACCCAGGGTTATCCACAGCGCGTGGCGCGGCCGCCACAGCAACAGGCCCAGCAACACAGCGGTCAGGGCCATGGACAGCAGCATCCCCGACCACTGGCCCAGGGCAACCACGCTGCGATGCTGGAGCAGGCCGTTGAGCAGGTTGGCCTGGATCTCCACCCCCGGGGTGGTGCCCTGGCTGCCGGATTGCGGGGTCACGTAGCGGTCCCCCAGCCCCGGGGCCGTGGAGCCCACCAGGATCAGCCGGTCGCGCAGCAGCTCCGGCGGCACTTCGCCCCGCAGCACGCTGACATAGGGCACGCTGGGAAAGCCGGCGTCGGCGCTGATAAAGGGAATGCGCACCGGGTTGGACCGCAGCCACCCCTGGGCCACGCGAGGTTCACCGGGCCCGGGCATATGGGGAAATGCCGGCTCGGCTTCGGTCAGTTGGTACAGCAGCCATGTCAGTTGCGCCCGGGGAGCCAGCATCGGGCCTTCGCGCAGGTACACGCTGCGCACCGTGCCATCGGCATCCGCTTCGGCATTGATATGGCCCAGGCCGCGGGCGCAATTGCGCAGCAGCGGCACCGGCGGGATTTCCTCAATGTCCTGGCCATAGCGGGCAACGCCCTGGCGCAGCACCGGCAGGAACACATTGCCGGCCCGGCACAGGGCGGCAGCCAGGCGGGTGTCGTTTTCCACCGTGCTGCCGGGTTCACTGAGGATCACATCGAACAGCACCCCTTTGGCCTCGGCCGCGCTCAGCCGGTCCAGCAGTTGGCCATGAATGGCCCGCGGCCAGGGCCAGCGCCCCAGTTGCTGCAAGCTGTAGTCGTCGATGGTCACCAGCAGGATGCGCGGGTCCACCGGTAGCGGGGTGAAGCGCCGCAGGTTGTCGTAGAACAGATTGTTCAGGGCCAGGCCGTGGCTCAGGGACAACACCGCAGTCAGCGGCAGAAGAATCAGGCTGACCCACAGCCACTCCCGCACCAGCCCGCGGAACAGGCGCTGAGCCTGGGTCGGTTCACGGCCTTCGGCCCGACGGCGCCACACGCTCATGGACGGCCCACCGGAGCGTTATTCAACACGGGTGGTCCTGGGGTAATAAAAGATGTCATAGACCCCGGTTTCGCCTTCCAGGCCGTGCTCATCGAACGCCGAAAGACGCACGTGATAAAAAAATGCCTGCAAGCCGGTGAAGTTGACCTGCGGGGTGCTGGAGAACTGCTCCTGCTTGATGTTCAGGAAGTCCTTGTCGGTGGCGACCTGGGCCCGGTAGCGGCTGGCCCCGGGCAAAGGTTGCAGGATCAGTTGCCAGACGGGCAGGGCACCGGTCTGTCCGGCCTGCCCCAGCAGCCTCGGCGCGGACAGCAGTTCCACCGGCTTGAGCTCGCCCTGTTTCTGGATCCGCAGCCCCTGGCGCGCCATGACCTGGACTTCACCCGGCACCGGGCCTGCCGGTTTATCCACAGGGCGCTGACGCGGACGCCGCGGTCCCGGCTGCGGCGCGTCCTCTTCGCGATTCACCGCCACCTGGCCATTGAGCACCTCCACCAGAGATTGCTGATCGTCATTGCGTACCCGGAAGTGAGTACCGCGAACCCCCAGCACGCCCACCGGCGTAACGATCTGGAAGCGGTCGTGATCACTGGTGCGCTTGATCACGTAGGACTCGATCTGGCCCTGCTCCAACACAACCTGAGGGATGGCGTATTGGTTATTGAGTTGCAGGGTGACTTGGGAACTGGAAGGCAGCACCACCCGCGAACCGTCTCCCAGGGACAGGCTGACAAAGGCCGACGGCGAGGTCCTGACCCCTTCCTTCTCATCAATGCTCATGCCTTCCTGCAGGAGCACCTCGCGTCCCTTGGCGTCCAGTTTCCAGGCTTCGCCGGTCAGGTGTTCCACCGTCGCCGGCAGGGGCTGGCCACGACACTGCTGGTTGTCATCGATATAGGGCAGCCGTGGCGCAGCCGCCTGTGCCGCACACAACGGCAGAATCAGCCCGGCCAACAGCAGGGCGACACGCGCGACCTGAGGCCGGCCGGTGGACGGAAAAGGGCAGAGGTCATTCATGGATGTGCTTAGAGCCTTTGGGAAAACCGCGGCGAAATCCTACGCACCATACCTGAGGCAGATCGTTGGCAGAAAGCCGAACGCTGCGGGATGTCGCCCAAAGACAGGAACCCGGTCGGGCGAGGGCGGAAACAGGACAGGGCGAGAAGAAAGTGACACGTCCCTGTGTCGGAACCGGAGCGACAGGTCGCCCGGCCCAAAGTCCTGAGGAGGCACTCCCTGTATTCCCCTTCAACGACGCACGCGAGCGCGCGTTGTCCCGCCAGCCTGGCGGTTGACACTCCCTGTGTCGGAGCACTTCCAGGTGCCCCCGTGTGCCACTCAGCGGGAAGCAATGTAACGCTGGCCGCAAAGCTGCGACGGATTTGCAATATTTGTTCAGAATCATTGCCGCGGCCTCTAGAACACCCAGCGCGGGGCCGGTGGCTGCAGGTTCGTGGGTAGCGCTGTCCGACCGATCACGGGCTCGGCGTCCAGGGTCAGGTTGGAGTCACTGCCAGCGGACAGGGCAGACGCCGGGTATTGCCCGATGCCGGAGGGCTGACAGCAGCCCGCTGTGGACGCTGGCACGGTACAGGCACTGATTCCCAGATAAGCCGCCAGCATCAAACTGAGAAGACGCACCGGATCATCGCCGCTGAATATTCTGACAAGCGCGACCTGGCCTTTCCTGAGCAGGTTCCCCATGGTTCTTTTCCTTGTTTGTACGAGCCGGTATCGTGCTGCTCAATAGCCCGACGGCCCGTGCTCCGGGCGCCTTACCGGCTATTTGATATCAGCGTACCGAGGGACCCGGGGCTCAAGAGCAATTCGCCACAATTGTTCAGATTCAGGTCAGGTGCCTAAACTTCCCCTCAGTCCGAGCCCGGCAGCCACGGCCCCGGACGCTCTTGGAACCATAAGGAACTGCCTCGCATGCGTGTCGCGATACTGGATGACGAACCTGCGGAACTGGCGCGGGTGGAACAGACACTGCGAGAGATTCCCGGCCCCGGCGAACAGCCCTGGACCTTGCACAGCTTTGAGCGCGGAGAAGACCTGCTGCGCCAGTTGCGCCGGGAAACCTTCGACCTGCTGATCCTCGACTGGCAAGTGCCGGACCTCAGCGGCCTGTCCCTGTTGCGCTGGACCCGGGAACACATGGATTCGCCGCCCGCGGCCATCATGCTCACCAGCCGCGATGCCGAGAGCGATATCGTCCAGGCCCTGAACACCGGTGCCGACGACTACCTGAGCAAGCCGTTTCGCCCCAACGAACTCAAGGCCCGGGTCAACGCGGTACTGCGCCGCCATGGCTTGCAGCGCAACCATAGTGAAGAAGTGCAGAGTTTCAACGACCTGAGCTTCGATGATGCGGAACTGACCGTCACCCGCGCCGGCGCTCCCATCAGCCTTACCGAGCGCGAGTACCGCCTGGCCCGCTGCCTGTTCGCCAACCTGGGCCGGCCGCTGTCCCGGGAGTACCTGTACGAACGGTTCTGGACCCATGAGGAAATCGTTTCCTCACGGCCCCTGGATACCCACATCTACCGCTTGCGCAACAAACTCGGGCTGACCGCGGATCGCGGCTGGCAACTGTTGACGATCTACGGCTATGGCTACCGCCTGGAAAGTGTCGCGTCGCCTGAAGAACAGGGCAACTGACTGCTTGCCTTCAAAAGCGGCTTGATATCATTCCGGGTCCCGCCAGACATCTTCATAGCCGGCGCGGTCGATGATGAAACGCGTCCCGCTCGGCAGGTACAGGTAATCGATCACCTCCGGCAACAGCTCGAGCAGATGCTCGGCACACAGAGGCTGGTAGAAATCCACCGCAGTGGAATGTTCGCCGCAGTGGATAAACCAACTGACCGTGCCGTTTTCCGGCAACTCGACCCGGGTGCCATAGATGGGCGATTGCGCAAGGGAGCCTATGGCCAGCGCAATCATCGGCTCAGGAGCCTGGGGAGCAAGGTCGTAGCGTTCACAGATAAGCTGCTGTCTTTCGTTCATAGGGCCAGCCACCAATCGAGCAAGGTCTCGTCATCGGTGTCATCGAGGTTTTTATAGATGTTGGCGTAGTACCACTCGCTGCCCGTGGTCTCGCGAAAGCGGTTGAAGAACAGGGCGATGTTGTCCATGCCGTTCCGCGCCGGCACCGACAATGTCAGATTGCCTTTGTAGCGCCCGTCGAGCATGCCACCCAATTCGCTCGCCACATCCGTCGCCAGGGCCATGATGTGTTCTTCCGGGATGTGATCCGAATAGATATGGATGCAGAAGTTGCCGCCACGCTTGAGCACCACGGCAGGGGCCTGTGGATCCTTGATCGAGATGATGTCACCCTTGGCCAGGTTCAGCGCCAGCCCTGGTGAATAGAGAATCTGGTAACTGTCCTCATCCATCCGCCGGACATGCAGTGGCTCATAGACCGGGCCGCGGCTGTTGCGCCCCGCGACAACCCGAATCGATATTTCCTGGTTTTCATCATCCATAACCCATTTCCGTGCGATTGCTGTTTCTACAAAGGGTGAAATGAGCCGAACCGGCCCAGCCGCGTAGCGGGGTCAACTGATCGATAAACACATCTCGAACGCGCCTGTTCGATGGCCGGATCGTCTCGCAGCTCAGGTGCCAGCACAGCACCTAGTGATCCCGCCAGGTGACGCACTCAAGTGAGGCCAGTGAAGAGCACTCGCTCAGGCGCGCAGGCTCAATGGCCCCGTGCTGTAAACAGGCATCTTCATAGGCGACCTGTTGATCGTCGGTGATGGAGGCCAGGTATTGGTCGATGGCGCAAAAACTGACCTCGGGCGCGATATCCACAGTGAACAGCGACAGGCCCCGGGTAACCGTACAGCTGGCGCCGAGGCTGCGCAGGTGCTGCACAATCCCCGTGCGCTCTGACTCGCGCTCGGCAAAAACCCGCAGCGTCGAGTGCCCGGATTGCCGCACCACGCCGGTAGCGATCCGCTCATGGGTCTCAGCGCGAGTCAGCACCCAGTCCCCCTTGCTCACGCCATAGAGATAGTAGGGCGTGTTATCCAACTGGTAGACATCTGCCCCCCGTTGAATGCCCCACATCGACTCATACTCCGCCGGTGGATAACCGTCGGCGTCGATGGTGAGCTTGAAAATGATCTTGTGAAGCTGTGCTGTCGAGTTATCCATTCCATCTCACAGAGGCGCCGCCAGGGGCCTCATGAACTGTCCGGAAAAGAAGTTTTCCCGAAGGAAAAATGACCTCTGGCGCTATCGGGCATGACCTGGGCCGTATTCTCATCCGACGGATAGAAAAAGTCGTGCGACACGTTGCTTGCCTTCAAATCTGGAGCGTTGAAACGCCAGGCGCCGAGGAAGCGTGCTTCATCGAATAGGTGGCGGCTCGTATCTGCCAAGGTCCACGTACTTGTTGTCCGTTAGCCTTCCACTTCCCAGACCAGATCGGGATCAGCCGAGCCATAGGCCGAGAAATAAGCCAGGGCCTGCCTCGCTCGTTCCTTAGTCACACACTGATACCGAGGGTAACTGCCGGATTGGCCGCCCGCGACCAATTCAACCCGCTGATCGTCAGGGCCGTCTGTACTGAGCAGGGTCTGCAACGATTGATCGATGTCCTGGGCAATGAAGACGACATACTGATCGGCCGCACCGCCCCCGATGTGCATCAGGGTCTCGTCGCTGAAGAAAAAAACCGTCGAGCTGAAAGCCTTTCCATCAAGACGATCGAACGCGGCCAGCACCTGCATCGAGTCGGGGTTTAACCGCTCATGGGGGTGGCAATGATTACCGGCATATTCATCTTCGATGATTTTCTTGAGCATTCGCCATGACCACCTTGGGCCGGATAAAAACGTCAATTGTTAGGGATGAGGGATTGAACAATCTGCCAATAAAAAAGGCCAACGCAAAGCGTCGGCCTTTTTTATTTTCAGCTGCGTAACCGGATCAGAAGTCCAGGTTGGACACCGCCAAGGCGTTGCTTTCGATGAAGTCGCGACGAGGCTCGACCGCATCACCCATCAGGGTGTTGAAGATCTGGTCGGCGCCGATAGCGTCTTCGATGGTCACCTTGAGCATGCGGCGCATGCTTGGGTCCATGGTGGTTTCCCACAGCTGGTCAGGGTTCATCTCGCCCAGACCTTTGTATCGCTGGATGGTGTGGCGCTTGGTGCTTTCCGCCATCAGCCAGTCCAGGGCTTCCTTGAACTCGGTAACCGCTTTCTTGCGCTCGCCGCGCTGAACATAAGCGCCTTCGTCCAGCAGGGTGCTCAGTTGCGCGCCCAGGGAAACCACGGTCTTGTAGTCGTTGCTGCCGAAGAAGTCGCGGTTGAAGGTGACGTAGTTGGACAGCCCGTGGGAGATCAGTTCGACCTCTGGCAGCCACACATTGCGTTCACGGTCTTCGCGCAGGCTGGCCTTGTAGACCAGGCCGGACTTCTCGGAAGTGCGCAGGCGGGCGTCGTACTTGGCCAGCCAATCCTGCATGGCGGCGTGGTCGGACAGTTGCTCCATGGTCACGGCCGGCAGGTAGATGAAGTGCTCGGTCAGCTCCTGTGGGTACAGGCGCGACAGGCGCTTGAGGGTCTTCATCACCATGCGGAAGTCGTTGACCAGAGCCTCTAGCGCAGCGCCGGAGATACCCGGTGCTTCGTCGTTCAGGTGCAGGCTGGCATCTTCCAGAGCCGACTGGGTCATGTAGTCTTCCATGGCGTCGTCGTCTTTGATGTATTGCTCTTGCTTGCCTTTCTTGACCTTGTACAACGGCGGCTGGGCGATGTAGATGTAGCCGCGCTCGATCAGCTCCGGCAACTGACGGAAGAAGAAGGTCAGCAGCAAGGTACGGATGTGCGAACCGTCCACGTCAGCATCGGTCATGATGATGATGTTGTGATAACGCAGCTTGTCGATGTTGTACTCTTCGCGACCGATGCCGCAGCCCAGCGCGGTGATCAGGGTGCCCACCTCTTGCGAGGAGATCATCTTGTCGAAGCGCGCCTTCTCGACGTTGAGGATCTTGCCTTTGAGCGGCAGGATCGCCTGGGTCTTGCGGTTGCGTCCCTGCTTGGCGGAGCCGCCAGCAGAGTCACCTTCCACCAGGTAGAGTTCGGACAGGGCCGGGTCCTTTTCCTGGCAGTCCGCCAGTTTGCCCGGCAGGCCGGCGATATCCAGCGCGCCTTTGCGGCGAGTCATTTCACGGGCTTTACGCGCCGCTTCACGAGCGCGGGCAGCGTCGATCATCTTGCCCACCACCAACTTGGCTTCGTTGGGGTTTTCCAGCAGGAAGTCGGAGAAGTACTTGCCCATTTCCTGTTCGACCGCGGTCTTCACTTCGGAAGAAACCAGCTTGTCCTTGGTCTGGGAGCTGAACTTCGGATCCGGCACCTTCACCGAGATGATCGCGGTCAGGCCTTCACGAGCGTCGTCACCAGTGGTGGCGACCTTGTGTTTCTTGGCCAGGCCTTCCTGCTCGATGTAGTTGTTCAGGTTACGGGTCAGGGCCGAACGGAAGCCCACCAGGTGGGTACCGCCGTCGCGCTGAGGAATATTGTTGGTGAAGCACAACAGGTTCTCGTTGAAGCTGTCGTTCCACTGCAAGGCGATTTCCACGCCGATGCCGTCTTCACGCTGGATGTTGAAGTGGAACACCTGGTTGACCGCAGTCTTGTTGGTGTTCAGGTATTCAACGAATGCACGCAGGCCGCCTTCGTACTTGAACAGCTCTTCCTTGCCGCTGCGCTCGTCCTTGAGGACGATGCCGACACCGGAGTTGAGGAACGACAGCTCACGAATCCGCTTGGCCAGGACGTCCCAGCTGAAGTGGATGTTCTTGAAGGTTTCAGCCGAAGGCTTGAAGTGGATCTGGGTACCGGTGGTTTCGCTGTCACCAACGATTTTCATCCGCTCTTGCGGAACACCGTGGACATAGGTCTGTTCCCAGATCTTGCCGCTACGGCGCACGGTGAGGATCAGCTCCTCGGACAGGGCGTTCACTACCGATACACCTACGCCGTGCAGACCGCCGGAGACCTTGTAGGAGTTGTCGTCGAACTTACCGCCGGCGTGGAGCACGGTCATGATGACCTCTGCCGCCGAAACGCCTTCTTCTTTATGCACATCTACCGGGATGCCGCGACCGTTGTCGCGCACGGTGATGGATTCATCCGGGTGGATGATGATGCTGATGTCGTCGCAATGGCCGGCCAGCGCTTCGTCGATGGAGTTATCGACCACCTCGAACACCATGTGGTGCAGACCGCTGCCGTCATCGGTGTCGCCAATGTACATACCGGGACGTTTGCGTACGGCATCCAAACCTTTCAGCACCTTGATGCTGGTCGAGTCGTACGTATTTTCTTCGCTCATGCCTTCACTCCCGATGGTCGTGGGTCTGGGTGATACGGCCTTGTTCCACGTGGAACAAAGCGACTGGCGTTTCCGTCTGCCAGCCTTCCCTCAATAATTCGTGGTCTACACAGGTGATAAACACCTGGCAGCGTAAGTCTTCCAACAAGCGACAAAGTGCGCGGCGATGCTGCTCGTCCAGCTCGGACGGCAAGTCATCCACCAGATAAATACACTGACCGCGGCGGGCCTGGCTCACCAGGTGCCCCTGGGCAATGCGCAAGGCACAGACCACCAACTTCTGCTGGCCACGGGACAAGATGTCCGCGGCGTTGTGTCCGCCTAAGCGCAGACGCAAATCAGCACGTTGTGGGCCGGCCTGGGTATGACCCATTTGCTGGTCACGGTGGAGGGCGGTCGCGAGCACTTCACTGAGCTCCCGGTCCTTGTCCCAACCACGGTAATAGCTAAGCGTCAGGCCCTCGAGCTGCAACAGTTCGCCCAAGGTCCGCTCAAAGACTGGTTTCAAGGCTTTGATATAAGCGCGGCGGTATTCATCGATTTCAGCGCTGGCCTGACACAGTTCCCGGTCCCAGGCCGCTTGCGAAGCGGCGTCAAGTGTACCATGCCGCAGCCATGAGTTCCGCTGCCGCAGGGCCTTCTGCAAGCGCTGCCAGGTGGACATGAAGCGTGGTTCCACATGGAACACTCCCCAATCCAGGAACTGCCGACGGATCTTCGGTGCGCCCTCCAGCAGGCGGAAGCTGTCCGGGTTGATCAACTGCAGCGGCAGGATCTCGGCCAACTGCGCCGCGCTGCGGGCATTCTGACCGTCGATGCGGATCTGGAATTCCCCCTGGCGATCACGGGATATCCCCAGGCTGCTATGGCCGCCCTGGGCCAACTCCACCTGGCCGAACACCGTGCAAGCCAGCTGCTCGTACTGGATCACCGGCAACAGGCGGGCACTGCGGAACGAGCGGGCAAGCCCCAGCAGGTGGATGGCTTCCAGCACACTGGTCTTGCCACTGCCGTTGGCGCCGTAGAGAAGGTTGATGCGGGGGGAGGGGGAGAAGGTCACCGGGTGCAGATTGCGCACCGCGGTGACCGAGACGCGACTGAGGGACATCTAGCTTCTGCTGAGCATGATTACAGGCGCATCGGCATGACAACGTAAGCCGAGTCGTCGTTGTCGGATTCCTGCACCAGCGCACTGCTGTTGGAATCGGACAGGATCAGGCGAACCTGTTCGGTGGTCATCACGCCCAGAACGTCCAGCAGGTAGCTGACGTTGAAACCGATTTCCAGGGAACCGCCGTTGTATTCCACGCCCACTTCCTCTTCCGCCTCTTCCTGCTCCGGGTTGTTGGCCTGGATCTTCAGCTGACCATTGGCCAGTTGCAGACGGATGCCGCGGTACTTCTCGTTGGACAGGATCGCGGTACGGCTGAAGGCTTCGCGCAGCGCCTGGCGATCACCCAGTACCAGCTTGTCACCGCCTTTTGGCAGCACGCGCTCGTAATCCGGGAACTTGCCGTCCACCAGCTTGGAGGTGAAGGTGAATTCGCCGGTGGTGGCACGAATGTGGTGCTGGCCCAGGACAATGCTGACGTTGCCATCGGGCTCGGTGAGCAGGCGCGCCAGTTCCAGGATGCCTTTGCGCGGCACGATCACCTGGTGGCGATCCGGCTGGCCGATGTCCGCCTGCATCGAGCACATGGCCAGACGGTGACCGTCGGTGGCCACGGCGCGGATGATCCCGGCGGACACTTCCAGCAGCATGCCATTGAGGTAGTAGCGCACATCCTGCTGGGCCATGGCGAAGCTGGTGCGTTCGATCAGGCGGCGCAGTCGGCTCTGCTCCAGCTGGCAGGTCAGCGAGCCCGGGCCTTCTTCCACGGTCGGGAAGTCGTTGGCCGGCAGGGTCGACAGGGTGAAGCGGCTACGCCCGGCCTTCACCACCAGCTTCTGCTCGTCGACCTTGATGTCGATCAGGGCATCGTTGGGCAGGCTCTTGCAGATGTCCATCAGCTTGCGCGCGGGAACGGTGATTTCCCCCGGCTCGGCTGGCTCTTCAAGTTGCACACGACCGACCAGCTCGACTTCCAGGTCGGTACCGGTCAGCGACAGTTGCTGGCCTTCGACAACCAGCAGCACGTTGGAAAGCACCGGCAAGGTCTGGCGGCGTTCGACGACGCCGGCGACCAGTTGCAGGGGTTTCAACAGGGCTTCGCGTTGAATGGTGAAATGCATGGTCTAGTCCCTTGCCTTAATAAGCTGCGTTGGAGTCATCAAGTGGTCAGAGTACGCAGCAGGTTCTTGTAGTCCTCGCGGATGTCCGCGTCGGATTCCTTAAGTTCATTGATCTTGCGGCAGGCGTGCAGAACCGTGGTGTGGTCGCGACCGCCGAACACATCGCCGATTTCCGGAAGGCTGTGGTTGGTCAGTTCCTTGGACAGGGCCATGGCCACCTGGCGCGGGCGGGCCACCGAACGGGAACGCCGCTTGGACAGCAGATCGGAAATCTTGATCTTGTAGTACTCGGCGACGGTGCGCTGGATGTTATCCACAGACACCAGCTTGTCCTGCAGCGCCAGCAGGTCCTTCAACGATTCGCGAATCAGCTCGATGGTGATATCGCGGCCCATGAAGTGCGAGTGGGCGATGACCCGTTTCAGGGCACCTTCCAGTTCACGGACGTTGGAGCGAATGCGCTGGGCAATGAAGAACGCTGCATCATGAGGCAGCTCGACCTTGGCCTGGTCGGCCTTCTTCATCAGGATCGCCACCCGGGTTTCCAGCTCAGGCGGTTCGACGGCCACCGTCAGGCCCCAGCCGAAGCGCGACTTGAGGCGCTCTTCCAGGCCTTCGATCTCCTTCGGGTAGCGGTCGCTGGTGAGAATCACCTGCTGGCCGCCTTCGAGGAGGGCGTTGAAGGTGTGGAAGAACTCTTCCTGGGAACGCTCCTTGCGGGCGAAGAATTGAATGTCATCGATCAGCAGCGCATCGACCGAACGGTAGAAACGCTTGAATTCGTTGATGGCGTTGAGCTGCAACGCCTTGACCATGTCCGCCACGAAGCGCTCGGAATGCAGGTACACGACCTTGGCATTCGGGTTCTTCTTTAATAGGTGGTTACCCACAGCGTGCATCAAGTGGGTCTTACCCAGGCCGACGCCGCCATAAAGGAACAGCGGGTTGTAGCCATGCTTGGGGTTGTCCGCCACCTGCCAGGCCGCCGCGCGGGCCAGCTGGTTGGATTTACCCTCGACGAAATTCTCAAAGGTGAAAGTGCGGTTCAGGTAGCTGGTGTGCTTGAGCGCGCCTTCTACCTGGACGGTACGCTGTTCGGCGCGTACCGGTGCCTGCTGCGAGCTGGCGCCCGCCATCGGGTCGAAGCTGTCACGAGAGGGTTCTTCGCTGACTTCGGCAGCCTTCTGCGCGGCGGCTTTCTTGGCCGGGGCAGAAGTGGGTGCCGGAGCGGGCGCGGGAGCAGCAGCCGGGGCAGCATTGGCTGCTGCGGCTTGCAGGGCTTGCGAAGCGGCAGCGGCCAGTGGCGCGTTAGGTGCGGCGCGAGGCGCCGAACTGCGTTTGCTGCCTATTAATAAGGAAAGAACCGGTGCCATGCCGTTGCCGTGTTCATCCAGCAGCTCGAGCACGCGCCCCAGGTACTTTTCATTGACCCAATCGAGAACAAAACGATTCGGTGCGTATACACGCAACTCGTCGCCTTCGGCTTCGACCTGTAGCGGACGGATCCAAGTGTTGAATTGCTGGGCAGGCAGCTCATCACGCAGAAGCTCCACGCACTGCTGCCAAAGTTCCACTGACACGGATATCCCCTAAGTTGAAAGCCGGTGAGGCAAAAACAAGCGGCCATTGTAGCGATCAGCCGCCCACTTATCCACATGTAGCGTGTCCTCAGGACACTAAGAATCAACGCCTTACCCCGAATAAACACGACCAGCGGTATGTGCATAAGCTCTGTGGATAACCCCACTTGAGGCCATTGCACAACTCGGGGCGAAACTCTGTGGGTAACTCGCCTGTGGATAACCGACGGTTCCACACACAGGTTTTCCGATGGCGCAGCACAGGCAGGACACCGTTTCTCAACCGTGTTGTCATTCTCTGTACAGTACGGACTAGAAGGGCTTGAGTCAGTTATCCACAGATGAGGACGTCCCTAGTCTTTATAAGCTTTACAGAAAAGCTTTAAATACTTTCCTTCTTTATTTTTATATCTAGCCGACCCTGGCTCACAACCCCGTACCCGGACATACATAGATAAAGGAAAAGCTGGTTGGAAATTGACCTAGAGGCTTGCTTTCTCTAGAATCGCCGATCTCTTAAAACGGGGGCCATTCCGGCCCGTTGTGGACGAACCAGGTAACACGACATGAAACGTACTTTCCAACCAAGCACTATCAAACGCGCTCGTACCCACGGTTTCCGTGCTCGCATGGCTACCAAGAACGGTCGTGCCGTCCTGTCGCGTCGTCGCGCCAAAGGTCGTGCGCGTCTGGCAGTTTGATAATCCGGCACTGGAGGTGAGTCAGGACTTCAGTCGGGAAAAGCGTCTGCTTACTCCCCGGCACTTCAAGGCGGTCTTTGACTCCCCTACCGGCAAGGTTCCGGGGAAAAATCTCCTGCTCCTTGCGCGCAACAACGATCTTGATCATCCCCGTCTGGGGCTCGTGATCGGGAAAAAGAGCGTAAAACTCTCCGTTGAGCGCAATCGCCTCAAGCGTCTGATGCGCGAATCGTTTCGTCTCCACCAGGACTCACTGGTCGGATGGGATATCGTTATCGTCGCGCGCAAAGGTTTGGGCGATGTAGAAAACCCCGAATTGATTCAGCATTTCGGCAAACTCTGGAAACGCCTGGCACGCAACAAGCCGGTACCAGCAGCCAACTCCGAAACTGTAGGGGTAGACAGTCCCGATGCGTAAACTGGCACTCGTTCCGATCCAGTTTTACCGCTATGCCATTAGTCCTCTGATGGCCAATCACTGTCGTTTCTACCCCAGTTGTTCCTGCTACGCGTTGGAAGCCATCGAAAATCATGGCCTTCTGCGCGGTGGCTGGCTGACCTTTCGTCGTTTAGGTCGCTGTCATCCGTGGAATCCCGGTGGTTATGACCCGGTTCCACCTATCCCTACCTCCCGTTCTTCTTCGATGGCCGAGTAATCATGGATATCAAACGCACGATCCTGATCGTCGCCCTGGCAATCGTGTCCTATGTCATGGTTCTTAAATGGAACCAGGATTATGGCCAAGCTGCCCTGCCGACTCAGAATGTTGCTTCCAGCACGACCGCCCCGGGCTTGCCGGATGCGCCAACAGGCACTTCCGCTGCCAACGACGACATTCCGCGCGCGGCAAGCGACACCACCGCACCCGCTGAAGCGCCTGTAGCGGCAAGCAAAGATCTCATTCAGATCAAAACGGATGTGCTCGACCTGGCTGTCGATCCACAAGGTGGGGATATCGCGCAACTGCGTTTGCCACTGTATCCACGTCGTCAGGACCACCCGGAAATCCCGTTCCAGCTGTTCGATAACGGCAACGAGCGGACTTATCTGGCACAAAGTGGCCTGATTGGCAGCAACGGCCCGGACGCAAGCCCGGCCGGTCGCCCGATCTACTCGGCCGAGAAGAAAAGTTATCAACTGGCTGACGGTCAGGACCAATTGGTGGTCGACCTGAAGTTCAGCAAGGACGGCGTCAACTACATCAAGCGCTTCACCCTGAAGCGTGGCCTGTATGACATCACCGTTTCCTACCTGATCGACAACGAAAGCGCGCAGCCCTGGACCGGTGCGATGTTCGCCCAGCTCAAGCGCGACGCCAGTTCCGATCCATCCTCCAGCACCGCCACCGGCACCGCGACTTACCTGGGCGCCGCCCTGTGGACAAGTTCCGAGCCGTACAAAAAAGTGTCCATGAAAGACATGGACAAGGTGAACGAGGACAAATCCAAGGCACCCATCACTGAAAATGTTCAGGGTGGTTGGGTTGCCTGGCTGCAGCACTACTTCGTAACCGCCTGGATTCCGCCAAAAGGCGAGAACAACCAGGTTCTGGCGCGTAAAGACAGCAAAGGCAACTACATCATCGGCTACACCGGCCCTTCGATGACCGTTGCTCCGGGTGCCAAGGCTGAAACCAGTGCCATTCTGTATGCCGGCCCGAAAAGCCAGGCCGTGCTGAAAGAGTTGTCCCCAGGCCTGGAACTGACCGTGGACTACGGCTTCCTGTGGTTCATTGCCCAGCCGATCTTCTGGCTGCTGCAACATATCCACAGCCTGGTGGGTAACTGGGGTTGGTCGATCATCTTCCTGACCATGCTGATCAAGGGGATCTTCTTCCCACTGTCGGCTGCCAGCTACAAGTCCATGGCACGCATGCGTGCAGTGGCTCCGAAACTGGCCGCGCTGAAGGAAAAATTCGGCGACGATCGTCAGAAAATGTCCCAGGCGATGATGGAGCTGTACAAGAAAGAGAAGATCAATCCGCTGGGCGGCTGCTTGCCGATCCTGGTGCAGATGCCGGTCTTCCTGTCCCTGTACTGGGTACTCCTGGAAAGCGTGGAAATGCGCCAGGCACCGTTCATGCTGTGGATTACCGACCTGTCGATCAAGGATCCGTTCTTCATCCTGCCGATCATCATGGGCGCCACCATGTTCATCCAGCAGCAGCTGAACCCGACGCCTCCGGATCCGATGCAGGCCAAGGTGATGAAAATGATGCCGATCATCTTCACCTTCTTCTTCCTGTGGTTCCCGGCGGGTCTGGTGCTGTACTGGGTAGTGAACAACTGCCTGTCGATCGCTCAACAGTGGTACATCACTCGTAAGATCGAAGCGGCTACCAAGAAAGCAGCTGCCTGACCTACGCTGTGGATAACCACACAAGACGCCCCCTAGTGGGGCGTTTTGCTATCTGTCACTTTTGTCTGGATGTCGGGTTATGAATGTCCCTCGTGAAACCATCGCTGCCATTGCTACCGCCCAGGGCCGCGGCGGCGTGGGTATCGTACGGATTTCCGGGCCCCTGGCGGGCGCGGCAGCCAAAGCCATCAGCGGCCGTGAGCTGAAGCCGCGGTTTGCCCATTACGGGCCGTTTCTCAGTGAGCAAGAAGAAGTCCTGGATGAGGGGATTGCCCTGTATTTCCCCGGGCCGAACTCCTTCACCGGCGAAGACGTGCTGGAACTGCAGGGCCACGGCGGCCCGATTGTTCTCGACATGCTGCTGCAGCGCTGCCTGGAACTGGGCTGCCGCCTGGCTCGGCCGGGAGAATTCAGCGAGCGTGCGTTCCTCAACGACAAACTGGACCTGGCCCAGGCCGAAGCCATTGCCGACCTGATCGAGGCCAGTTCGGCACAGGCTGCGCGCAATGCCCTGCGTTCGTTGCAAGGGGCGTTCTCCCAGCGTGTGCATAACTTGACCGAGCAACTGATCGCCCTGCGGATCTATGTCGAAGCGGCGATCGATTTTCCCGAGGAAGAAATCGACTTCCTTGCCGATGGCCATGTGTTGAGCATGCTCGATGCAGTGCGTGACGAGTTATCCACAGTACTGCGTGAAGCCGGGCAGGGCGCCTTGCTGCGCGATGGCATGACCGTGGTGATCGCCGGGCGCCCAAATGCCGGCAAATCCAGCCTGCTCAACGCCCTGGCCGGGCGCGAGGCTGCCATTGTCACCGATATCGCCGGCACCACTCGGGACATCCTGCGCGAACATATCCACCTCGACGGCATGCCGTTGCACGTGGTGGACACCGCAGGGCTGCGGGACACCGAGGACCAGGTGGAAAAGATCGGTGTCGAACGGGCCCTCAAGGCCATCAGCGAGGCCGACCGGGTGTTGCTGGTGGTGGACGCCACCGCGGTGGAAGCAGCGGACCCCTTCGCCCTGTGGCCGGAGTTTCTCGAACAGCGACCAGACCCGGCCAAGGTCACGCTGATTCGCAACAAGGCCGATCTGACCGGTGAACCCATTGCCCTGGAAACCTGTGACGATGGCCATGTCACCATCAGCCTCAGTGCCATGGCCGCGGGTAGCGGGCTGGAACTGCTGCGTGACCACCTGAAAGCCTGCATGGGCTATGAACAGACGTCCGAAAGCAGCTTCAGTGCGCGCCGCCGGCACTTGGAGGCATTGCGCTACGCCAGTGCCGCCCTGGAACATGGCCGGGCACAGTTGACCCTGGCAGGTGCCGGCGAACTGCTGGCCGAGGACTTGCGCCAGGCCCAGCAATCGCTGGGGGAAATCACCGGGGCCTTCAGTTCCGATGACCTGCTGGGGCGGATCTTCTCCAGCTTCTGCATCGGCAAGTAATCATCCTTCCGAGCAAGCGCCTGTGGACAACTCCCTCTGGGATTCCGTCTGCGGGCGTTACCTTTATCCCCCATCCAAGCCCGCTGCGACATTGAGTAACAGCGCCTGCCTGAAAATCAGCGCTTTATCCCCCGGTTAATCAGCCAATAGCCGTCATATCGCAGAAGTTCGCATAAACGCCGACTTGGTTCCCTATTTGCATCCATTTCTTGTACAGGTTTATACATCTCGGGAAATTCCCCGGCATGCGTCGCCTGGGCCGACGGTTGGAAGCCGGCTGGTCTTCATGAACCTGCATTCAAGGAGCTGAAATGGCTGACGCGGGCACTGTTCTACAGCGTGGCCTGAGCACCCGGCACATCCGCTTCATCGCCCTGGGCTCTGCCATCGGCACAGGCTTGTTCTACGGTTCGGCGGCCGCCATTCAACGGGCGGGGCCTTCGGTCCTGCTGGCCTATCTGATTGGCGGCGCAGCCATCTACCTGACCATGCGCGCCCTGGGAGAGATGGCAGTCAGGACCCCTGTTTCAGGCTCTTTCGGACATTACGCCAGCAGTTATCTGGGACGTTTTGCGGGGTTTCTCACCGGCTGGAGCTACGCCTTTTCCATGCTCATGGTGTGCCTGGCTGACGTCACCGCATTTGGCGTCTACATGGGCCTGTGGTTTCCCGATACTCCCCGCTGGATCTGGGTGCTGAGCATTGTCCTGGGCATTGGCGCCTTGAACCTGTGCAGCGTAAAGGTGTTCGGCGAGCTGGAGTTCTGGCTGTCGCTGCTCAAGGTTGGTGCCATTGTGGCCATGATCGTCGGCGGCTTTACCCTGCTGTTCTTCGGCATCCAGCTTGGGGAGGAACAAAGCCGGGGAGGGCTGGCCAATCTCTGGGAATATGGCGGCTTTTTCCCTAATGGCGTGGAGGGCATGATCGCCTCCTTCACCATCGTCATGTTCGCCTTTGGTGGAATCGAAGTCATCGGCATCACCGCCGGCGAGGCCAAGGACCCGCAGCGCATGATCCCCAAGGCCATCAACTCGGTACCGCTGCGGATCCTGATCTTCTACGTACTGACCTTGCTGATTCTGTTGACCCTGGCTCCCTGGTCGAGCATCGGTAGCCATGGCAGCCCGTTCGTGCAGATTTTCAGCAGCCTGGGGATCAGTTCGGCGGCCACGGTGCTGAATATCGTAGTGATTTCCGCCGTGGTCTCGGCCATCAACAGCGATATCTTCAGTGCCGGGCGAATGATGTATGGCATGGCGGCGATCGGGCAGGCGCCGGCAGTGTTCGCCAGGACCTCCCGGTTCGGCGTGCCCTGGATGACGGTGTTGGTCA
The DNA here is from genome assembly GCF_058797595.1 of Pseudomonas sp. GW823-FHT02C05. Lineage (NCBI taxonomy): Bacteria > Pseudomonadati > Pseudomonadota > Gammaproteobacteria > Pseudomonadales > Pseudomonadaceae > Pseudomonas > Pseudomonas sp. GW823-FHT02C05. The sequence goes on along the minus strand of NZ_JBXAJU010000004.1, from coordinate 681,451 downwards.
TGTCGGTGGCATTGCTGCTGGGGGTGCTGCTCAACTACTGGATCCCGCAGGAACTGTTCCTGATCTTTGCCTCGCTGGTGACCTTTTCCGTGGTCTGGGTCTGGCTGATGATCCTGCTGTCACAAATGGCCATGCGTCGTGGCATGAGTACCAGGGAAATCCACGAACTGAAGTTCCCGGTGCCCCTGGGCACTGCGGGTCAGGCCTGTGCCGTGGTTTTCATGTTGTTCATCTTCGGTGTGCTGGGCGCATTTGCCGATACGCGCCTGGCTCTGTATGTGGGGCTGGGCTGGTTGGCGCTGCTGTCGCTGGCCTATTGGATATGGATCAAGCCGGATACCACCGGCTCGGCCGCCGCCGAGCCCGGTATCGGAACTCAGGAAAAGGGATAACCCATGGGATCGTTCGAGTTGCCGCCTACAACCATTGAAGCCTTTCAGCGCGATGGCGCTGTGTGCATTCGCCAACTGTTCAGCAGCGATGAAGTCGGCCTGCTGGAGCAGGGGATCGAGCACAACCTGGCGTTTCCCAGCGAACGGGCCAAGGTCGCCAGCCGTCCGGACGACCCTGGCTGGTTCTTCGAGGACTTCTGCAACTGGCAAGAGAACCCGGCCTATCGGCAGTTCATCTTCCAGAGCCGGGTTGGCCATGTGGCTGCGCAACTGATGGGCAGCGATCAGGCTCGCCTGTATCACGACCACCTGCTGGTCAAGGAACCCAATACCCGGCAACGCACGCCCTGGCACCAGGACCAGCCGTACTACAACGTCGAAGGCCGTCAGAACTGCAGCATGTGGATGCCGGTGGACCCGGTGGCCCGGGAATCGACCCTGGAGTTCATTGCCGGCTCGCACCTGGGGCCCTGGCTGATGCCGCGAACCTTTCTCGACAACCAGGCCAGGTGGTTCCCCGAGGGCAGCCTGGCTGATCTTCCGGACATCGAGGCCGATCGTTCAGCATGGAACATTCTGGGCTGGGAACTGCAGCCCGGCGACGCAGTGTTTTTCCACATGCTGACCCTGCATGGGGCCGGCGGTGTAGGCGGAAATAGACGGCGACGGGCGTTTTCCCTGCGTTTTCTCGGAGAAGACATGCGCCATGCCCCGAGACCATGGCGAACCTCACCGGAGTTCCCCGGCCTGGTCGAACAGTTGGCCGCCGGCGCCGCTCTGGAGCATGAGCTGTTTCCACGTTTGTGGCCTCGCGACCTGGCCTGAACGGTCATTTATCCACCGGCAGGTCGCGCTCGCGGCCTGTCTTTTCGCGTTATCCAGCTTCCATTTTCGTTCTTTGCCCTGGGCGAAGGGGGGTAGCTGTGGGCGTCTATCAGTGGAAAGCAGGTTTTTCTGTGGATTAAGCCCTGTGAATAACTGCCCTTCAGCTCAGTTGATAACCGGGCTCCAAAACTGAGGAAAACCACCCCTGTGGATAACCACCCCATTCATCCACAGGCTTAAACCGGTTATCCAAGGGCCTCATGGCTACCTAATCACAGAGTTTAAAATCTCTGTACACAAGGTAAATAGCGGTGTGTAGCGATCTATCCACAGATAGGGTGGTGTATAAGAATAAACATAAAAACAAGGTTTTAATAAATCTCTCTCTTTTAATTTCTATTGTCCGCCAGTCATCCACAGCTGGTTAAATTTTGTGCAAAGGGTTCTTTAGAAAGGTCGAAGTCCCTATACTTGCCGCCTTGGTCCAGAAACCAACCCGACAACTACTCCTAATTACTCCTACTTGAAGCAGGCACGAGGTGCGTGGTGGATTTCCCTTCCCGTTTTGAAGTGATCGTCATCGGCGGCGGTCATGCCGGTACCGAGGCAGCACTTGCATCAGCACGCATGGGGGCAAAAACCCTGTTGCTGACGCATAACGTGGAAACCCTCGGTGCCATGAGCTGCAATCCCGCGATCGGCGGCATTGGCAAGAGCCACCTGGTCAAGGAAATCGATGCCCTGGGCGGCGCGATGGCCATGGCTACAGATAAGGGCGGCATCCAGTTTCGCGTGTTGAACAGCCGCAAAGGCCCAGCCGTGCGCGCTACCCGCGCCCAGGCCGACCGCATTCTGTATAAGGCAGCTGTTCGCGAGATTCTGGAAAACCAGCCCAACCTGTGGATATTTCAACAGGCGGCTGACGACCTGATCGTTGAACAGGATCAGGTCCGTGGTGTTGTGACCCAGATGGGCCTGCGTTTCTTCGCCGAATCCGTGGTGTTGACCACCGGTACCTTCCTCGGCGGACTTATCCACATCGGTATGCAGAACTACTCCGGCGGTCGTGCTGGTGATCCGCCCTCGATTGCCCTGGCGCAAAGACTTCGGGAACTGCCTCTGCGTGTCGGCCGCCTGAAAACCGGCACACCGCCGCGTATTGATGGCCGTTCTGTGGATTTCTCGGTAATGACCGAGCAACCCGGCGATACCCCGATTCCCGTGATGTCGTTCCTGGGGTCGAAAGAGCAGCATCCACCGCAAGTCAGTTGCTGGATTACCCACACCAACGCCCGCACCCACGAAATCATTGCTTCGAACCTCGACCGTTCGCCGATGTACTCCGGGGTGATCGAAGGTATTGGCCCGCGTTACTGCCCGTCGATCGAAGACAAGATCCATCGCTTTGCCGACAAGGAAAGCCACCAGGTCTTCATCGAGCCCGAAGGCCTGACCACCCACGAGCTGTACCCGAACGGGATATCCACCTCCCTGCCATTCGACGTGCAACTGCAGATCGTGCAGTCGATTCGCGGCATGGAAAACGCCCATATCGTGCGCCCGGGCTATGCCATCGAGTACGACTACTTCGACCCGCGGGACTTGAAGTACAGCCTGGAAACCAAAGTCATCGGTGGCCTGTTCTTCGCAGGCCAGATCAATGGCACCACCGGCTATGAAGAAGCCGGTGCCCAAGGTTTGCTGGCCGGGGCCAACGCGGCACTGCGTGCTCAGGGCAAAGACAGCTGGTGCCCGCGTCGCGACGAGGCCTATATCGGGGTACTGGTGGATGACCTGATTACCCTGGGCACCCAGGAACCGTACCGGATGTTCACGTCCCGGGCGGAATACCGCTTGATCCTGCGTGAAGACAACGCCGACCTGCGTCTGACCGAAAAAGGTCGCGAACTGGGGCTGGTGGATGACGTGCGCTGGGCCGCTTTCTGCAAGAAACGCGAAGGCATTGCCCAGGAAGAACAACGTTTGAAGTCCACCTGGGTTCGTCCGGGTACCGAGCAGGGTGATGCCATTGCACAAAAATTCGGCACGCCGCTGACCCACGAATACAACCTGCTGAACCTGCTGAGCCGTCCGGAAATCGACTACGCTGGTCTGGTCGAAGTGACCGGGCAGGGCGCTGAAGATCCGCAGGTCGCCGAACAGGTCGAGATCAAGACCAAGTACGCCGGCTACATCGATCGCCAGCAGGACGAAATTGCTCGCCTGCGCGCCAGTGAAGACACCAAATTGCCTGTGGATATCGATTACAGCGGTATTTCCGGCCTGTCGAAGGAAATCCAGAGCAAGCTCGGCGCGACCCGCCCGGAAACCCTGGGCCAGGCCTCGCGGATTCCCGGTGTGACCCCGGCAGCGATCTCCCTGTTGATGATTCACTTGAAAAAACGCGGCGCGGGCCGTCAGTTGGAGCAAAGCGCTTGAGTTCTATGGTCACCCCACAACACGCGGATGAGTTATCCACAGGCGCTCGCCAGCTCGGCGTCGAGCTGAGCCAGACCCAGCACCAATTGCTGCTGGGTTACCTGGCCCTGTTGATCAAGTGGAACAAGGCCTACAACCTCACTGCGGTGCGCGATCCCGATGAAATGGTCTCCCGCCATCTGCTCGATAGCCTGAGCGTGATGTCGTTCATCGAAAACGGCCGCTGGCTGGACGTCGGCAGCGGTGGCGGCATGCCCGGCATCCCGCTGGCGATCCTGTTTCCCGAGTCGCAAGTCACCTGTCTGGACAGCAACGGCAAGAAAACCCGCTTCCTGACCCAGGTCAAACTCGAACTCAAGCTCGAAAACCTGCAAGTTATCCACAGTCGGGTCGAAGCCTTCACCCCTGAGCAGCCTTTCAACGGGATCATTTCCCGGGCGTTCAGCAGCATGGAGAACTTCACCAGCTGGACCCGCCACCTGGGCGACCGCGATACACGCTGGCTGGCAATGAAGGGCGTCCATCCCTCGGATGAGCTGTTAGCATTGCCGGCAGACTTCCACCTCGATAGCGAACACGCCTTGGCCGTACCCGGTTGCCAAGGCCAACGCCATCTGCTGATACTGCGCCGCACGGCATGATTGGGAACACAAGCAAGAATGGCTAAGGTATTCGCGATAGCGAACCAGAAAGGTGGCGTGGGCAAGACCACCACCTGCATCAACCTCGCAGCATCCCTGGTAGCGACCAAGCGCCGGGTGCTGTTGATCGATCTTGATCCACAGGGCAACGCCACCATGGGTAGCGGTGTGGATAAACACGGTTTGGAAAACTCGGTCTATGACCTGCTGATCGGTGAGTGCGACCTGGCCCAGGCCATGCATTTCTCCGAGCACGGCGGTTACCAGTTGCTGCCGGCCAACCGCGACCTGACGGCCGCGGAGGTGGTGCTGCTGGAAATGCAGATGAAGGAAAGCCGTCTGCGCAGCGCCCTGGCGCCAATCCGTGAAAACTACGACTACATCCTGATCGACTGCCCGCCGTCGCTGTCGATGCTCACCCTCAACGCCCTGGTCGCCGCCGATGGGGTCATTATCCCCATGCAGTGCGAGTACTACGCGCTGGAAGGTTTGAGCGACCTTGTGGATAACATCAAGCGCATCGCCGAACTGCTCAACCCGGAGCTGAAGATCGAAGGCTTGCTGCGCACCATGTTCGACCCGCGCCTGAGCCTGATGAACGATGTTTCCGCGCAGCTCAAGGAACACTTCGGCGATCAGCTGTATGACACCGTGATTCCGCGCAACATCCGTTTGGCCGAAGCGCCGAGCTACGGTATGCCGGCGTTGGCGTACGACAAACAATCCCGTGGCGCGCTGGCCTACCTGGCCCTGGCGGGCGAGATGGTTCGCCGGCAACGTAAACAATCGCGCGTCGCAGCCGCCCAGCCAACTTAAGGAATCCCCATGGCCGTCAAGAAAAGAGGTCTCGGACGTGGACTGGATGCACTGTTGAGTGGTCCGACTGTCAGCGCACTGGAAGAACAAGCGGTGCAGGCCGACCAGCGTGAGCTGCAACACTTGCCCCTGGACCTGATCCAGCGCGGCAAGTACCAGCCGCGTCGGGACATGGACCCGCAAGCGCTGGAAGAACTGGCGAATTCGATCAAGAGCCAGGGCGTGATGCAGCCGATCGTGGTCCGGCCCATCGGTGGTGGTCGTTTCGAGATCATTGCCGGCGAGCGCCGCTGGCGCGCCAGCCAGCAGGCTGGTCAGGAAACCATCCCGGCGATGGTCCGCGATGTGCCGGATGAAACCGCCATCGCCATGGCTCTGATCGAGAACATCCAGCGTGAAGACCTCAACCCCATCGAGGAGGCGGTGGCCCTGCAGCGCCTGCAGCAGGAATTCCAGCTGACTCAGCAACAGGTCGCCGAAGCCGTGGGCAAGTCCCGCGTTAGCGTGGCCAACCTGCTGCGCCTGATCGCCTTGCCTGAGGTGATCAAGACCATGCTGTCCCACGGCGACCTGGAAATGGGTCATGCCCGTGCATTGCTCGGATTGCCGGAAAATCAACAGGTTGAAGGGGCGCGACACGTTGTCGCACGAGGCCTCACCGTGCGCCAGACCGAGGCCCTGGTTCGCCAGTGGCTGAGCGGCAAACAGGAACCTGCTGAACCGGTCAAGCCAGACCCGGATATCGCCCGTCTCGAGCAGCGTCTGGCCGAGCGCCTGGGCTCTGCGGTGCAGATCCGCCACGGCAAGAAGGGTAAAGGTCAGCTGGTGATCGGCTACAACTCCCTGGATGAGCTGCAAGGCGTCCTCGCTCACATCCGCTGAAACATTTCCTTATGTAGCGCGCAGTCGGAAATCACTACCCGGCAGTTGAATAGGGGCTGAACCGCCCCTATACTCTGCGCGCATTTTGTCGGCACAAATTATGCCAAGTTAATGAATTCTGGCAGCCGACCCTTGAGGAGCAAGAGCGATGGAAACCCGCACGCCAAACCGCTTGCCGTTTCATCGCTTGGCGGTTTTTCCGGTTTTAATGGCTCAGTTGATCATTTTACTGATAGCCGCTCTGGCGCTCTGGCAATGGCGTGGAGTCGTAGCCGGATACTCAGGCCTTTGCGGAGGACTGATAGCCTTGCTACCCAATGTGTATTTCGCTCACAGGGCATTTCGGTTTTCCGGCGCCCGAGCGGCCCAAGCCATCGTCCGGTCTTTTTATGCCGGTGAGGCGGGCAAACTGATTTTGACGGCGGTGCTGTTTGCACTGACGTTTGCAGGTGTGAAGCCATTGGCGCCGCTGGCTGTATTCGGCGTCTTCGTGCTGACCCAACTGGTCAGCTGGTTCGCTCCCCTGCTAATGAGAACAAGACTTTCGAGACCTTAGGGCGTTTGAGGCAACCATGTCAGCAGAAACAACCGCTTCGGGCTATATCCAGCACCACTTGCAGAACCTGACCTTCGGTCAGCTACCCAATGGGAGCTGGGGCTTTGCCCACTCCGCAGCAGAAGCCAAGGAAATGGGCTTCTGGGCATTCCACGTCGATACCCTCGGCTGGTCTGTCGCACTGGGTGTGATCTTCATTCTTCTGTTCCGCATGGCGGCCAAGAAGGCGACTTCCGGCGTGCCGGGCGCTTTGCAGAACTTCGTTGAAGTCATGGTTGGCTTCGTCGATGGCAGCGTGAAGGACAGTTTCCACGGCCGCAGCCCGGTGATCGCACCGTTGGCTCTGACCATTTTCGTCTGGGTGTTCCTGATGAACGCCATCGACCTGGTACCGGTGGACTGGATTCCACAACTGGCCATGTTGATCTCCGGCGACCAGCACATTCCGTTCCGTGCCGTATCCACCACTGACCCGAACGCCACCCTGGGCATGGCCCTGTCGGTGTTTGCGCTGATCATTTTCTACAGCATCAAGGTCAAGGGCATCGGCGGCTTCATCGGCGAACTGACCCTGCACCCGTTCGGCAGCAAGAACATCCTGGTTCAGGCGCTGCTGATTCCGGTGAACTTCCTGCTTGAATTCGTGACCCTGGTTGCCAAGCCGATCTCGTTGGCACTGCGTCTGTTCGGCAACATGTATGCCGGCGAACTGGTGTTCATCTTGATCGCTGTGATGTTCGGCAGCGGCCTGCTGTGGCTCAGCGGCATGGGTGTGGTTCTGCAATGGGCGTGGGCTGTGTTCCACATCCTGATCATCACCCTGCAGGCCTTTATCTTCATGATGCTGACCATCGTCTACCTGTCGATGGCGCACGAAGAGAACCATTAAGACCAGTCTCGACTAGTCTGATGTCCCTCTCGTTGCGGCGAGAGGGGGCCCATCTCGGGTCAATGAAACGATTTGTTTTACCGCTTTAATCTAAAAAACCTAAACCATACGACGTAAAAGTCGGGAGGAAAGATGGAAACTGTAGTTGGTCTAACCGCTATCGCTGTTGCACTGTTGATCGGCCTGGGCGCACTGGGTACCGCAATTGGTTTCGGCCTGCTGGGCGGCAAGTTCCTGGAAGGCGCAGCGCGTCAGCCAGAAATGGTTCCAATGCTGCAAGTTAAAATGTTCATCGTTGCCGGTCTGCTCGACGCCGTAACCATGATCGGTGTTGGTATCGCTCTGTTCTTCACCTTCGCAAACCCCTTCGTTGGTCAACTCGCTGGCTAATCACTCGATTCTTCGAGTTGATTGGTGTGACGGACAACGAACGAGCGAGGTGTTGGCGTGAACATTAATGCAACCCTGATTGGCCAGTCCGTTGCGTTCTTAATTTTTGTATTGTTCTGCATGAAGTTCATTTGGCCTCCGGTCATTGCAGCTCTGCACGAACGTCAAAAGAAGATCGCGGATGGACTGGACGCTGCCAGCCGAGCAGCTCGTGACCTGGAACTGGCCCAAGATAAAGCGGGTCAGCAACTGCGCGAAGCTAAAGCTCAGGCAGCTGAAATCATTGAGCAAGCCAAGAAGCGCGGTTCTCAGATCGTCGACGAAGCCCGTGAACAGGCTCGTGTCGAAGCTGAACGTGTGAAGGCTCAGGCTCAGGCCGAGATCGAACAGGAACTGAACGGCGTCAAAGACGCGCTGCGCGCCCAACTGGGCAGCCTGGCAGTCAACGGCGCAGAGAAGATCCTGGGTGCCACAATCGATCAAAACGCGCACGCAGAGCTGGTTAACAAACTGGCTGCTGAAATTTAAGCGAGGGCGATCATGGCAGAACTGACCACGTTGGCCCGACCTTACGCTAAGGCGGCCTTCGAGCACGCTCAGGCCCACCAGCAGCTGGCCTCTTGGTCAGCCATGCTCGGCCTGGCTGCAGCGGTGTCACAAGATGACACCATGCAGCGCGTGCTTAAGGCCCCGCGACTGACGAGCGCAGAAAAGGCCAGCACTTTTATCGAAGTGTGTGGCGACAAGTTTGATGCACAGGCACAGAATTTCATTCACGTTGCCGCCGAAAACGACCGTCTCCTGCTGTTGCCGGAGATCTCCGCTCTGTTCGACCTGTACAAGGCCGAACAAGAGAAATCGGTGGATGTGGATGTGACCAGTGCGTTCGCATTGAACCAAGAACAGCAAGACAAACTCGCCAAGGTTCTCAGTGCACGGCTCGGCCGGGAAGTGCGACTGCACGCTGCGGAGGATGCCAGCCTTATTGGTGGCGTCGTAATCCGCGCCGGCGACCTGGTTATCGATGGCTCGATTCGCGGCAAACTCGCGAACCTTGCCGAAGCATTGAAATCTTGAGTTTGAAGGGGCAGCAGAGCAATGCAGCAACTCAATCCTTCCGAAATAAGTGAAATTATCAAGGGCCGCATCGAAAAGCTCGATGTGACCTCCCAAGCCCGTAACGAAGGCACTGTCGTCAGCGTATCTGACGGCATCGTGCGGATTCACGGTCTGGCCGACGTTATGTACGGCGAGATGATCGAGTTTCCGGGCGGCGTCTACGGTATGGCCCTCAACCTGGAGCAAGACTCCGTAGGTGCCGTTGTATTGGGCGCGTACACCAGTCTGGCTGAAGGCATGAGCGCCAAGTGCACAGGCCGCATCCTCGAAGTTCCGGTTGGTAAGGAACTGCTGGGTCGCGTAGTCGACGCACTGGGTAACCCCGTTGACGGCAAAGGTCCGCTGAACAACACCGAGACCGACGCGGTCGAGAAAGTTGCTCCAGGCGTGATCTGGCGTAAGTCGGTAGACCAGCCTGTACAGACTGGCTACAAGGCTGTCGATGCCATGATCCCAGTCGGCCGTGGCCAGCGTGAGCTGATCATCGGTGACCGTCAGATCGGTAAGACCGCTCTGGCGATCGACGCGATCATCAACCAGAAAGACAGCGGCATTTTCTGCGTCTACGTGGCTATCGGTCAGAAGCAATCGACCATCGCCAACGTGGTTCGCAAGCTCGAAGAAAACGGTGCACTGGCTAACACCATCATCGTTGCAGCGAGCGCTTCGGAATCTGCAGCACTGCAGTTCCTGGCTCCGTACTCCGGTTGCACCATGGGCGAATACTTCCGTGACCGCGGTGAAGACGCGCTGATCGTTTATGACGATCTGTCCAAGCAAGCAGTGGCCTACCGCCAGATTTCCCTGCTACTGCGCCGTCCACCAGGCCGTGAAGCCTACCCAGGTGACGTGTTCTATCTCCACTCCCGTCTGCTGGAGCGCGCATCCCGCGTTTCCGAAGAGTACGTAGAGAAGTTCACCAACGGCGCAGTGACTGGCAAGACCGGTTCCCTGACCGCTCTGCCGATCATCGAAACCCAGGCTGGCGACGTTTCCGCGTTCGTTCCGACCAACGTGATCTCCATCACCGACGGTCAGATCTTCCTGGAATCGGCCATGTTCAACTCCGGGATCCGTCCTGCTGTGAACGCCGGTGTTTCGGTATCCCGTGTGGGTGGTGCCGCTCAGACCAAGATCATCAAGAAGCTGTCCGGTGGTATCCGTACCGCTCTGGCTCAGTACCGTGAACTGGCGGCATTCGCCCAGTTCGCTTCTGACCTGGACGAAGCGACCCGTAAGCAACTTGAGCATGGTCAGCGCGTTACCGAGCTGATGAAGCAGAAGCAATATGCGCCGATGTCCATCGCCGACATGTCCTTGTCCCTGTACGCCGCTGAACGTGGCTTCCTGACGGACGTCGAGATTGCCAAAGTTGGTAGCTTCGAACAGGCCATGATTGCTTACTTCAACCGCGATCACGCCGACCTGATGGCGAAGATCAACGTGAAGGGTGACTTCAATGACGAAATCGACGCTGGCCTGAAAGCCGGTATCGAGAAGTTCAAAGCCACCCAAACCTGGTAAGCCGCAGCGGGAGCCGCAAGGCTCCCGCTTGCTAACCTGATAGGTGTTACATGGCAGGCGCAAAAGAGATTCGCAGTAAGATTGCGAGCATCAAAAGCACGCAAAAAATTACCAGCGCCATGGAAAAAGTGGCGGTCAGCAAAATGCGCAAGGCACAAATGCGCATGGCTGCTAGCCGTCCTTATGCGGAGCGCATCCGCCAGGTTATTGGTCATCTGGCCAACGCCAACCCGGAATATCGTCACCCGTTCATGATCGACCGTGCTATCAAGCGCGTCGGTTACGTTGTGGTGAGCAGTGACCGTGGTCTGTGTGGTGGCTTGAACACCAACCTGTTCAAGGCCCTGGTCAAGGACATGGCGGTAAACCGCGAACAAGGCGTCGAGATCGATCTGTGTGTGGTCGGTAGCAAGGGTGCGGCCTTCTTCCGCAACTTCGGCGGTAACGTCGTTGCAGCTATCAGCCATCTGGGTGAAGAGCCGTCGATCAATGATCTGATCGGCAGCGTCAAGGTGATGCTGGATGCGTACCTGGAAGGCCGGATTGACCGCCTGTCCGTGGTATCCAACAAGTTCATCAACACCATGACCCAGCAGCCGACCGTGGAGCAGTTGATTCCACTGGAGGCAACCCCGGATCAAGAACTCAAGCACCACTGGGACTACCTCTACGAACCGGATGCCAAGGAGCTGCTGGACGGCTTGATGGTCCGTTACGTGGAGTCGCAGGTCTACCAGGCGGTGGTCGAGAACAACGCAGCTGAACAAGCGGCGCGGATGATCGCAATGAAGAACGCTACCGACAACGCCGGTGATTTGATCAGCGATTTGCAGCTGATCTACAACAAGGCGCGTCAGGCTGCGATCACCCAAGAGATCTCGGAAATCGTCGGCGGCGCTGCCGCGGTTTAACGGTTCAAATATTCAGAGGATCCAGCTATGAGTAGCGGACGTATCGTTCAAATCATCGGCGCCGTTATCGACGTGGAATTTCCACGCGACAGCGTACCGAGCATCTACGACGCCTTGAAGGTTCAAGGCGCCGAAACCACTCTGGAAGTTCAGCAGCAGCTGGGCGACGGCGTGGTGCGTACCATTGCGATGGGCTCCACCGAAGGCTTGAAGCGCGGTCTGGACGTCAACAACACTGGCGCAGCCATCTCCGTACCGGTCGGTAAAGCGACCCTGGGCCGGATCATGGACGTACTGGGCAACCCAATCGACGAAGCCGGTCCTATCGGTGAAGAAGAGCGTTGGGGCATCCACCGTCCAGCACCTTCCTTCGCAGAACAGGCAGGCGGCAACGACCTGCTGGAAACCGGGATCAAGGTAATTGACCTGGTTTGCCCGTTCGCCAAGGGCGGTAAAGTCGGTCTGTTCGGTGGTGCCGGTGTAGGCAAGACCGTAAACATGATGGAACTGATCCGTAACATCGCCATCGAGCACAGCGGTTATTCCGTGTTCGCCGGTGTGGGTGAGCGTACTCGTGAGGGTAACGACTTCTACCACGAGATGAAGGACTCCAACGTTCTGGACAAAGTGGCACTGGTCTACGGCCAGATGAACGAGCCGCCGGGAAACCGTCTGCGCGTAGCCCTGACCGGCCTGACCATGGCCGAGAAGTTCCGTGACGAAGGTAACGACGTTCTGCTGTTCGTCGACAACATCTACCGTTACACCCTGGCCGGTACCGAAGTATCCGCACTGCTGGGCCGTATGCCTTCCGCAGTAGGCTACCAGCCGACCCTGGCTGAAGAGATGGGCGTTCTGCAAGAACGTATCACTTCGACCAAGCAAGGCTCGATCACCTCGATCCAAGCGGTATACGTACCTGCGGACGACTTGACCGACCCGTCGCCAGCGACCACCTTCGCCCACTTGGACGCCACCGTCGTTCTGTCCCGTGACATCGCTTCCCTGGGTATCTACCCAGCGGTAGACCCACTGGACTCGACTTCCCGTCAGCTGGACCCGAACGTGATCGGCAACGAACACTACGAGACCGCTCGCGGCGTTCAGTACGTACTGCAGCGTTACAAAGAGCTGAAGGACATCATTGCGATCCTGGGTATGGACGAGCTGTCGGAAACCGACAAGCAGTTGGTATCCCGCGCTCGTAAGATCCAGCGCTTCTTGTCGCAGCCGTTCTTCGTGGCTGAAGTCTTCACTGGTTCTCCAGGCAAATACGTTTCCCTGAAAGACACCATCGCTGGCTTCAAAGGCATCCTCAACGGTGACTACGACCACCTGCCAGAACAAGCGTTCTACATGGTCGGCGGCATCGACGAAGCGATCGAGAAAGCCAAGAAACTGTAATCCCGGCGCCCGGCAACGGGCGCTAATTTAGGTTGAGGCAAGCAGATGGCTATGACAGTCCATTGCGATATCGTCAGCGCGGAAGGGGAAATCTTCTCCGGTCTGGTGGAGATGGTGGTTGCGCACGGTGAACTGGGTGATCTTGGTATCGCTCTGGGTCACGCACCGCTGATCACCAACCTGAAGCCAGGTCCGATCCGCTTGATCAAGCAGGGCGGGGAAGCCGAGGTGTTTTACATCTCCGGTGGTTTCCTCGAGGTTCAGCCGAACATGGTCAAGGTTCTTGCCGACACCGTGCAACGTGCTGCCGACCTGGACGAAGCCTCCGCTCAGGAAGCCGTCAAGGCTGCTGAGAAGGCCCTGAATGAAAAAGGCGCAGATTTCGACTACGGTTCTGCTGCTGCACGTCTGGCCGAGGCCGCAGCTCAGCTGCGTACCGTCCAGCAGATCCGCAAGAAGTTCGGCGGCTAAGCCGCAGGCTTTCTGTGTGATTGATTAAAAAGGGTAGCCTCGGCTACCCTTTTTATTTTCCGCCATTCACCCCCTCTGGTCGCAGTCGCCGACCACCCAGGATTGGTAGCCAGTCATGTCTCTCGAAATCGTTATCCTCGCCGCAGGCCAGGGCACCCGCATGCGTTCGGCGCTGCCCAAGGTTCTTCACCCGGTCGCCGGCAACTCCATGCTCGGGCATGTTATCCACAGCGCCCGGCAACTCGACCCACAGCGTATCCATGTGGTGATCGGCCACGGTGCGGATGCGGTGCGTGAGCGTTTGGCGGCCGATGACCTGAATTTCGTGTTGCAGGACAAGCAACTGGGCACCGGCCATGCGGTGGCCCAGGCCGTGCCTTTTATCACTGCTGACACGGTGCTGATCCTCTACGGCGACGTGCCGCTGATCGAAGTCGAGACCCTGCAGCGCCTGCTCAAGCAGGTGGGGCCGGAGCAACTGGGCCTGCTTACCGTCGAGCTGGACGACCCCACCGGCTACGGGCGCATCGTTCGTGATGCCGACGGCAAAGTCGTCGCCATTGTCGAGCAGAAGGATGCTGACGAAGCCACCCGCGCCATCACCGAAGGCAACACCGGCATTCTCGCAGTGCCCGGCAAGCGCCTGGGCGACTGGACCGGCCGGCTGTCCAACAACAACGCCCAGGGCGAGTACTACCTCACCGACGTGATCGCCATGGCGGTCAGCGACGGCCTGATCGTCGCCACCGAGCAGCCCCACGACGCCATGGAAGTGCAGGGCGCCAACGACCGCAAGCAACTGGCCGAGCTGGAGCGGCACTACCAGCTGCGGGCTGGCCGCCGGTTGATGGCCCAGGGCGTGACCTTGCGCGACCCGGCACGTTTTGATGTGCGTGGTGAAGTCATTGTTGGCCGTGATGTGCTGATCGACATCAACGTGATTCTCGAAGGCCGGGTAGTGATCGAGGACGACGTGATCATCGGCCCCAACTGCGTGATCAAGGACAGCACCCTGCGCAAGGGCGCGGTGATCAAGGCCAACAGCCACCTCGATGGCGCGGTGATGGGCGAGGGCAGCGATGCCGGTCCGTTCGCTCGGCTGCGTCCCGGTACCGTGCTGGAAGCCAGGGCTCATGTGGGTAACTTCGTCGAACTGAAGAATGCCCACCTGGGCCAGGGTGCCAAGGCCGGCCACCTGACCTACCTGGGCGACGCGGTGATCGGTGCGCGCACCAACATTGGCGCCGGCACCATCACCTGCAACTACGATGGGGTGAACAAGCACAAGACGATCATGGGCGAAGACGTGTTCATCGGCTCCAACAACTCGTTGGTAGCACCTGTGGATATCTCCTCCGGCGCCACCACGGCTGCCGGTTCCACCATCACCCAGGATGTGGCCCCGGCTCAACTGGCGGTCGGCCGCGCCCGGCAGAAGAACATCGATGGCTGGAAACGGCCGGAGAAGATCAAGAAGGACTGAGGTTATCCACAACCGCGGAACCCTGTTCGCCGGCAAGCTGGCTCTTACACCCATCTGTAGGAGCCGGCTTGCCGGCGATTTTTTTCACCTGCGCGCTTGACGAAGTTTCGATCTTGGGTTTTTATTGCTTCCGTTATCTTTCGAATCGAAACTTAAAGCCATCATGTCAAAACGCAACACACCTCAACGTCGCCACAATATCCTCGCCTTGCTCAATGAACAGGGCGAAGTGAGCGTTGACGAGTTGGCCAAGCGTTTCGAAACCTCTGAAGTTACGATTCGAAAGGACCTGGCCGCCCTGGAGAGCAATGGCTTGCTGCTGCGCCGTTATGGTGGAGCGATCACCATGCCCCAGGAACTGGTCAGCGATATTGGCCAGCCCGTATCCCTCTACAAGCAGGCCATTGCCCGCGCTGCGGTGCAGCGTATCCGTGAGCATGCCCGGATCATCATCGACAGTGGCAGCACCACCGCCGCGATGATCCCCGAGCTGGGCCTGCAGCCTGGCCTGGTGGTCATGACCAACTCGCTGAATGTGGCCAACGCCCTGAGCGAGCTGGAGCACGAACCGGTGCTGTTGATGACCGGTGGCACCTGGGACCCGCATTCCGAGTCCTTCCAGGGCCAGGTGGCCGAGCAGGTTCTACGCTCATACGACTTCGACCAGCTGTTTATCGGTGCCGATGGCATCGATCTGGCCCGTGGCACTACCACCTTCAACGAACTGCTGGGTTTGAGCCGGGTCATGGCCGAAGTGGCCCGGGAAGTGGTGGTGATGGTCGAATCCGACAAGATCGGCCGCAAGATTCCCAACCTGGAGCTGCCGTGGAGCAGCGTCCATACCCTTATTACCGATGATCGCCTGCCCTTAGAGGTCCGCGACCAGATCCAGGCCCGCGGCATAACTCTGATTTGCGCGGCTGTCAGCTAGGAGAGAAACCATGTGTGGAATTGTTGGCGCCGTTGCTGAACGCAATATCACCGCCATTTTGCTGGAAGGCCTCAAGCGCCTCGAATACCGCGGCTACGACAGCGCCGGTGTGGCGGTCTATACCAATGCGGGCAAGCTGGAGCGCATGCGGCGTCCGGGCAAGGTCAGCGAACTGGAGCAGGCCCTGGCCAGTGAGCCGCTGGTCGGCCGCCTGGGCATCGCCCACACCCGCTGGGCCACCCACGGTGCGCCATGCGAACGTAACGCCCACCCGCATTTCTCCGGCGACCTGGCGATCGTGCACAACGGCATCATCGAGAACCACGAAGCCTTGCGCGCGCAGCTCGGCGCCCTGGGTTACGAGTTCACTTCGGACACCGACACCGAAGTCATCGCCCACTTGCTGAACCACAAGCTCAAGGACCTGGGAGACCTCACCAAGGCCCTCAAGGCCACCGTCAAGGAGCTGCATGGTGCCTACGGCCTGGCCGTGATCAGCGCCAGCCAGCCGGACCGCCTGGTTGCGGCCCGCAGCGGCAGCCCGCTGGTGATCGGCCTGGGCCTGGGGGAAAACTTCCTCGCCTCCGACCAGTTGGCCCTGCGCCAGGTCACCGACCGCTTCATGTACCTGGAAGAAGGTGATATCGCCGAAATCCGCCGCGACAGCGTGCAGATCTGGGACATCAACGGCAAGGCCGTGGAACGCGAAGCGGTGCAGTACCGCGATGGCGCCGAAGCGGCAGAGAAGGGCGAGTTCCGCCACTTCATGCTCAAGGAAATCCACGAGCAGCCATCCGTGGTGCAGCGCACCCTGGAAGGCCGCCTGAGCGCCAACCAGGTACTGGTCCAGGCCTTCGGTCCGCAAGCCGCCGAGCTGTTCGCCAAGGTGCGCAATGTGCAGATCGTCGCCTGCGGCACCAGCTACCATGCCGGCATGGTCGCCCGTTACTGGCTGGAAGAACTGGCCGGTATTCCCTGCCAGGTGGAAGTGGCCAGCGAGTTCCGCTACCGCAAGGTGGTGGTGCAGCCCGACACCCTGTTCGTGACCATCTCCCAGTCCGGCGAAACCGCCGACACTTTGGCCGCTCTGCGCAATGCCAAGGAGCTGGGCTTCCTCGCCAGCCTGGCGATCTGCAACGTCGGCATCAGCTCCCTGGTGCGTGAATCGGACCTGACCCTGCTGACCCAGGCCGGTCGCGAGATCGGCGTGGCCTCCACCAAGGCCTTCACCACCCAACTGGTGGGCCTGCTGCTGCTGACCCTGTCCCTGGGCCAGGTACGTGGCACCCTGGCCGCCGGCGTGGAAGCCGAGCTGGTGGAAGAGCTGCGTCGCCTGCCGATCCGCCTGGGCGAAGCCCTGGCCATGGATGGCGTGGTGGAAAAAACGGCCGAGCTGTTTGCCGACAAGCACCACACCCTGTTCCTCGGCCGTGGTGCCCAGTACCCGGTGGCGATGGAAGGCTCGCTCAAGCTCAAGGAGATTTCCTACATCCACGCCGAAGCCTATCCGGCCGGCGAGCTCAAGCACGGCCCCCTGGCGCTTGTGGATAACGACATGCCGGTGGTTACCGTGGCACCGAACAACGAGCTGCTGGAAAAGCTCAAGTCCAACCTGCAGGAAGTGCGCGCCCGTGGCGGCGAGCTGATCGTGTTCGCCGACGAGCAGGCCGGCATGACCAATGGCGAAGGCACCCACGTGATCCAGATGCCGCACATCCACGACATCCTCTCGCCGATCCTCTACACCATCCCGCTGCAGCTGCTGTCCTACTACGTGGCCGTGCTCAAGGGCACCGACGTCGACCAGCCGCGCAACCTCGCCAAGTCGGTGACCGTGGAGTGAGTTGTCCACAGTGACCGCCCAGGTGCTCGCTCTTGCAACAAGGCGCTCCAGATGAGCGCCTTGTTGCAGGGGGCTGCTTCACATGGCGCCGACTCAGTTGGGCGCTAGCAGCGAGCGAAAGCGTGAATCGCTGCGGGTTGGGGCCAGGGTGTACAGCTGTTCTTTCTTGTCGATCCAGGTGTAGAGCGCGTATTCCTTGTCGCTGTCACCAACGTGTTTGCCCAGGCCATAAACCGAAAGATGACTGCTCGGGGTATTGCCATACGTGTAGAACATTGAGCAGGTGCGGTTACGTTGTTTGTCGCGCCAGGTGTAGTGATGGACAGCTTGATTGCCAATGTACAGGGGCTCGCCATCCACCGTCAGGTTGCCACGATCAAGGCGATCGAAGAGGAAGTTCATGGCTTCGATCTCGAAACCATCATGGTTGAATTGGTCAAGGTTGCCGACCAGCGTGATTGCAGGATTCAAAGTGGGCATATCAGGCCTCTCTCTACTGTGATGGGTTGCCAAATTGGCAAGCCCATCTCAGCGCCATGCCGCTGCCAGCATCAGTAGGAAACAATTCCGCGACAGCATTCGGGGCGATATTTTCTTGGGCCGGCGAGACAGTCTTTAATCTTCACTATCACTCAAGTGATGGTCCTGGATCATCGAAGCTGACACAGCAAGAGGGGAGCCCAGCCAAGCTCCCCTCTTTGTTATTTCCCTTTGCCTGCCTGCAGCGCTCGTCGCTCAGGCGTGGCGGCGCTGAACAGCGCTCAGCGCGAATGCTGTATCGAAACAATGTCGCCAGTCGACGCGTCGATATCCACCCTGAACATTGCCTGGTCACGCTGACGGCTGAACATGCAGGTAAAGATGCTGGGCGAAACCTGCGGGAACTGTTCGAACCAGCTGTAGATACCTGCCTCGAGCTGGCCATTGATCAGTAACTGGTCGGCAATCCTGATCTGTTGCTGGCGGTCGCCGGAGACCACGTAGAGGGTTGCGGCCACGCCCGTATCGTCATCGTTCCACAGGATGGCCAGGTGTTGCCGATCCGGCACCACGATCGCCAGCAGGCCGCGGCTGTTGACCACGCTCAGGAGCTGTTCCTGCCAGCGCCAGCGAGCCTCGACGACCCGGCAAGGAGACCACCCCAGGGCGATCATCTGGTCCACCGTCATGTTTTCGTCGATGACCTTGCCGTCTTCGCGGATCCGCTCGAAATCACTAATCACAACTTTCACTCCACAGGCAGCACACCAGGCGTGCCGACAATTTTCAGATTCCTGTCACCGACGAACTCCACCTGCTGCACGCCGCCCTTGTAGTTCTCCAGCGGGCCGGTGATACCACTGTGAATCTTTTGCGGTGCGGTGGTTTCGACGGTGATCACATGGGATACGTCTGTCTTGAATCGATCGAGGATCACCAGTTTATCCCGAGCATAGGCCTGGCTGGGAATCGGCTCGGGGGCGGCGAAACCTCCGAAGGCTGGCTTGCCCTGCATGATGGCTTCGGCCTGGCCCTTGGCGACGACCATCTGGTATTGCCTTCCCGGTGGCACTATTTCGGTCTTGACCTGGGTGCCTTCCAGCCAAGCCGGCAAGTTGCCCTCGGCGACCATCGCCTCGTTGACCTGGGCGGCCGTGCGCACCTCGAGCACCTGCGACTGGTTGGCCAGTCGCGCGGCATTGCGTTCGGCGCTCAACTTGGCCATTTTCGGCCCGGCGCCGAGCAGCGCCAGGCCGGCGATACCTTGCAGCAGGTCACGGTAGCCCGGGCCGAGCCGGTCGCCGAGCTGGCCCAGCAACTCCATGCCGCCATAGATCGCGGCCCCCACCGCCACGGTGGTCAGCAGGGCCGCGAGGCCGGCCATGGCGGCCAGCACCAGCGCGCCGGCGGCGGCGACCAGGCCCAGCGCCTCCAGGCCGGTATGCAGCCAGCCCTCGATATCCAGCACGAATTCCACCTGCAGCGTCGGACCGCCGATGAAGGTGTTCGGGCTACCGGACTTGATATGCGCGCCGCAGGTCATCTTGCTGCTCAGTCGCGCCGCCGGCTTGCCGTTGATGTACACGGTAGCGCTGCCTTCGGCGATGGTGACCGGGAAGGGCCAGGGGGGATGCGCCACGGGAAAGCCGGTACAGGAACTGGACACGTCCTCGCCGGCACGCATGGCATTGCGCAAGTTGACGAATACGTTGGGACTGCCCCTTATGAGTTCACCGGTGGTTGGCTCGGGCAGATCGAAGATGGTCGACAGCCCCTTCACCAGCTGGAACATCGACAGGCCACCGGCGGCGACCGAACCCGCCAGGATCACCACCGCCAGGCCGCCTGTTGCCGCGGTCGCCGCAATGATGGCCGCGCCAATGAGAGCGCCTGCGACCGCGCCGGCGAGCATGGCAGCAACTCCGAATCCATGGGCGATGTCGTCGCCCAACCGCGCTGCGGCCTGTACATCCATGCTGAGACTCCGCCTGCGATGCGATACGCATCTTCCCTGGGGCCAGTGGGTGGCCCGAGCGGCGGATTATCAAAGAGTAACCGGGGGCGCGGCAAGAGCTGGAAGGCAGTCTGTCGTCACAGGGGACCACTCGCGCTTCACGCCGCCGGCGGGAAGGAACCAAACGTCTGGGGTGCACCCTTGTCCTTGCTCGCCTGTCCGCGTTGGATCTTCGAAAAACAATTGAAATCAGAGCGTTATTTTTGTGCGACAGTTTTGGTTCTGCGAATCCACTGCGAGTGCCAGTGGACGCCCCGGCGAATCCCGACTTATGCACAGGCCGGAATTTTTTAGCGCGCTAATGGAAAACCAATGACACTTCGCCTGATTCATGGATGGATGATCGTTCTGATGGTGGCTGTCCTGGGCCTGGGAGTCCTGACCCCAGTGCTCTCCAACAGCCTCTTGCTGCTGATGGACCGAACCAATTTCATTCCTGCCGAATCGTCCATCTGGACCTTTGAACCGACTCTGATCAACCAGGGTTCCTCTTCCTATTGGCTATACGGTGAAGATCAGCAGTACTACTTCTATTTTTCCTACGCCCAAGACCAACCTTACCGGTTGATTGCCAAAACCAACCGTTGCCCCGGATTCGACAAGCACGAGGTGCAGACCTGGTGCGCTCCCTGACGTCGTGGCCGTGGATTATGCTGCGCGTGCGGGGCGCCTGTCGGGCGGGCGCTGCCAGGTGAGATAAGACATGGACAGGTTTCAGGAAATGCAGGTGTTCGTCTGTGTCGCCCAGGAGCAGGGGTTCGCCGCGGCTGCGCGGCGCCTTAACCTGTCGGCGGCCAGCGTCACCCGGGCCGTGGCAGCCCTCGAACAGCGCATCGGCACCCAGTTGCTGGTACGCACCACCCGCAAGGTGCACCTGAGCGAAGCCGGGCAACGTTATCTGGAGGACTGCCGACGCATTCTCGCCGAGGTGCAGGATGCCGAGGCCTCGGCCGCCGGCATCCACGCCCAGCCACGGGGGCAACTGAGCCTGACTGCGCCGGTGCTGTTCGGCGATCTGTTCGTCACCCCGCTGCTGGTGCGCTACCTGCAGCGTTATCCACAGGTCAGCATCAACGCCTTGCTGGTGGACCGAGTGGCGAACATGGTGGATGAAGGCATCGATGTGGCGGTGCGCATCGGCGAATTGCCGGACAGCGGCCAGCACAGCATCCGAGTAGGCCAGGTGCGCCGGGTGGTCTGTGCAGCCCCCGGATTCCTGGCGGCCCAAGGTTGCCCCCAGCACCCCGATGACCTGCGCCAGGCTCCGCTGATTGCGCCATCCTCCACCGGCCAGGCGCGCCACTGGCAATTCAACGACGCCGGGCGCGCTCTGAGCCTGCGCCCGGAACCGCGGCTGCTGGTGAGCGCCAACCAGGCCGCCATCAGTGCCGCCTGCCTGGGGCTGGGCCTGACCCGGGTGCTGTCCTATCAGGTGGCCGATCAGGTCGCTGCCGGCCAGTTGCAGATCGTGTTGGCGGATTTCGAGCTGCCGCCCTTGCCGATCCACGTGGTGTACCAGGGCGGTCGCAAGGCGCCGGCGCGGGTGCGCAGCTTTGTCGATTTCGCCGTGCAGGCCCTGCGCGAGCATCCATCGCTCAATACTTGATCAGCTTTATTGCACTGGCTGAAATGCCGGATTGCGATTTCTGGTGATTCTGTTGTTTTGCGTCATGGACCAAGATGGCCCTGCCAGCGCGGCCCTTCGACCGCGTCCCAGCCTGCGGAGTCGAGCATGTCCCTGCTTCCCATCAAGTTCTACAACTTTCCCCGGTCCGGCCACGCTCACCGCGTCGAGCTGATGCTGTCGCTGCTGGACCTGCCTACCGAAACCATCTTTGTCGACCTGGCCCAGGGTGCCCACAAGCAGCCCGAATTCCTGGCCCTCAACGCCTTTGGCCAAGTACCGGTGATCGATGACCAGGGCACGGTGCTGGCGGACTCCAACGCGATCCTGGTGTACCTGGCGCAACGCTATGGCCGCGGCCGCTGGTTGCCCACCGACCCGGTGGGCGCGGCGCAGGTACAGCGCTGGTTGTCGGTGGCGGCGGGGCCGATCGCCTTCGGTCCGGCGGCGGCGCGACTGATCACGGTGTTCGGCGCCACCTTCAATGCCGAGGAGGTCATTGCCCGCGCCCACGGCCTGCTCAAGGTCATGGACCAGGAACTGGCGAACCGGCCGTTCCTGGTGGGTGAACAGGCGACCATCGCCGACGTCGCCGGCTACAGCTATATCGCCCACGCGCCGGAGGGCAACGTGTCCCTGGCCGATTATCCCAACGTGCGGGCCTGGCTGGCGCGGATCGAGGCCTTGCCGGGCTTCGTGCCCATGCCGTCCACGGCGGCGGGGCTCAAAAGCGCCTGAGGCGCACCTGCGGAGGCAGCACCATGAGCAGCAGTTCCCCCTGGCATGCCGGCGAGCGGCAGTTGCAGGCCCGGGCCGGAGTGGCCGAGCGCATGGAGGCCTTTGGCACCAAGGTGATCCGCCAGGCGATGCCGGATCAGCACCGGCAGTTCTACGGGCAGTTGCCGTTCATCCTGGTGGGCGCGGTGGATGCCCAGGGCAACCCCTGGGCGAGCATTCTCGAAGGCCCGCCCGGTTTCGCCCAGGCCCCCGAGGCGACCCGGCTGCGCCTGGGCAGCCTGCCGGCCGCCGACGACCCCGTGCAGTTGCAGGAAGGTGCGGCCCTGGGCTTGCTGGGCATTGAACTGCACACCCGGCGGCGCAACCGCCTCAATGGCCGGGTCAGTGCTGTGGACCGCCACGGCTTCAGCGTGACGGTGCAACAGGCGTTCGGCAATTGCCCGCAATACATCCAGCAGCGCGAGCTGCAGCAGGTGGCCTTGAGCGACCCCGCCAGCCGGCCGGCACAGTATCGCGACGGCCTGGATCCTGAGGCTCGGGCCCTGATCGGTGGCGCCGACACTTTCTTTGTCGCCAGCTACGTCGACCTGGACGGCCAGCGCTCAGTGGATGTGTCCCACCGTGGCGGCCAGGCCGGGTTCGTCCGGGTCGAGGGCAATTGCCTGACCATCCCGGATTTTGCCGGCAACCTGCACTTCAACACCCTGGGCAACCTGCTGCTCAACCCCCGGGCCGGCTTGTTGTTCATCGACTTTCACAGCGGTGAGTTGCTGCAGCTCAGCGGCCGCACCGAAATCATCCACGACGGGCCGCTGGTCAAGGCCTTCCAGGGCGCCGAGCGGTTGTGGCGCTTTACCGTGGAGCGGCTGGTACGGCGCCCGGCGGCGCTGTCCCTGCGTTGGCAGTTGCAGGGTTTTTCCCCCAACAGCCTGCTGACCGGCAGTTGGCCGCAAGCCGAGGCTCGGCTGCGCGCCACGGCCCTGGGCCAGCAGTGGCGGCCATTGCGGGTGACCCGGATCGAGGACGAAAGCAGCAGCATTCGCTCCTTCTACCTGGAACCGGCGGATGCAGCCGGCGCCCCGAGCTTTGTGCCCGGCCAGCACCTGCCCGTGCAAGTCGTGCTCGACGGCCAGCCGCTGATTCGCACCTACAGCCTGTCCAGCGCGCCTTCCGATGATTTTCTGCGTATCAGCGTCAAGCGCGAGGGCCAGGTTTCCCGCCACCTGCATCAGGCACTCAAGGTCGGCGACTTGCTGCAGGCCCGCGCCCCGCAGGGGCGTTTCACTGCCGATGCGCTGTCGTCACAGCCACTGGTGCTGCTGGCGGCCGGGGTCGGCATCACACCGTTGCTGTCGATGCTGCGGGAGGTGCTGTACCAGGGCCTGCGCACCCGGCATACCCGGCCCACCTGGTTGATCCAGGGTTCGCGCACGCTTGCCGAGCAACCCTTTGCCAAGGAGCTGCAAACCCTGCTGGCGCAGGCTGGGGATTCAGTGCGGCTGCTGCGCCTGCTCAGCCAGCCGGAAGCCGGGGCCCGGCCGGGGGCTGGCTTCGATCATTGCGGGCGCATCGATGTGCAACTGCTGCTGGCGCAACCGGACCTGGATCTTGACCGCGCAGACTTCGTGCTCTGCGGCCCCGGGGCCTTTACCCAGGGCCTGTACGACAGCCTGCGGGACCTGGATATCGACGACCGGCAGATCCATGCCGAAACCTTCGGCCCTTCGACCCTGCGCCGCCGGCCGGACCCCGAGGCCGTGCCCTTTGCCCAACCGCCTGCCGCCACCCGGGCCGTGGCGGTGCGGTTCCAGCAGGCCGGCCGGGAGCTGTCCTGGGAGCCGGCCAGCGGCAGCCTGCTGCAACTGGCGGAGAGTGCCGGCCTGCATCCGCCATTCAGTTGCCGTGGCGGCTCCTGCGGCACTTGCCAGACTCGGTTGATCAGCGGCCAGGTGAATTATCCACAGGTGCCTGCACAGTTACCGGAACCGGGGCAGGTGCTGATCTGCTGCGCGGTGCCGGCGGCTGTGGATAACCTGGTGCCAGCGTTGGTGCTGGACCTGTAGAAGCGGGAAAAAACTCCTTGCGGCGATTGCTGCCAACCGCGCTGCTGCGTAGGCTGGCGGCTGCTTTGTCGCGGTAGCTGCGGGTTGTAAGTGAGGGGGGAAAGCCCTGCGGTTCTTTTCGCTGCCTCGTGGGCCCGGCAGCGGCTACAGGCGATGTCGATCAGGTGTATGGCGCCCGGTATTCCGGGGCTTTTGCGTTAAAGGGAATCAACGATTCATGCTCCCCCGGGTTTTGCTCCGTCTTTGCGCCGTGCTGGTCTGCGGGCTGCTGCTCAATGCCTGTCGTCATGAAGAGGGGCCGCCGCTGGATCAGCAACTCTATATCTGGCAACGCCAGTGGACCCCGGCCCACGCCGACGCCCTGGCAGGCTCGCGGGCGGACTTTTCCACCGTCCGGGTGCTGGCCCTGCAGGCTTTTCCACAGGCCGGCTGGAGCCGGGCGCGGATCGACGCCGCCTTGCTCAAGCAAGACGGTCGCCCACTGATTGCGGTGGTGCGCCTGGATGGCCAACTGCCGTCCCTGAACCAGGACGACATCCTCCAGCAGGTGCAGCAACTGCTGGCCGACTGGCAAGGGCAGGGCCTGACCCTGGCCGGCCTGGAGATCGACCACGATGCCGGCAGCGCCCGGCTGCCGGCCTATGCCGGGCTTCTGCGGCGGCTGCGCGAGGTGCTGCCGCAGCAGCTGGCCCTGAGCATCACCGCGCTGCCCGCCTGGCTCGACAGCCGCGAGTTGCCCGGGCTGCTGGCTCAGGTCGACAGCAGCGTGCTCCAGGTGCATGCGGTCAGCGACCCCCGGCGCGGGCTGTTCGACCCGCACCAGGCTGAACAATGGGCCAGGCGCTGGGCTGGGGTCAGCGACAAGCCGTTCTACCTGGCCCTGCCTGCCTACGGCGTGGCCTTGCTGCCCGGCACCGCCCAGGCTCCAGTGGTGGAAAGCGAGGCGCCCATTGCGCGCCGGGGCCAGCGCCGGGAGCTGATGGCCGACCCCGAGCAACTGAGCCAACTGGCCAAGACCCTGCGCAATGATCCGCCGGCCCATCTGGCCGGGCTGATCTGGTTTCGCCTGCCGCTCAAGGGCGATGTCCGCGCCTGGAGCCTGGATACCCTGCGCGCGGTGGCCCGTGGAGACGTGCTGGACAGCCGCTTGGGCATCAGCCTGCAGGAGCAGGACGGTCTCTTCGATATCCGCTTGGACAACCCGGGCAATCTCGACCGCCCTTTGCCTGAACAACTGACCCTGGCCGTTGCCCAATGCGACGGATTCGACGGGCTGGGCGGTTATTCCGCCGAGCTGCGTGACGGCCAGCTGCTATTGACCCGCCAGCAGGCCGGCCGTCTGGCGGCGGGCGGCACCCGGGCCGTGGGCTGGGCCCGCTGTACAAAAATTGACCAAGGAGCTGCACATGTTCGTCCCTAGATCCCGCTACCTGCTGTGCCTGAGCCTGTGCCTGCCCTTGGCCCCGGCCCTGGCCTGCGGTCCGACCTTCCCCATGCGCCTGCTGGAGGATCGCCCGCAGACCCTGGCGCAGTTACCCGAAGGCAGCTTCCAGTTCGAAGTGTCCCGCCTGGGCAAGCCCATCGTCGGGCTCAAGCCAGTGGTCAAGGATGCCTTCAGCCGCGATTACAACCTGCCTGACAGCTACGAGGTACAGGCGCGCAACTGGGCGGAACAGCAAGGGCTGGACGACGCCCAGAAAGCCCTGGTCGGGCAGTTGCGCACGCTCAATGACGGGCGCGTGGCGGAGCAGCAAGGGGCCAGCCTGCCGCCGCAGATCAACCTCTACACCGCGGGCGCAGTGGCCTTCGGCGCCGGGGATCATGAGCTGGCGGCGGAGTATTTCCGCAAGGTGCTGGCGCTGCCCGCCGAGCAGCGGGCGCTGCGCAGTACCTGGGCCGCCTACTCCCTGGGCCGGGCCCTGCAAGCCATCAGTGAAGAGGCCAACGAGCTGGACGACCAGGGGCGCAGCGACACCTTGCTGGCGGCGCGCCAGGCCTTCGTCCAGACCCGCCAACTGAGCATCGACGGCTTCAGCGACCCCCTGGAGCTGGGCATCGCCAGCCTGGGGGAAGAGGCGCGCATTCTGAAGAACCAGAACCACTGGAGCGAGGCCATCGATCTGTATGCCAGCCAGAACCTGCTGGGGTCGGAGGTCGGCTACAGCTCGCTGAAGCAGGTGGTGGGCGAGTTGGGCGGCCTGTCGGACGCGCAATTGCTGGAGCAGCTCAAGCAGCCCTCGGTGGCGCGCTTGCTCACGGCTTCACTGGTTTCGCACCAGGGCTGGTCCTTCGGTGAAAAGCCGGAGGCCGAGCAAAAACTGATCAAGCTGCTGAGCCAGGGCACCGCCGGCACGTTCGACAACGCCGATCGCCTGGCGGCGCTGAATTACCAGAACGGCGATTTCGCCACCACCCGGTTGCTGCTCGAGCATGCCGGCGACGGTGGCCTGGCCTGGTGGCTGCGGGCCAAGCTGGCCGTGCGCGACGGCGACAAGGCTGCGGCCGCAGCCGCTTACGCCAAGGCCGCCGCGGCTTTCCCCCGGGACGAGAGCTGGGGCTTTCGCGGCGACTACGACGGCAACTATGAAGACCTCAAGCCGGGCTGCCGGGTAGAAGGCGAAAGCGCCTTGCTGGCCCTGGACCGTGGCGACTATGTGCAGGCGTTCGAGCTGCTCTACCGCAGTGGCGACATTTACTGGCACGACGCGGCAACCGTGGCTGAGCGGGTGCTGACCCTGGATGAACTCAAGCATTTCGTCGACGCCCAGGTTCCGGCGCCGCCGCTCGTCCCCCAGCAGCCCGATGCCTACTACGAGAGCCTGCCGATTGCCGCCCAGGTGCGCGAACTGCTGGGCCGGCGGCTGTTGCGCGAGGGCCGCTACGAAGAGGGCTGGGGCTACTTCTACACCCCCGAGCGCCAGGCGATCGCCAAGGCCTACGGCGAGTACCGGCGCAGCGCCGAGTCGGCCTGGCTGCCAACCCGGCGAGCCGAGGCCTATTACCAGGCGGGCAAGCTGGCACGGGCGTCGGGGATGGAGATCCTCGGCTACGAGATGGGTCCGGACTACCACAGCCTGTGGGGCAGCTACAGCCTGGAAATCCCGCCGGTACAGGCTGGCCCGCTGATCAGCGCCGACGAAGTGCAGCGCCAGCAGGCCACCACTGCCGAACCCGATGTGCGCTACCACTATCGCTACGTGGCCGGCGAGCTGGGCAACCAGGCGGCGGACTTCCTGCCCCACACCAGCCAGGCCTATGCCGCGGTGCTGTGCAAGGCGGCGCGCTGGACCCGGGGCAGCGATGCCGAGATCGAGTACTACCGGCGCTATGTGCAGAACGGTCCCTTTGTGGAGTGGGCCGGCAACTTCGGCATGAACTGTGAGGAACCGGACTTCGGCAGCGCCAACAAGCGCTACCTGACCCAGTGGCTGGACGCATCCCGTTCCGCGGTGGCCGAGCACAGGCTGGCTGCCGGCGCCGGTGCCGGCGTGCTGCTGTTGGGGACGGCCTACCTGTTCCGACGCCGCCGCGCGGTGTCCTCGCACAAGGCGACATAAAAGCGTGCCCAGGATCCTGTAGCCGCTGCCGCAGGCTGCGTACGAGCTGGGCGGCACTCCGACGCAGCGGTCGCGGCGATCTCTGGGGCGAACATTTTGACGGGGATCGCCAGGCAAGGTCCTGCGGACCTTCGCGCAGCTTCGCCGAGGCTCGGCAGCGGCTACAGGTGTCGTCAGGCCTGCTGGACGAACGTCAGGCGCAGGGCGAAGCCGATCAGCAGGCTGCCGAACAGCCATTGCTGCACTCGTTGCGCCGACGGGCTGCGCTGCATCCAGCGGCCCAGCCCGGCACCGGCCAGGGCGTAGCAGCAGTCGAACAGGCCGCCCACGGCCACCAGCAGCACCCCCAAGGTCATGAATTGCGGGACCACCGCACCGGCCTGGGGATCGACGAACTGCGGCAGCAGTACCGAACAGAACAGCAATGCCTTGGGGTTCAGCAGGTTGGTCAACAGGCCGCGCTGGATCGCCTCGCGCCAGCGCAGGGGTGTGGCTGCGGCGGTGCCGGGCTCAAGGTTGGGCAACAGGTTCGCCCGCAGGCACTGGATACCAATCCACAGCAGGTAGGCGGCGCCCGCCAGGCGTACCAGGTCGAAGGTCCAGGGCGCGGCCTTGAACAGCGCCGCCAGGCCCAGCGCGGCCAGGGCCACATGGCAGCCGCGGGACAGGGCCAGGCCCAGCGCGGTGGCCAGAGCCTGGGCCTTGCCCTGGCGGGCGCCGGTTTGCAGCAGCAGGATCATGTCGGGGCCGGGCAGCAGGTAGACCACCGCCAGAGCCAGGAAATACATCCACAGTTGCGCCACCTTGCACCCCCTTCGTTGTCGAGTCGGTGCGCCCAGTTTAGGGCCACAGGGCAGGGCAGGTGCTTGCGTAATCAACCAACGGGAAAGCTGAAATTGGCATAATGTTCCACTAATGAACGGAATCACCATCTGGATATGCCAAACATGAAACTTGATGCCTATGACCGCAAGATCCTCGCCGCGCTGCAGCGCGATGGTCGCCTGAGCAACGTGCAACTGGCCGAAGAGATCGGCCTGTCGCCGTCACCCTGTCTGCGTCGGGTGCGCATGCTGGAAGAGGCCGGGGTGATCCGTGGCTACCAGGCCACCCTGGACCGCGACGAGGTGGGCCTGGGGCTGACCGTGTTCGTCGGGGTCAAGGTGGAGCGCCACAACGATGCCGAGGCCGAAGCCTTCCGCCAGGCGGTATTGCAGTTGCCGGAGGTGATCTCGGCGTTCCTGGTATCGGGTGAATCGGATTTCCTGCTGCAAGTGGTGGTCCCGGACCTGCGTGGCTATGACCGCTTCCTGACCGGCCACTTGCTGAAGATCCCCGGGGTCAGCGACATCCGCAGCAACTTCGCGATTCACACGGTGAAAACCCCGGGGCCCCTGCCATTGGGGCATCTACCGGGTTGAAGGGTTCAGGTCCACCAGTAGCGCACCAGGTGGAAGAAGATCGGCGCGGCAAAGCACACCGAATCCAGGCGATCGAGCATGCCGCCGTGGCCCTCGATCATGTGCCCCCAGTCCTTGACCCCGCGGTCGCGCTTGATCGCCGACATGACGATGCCGCCGGCAAAGCCCAGCAGGTTGATCAGCAGGGCGATGAGGAATGACTGCCAGACATTGAACGGGGTGATCCAGAACAGCGCCCCGCCGATCATCGAAGCCAGCAGGATGCCGCCGACAAAGCCTTCCACGGTCTTGGACGGCGACAGGTTGGGGGCGATCTTGCGCTTGCCGAAGAGTTTTCCACAGACGTACTGCAGCACGTCCGAGAGCTGCACCACGATCACCAGGTAAGCGATCAGCAGCAGGTTGCGGCCTTCATAGCCGGCGATGTCCAGGGTCAGCAGGGCGGGCACGAAGGACACGCAGAACACCGCGATCATCAGCCCCCACTGGACCTTGGAGGCACGCTCCAGGAAGTGCGTGCTGTCGCCACCGAGCGACGCGAGGATCGGCAGCAGCAGGAACACGTAGACCGGAATGAAGATCGAGAACAGCCCGTACCAGTCGGAGTAGATCAGCAGGTATTGCAGGGGCAGGGCCAGGTAGAAGGCCGCCACCAGGGCCGGGTAGTCGCTGCGCCGGGTCGGGGTCAGGGTGAGGAATTCCCGCAGGGCGTAGAACGACACCGCATAGAACAGCAGGATCACCGCCGCGGTGCCGAGCCAGAAGGCGATACCGATCACCAGCACCATCACCCACCAGGCATTGATCCGCGCATTGAGGTTGTCGATCACCGGGTTGGGCGCGCCACGGGTGCGCCACTGGAGGATGAAACCGATCAGCGAGGCCAGCACCAGAATGGCGCCGATGCCGCCGAATAACATCAGGGTCTGCTTATCCATCTCAGGCGTGCTCCGGGGCCAGGGCCAGCAGCGCGGCGCGGCTGCGTTCGAGGAAGTGTTCCTTGGTTTCGTCTTCTTCCAGGGTCAGGGGGGCGCCGAAACTGGTGGTGCACAGCAGCGGCAGGGGCAGGAAGCGGCCCTTGGGCATGACCCGGTTGAGGTTGGCGATCCACACCGGAATCACCTCAACCTGTGGATAACGTTTGGCCAGGTGGTAGATCCC
Organism: Pseudomonas sp. GW823-FHT02C05; assembly: GCF_058797595.1. NCBI lineage: Bacteria > Pseudomonadati > Pseudomonadota > Gammaproteobacteria > Pseudomonadales > Pseudomonadaceae > Pseudomonas > Pseudomonas sp. GW823-FHT02C05. The sequence goes on along the minus strand of NZ_JBXAJU010000004.1, from coordinate 650,877 downwards.
GCTCTTGAACGGCAGCAGGCCGTCTTCGGGGTTGCGCGTGCCTTCCGGGAAGATGATCAGCGAGTCGCCGTTCTCCAGGGCATCGATCATGGGTTGCAGGGGGTTGTTATCCACAGCCTCCTTGCGCTCGCGGTCGATCAGCACGCCGTTGAACACCCGATTGATGATGTAGCGGCGCAGGTTGCTTTTCTGCCAGTAGTCGGCGCCGGCCACGGGCCGCGTCAGTTTGCGCAGGGCCGGCGGCAGGGAGGCCCAGAGCAGTACGAAGTCGCCGTGGCTGCTGTGGTTGGCGAAGTAGATCCGCTGCACCGCGCGCGGTGCCGAGCCCAGCCACAGGCTGCGGGCGCCGGTGATGCTGCGGGCGGCGGAGGTGATGAGATTGGCGACCAGGGGTTCGAACATGGGCATTCCTTATCCGGCAAAGGTCAGCCAGGGGCTGACCAGGATCACGCTCAGTATCACCAGCACTTGTGCTGCCAGCAGTAATGCCTGGCGGCGCAGCAGGCCCAGGGCCCCGCGGCTGCGTTGGTCCCAGGGCCGGCCGCCGCGCTGCGCGGGTTGCAGGCCGAGGGCGCTCAGGGCCTGGTCCAGGGCCTGGGTACTGTGTTCCAGGGTAGTTGGGGCGTCGGCCACGCGTTGAAACAGGTCGGCGTCGAAGGCTACCCGCAGCGCCAGGTACTTTTCCACAAGCCCCAGCAGCACTAGGGCCAGGCTGACCAGCAGCCCGCCCAGGGTGACGCTGGTCAGCAGGTACTGGCCCAGGCCATACAGCGCGCCGAGCAGGGTCAGGCCTGTGGATAACTGATCCAGGGCGCGGCCCCGGCGCAGCAGGCTGGCCACGCTGTAGAGCTGCATTTCAGTGGACATGGGCCGTTCTCCCGGCGCTGCTCAGGGCTTGCAGCGCCTGGCGGTGGGCGGGGTGCAGGACGATCTGCGGGCGGGCCCGCTGGATCTGCACGATGGCGGCATCCACCGTGGCTGCGCGGCCGCTGTGCAGCAGCCAGGCGGCAATCGCCGTGGCGCTGCGCGAATAACCCAGGGCGCAGCACACCAGCAGCGGCCCTTGCTGGCGCAGGCGTTCGATGGCGTGGGCGGCGGCCAGGCACTGCTCGGCACTGGGGGCGCACAGGTCCAGCACCGGCAGGCTCTGGTAGGCCCGCAGCCCGCGGCTGTCCAGGGACAGCTCGGCGCACAGGTCGAGCACGGCGTCGAACGGGCTGTCCTTGAGCTCGGCCGGTGTCGGCAGGCGCCCGAGCCAGACGTTATCCACAACCGGGTCCGGCTGTGGATGTTTTTTTGTCCACAGCCGCGAGTTGATCCAGGCCGCCGCCAGGTAAGGCGCCAGCAACCAGCGTGCAGCGGGGCTGAGGCTGCCGTCCTGGCGCTTCTGGAAACCCTCGGCACCCAGCAGGGCGTAGTTCAAGGCCACCAGCAACAGCGCCACGCCGGGCCAGATCAGCCACAGCGCGGCGCCGCCCCAGGCAAAGGCTGCCCCGGCGAACAGCGCCGCACCCAGGCCATAGCGCAGGGCCAGCTGGCGGCGCTTCGGGTCCTGGGCCGCACGGGCACTGAACAATGGGCTGGGACGGTCCAGCGGCCATAGCCAGACACACAGCCAGCCGGCCAGGGCGCCTGTGGGTACATCGATGAAGTGGTGTTGATAAGTGCTCAGCACCGAGACCCCGATCAGCGCGAACCAGCCATGCACCAGCCAGCGCCAGAAACCCTGGGTATGCCGTGCGTAGCAGACCCAGAGCACCACCAGCAGGGCGATGTGCAGCGACGGCGCCTGGTTGAAGGGCTTGTCGAAGCCGGCCAGCACCGCGAACAGCCAGCCGAAAACCCCGTCCAGTTCCGGCCGGGAGAAGGTGAAGCTCAATGGCCAGATCAGGAAGCAACTGACCGCGATCACCTGGGCGGTGAGCAGGCGCAGGGCGTGGCGCTTGAGCTCGTCACGGCTGCGCGGCAACAGCAGGGAGAAGCCGTAGAGCAGGTCGATGGACCAGTAGGGCACGATGGTCCAGCCCCAGAACGGCATGTGCCGTTCCCAGTCGAAGACCATGCTGCCGACGTCGTCGCGCTGGGCGGTGACCCAGGTGGCGAAGCCGTAGGTGCTGAAGAACAGCGGTGCCAGCAACAGCAGCCAGAGCACCGCGGGTTTCAGCAGGCCCGGCTCCCGGGCCGGCAAGGCGCCTGCGGCCATCATTGCACCCGTTGCGCCAGGGATACGCTGAAAATCCCCCATTCATCCACACGCATGGTGACCTTGCGAAAGCCGGCGGCCTCCACCAGTTGGTCCATCTCCGCCTGGGTGCGGCGGCGCATGACCCAGGCCTGGCCTTCGCGGTGGCTGGTCAGGGCGCGGGCGATCAGTTCCAGCTGCGGGTGCCACGGCTGGCCGGTGTACACCAGGTAGCCGCCGGGCTCCACGGCACTGGCCAGGCCCGCCAGGGAGCCGCCGACCATCTGGTTGTCGGCGAACAGCTCATAGAGCCCGGAGACCACCGCCAGGGTGGGTTTCGGGTCCAGGGCTGCGAGGTCCTCGCGGTCGAAGGCGTTGCCTTTGACGAAGCGGGCGATGTCCCCCAGGCCTTTTTCCTGGATCAGCGCACTGCCGTCGCGCACGTTGATATCGCTGTAGTCGCGCAGCAGGATCGATTCCGGCAGCGGGCTGACCCCTTGCAGGGCTTCGAGGATGTAGCGGCCGTGGCCGGCGGCGATATCGACGATGCGCACTTCGCTGTTTTGCTCACGGAGTTTTTCCATGGCCAGGCGCAGCAGTTCTTCCACATGCAGCTTGCGCTGGCGGATGCCGCGCCAGCCGATGGAGTTCAGGTAGTTCTGGTCGATCATCCGGCCCAGTGCGGAATGCCCGGTGGGGCGGTTGCGGTAGACGTAGTCCAGGGTGCTGCCGGAGTCGAAACCGGTGTCGAAGCCCAGCTTGACCCCCGCCGACAGCTGGCTGCCCAGGCGCATGCTGGCGCGGGTGGCGCGCCAGTACAGGTCGCGCAGGGAATTGTGCGGCAGCGGCGCGGCCAGGGCTTCGGACTCGGCGCAGGTAACGCCCAGGCGGTCGGCGTCCAGCAGGGCAGGGCGGTTCAGCGGGCGCTCGAAATTCTGCAGGATGAAGCGACGGATGCTGGCCATGGCCGGCGCCCGGTTCTTTTCCCCCAGGGTGTCGTGGAAGAAGCCCGGGAGGATGTGCTTTTCCTTGTGCAGGCTGCCCAGGCGCTCGAAGAACTGCTCCTGGGGCTTGCGATGCACCACGAAGTCGGAGCCGGAGATCAGCAACTGGGTCGGCACCTGGATCGCCTGGGCGTCGGCTACCACCCGGTCTGCCGCTTCATACAGGCCCAGCAGTACATTCACCGAGATCGCCTTGGTGATCAGTGGGTCGCTGTCATAGCTGCGGACCCGCTCCGGGTCGTGGCTCAGGAAGCGCGCCTTGACGTAGCTGTTGACGAAGAAGTTGCCACGAAAGCGCCGCATCAGGGCCAGGCCGGGCCGGGCGAAGGGCACGTACAGCTTGACCTTGAACGCCGGCGAGGCCAGCACCAGGGAGCGGATGCGCGGCGCGTAGTCGTGGACCCAGGTGGACGCGATCACCGCGCCCACGCTCTGGGCCACCACGGCGATGTTTTCCTCGGCGATCCCGTGGGCGCTGCCCAGGTGATCACAGAAGGTCTGCACGTCGCGCACGCTGGTAGCGAAGCTCGGGCTGTCGCCACGGGCGCCCGGCGACTGGCCATGGCCACGGGCGTCCCAGGCGAAGAAATCGAACTGGGGCAGGTTCAGCTCTTCCACCAGGTGGGCAATGCGCCCGGAGTGTTCGTGACCGCGGTGGAACAGCATCACCGCTTGCCGCGGTTCGCCAGGGGCCACTTCAGTGGCTGGCCAGTGGCGGTAGAACAGTTCGACACCGTCATGGGTTCGGAACGTCTGGTGTTGAGCGTCGCGCATAGCCATTTCCTTATGCAGAGGGAGCATTGTGCTGAACTTCTTTGAGGCCCTGGCGGACCCGATTGATCAGGGTGTAGACCAGCAGTGCGGCCACCAGTGCCAGCACGCCGTTTATCCACAGGGCGCTGAGCCAGCCCAGGGCGATGCCGGTGGCCAGCACGCCGAGGATGAAGGCGCGGTCGCTCTTGCCCATGGGCCCGTCGTAGCGCCGCGAGGCCCCGACCATGGGCCCGAGCACCCCGGCGTATTCACTGAACAGCGCCAGCAGGGTCACGGCCAGCACCAGCAGCAGGCTGGCCCCGGGCAACAGGGCGAAAGGCAGGATCAGGGCGCTGTCGGCGACCACGTCGCAGAGTTCGTTGAGGTAGGCCCCCAGGCGCGATTGCTGGCCGAATTCCCGCGCCAGCATGCCGTCGATGGCATTGAGCGCCATGCGCAGGATCATCCACAGGGGAATCAGGGCGAACAGCCAGGCATGGCCGGGGAACAGGGCGATGACGGTGCCGACCAGGACCGAGATGACGGCGGCCAGGACAGTGATCTGGTTGGCCGTGGTGCCGTTGTCGTACAGGCGCTGCACCAACGGCCGCAGCAGGTTCTGAAAGCGCGGTTTGAGCTGGTAAATCGAGAGCATGATGGGACGGTTCCTTGTCGCACGCGGTGAGCAGGGCTGGATTATTGCCTTAAATGCCAGGGGGCTGACATCAGAAGTTTTGTCATGAGCAAACAGCTGTCTCTGTGTCTACGACGTACGCAATAGATGAAAAGGCATGGCGGGGGACAAAAATTTCACTCGGCTCGTTATATAGTAACGAATTGTTTCGAATTTCTTCGGCCCGTGGGTTTATCCACAGGGCCGGACCAGAGCGGCGGGGTGGTATGCAAGTCGATCTTGAGACGCAAGGTGGCGAGGTGGCTGCCTTGCCACGGTTTCAGCAGGCGGCGTCCCATGCGGCGCGTTTGCAGCGCTGGGGCGCCGCTTTGCTGGGCCTGGCGGTGCTGGGGCTGGTGGCGGCGGTGTTTGTCGATCTGTTTGCGGCGCTGACCATCTGGCCGGCACTGCTGGTGAACCTTTCGTGTGCCTTGCTGGTGGTGGTGGCCGGGCTGCAATCGGCGTGCTGGGTCAGCCGCTGGCGCGAAGAGGTAATCACCCCGGCGCCGGTTGTCACGCCCGAGGCCGGGGAGGATCGGCAGCCACAGGGCCGGCTGGCGGCTGCCCTGACCCTGCGCGGGCGGCGCCTGTTGCAGCAGATCGGCGCGCCTACCCTGTGGCTTGGTGGCTGGTCGCTGCTGATCCTGTATAGCGTGGTGCAGGTGTTCAACCTGTCGTTGCCCGCCACCGCCCTGGGCCTGAGTGCCAGCGTGGTGGCGGTGCTGGCTCTGCTGCTGGCGTTTGCCCTGCTGGTGCTGGAGCGCCAACTGGCCCAGGAGCACCCAGGGGAATGGCCGGAAGCCGGCGCCCTGGCGCAGCTGCTGCGGGCGGCGATTATCTGTTTGCTGGTGAGCGCCCTGTGCCTGTTGTTCAGCAGCGACACGGCCTTGTGGCCAGTACGGCTGGCGGTGCTGACGGGGCTGCTGCCGGCATTGGTGGCCGGCGAGTTGTTGTTGCGCGCGGTGCTGTCGCTGTTCAGCCCACAGCGCGAACAGCTGGAGCCCCGGCTTCTGGCCCACAGTTTTGTTGCCGACATGCTGCGTTGGCCGCCCCAACCCCTGCTCAGCCTGCAGCATGAATTGCACAACCGTTTTGGCATCGATCTGCGGCAGATCTGGGCCTTCGCCTATATGCGCCGGGCCTTTGTACCGGTATTGCTGGTGGTGTTGGCGGTAGGTTGGCTGTTGACCGGCGTTCATGAACTTTCCATGCAAAATCGCGGTATTTACGAGCGTTTCGGCAAGCCGGTACAGGTCTTTGGCCCGGGCCTGCATCTGGGCCTGCCCTGGCCCCTGGGGCGGGTACTGACGGTGGAAAACGGCGTGGTCCATGAACTGGCCACCAGCGTGGGCGAAAACTCGCAGCCGCTTCAAGCGGCCCCCGCCGAAGGCCCGGCCCCCGCCATTGCCAACCGCCTGTGGGATGCCAGCCACGTGAATGACAAATCCCAGGTGATCGCCAGCGGCAATGCCCAGCAACAGAGCTTTCAGATCGTCAACATGGACGTGCGCTTCGTCTACCGCATCGGCCTGGGCGACGCTGCGGCGCTGGCCGCCACTTACAACAGCAGCGATGTGCCGACGCTGATCCGCAGCACCGCCAGCCGCGTGCTGGTGCACGACTTTGCCTCGCGCACCCTCGATGGCCTGCTGGGGCAGGACCGCACCGGGCTGGCCGATGACATCGGCAGGGCCGTGCAGGGCGATCTGGATCGGCTCGACAGCGGGGTGGAGATTCTCGCCACGGTAGTCGAGGCCATCCATCCACCGGCTGGCGCGGCCAATGCCTACCACGGTGTGCAAGCGGCGCAGATTGGCGCCCAGGCGCTGATTTCCCGGGAACGTGGAGCGGCTGCCGAGCAGACCAACCAGGCGCAGTTGCAAGCCAGCGTGGCCCGCGACCAGGCCCAGGCCGATGCGCGCGAAGTGCAGGCGGCGGCCCAGGCTGCCGACCTGCGCTTTGCCGCCGAACAGAAAGCCTTCGCCAGTGCGGGGCAGGCCTTCGTCCTCGAGCAGTACCTGAGCCAACTGAGCCAGGCCAAGCTGCTGATTCTTGATCACCGTCTGGGGGGCGACAGCGCGCCGACCCTCGACCTGCGTACGTTCACCTTGCCGGCCGACCCTTCGGCGCCGCGTAAAGCCGCTCAGCCAGGAGCCGTCCATTGAGCCAGTCCTCCCATTCCCACGATCACGCCGGCCACGACCACGGGCACGGCCATCACCACCATCACGGGCATCACCACCATCATCATGGGGCGCCGGCCGAGGCCGGGCCTTTCCCCTGGCGGCGCATGGGCTGGGCCGTGCTACTGGTGCTGTTTGCCGTGGCCGCGGCGAGCCTAGTGCAAGTGCGCTCCGGCGAAGCCACGGTAATCACCCGCTTCGGCAACCCGGCGCGGGTGCTGCTGGAGCCGGGCCTGAACTGGCGCTGGCCGGCACCCTTTGAAGCGGCGATCCCGGTGGACCTGCGCCTGCGCACCACCTCCAGTGGCTTGCAGGATGTGGGCACCCGCGACGGTTTGCGGATTATCGTCCAGGCCTACGTGGCCTGGCGGGTCCAGGGCGATGCGGACAATGTGCAGCGTTTCATGCGGGCGGTGCAGAACCAGCCGGACGAAGCGGCGCGGCAGATCCGCACCTTTGTCGGTTCGGCCCTGGAAACCACCGCCAGCAGCTTCGATCTGGCCAACCTGGTGAACACCGATGCCAGCCAGGTGCGCATTGCCGACTTCGAAGCGCAACTGCGCCAGCAGATCGAACAGCAATTGCTTTCCACTTATGGAGTGCGAGTGGTGCAGGTGGGAGTGGAGCGTCTGACCCTGCCCTCGGTGACCCTGACCGCCACCGTGGACCGCATGCGCGCCGAGCGTGAAACCATCGCCACGGAACGCACCGCCATCGGCAAGCGCGAAGCGGCGCAAATCCGCTCTGGCGCCGAACGCGATGCGCGGATCGTCCAGGCCGATGCCACGGTGAAGGCCGCGGATATCGAGGCGCAATCCCGGGTTGAAGCGGCGCAGATTTATGGCCGCGCCTACGCCAGTTCCCCGCAGCTGTACAACTTGCTGCGTTCACTGGACACCCTGGGTACTGTGGTGACTCCGGGCACCAAGTTGATCCTGCGCACCGACGCGGCGCCTTTCCGGGTGCTGGTGGATGGCCCGCCAAACCTGCCGGGCAAAGCTGCTGGTTCGCAACCATGAATAAGGTTCCACGTGGAACAAATGAGTTGAGCAGCCCGTGGATCCAGGCCGGGCGTCTGGCATTCATCGCCTTGTACGGGGTGACAGTACTGGCGGCGCTGGCCTGGGCCTTCTCCAATGTGCGGCAGATAGACCCGCAGAACCGGGCCATGGTCTTGCACTTTGGCAAATTGGAAAGGGTGCAGAGCGCCGGATTGCTCTTGGCCTGGCCCCAGCCTTTTGAGCAGGTGGTGCTGCTGCCCGCCGCCGACCGGGTACTGGAGCGGCGGGTGGAGGGTTTGCTGCGTTCCGAGGCGGCTCTGGAAGGGGACCGGGTTGCCACCCTGGCCACGCCTTTGAACGACACCCTGGCCGGGTCCGGTTACCTGCTGACTGGCGATGCCGGTGTGGTACAGCTGGACGTGCGGGTGTTCTACAAGGTCAGCGATCCCTACGCCTATGTGCTCCAGGCTGACCACGTGCTGCCGGCCCTGGATCGGTTGGTGACCCGCAGTGCCGTGGCCCTGACCGCCGCCCGTGACCTGGACACCATCCTGGTGGCGCGCCCGGAACTGATCGGCAGCGACAACCAGGCCGCCGAGCATCGTGAGCGGCTGCGGGGCGATCTGCTGCAAAGCATCAACCAGCGCCTGGCGCAGTTGACCGCCAGCGGCCAGGGCATTGGCGTCGAGGCAACGCGGGTGGATGTGCAATCGAGCCTGCCCGGCCCGGCGGTCAGCGCCTTCAACGCGGTGCTCACTGCCAGCCAGCAAGCCGACAAGGCGGTCGCCAATGCCCGCACCGAAGCGGAAAAGCTGACCCAGGGCGCCAACCAGCAGGCGGACCGCAGCCTGCAAGTGGCCCATGCCCAGGCCAGCGAACGGCTGGCCCTGGCACGGGCCCAGACTGCCACGGTGCAGAGCCTGGCCCAGGCGCAGCGCAACGGCACCGACCCGGAAATGCTGCTGCGTATCTACCGTGAACGCCTGCCGAAGATTCTCGGGCAGGCCGGTTCGGTGACCACGGTCAATCCCCAAGACGATTCACGCCTGATCATTCAGGGAGCCGAACAATGACTGCCACCACCCATGCCGCGCCCCCCGCCAGCATGCTGACCTCGGCCGAGCAACGCAGCGCCGCCCGCCAGTTGACCCTGGCCATGCTCGCCCTGGGGCTTCTGGCCCTTGGCCTGGTCTGGCGCTGGCTGGCCCCAGGGCAGGTGGGCGTCAGCCAGTTGCTGTTGGGTGTCGCCTCGCTGCTGGTGGCGGTGCCGGTGATGCGCTCGGCCTGGTTCAGCCTGCGTTACCCGAGCCTGCACGGCATTACCGACCAACTGATCGCCCTGGCGATGCTCGGCGCCTGGGCCACTGGCGACCTGCTGACCGCGGCCCTGTTGCCGATCATCATGATCTTCGGCCACGTACTGGAAGAGCGCAGCGTGATCGGCTCCCAGGAAGCCATCGACGCCCTGGGCCGCTTGACCCGCAGCCTGGCGCGACAGGTACGGGCCGATGGCAGCGTCGTGGAAGTGGACAACGCCAGCCTCAAGGCCGGCGACCTGGTGGAAGTACGCGCCGGCGATCGGGTGCCCGCCGATGGTCTGGTGGTGTCCGGCCAGGCGAGCCTGGATACCGCGCCGATCACTGGCGAATCGGTCCCCCTGGAAGCGGTTCAGGGCATGCAGATATTTGGCGGCGCAATCAATCTCGATGGGCTGTTGCGTGTGCAGGTCACCCGTACCGGCGAGGAGTCGACCTTGGGCAAGGTGATTGCCCTGATGCAAAGCGCCGAGCGCGCCAAGCCGCCCATCACCCGTTTGCTGGAGCGCTATGCCGGCAGTTACATGGTGCTGGTGTTGCTGTTGGCGGCGGTGACCTGGTTCATCACCAACGATGCCCAAGCCATGCTCGCGGTGCTGGTGGCGGCCTGTCCCTGCGCGTTGGTGCTGTCGGCGCCGGCCACCGCCATCGCCGGAATCGCTGTGGCCGCGCGCCACGGCATCCTGATTCGCAGTTCGGCCTTTCTCGAGGAGCTGGCGGACCTGACCTCCCTGGTCGTGGACAAGACCGGAACCCTGACGTACGGCACCTTGCGTTTGCAGGCCATCGACAGCCCCCGGGAAGACCAGCGAAGCCTGCTCACTCTGGCCGCCAGCCTCGGCTCGGCCAGCAGCCACCCGGTCAGCCGGGCCCTGGCAGGGCTGGTGCCCCAGGAAGAGCAATGGCCACTGGGGGACATTCATGAACGCCAGGGCCTGGGTGTGGTGGCCCGTACCGAGGAGGGCGAAGCGGCCCTTGGCCGCCCGGAGCTGTTCCGCCAGTTGGGTATCGATACCAGCCCGGTGCCGGGGCACGACGGGCCGATTGCCGGCCTGGCGCTTGATGGCGAATTTCTCGGTTGGCTGTTGCTGGCCGACAGCGTCAAACCCGAGGCCCGGCATGCCCTGGGCGAGTTGCGCGAACTGGGGTTGGGCCGGCAGTTGCTGCTCACCGGCGACCGCCAGAGTGTGGCCGACAGCCTGGCGCTGGAAGTGGGAATCGCCGACGTCGAGGCCCAGGCCCTGCCGCAAGACAAGCTTGAGCGGGTACTGGAGGAGATCGACAAGGGCTTCCGGCCGATGGTGGTCGGCGACGGCATCAACGACTCCCTGGCTCTCAAGGCCGGGGTGGTGGGGGTGGCCATGGGCGCCGGTGGTGCGGACATCGCCCTGGCTTCGGCGGATGTGGTGCTGATCGGCAGCGACCTGCGACGCCTGGGCACCTGCGTGCGCCTGAGCCGTGAATGCCGGCGGACCTTGCAGGTCAACGTGATCATCGGCCTGGGCTGGACCCTGGCCATCGTCGCCTTTGCCGCGTTCGGCTGGCTGGGGGCGGCGGGGGCGATGATCGCTGCGGTGCTGCACAACCTGAGCACCTTGCTGGTGCTGGGCAATGCCGGTCGCCTGCTGCGTTTCCAGGAGCCGCTGTTGAAGCTGTAGACGCCGCCGCGCAGTTTTTTTCATCCCGGCTGTAACGCCGGGATGCTTCCTCTCTCTAGTGCTATGACGGGATTGCACAAGCACCCGCCGATCCCCTGCGACTATTGAGGAAACAAAAATGAACATGAAGAAAACCGCCGCCGGCGCTGCCCTGGCTTTTGCTGCCGCCACGCTGTTTGCCGGTGTCGTGACTCAAGCGTCTGCTGCCGATGCCCAGGTGCACTGCTACGGCGTCAACGCCTGCAAAGGGCAGAACGACTGCAAGACCAAGGACCACGCCTGCAAGGGCATGGGCGCCTGCAAAGGCCAGGGCTTCAAGGCCATGACCCAGGCCGCGTGTGACAAAGCAGGCGGCAAAGTCGGCGAGTAAGCGGCGTTCGAGTGCTGCCGCAGTGGGGTTGGCAACCACTGCGGCCACTTGGCAAGGAGTTGGCGATGTCTGAATTTTCTTCCAGCCTGGGCTATGGCCTGGGCTTGCGCAGTGCCTACTACCAGCAGATTCTCGACGAGGCGCCGGACGTCGACTGGTTTGAAGTGGTGTCCGAGAACTTCATGGTGCAGGGCGGCAAGGCGCTGTATTACCTGGATGCGATCGCCGAGCGCTACCCCATCGTGATGCACGGGGTGTCGCTGTCCATCGGCGGGCCCCATGCCCTGGACCGGGATTACCTGCTGCGGCTCAGGCAACTGGCCAGCCGGGCAAACCCGGCGTGGATCTCCGATCACCTGTGCTGGAGCCGGGGCAACGCCCATCAACTGCACGACCTGCTGCCGCTGCCCTACACCGAGGAGAGCCTGCACTACGTGGCAGGGCGAGTGCGTCAGGTGCAGGACGTTCTGGAGCGCCCCCTGGTGCTGGAGAACGTCTCCAGTTATGTGCGGGCGGCGGCCGACGAGTTCAGCGAGTGGGAGTTTCTCGCCGCCTTGAGCCAGCTCAGCGGCTGCGAACTGCTGCTGGATGTGAACAACGTCTACGTCAGTTCGCGCAACCATGGTTTCGATCCCTGGCACTTCATCCAGGCGCTGCCGGCGCAGCGCGTGCGGCAACTGCATCTGGCCGGGCACCAGGATTATGGCGACTACGTGATCGATACCCACGACCACCCGGTCTGCGATCCCGTGTGGGCGCTGTATCAACGCACCCTTGAACACCTGGGGCCGGTGGCCACCCTGCTGGAGCGCGACGATCATTTCCCGCCCCTGGAAGAGCTGCTCAGCGAACTGCACAAGGCCCGAGATCTCGGGCAACAGACCCTGGCCGGGAGGCAGCAATGCGCCTGAACGACTGGCAACTGGCTTTTGAAGCCTATCTGTTGGGCGAACAGGCCCAGGCCCGCGCCGTCCTGCAAGACAGCCTGATCGGTGGCCCGACCCTGGATGTCGAGACCGGCCTGGCGATCTATCACAATGCCTACATGGCCCGGTTGCAGGAGGTCATGGCCAGCGACTTCCCGGCCATCCGGCACTGGCTGGGGGATACAGAATTCCAGGCCCTGACGCAGGCCTACATTCGCCAGTGCCCGTCCCGGCATTTCAGCCTGCGCTGGCTGGGGCAGGGCTTTGCCGAATTCATCCTGGGCCATCTGGTGCCGGAGCAGGGCGCCCCCCTGGCGGAACTGGCGCGCCTGGAGTGGGCCTTCACCCTGGCCTTCGACGCAGCCGAAGCCCAGGTGCTGACGGTGGCCGCCATGGCCGGGCTGGATGTCGAGCAATGGCCGCAGCTGCAACTGCGCCTGGCGCCCTGTGTGCAATGGCTCGACTGCCGCTACAACAGCGTGGCCCAGTGGCGCGCGGTCAAGGAGCAGGCGGATTTCCCCCGCAGTGCTTTACTCGATCAGCAGCAGCTGTGCCTGGTCTGGCGAGCGGACCGGGTCTGCCGTTATCGCAGCCTGCCAGCCGAAGAGGCCACAGCGCTGCGGGGCATGATCGAGCAACGGTGGAATTTTGCGGAACTCTGCGCCGGGCTGGCCGTCACTTATGCCGAGGGGGCCCCGCTGCAGGCGGTTACCTGGTTGAAACAGTGGGTCGAAGATGGCCTGGTGATGCGCAGCGAATCATAGAAAACCACTATCAAATCGATAGCCTGCTATTTTCTAGGATGGTCTACCCTCATTTCAGACGTCTGAAACAAGGGGGGATTTTCCATGCTCGCGCAACTTCCACCGGCCTTACAGAATCTGCATTTGCCTTTACGCCTGCGGCTCTGGGACGGCCATGAATTCAATCTGGGGCCGGAGCCCAACGTCACGATCGTGGTCAAGGACCCGCAATTGGTGGCGCAGCTGACTCACCCTAGCCTGGACGCCTTGGGGGGCGCCTTTGTCGAGGGCAAACTGGAACTGGAAGGTTCCATCAGCGAAGTCATCCGGGTCTGCGACGAACTGAGCCAGGCTTTGCTCGACGATGACGACGGCAACCAGCCGGTGCGCTCGCTGCACGACAAGGCGACCGACGCTGCCGCGATTTCCTATCACTACGACCTTTCCAACGCCTTCTACCAACTGTGGCTCGACAGCGACATGGCCTATTCCTGCGCCTATTTCGAGACCGGAAGCGAGTCTCTGGAACAGGCCCAGCAAGCCAAATTCCGCCACCTGTGCCGCAAGCTGCGCCTGCAACCGGGGGACTACCTGCTGGATGTCGGGTGCGGCTGGGGCGGGCTGGCCCGCTACGCCGCCCGTGAGTTCGGCGCCAAGGTGTTCGGCATCACCTTGAGCAAGGAACAGCTGGCCCTGGCCCGCGAGCGAGTGACCGCCGAAGGCCTGGACGACCTGGTGGACCTGCAACTGCTGGATTACCGCGACCTGCCCCAGGATGGCCGCTTCGACAAGGTGGTCAGTGTCGGCATGTTCGAGCACGTCGGCCACGCCAACTTGCCGGAGTACTGCCAGACCCTGTTCAGGGCCGTGCGCGAGGGCGGGTTGGTGATGAACCACGGCATCACCGCCAAGCACACCGACGGCCGCCCGGTGGGCCGCGGGGCCGGGGACTTCATCGAGCGCTATGTGTTTCCCAATGGCGAGCTGCCGCACCTGGCAATGATCTCGGCGTTCATCAGCGAGGCGGGGCTGGAAATTGTCGATGTCGAGAGCCTGCGCATGCATTACGCGCGGACACTGGATCACTGGAGCGAACGCCTGGAAGACAATCTGGAAGCCGCCGCCAGGCAGGTTCCGGAGCAGGCGCTACGGATCTGGCGGCTGTACCTGGCGGGCTGCGCCTATGCCTTTGCCAAGGGCTGGATCAACCTGCACCAGATCCTTGCGGTCAAGCCCCATGCCGATGGCAGCCATGAACTGCCCTGGACCCGGGATGACCTCTATCATCCATAAGCCTGGCCCTTAAAGGATCGGAGAAATCAGCCGCGCGACCCGCATGCCCAGTTGTTGCAGGCGGTGGGTCTGGCGGCTTTCTTCCTTGGCGATTTCCCGGGCCTTGGCGAAGTCGGCTTCCAGCATGTGTTCCACTTCGGTGGCGAAGTCGTCGTCCACCGTCAGCAGCATCACTTCGAAATTCAGGCGGAACGAACGGTTGTCCAGGTTGGCGCTGCCAATGGCGCTGATTTCGTTGTCGATCAGCACCACCTTCTGGTGCAGGAACCCCGGCTGATAGCGGAATACCCGCACCCCGGCGCGCACCGCTTCGAAGGCGTACAGGCTGGAGGCGGCATAGACGATGCGGTGGTCCGGGCGGGCGGGCAGCAGGATGCGCACATCCACGTCCCGCAGCACCGCCAGGCGCAGGGCAGCGAACACCGCCTCATCGGGAATGAAGTACGGGCTGGTGATCCACACCCGCTCGGTGGCCGCGTGGATGGCCTCGACAAAGAACAGCGAGCAGGTTTCGTAGGCATCGGCCGGGCCGCTGGCCAGCAATTGGCAGAGCACACCGTCGTCCGGGTAGGTGTCCGGGAGGATCAGCGGCGGCAGTTCCCGGGCGGCCCAGAACCAGTCTTCGGCAAAGGACTCCTGCAGGCAGGCCACCACCGGGCCGCTGACCTGCACGTGGGTATCGCGCCAGGGCGCCAGGGGCGGCGTCTTGCCCAGGTATTCGTCGCCGACATTATGCCCGCCGACGAACCCCAGCATGCCGTCCACTACCACGATCTTGCGGTGATTGCGGAAGTTCACCTGGAAGCGGTTGAGCCAGCCACTGCGGGTGGCGAAGGCGTGCACCTGGACCCCGGCGTCGCGCAGGGTCTGTACGTAGCTGGCGGGCAGGGAGTGGCTGCCGATGCGGTCGTAGAGCAGGTGGATCGACACGCCCTCGGCGGCCTTTTCCAGCAGCAGGCGTTGCAGGCGCCGGCCCAGGTCATCGTCGTGGATGATGAAGAACTGGATCAGCACCGCCTTGTGGGAGCGGCGGATGGCGTTGAAGATCGCTTCGAAGGTGGCGTCGCCGTTGACCAGCAGGCGTACCTGATTGTTGGCCAGGCACGGCATGCGCCCCAGCTTGGGCATGGCCCGCAGCGAGGCGTAGGCCTTGGAGGCGCGGGCGGTGAGGGCTTCTTCCACCCAGGGACGCCAGTTCAGCTCATTGATGGCCTTGTGCATTTCCACGTTGGCCTGACGCCGGGCCTGGATGTAGGCGTCGAAGGTACTGCGACCAAACACCAGGTAGGGAATCAGGGTCAGGTAGGGCATGAACAGCAGCGACAGGGCCCAGGCGATGGCGCCCTGGGCGGTCCTGACGGTGAGTACCGCGTGGATCGCGGCGATCAACCCGAGAAAATGCAGCAGTGCGATGAGATAGCCGAAGATGTGCGGGCCAAAATAATCCATGGGGCAGCCTTGCTCCTGAAGATTCAATGCCTAACAGACCATGTTCCACGGTGAATGTCGCTATTTTATTCTGCATGCAACACCGTGCCCCGGCTGAAGTCTAACGGCCACTATTGTCTAGGAGTCATTCGATGAAACTTCGTTTACTGGGTTGGGCCTTGGCGGCGGGGTTGGCGCTTCCGGTGGTGGCGCAGGCGCAGATGCTGCAGCCGGGGTTGTGGGAGCTGACCAGCAGCAACATGAAGATCGACGACCAGAACATGCCGGACCTGTCGCTGATTCTCGGCCAGTTGCAGCAGCAGATGACCCCGCAACAGCGGGCGACGCTGGAGAAACAGGGTGTGACCATGGGCGGCAAGGGGATTCGGGTGTGCCTGACACCGGCCCAGGTGCAGTCGGACACCATCCCGCTGCAGGACCCGCAGTCGGGTTGCCAGCAGCAGGTGACCGAACGCAGTGGCAATCAATGGAAGTTCCGCTTCAGTTGCCCCAAGGCCCAGGGCAATGGAGTGGCCACGTTCATCAGCGATCGTGAGTTCACCACCAACGTGGCCGGCACCTTCAACGCCACCGGCCTGCAGCAGAAGGGCAGCATGGACACCCGCGCCGTGTGGCTGGGCCAGGACTGCGGCACGGTCAAACCCCGCGCCTCCTGACTTTTGGCTGACGCTGCCCGTGCCCCGGGCAGCGCCTAGCGCATCCGGGCCAGGGCCTGCTCCAGGCTCAGGCGGCCCAGGTCTTCGCCATTTCGGCTGCGCAGGCTGACGTAGCCTCCGTCCTTTTCCTTTACCCCGACCACCAGCAGGTAAGGCACTTTCTGCAGGCTGTGTTCGCGAATCTTGTAGCCGATCTTTTCGTTGCGCAGATCGGCGCTGGCCCGCAGCCCGTGACGGCGCAAGCTGTCGCTGATGGCCCGGGCGTAGTCGGCCTGGGCTTCGCTGATGTTCAGCACCACCGCTTGTTGCGGTGCCAGCCACAGGGGCAGGGCGCCGCCATGGTGTTCCAGGAGAATGCCGATGAAGCGTTCCAGGGAACCAAACAGCGCCCGGTGCAGCATCACCGGCTGGCAGCGTTCGCCGCGCTCGTCGATGTAGCTGATGGCGAAGCGCTCGGGCAGGTTGAGGTCCACCTGCAGGGTGCCGCACTGCCAGTCGCGACCGATGGCGTCGCGCAGCACGAACTCCAGCTTGGGGCCGTAGAAGGCACCTTCCCCGGGGTTGATCCGGTAGTCGATGTGCATGCTCTGCAAGGCACCGACCAGGGCCTCTTCCAGCTGGTCCCAGACCTCATCGCTGCCGATGCGGTGGTCGGGGCGGGTCGAGAGCTTCACCGCCACCTGGTCGAAACCGAACTCCTTGTAGATGTCGTATACCAGGGCAATGGTGGCGGCGCATTCGCTTTGCATCTGTTGCGGGGTGCAGAAGATGTGGGCGTCGTCCTGGGTGAAATGGCGCACTCGCAACAGGCCGTGCAGGGCCCCTGAAGGTTCGTAGCGGTGGACTTTGCCGAACTCGGCGATGCGCAGTGGCAGGTCGCGGTAACTCTTGCGGCCATGACCGAAGATCGCCACCGCGCCGGGGCAGTTCATCGGCTTGAGGGCGAAGGTGCGCTGGTCTTGCGTGGTGGTGGTGAACATGTGGTCGCGGTAGTTCTGCCAGTGCCCGGAGGTTTCCCAGAGGCCGCGGTCCATCACGTCGGGGGTGTTCACTTCCTGGTAGCCGGCCTGTTCCTGGCGCCTGCGCATGTAGCCGATCAGTTCCTGGAACAGGGTCCAGCCCTTGGCGTGCCAGAACACTGAGCCCGGCGCGCAGTCGTCGAAATGGAACAGATCCAGCTGCTGGCCGAGCTTGCGGTGGTCGCGCTGTTGCGCCTGTTCCAGGCGCAACAGGTAGGCCTCCAGTTCCGGGCGGGTGCCCCAGCAGGTGCCATAGATCCGCTGCAGCGGTGCGTTGCGGGCGTCGCCACGCCAGTAGGCACCGGCCACCTTGGTCAGCTTGAAGGCGCGCAGTTGGCCAGTGGAACGCAGGTGTGGCCCACGGCACAAATCTTCGAAATCCCCCTGACGGTACAGCGAAAGCACGGCATCTGGCGGCAAGTCGCGGATCAGCTCGACCTTGTAGTGCTCGCCCTGGTCGGCGAAATGCTGCAGGGCCTGCTCCCGGGACAATTCCCGGCGGCGCACCGAATGATTGGTGGCGGCCAGGCTATGCATGCGCGCCTCGATCAGTTCCAGGTCCTCTGGGGTGAAGGGGCGCTCGTGGGCGAAGTCGTAGAAGAAGCCATCCTCGATCACCGGGCCGATGGCCACCTGCGCCGAAGGGAACAGCTGTTTCACCGCCATCGCCAGCAGGTGCGCGCAGGAGTGGCGCAGTACTTCCAGGCCCTCGGGGTCGCGGGCGGTGACGATGCTCAAGCGGGCGTCGCTGTGCAACAGGTAGTCACAGTCCACCAGTTGGCCGTTCACTCGCCCGGCCACGGCGGCCTTGGCCAGGCCGCTGCCGATGCTGGCGGCCACCTCGAAAACGGACAACGGCTGGTCATACTCACGGCACGCGCCATCAGGCAGGGTGATGCGGATCATCTTCGGTGGTCCTTGGTGTCGGGCTATTAACGGGTGAAGCGCAGGGGCAGGCCCTGACAGTCGTGGTACAGGCGGCCCTGGTGCCAGGCGAGCTGGCCCGACACCAGGGTGCTGCTGACGCTGTGGCGAAAGCGCTGGCCGGCAAAGGGCGTCCAGCCGCAGTGGGCGAGGATCGGCTGGCTGTCCACGGCCAGGCCTGTGGGCTCGGCGCGGACCAGCACCAGGTCGGCCCAGTAGCCTTCGCGCAGGTAGCCGCGATCGGGAATGGCGAACAGGTCGGCGACTCGGTGGCTGGTTTTTTCCACCAGGGTGGCCAGGGGCAGCACCCGGTCGGCCACCAGTTCCAGCAGCGCTGGCAATGCATGCTGCACCAGCGGCAGGCCGGAGGGCGCGCGGCTGTAAGGCAGCTGTTTCTGCTCCCAGGTATGGGGCGCGTGGTCGGTGCCGATGACATCCAGGCGCTGGCTGTTCAGGGCCTGGCGCAGGGCATCGCGATCGGCCTGGGTCTTGATCGCCGGGTTGCATTTGATCAGGTGGCCGAGGCGCGGGTAGTCGCGGTCATCGAACAGCAGGTGATGCACGCAGACCTCGGCGGTGATGCGCTTTTGCGCCAGGGGCCGGTCCTCGAACAGCGCCAGCTCCCGGGCGCTGGTCAGGTGCAGTACGTGCAGGCGAGTGCCGTGTTTCTTCGCCAGTTCCACCGCCAGGGATGAGGAGCGAAAGCAGGCCTCGGCATCGCGGATGTGCGGGTGGGCGGCGGCGGGAATCTGCTCGCCATAGAGTTGCAGCCAGCGCTGTTGCCGGGCCTGGATGCTGGGGGTGTGTTCGCAGTGGGCCAGGAGCAGGGTCGGCACCTGGCGGAACAGCCGGTCCAGCACCTCGGGATCGTCCACCAGCATGTTGCCGGTGGAGGCCCCCATGAACACCTTGACCCCGGCCACCTCCGTGGGGTCCAGGGCGGCGACGAGGTCGAGGTTGTCGTTGCTGACCCCGAAGTGAAAGCCATAGTTGGCCACCGAAACGCTCGCTGCGCGGCGCTTCTTGTCGTTCAGGGCGGCAAGATCCAGGGTCGCCGGCGAGGTGTTGGGCATGTCCATGAAGCTGGTGATGCCACCGGCCACCGCCGCCCGCGACTCGCTGTACAGGCTGCCCTTGTCCGGCGCGCCGGGGTCGCGAAAGTGCACCTGGTCGTCGATCATGCCCGGCAGCAGCCACTGGCCGCGGGCGTCGATTTCGATCTCGGCGCTGAGGTGGTCCAGGCTGCCGATGGTGTCGATGCGCCCGTGCGCCACCAGCACGTCGGCGTCGAATTCGCGCCCTTCGTTCACCAGGCGGGCGTTGCGGATGAGGATTCGGCTCATGCTCAAAACTCGTTCTGCAGGGCCTTGTAGCCACGCACCAGGTCGACGTTGGTGCGCGCCACGTCTTCGGAAAACTCCGAGGCGCTGACACTCACGGGAGGGAACTGCGCCAGGTCGGTCTTGGGTCCGATGCGGGTGGTGGAGGGCACGTAGAAACCCGGCGGCAGGTCGCGGCCATCCACCACGGAGTTGTGTCGAACCACGCTGCCGTCGCCCACTTCGCAGTTGAACAGCACGCTGTTGAAACCGATGAACACTCGGTCGCCGACCACGCAGGGGCCATGGACGATGGAGCGGTGGGCGATGGAGGTGTGCTGGCCGATGGTCACCGCCGCGCCGGATTTGGAGTGGATCACCACGCCATCCTGGATGTTCGAGTTGGCGCCGATGGTGATGGCTTGCATCTGGCCGCTGGCGTCCACTTCGTCGGCGCGGATCACCGCGTACGGGCCGACGAAGACGTTGTCGCCGATCACTACCTTGCCGCAGATGATGGCCGTCTTGTCGACGTAGGCGGATTCGGCGATCACGGGCAGATCGCCGGAGGGGTTTTTACGAATCATGGCGCGAGTCCTTCAAGGGGGAACTGATGACTTCCACCGCGCCATCGCGAATGGCGTTGTAGAAACAGTTGGGGCGCCCGGTGTGGCAGGCCGGTCCTTGCTGATCCACTAGCAGCAGCACGGCATCGCCGTCGCAGTCCAGGCGCGCTTCGATCAGGCGCTGTCGATGCCCGGAGCTTTCGCCCTTGCGCCACAGGCACCGACGCGAGCGCGACCAGTAGCAGGCCTGGCCGCTGGCCAGGGTTTCGCCCAGGGCCTGGCGGTTCATCCAGGCCAGCATCAGCACCTCGCCGCTGTCGTGCTGCTGGGCAATGGCGGCGATCAGGCCATCGCTGTTCCAGGGCAGGGCGTCGAGCACCGCGGTCAAGGCCCAGCGGCTGCCCTGGGGCGCGGCTTCCAGATCCAGCAGCGACAGCGGTGGGCGGCGGATCATGGTCGGCTCAGGGCCTGGTACAGGGTGTCGAGGTTGTACTCGAACAGGCCGGTGAAGGTACTGGCCGGACCGCTGGCCGAGAGCGCATCGGAGTACAGGGTGCCGCCGATATGGGCGCCGCTTTCGTCGGCGATCTGCTTGAGCAGGCGAGCGTCCTTGATGTTCTCCATGAACACTGCCTTGACCTTGGCGTTGCGGATCTGGGTAATCAGCGCAGCCACTTCGGCGGCTGAAGGTTCACGCTCGGTGGACAGGCCCTGGGGCGCCATGAAGTCGATACCGTAGGCCTGGCCCAGGTAGCCGAAGGCGTCGTGGGAGGTGACGATCTTGCGGTTGCCCGGGGGCAGGGAACCGAGCTTGGCCTTGGCCTCGGCCAGCAGGCGATAGATCTGTTTCAGGTAGGCCTGGCTGTTGCGCTGGTAGTCGGCCTGGTGGGCCGGGTCGGCAGCGATCAGCGCCTTGGTGATGTTGCTCACATAGAGCTCGCTGTTGGCCAGGTTGTGCCAGGCATGAGGGTCGGGAACGCTTTCGCCGTCTTCCTCCAGGGTGCGTGGAATAACCCCGCGGCTGGCAGTGACGACCTGGGCCTGGGTGGCGGTGCTGGCCACCAGACGGTCCAGCCAGGGTTCGAAACCCAGGCCATTCTTGATGATCAGCCGGGCCTTGAGCAGGGCCTTGGCGTCATCCGGGCTCGGCTCGTAGGTGTGGGCATCCTCGTCGGCACCCACCAGGTTGGTGATGTGCACATGCTCACCGCCGACCTGGCGGGTCATGTCGGCGAGGATGCTGAAGCTGGTGACCACCGCCAGCTTGTCCGCCGCCTGGGCAGTAGGCAGCGACAAGGGCAACAGCAGGCTGAACAGCACGAGTAGAGCGCGCATCGGGAAACACCTCATGGGGATGTGAGCAAAGGTGGGCGGTGCAGCAAGCCGTGCACCGGGCCGAACACCACGGACAGCAGGTACAGGCCGCCGGCCACCAGCACGATGGCCGGGCCGCTGGGCAGCGAGTAGTGGAACGACAGCAGCAGGCCGAGCCACACCGAGAGGCAGCCAAACAGCGCGGCGATGCCGATCAGGGCGGGCAGGCGTCGGCTCCAGAAGCGCGAGGCGGCGGCCGGCAGCATCATCAGGCCCACCACCATCAGCGCGCCGATGGCCTGGAAACCTATCACCAGGTTGAGCACCACCAAGGTCAGGAACAGGCCGTGGGCCAGGGGGCCGAGGCAGCTGACGCTGTGCAGGAACAGCGGGTCGAGGGTGTCCAGCAGCAGGGCTTTGTAGATCAGCGCCATGGCCAGCAGGCTGAAGAGCGAGACCAGCAGCATGCCGTTCAGGGTCGGGCCATCCACCGCCAGGGCCGAGCCGAACAGCAGGTGCAAGAGGTCCAGGCGCTTGCCCGCCAGCCCGAGGATCAGCACGCCGCTGGCCAGGGAAATGGGGTAGATGGCGGCGATGCTGGCGTCTTCCCGCAGGCCGGTGCGCCGGGTGATCCAGGCGGCCAGCCCGGCCATGCCCAACCCGGCACCGAGGCCGCCCAGGGTCAGCGCCGGCAGGCTGAGCCCGGCGAACCAGAAGCCCAGGGCGGCGCCCGGGAGAATGCCGTGGGCCACGGCGTCACCGATCAGGCTCATGCGCCGCAAGATCAGGAACACCCCCAAGGGCGCGGTGCTGCAGGCCAGCAGCAGGCCGCCGAGCAGGGCCCGGCGCATGAACATGAATTCGCTGAACGGCTGCCAGAAATGTGCGGCGAAGTGCATCAAGCCACCTGCGCGCAGGATTGTGGGGCGATCAGCTCCAGGCTGGGGCCGAATACGCAGCCACTGCTTTTTACCAGCAGGGTCTGGGGGATGTGCTGGCGCACGGCGGCCAGGTCATGGCAGACCACCACCAGGGTCCGGCCCTGAGCGTGCCAGTTGTACAAGTGGCGCCAGAGCAGGGCCTGGCCTGTTTCGTCGAGGGCGGCGTGGGGCTCGTCCAACAGCAGCAAGGGGGCTTCGGTCAGGCTCAATCGGGCGAGCAGGGCGCGTTGCAATTCACCACCGGAAAGGGCCATCAACGGGCGCTTTTCCAGGCCGCTCAGGCACCAGTCTTCGAGGACCGTGCGCAGCTTTTCTGCCCTGACCCTGGCCGGTTCACGCTTGCCCCAGAAGCCGCCGGCCACCAGTTCTTCCAGGCTGATGGGGAACTGTCGATCCAGGTGTTGCTGCTGCGGCAAGAAGGACAAGCCGCCTCGGGCAGTGCCGAGGTGGATCTTGCCCGCGAGTGGTTTCTGCAGCCCGGCGATGACTTTCAACAAGCTGCTCTTGCCCGACCCGTTGGCGCCAATGATCGCGCTCAGGCTGGCCCTGGGCAGGTGCAGATCCAGGGCTGGAGTCAGGGGTTGCCCCGGAGCGCCCCAACGCAGGTGTTCGCAGCGGATCATCAGGCCTCCCAGTTCCAGCGGCTTTCGGCCACGGCGTCATGGGCATGCAGGCTTTCGGCGTGCACGACCCGCAATTGAAAGGCGTTGATTCCGGGGGAACGGCGCAGGGCTAGGTTCAAGCGGCGGGCGGCGTCTTCGCAAAACATCAGGTTCTGCCCGTTGGCCAGGGCGAAGGCCTGCTCGTCGGCACGCTTGACCGCGGTTTGCACGGCGGTGCCCAGGGCGTTTTCCGCATCGTTGATCAGGGCAATCAACGGCAGTTCGTCGATGAAATCATCCAGGCGCAGATGCAATGCCGCGTTGCTGCGCTGGCTATGGGGCGTCGCGACGATGCCCTGGGGCGATCCCAGCCAGGCCAGGACGTCGGCGTGTTGCAACGGCCGGTTGGCAAAATCTTCGATGAACTGCTGCTGGATCAACTGCCGCGCCAGCGCCGCCGAACAGGGGCAAGTGGAGGAATAAGGCACGTCGATTTTTAGTTCCACGTGGAACATCGCGTTTTTCAGCCGCGCTTCGATACTCAGCGGGTAGCTTTTCCAGCCGGCCAACGGGCTGACCAAGGCCGGGCGTTTCAACAGCAGATCCAACTGAATGCGCAGGTAGGCGCTGTGGGCCAGGCCTTCATGGCTATCGAGAAAACGCTGCAAGATCCGCCGGAGCAGAGCGGGGGTGAGGTTCTCCTGTTCCAGCATTTCCAGGGCCAGATACAAGCGCGACATGTGAATGCCCCGGGCCTCGCCATCGTCGAGGCTGACACCGGCATCGGCCTTGGCTGCGCTTGGCTGGTTGTTGATCACTACAGGTAAGGCAATGCCGCACATGCCCACCCATTCCAGGGGCAAGGCTTGGCGTGAGGCCTGCGCGGCGATATCCGGCAGAGTCAGCGCGTTCATGAACAGGTCCGTCGTGGGAAGTGATTTCACATGTTATATTATAACAATACATTCGATGGGAAATTTTTCCTCGACGGTTGTTTATCTTGTCTTGTGAGTAGGGACGCTCCTTTTTTCGCGGTATTTGCCATGCACAGACGTCAATTGCTCAACCTGCTGTTGGCCGGTACGGCCCTGATGTTTCCCTGGAGTGTCCGCGCCGCGCAGATTCGCAACGCACGATTGTGGAAGGACGCAGAAAAGTTGCGGCTGGTGCTCGATCTGAGCGGCCCGGTGCAATACAAGACCTTCAGCTTGAGTGCCCCGGAGCGCTTGATCATCGACTTGAACGGCGCGCGCCTGAGCGGTGATTTCAGCCAGCTGGCCCTGGCCAACACGGTGATCCGCGCCATTCGCTCCGGGCACTTCGGCCAGGGCGATACGCGGATCGTCCTCGACCTGCGCGAGCCGGTGCAGCTCCACAGTTTTCTCCTGCCGCCCCAGGATGGCCAGGGCCATCGGCTGGTGCTGGATCTGTCCAATGCCACCAGGCTGCCCCTGCCGATCGCTGCGGCCGCCGCGCCGCTGGCCAAGCCCGAGGCCACGACAGGCAAGCCCCATCCCAAGCGCGACATCATCGTGGTAGTAGACCCCGGCCATGGCGGCAAGGACCCGGGCGCCGTGGGGGCCAAGGGCGAACGGGAGAAGGATGTGGTGCTTGCCATCGCCCGCCTGCTGGCCAAGCGGCTCAAGCGCGAGAAGGGTTTCGACGTGAAGCTGGTGCGCAACGATGATTTCTTCGTGCCGCTGCGCAAACGCGTGGAGATTGCCCGCAAGCACCAGGCCGACATGTTCATCTCGGTGCATGCCGATGCCGCGCCGCGGCTTACCGCATCCGGCGCATCGGTGTACGCCCTGTCCGAAGGTGGCGCCACCTCGGCCACCGCGCGCTTGATGGCCCAGCGGGAAAACGGCGCCGACCTGCTGGGGGCGACGACGCTGCTCAACCTCAAGGACAAGGATCCGATGCTGGCGGGGGTGATTGTCGACATGTCGATGAACGCCACCATCGCCGCCAGCCTGCAATTGGGCGGGACTGTGCTGCAGAGTCTGTCGGGCATTACCACCCTGCATCAGAAGCGTGTGGAACAGGCCGGTTTTGCGGTGCTCAAGTCACCGGACGTGCCGTCGATCCTGGTGGAAACCGGCTTCATCTCCAACAGCCGCGACAGCCAGCGCCTGGTCACCGCGCGCCACCAGCAGGCGATTGCCGATGGCCTGTTCAACGGCCTGCAGCGCTACTTCGAGAAAAACCCACCGGTTAACAGCTACATGGCCTGGCTCCAGGAAACCAAGAACAACCGCCCCGCCTGAACGCCGACCTGCAGGAGCCGGCTTGCCGGCGAAGAGGCCGGTGAGTGTTGTGGCTGAGGATGTCTTCGCTGGCAAGCCGGCTTCTACGCAAGAGGTACGGGAAAGGGAGCTAGCAGCCGCTGATGCGGCTGCAGGTGAACTGCCCGCGGCTGCCGCCGGAGCTGGAAAAGCGGTTGCGTGTGGTCCAGCCCACGCGCTGGCTGTAGCCCACCCAGGCCTCGCCGTCGGAGGCCAGGCCGGTGAAGAACGTCAGCTGCCCGTAGCGGCTGTTGGTCTGCGCCCAATAGCGCTTGCCGATCACCTCGAAGCCGCGCAGGTAGGTGGTGCTGCCGGCCGTGGCGACGCTGTAGGCGTTGCCCAGCGGGTCGACGCAGGCCAGCAGAGTGGCGCTGCGGGTGCAGGTGGCCAGGGTACTGGGCACCGCCGCGCTGGCGTGACCAGCCAGCAGCAACAGGCCTGAAAGCAGGGTGGGCAGGACAGGGCGCATGGCGATTCTCGTGACGACAGGGGCGCAGCATCGCGCCCTTCGTCGTGGGCGGCAAGGGAGGGTTGGCTAATTTGTGTTGTTATAATATAACATTAAAACACAGCCTGACCCGTGACTCGCCATGACTGAACAAGACCTTCTCGCCCAACCCGAGACGCACTACATGAACGAAGCCCAGCAGGGCTTCTTTCGCCAGCTGCTGCTGGCCCAGCGCAGTGATCTGCAGGAGCGCATTGCCGGCGAGTTCGACCAGCTGCGCGAGCAGGAACCCCACAGCGACCCCGCCGACATCGGCAGCGCCGAAGAGCAGCGCCAGTGGCAGCTGCGCCTGCTGGAGCGGGAAAAGAAGCTCCTGGACAAGATCGACGAAGCCCTGGAGCGCCTGGCCCGTGGCGAATACGGCTGGTGCCGCGACACCGGCGAGCCCATCGGCCTCAAGCGCCTGCTGCTGCGGCCCACCGCCACCCTGTGTATCGAAGCCAAAGAACGCCAAGAGCTGCGCGAACGCCATCAACGGGCGCTTTGACCCAGCCGCGATCCTGATGAGGAACAACCCATGACCGACCGTCTCCCCGTTACCGTGCTGTCCGGCTTTCTCGGCGCCGGCAAAAGCACCTTGCTCAATCACATCCTGCGCAACCGCGACCACCTGCGGGTGGCGGTGATCGTCAACGACATGAGCGAAATCAACATCGATGGCAGCGAAGTGCAGCGCGATGTCAGCCTCAATCGCGCCGAAGAAAAACTGGTGGAGATGAGCAACGGCTGCATCTGCTGCACCCTGCGTGAAGACCTCCTGGAGGAGGTGGGCAAGCTGGCCCGCGACGGGCGCTTCGACTACCTGCTGATCGAATCCACCGGGATTTCCGAGCCGCTGCCGGTGGCGGAAACCTTCACCTTTCGCGATGAATCCGGTCAGAGCCTGGCGGATATCGCCCGGCTCGACACCATGGTCACGGTGGTCGACGGCATGAATTTCCTGCTGGACTACCAGGCCGCGCACAGCCTGGCTTCCCGGGGCGAAACCCTGGGCGAAGACGATGAACGTTCCATCAGCGACCTGCTGATCGAACAGGTGGAGTTCGCCGACGTGATCCTGGTCAGCAAGATCGACCTGATCAGCAGCGACCAGCGCCAGGAACTGCTGGCCATCCTCAAGAGCCTCAATGCCCAGGCCGAGATCGTGCCCATGGTCATGGGCCAGGTACCGCTGGCGAAGATCCTCGACACCGGGCGCTTCGATTTCGAGCGCGCGGCCCAGGCCCCGGGCTGGCTGCGGGAGTTGCGCGGCGAGCATGTGCCGGAAACCGAGGAGTACGGCATCGCTTCCACCGCCTACCGGGCGCGGCGGCCGTTCCATCCCCAGCGCTTCTTCGACTTCATCAACCGGCCCTGGGTCAACGGCAAGCTGCTGCGCTCCAAGGGCTTCTTCTGGCTGGCCAGCAAGTACCAGGAAGCCGGCAGCTGGTCCCAGGCCGGTGGCCTGATGCGCCATGGCTTTGCCGGGCGCTGGTGGCGCTTCGTGCCCAAGCAGCACTGGCCCCAGGACGAAGAAGGCACCGCGGCGATCATGCACAACTGGACCGCGGCCACCGGCGATTGCCGCCAGGAACTGGTGTTCATCGGCCAGAACATCGACTTCACCCGGCTTTGCGCGGAGCTCGACCTGTGCCTGCTGGATGACGATGAAATGGCCCTCGGCGTCGAGGGCTGGAGCCTGCTGAACGATCCCTTTGGCCCCTGGCATGACGAGGAAGCGGCCTGATGCTGACCCTGAACTTGCCGGTGACTCCACTGGCCAATCCGCCCAGATGGCTGCTGCTGCCGAGCGTGACCGCGCCGGTCTCTCGCCGCCAGGCCATCGGCAGCACCCCGGCGGTGCTCGCCCAGGTGCTGGAGGATGAGGTCAATCTTGGCCTCTGGCAGCGCCAGTTGCCGGCCCACATCGCCGATTTCGCCGAGTTGCTGCTGTCCCTGGACCAGCCGCTGGCCGAATCCCTGTCCCTGGAACTGCCCGACGAAGACGCGCAACCCAATCTGCGCGGCCTGGCTTCGGGGTTCAGTGATCTGCAGGGTTATGAAGGCTTTATCGCCGATGTTGCCTGGCTGGTCAGCGCTTTTGCCTGCCTGCTCGGGGCCAGGCGCGTCGGGCTGCGCCTGCGGGTCCTGGACAAGGCCATGTGCCCGCGGTTTCACGTGGACCATGTACCGGTGCGGCTGATTACCACCTACGCCGGAGCCGGCAGCCAATGGCTGCGCGAAGGCGCCATGGACCGCAGGAAACTGGGGCAGGCCGAGGGCGAACCACGGGACCCGGCACAGATCCAGCAGATCGCCAGCGGCGACGTGGCGCTGTTCAAGGGCGAGAAATGGCACGGCAACGAAGGCTTTGGCCTGATCCACCGCTCGCCGCAGCCAGCGCCAGGGGAACGCCGGCTGATCCTCACCCTCGATTGGCTGGGTTGACCTAGGCCCGTGCAGCCGCTTGCCGAGCCTGGGCGAAGCTCCGCAGGACCTTCAGCGCTCCCAAGAGCGGCGTCGAATCGAGCGGATTTTCGCCCAGGGCGGGAAGGGCGTAGCATCACCTCACAGGTTTCCCGGACCCCTTCCCATGCTGCAGAACATCCCCACCCACGTGATCGCCGGCCCCCTGGGCGCCGGCAAGACCAGCCTGATCCGCCATCTGCTGAGCCAGCGCCCGGCCGCCGAGCGCTGGGCGGTGCTGATCAACGAGTTTGGCCAGATCGGCCTGGACGCGGCCCTGCTGACCCGCGACGAAGATGGCATCGCCCTCGGCGAAGTGGCCGGCGGCTGCCTGTGCTGCGTCAACGGTGCACCGTTCCAGGTGGGCCTGGGCCGCCTGTTGCGCAAGGCCCGGCCGGACCGCCTGCTTATCGAGCCCTCGGGCCTCGGCCACCCGGCCCAATTGCTCAAGCAGTTGAATGAAGCGCCCTGGAAGGGCGTGCTGGCGGTGCAACCCTGCGTGCTGGTCCTGGATGCCCAGGCGCTGGCCGCTGGCAAGCCGTTGCCCCGGGCGCAGCAGGATGCGCTGTCCAGCGCCGGCCTGCTGGTACTGAACAAGGACGAACTGCTCAGCGACAGCGACAGGTTGCGGGTGCTGGAGCAATTGCCGGACCTTCCCTTGTTCTGGACCCGCCATGCCGCCTTGCCCCTGGCCGAGCTGCCGGGCCTGGGAGCCAGCGCCGAAGCGGCCCTGGAGCAGTCGGACATTCCCCAGGGCCTGGCCCAGTTGCCGGCCGTGTGGAGCGATCCGACGCTGCCGATCTGCCTCAGCCAGTCCCAGGAGGATGGCTGGAGCATCGGCTGGCGCTGGCACCCCAGCCAGCAGTTCGATCTGGTCCGGGTCGAGCACTGGCTGCAGAACCTCGACTGGCGCCGGGCCAAGCTGGTGCTCCACAGTGATCAAGGCTGGCGGTCGGGCAACGGGCTGGATAATTCACCGCTGAACTGGCTGCCCAGCGAATGGCGCCGGGATTCGCGCCTGGAACTGATCTTCAGTAGCCCTCAGGACATTGCCGTCCTGCAGGCCAGTCTCGATGCCTGTCGCCTGTAGGAAACGGCGTGCACGCCACTCTTACGGCTTGAACTTGCGATGTTCCTCGCGCCACTGGCTCAGCTCGATCACCTCGGCACTGGGCAGGGGCTCCTTGGCTTCGAACGGGTAGGGCGCCAGCTCGATATGGGTGCTGTGGGCGCCGAACTGGGTGATGGTCCCGGCATGACGGGTTTCGCCGGTCACGGTGAACTCGAAGTTGTAGACCCGCGCCAGGCGCCGCCGGCCATTGCCATCCTTGACGAAACCGATGCGCTTGAGCGCCACGTTACCGTCCAGCAACTCGATGTCGAGCCG
The DNA here is from genome assembly GCF_058797595.1 of Pseudomonas sp. GW823-FHT02C05. NCBI lineage: Bacteria > Pseudomonadati > Pseudomonadota > Gammaproteobacteria > Pseudomonadales > Pseudomonadaceae > Pseudomonas > Pseudomonas sp. GW823-FHT02C05. The sequence continues at coordinate 621,360 of NZ_JBXAJU010000004.1, read as the reverse complement.
CGCGCAGTGCTGCTTGACCCGCTCCAGGGCCCGTTCGCGCAGGCCGTGGTTGTGCCACAGCCAGGCAGCAGCGGTTGCCAGTAGCATCAGCACAAAGATGTTTCCAAGGGTCAGCATGAAGGTTTGCTCCAACGAGGTGGCGTCAGCTTAACTGCGACTCCGGTCTGTCGTACAGGCTGCGTTTAGTCGCATACTGCGCGGCTTGAATTCCACCGGTTTTATGGAAAATCCTGCATGAAACGTACGCCCCACCTGCTTGCGATCCAGTCCCATGTGGTTTTCGGCCACGCCGGCAACAGTGCCGCGGTATTCCCCATGCAGCGGGTTGGGGTGAATGTCTGGCCGCTGAATACGGTGCAGTTCTCCAACCACACTCAGTATGGTCAGTGGGCCGGGGAAGTGCTGGCGCCACAGCAGATTCCCGAGCTGGTGGAAGGCATTGCCGCCATCGGCGAGCTGGGCAACTGCGACGCGGTGCTGTCCGGCTACCTGGGCAGCGCGGCCCAGGGCCGGGCGATCCTCAGCGGTGTGGCGCGAATCAAGGCAGTCAATCCCAAGGCCCTGTACCTGTGTGACCCGGTGATGGGCCACCCGGAGAAGGGCTGCAGCGTGCCGGCTGAAGTCAGCGACTTCCTGCTGGACGAGGCCGTGGCCATGGCGGATTTTCTCTGCCCCAACCAGCTGGAGCTGGACAGCTTTTGCGGGCGCAAGCCGCAATCGCTGTTCGACTGCCTGGGCATGGCCCGGTCGCTGCTGGACAAGGGCCCCAGGGCGGTGCTGGTCAAGCACCTGGACTACCCGGGCAAGCTGGTGGACGGTTTCGAGATGCTGCTGGTGACCGCTGACGGCAGCTGGCACCTGCGCCGTCCATTACTGGCGTTCCCGCGCCAGCCGGTGGGGGTGGGCGACCTGACCTCAGGCCTGTTCCTGGCCCGGGTATTGTTGGGGGACAGCCTGGTGGCGGCCTTCGAATTCACCGCCGCGGCGGTGCATGAAGTACTGCTGGAAACCCAGGCCTGCGCCAGTTACGAGCTGGAGCTGGTGCGCGCCCAGGACCGCATCGCCCACCCACGGGTGCGCTTCGAGGCCATGCCGATCGGCTTCTGAGGCGGGCTCAGGCCTGCTCGGAAAACTGCACGGTCGGCGCGGGCTGGCGAAAGCCCCGGGTGTGTATGCCCAGGTACAGCAGGCCCAGGGCGAACCAGGCCAGGCCGATGCCCAGGGTCAGGGCCGAAAGGCTGGTCCACAGCCAGGCGATCAGGGCAAAGCCGATCAACGGCAGCAGGCCGTACTGCAACAGCCGTGCGGTGCTGCGCGGCTGGCCCTGGCCCAGGTGACTCTTGATCACCGCCAGGTTGACCACCGAGAACGCCACCAGTGCACCGAAGCTGATCATCGACGCCAGGGTGGTGAGGTCGATGACCACCGCCAGCAATGACACCAGCGACACCAGGACAATGGCCACCACCGGGGTCTTGTAGCGCTCGGACAGGGTACCGAACACCCGACGTGGCAGGATGCCGTCACGGCCCATGCTGAACAGAATGCGCGATACCGAGGCCTGGGATGCCAGGGCCGAACCGGCGGCGCCGGCGACATAGGTGGCGGTGAAGAACATCTCCAGGAAGCGTCCGCCGGCGTGCAGCATGACCTCGCTGGCCGCCGAGTCGGCGTCCTTGAAACTGCTGCCGGGGAACGCCAGCTGGCTGGTCATGGCCAGCAGGATGAACAGCAGGCCGGCGCCCAGGGTGGTGATGACGATTGCCCGGGGGATGTCCCGGCGCGGGTCGCGGGTTTCCTCGGCCAGGGTCGACACCGCGTCAAAGCCCAGGAACGACAGGCACAGCACCGCGGCCCCGGCCATCAGCGGCAACAGCCCATCCTGGCTGCCATCGCCGACCCAGGGTGCGCTCAGGTCCAGGCTCTCGGCCCCTGCCAACTGGCGGACCACCAGGGCCATGAACACCACCACGAAGACCATCTGCGCGCAGACGATCAGGTTGCTCATGCTCGATACCGAGCCGATGCCGCGGATGTTCAGCAGCGTCACCAGGCTGATGGTCGCCACCACGAAGACCCAGGCCGGCACGGCGGGGAAGGCCAGGTTGAGGAACAGGCCGATCACCAGGTAATTGATCATCGGCAGGAACAGGTAATCCAGCAGCAGCGACCAGCCGGCAAGAAAGCCGATGCCCGGGCCGAAACTGAGGCTGGCGTAGGAATAGGCTGAGCCGGCAATGGGGTATTTCTTGACCATTACGCTGTAGGAAAGGGCGGTGAAGATCATCGCCAGCAGGGTGATCACATAGGCTGCGGCGGTGCGCCCGCCGGTGAGTTGGGTGACCACGCCGTAGGTGGTGAAGACGGTCAGCGGGACCATGTACACCAGGCCGAAGAACACCAGGGCCGGCAGGCCGAGGATGCGCCGCAGCGAGGTGCCCTGGGCACTGTGGGTGAAGCCGCCATCGAGGCTGGCGTTATGGGCGGACGCAGGGGGGCTGCTGGAAAGAGCATTGGCGCTGGGCATTTTTATTGTTCTCACGCGTTCGTTGGCTCGAAGGCTCCCCGGGCGGGGAGTGCGTTTGTGCCTTGCCCTTCGATTCTGGCAGCGGTGCCCTGGGGGCATAACTCTCGATGTGGTCAAAAAGGGATGGATCTGGCCATTCGGGATGACCGCAGAAGCCTGCTGGCGGGTGTTGGAGTGTGGCGGCGCAGCGCCGGAAGCTCTGGAGGGGGGAGGACCGTCCGTGGCCCTGCTGAATCAGCGGTGCAGCTTGAGCATCAAGGGCCGTCGGCCTTGATTTCCCGGTAGCGCTGTTCCAGTTCCTGGCGGATCTGCCGGCGCTGCCGGGCCTGGATAAAGCGTCTCTTGCCGTCGGCGGTTTCCGGCTGCAGCGGCGGCACCTGGGCCGGCTTGCGCTGGTCGTCCACCGCCACCATGGTGAAGAAGCAGCTGTTGGTGTGGCGCACCGAACGCTCGCGGATATTCTCGGTGACCACCTTGATGCCCACCTCCATGGAGGTGTTGCCGGTGTAGTTGACCGAGGCCAGGAAGGTCACCAGCTCGCCGACATGGATCGGCTCGCGGAAGATCACCTGGTCCACCGACAGGGTCACCACGTAGCGGCCGGCGTAACGGCTGGCGCAGGCATAGGCGACTTCATCGAGGTACTTGAGCAAGGTGCCGCCGTGGACATTGCCAGAGAAATTGGCCATGTCAGGGGTCATCAATACCGTCATCGACAGTTGGGCGTTTCCGGGTTCCATAGCACGCTCACGGTTCTGGGCAGGGGTTGCTGGAGCACCTCTGCGGGTGCTGGCTCCAAAGGGTTTTCAAACCATCGATAACGGGACGCCGGGCCGGGCCACGTCGTCACGCCCTGGTGGATCTGTTTCCTAATATTGCACCGCCTTCCTGCCGGAAGTCGCGGTGTTAACCTGCAAAACACCCGTTCCAGGGCATTTTCCGCTTTTATTTTGGATATTTCCTTCTACTGATCAGAACATTCTTTTTAGGCGATCACCCCCGCCCAGCATTCCAAGGAGAGCCCCGGCCATGCATGCCATCAGCTTCATTCAGGACCTGGCCGTGATCATGCTGGTCGCAGGCGTGGTGACCATCCTCTTCCATCGCCTCAAGCAGCCTGTCGTGCTGGGCTACATAGTCGCCGGCTTCATCATCGGCCCTCACACTCCGCCTTTCGGGCTGATCCACGACGAACAGACCATCAAGACCCTGGCCGAGCTGGGGGTGATTTTCCTGATGTTCTGCCTGGGGCTGGAATTCAGCCTGCGCAAGCTGTTCAAGGTCGGGGCCACGGCCTTTATCGCGGCGTTCCTGGAAATCGTCCTGATGATCTGGATCGGCTACGAGATCGGCCGCTGGTTCGGCTGGAGCACCATGGATTCGCTGTTCCTCGGGGCGATCCTGGCCATTTCCTCCACCACCATCATCGTCAAGGCGCTCAATGACCTGAAGATGAAGAACGAGCGCTTCGCCCAGCTGATCTTCGGCGTACTGATCGTCGAGGACATCCTCGGCATCGGCATCATCGCCTTGCTGTCGAGCATCGCGGTCAGCGGTACGGTGAGTTCCGGCGAGGTGTTCTCCACCGTCGGCAAGCTTTCGCTGTTCATGATCGTGGCGCTGGTGATCGGCATCCTGCTGGTGCCGCGCCTGCTGGCCTACGTGGCCAGGTTCGACAGCAACGAGATGCTGCTGATCACCGTGCTGGGGCTGTGTTTCGGCTTCTGCCTGCTGGTGGTCAAACTGGAGTACAGCATGGTCCTGGGTGCCTTCCTGATCGGTGCGATCATGGCCGAGTCCCGCCAGTTGCTGAAGATCGAGCGGTTGATCGAACCGGTTCGCGACCTGTTCAGCGCAATCTTCTTCGTCGCCATCGGCCTGATGATCGACCCGCAGATCCTCCTGCAATACGCCTGGCCGATTGCCGTGATCACGGTGGCGGTGGTGCTGGGCAAGATGCTGTCCTGCGGCATGGGGGCCTTTATCGCCGGCAATGATGGACGCACCTCACTGCGGGTAGGCATGGGCCTGTCACAGATTGGCGAATTTTCCTTCATCATCGCCGCACTGGGCATGACCCTGCAGGTCACCAGCGACTTCCTCTACCCGGTAGCGGTGGCGGTGTCCGCCATCACCACCTTGCTCACGCCCTACCTGATCCGTGCCGCGGACCCGCTATCGCTGAAGCTGGCAGGGGTTCTGCCCAAGCGCCTGAGCCGGGTACTGGGCATGTATGGCGAGTGGTTGCGCAGCATTCAGCCCCAGGGCGAGGGCGCGCTGCTGGCGACGATGATCCGTAAGATCCTGCTGCAAGTGGGGGTGAACCTGGCGCTGGTGGTGGCGATCTTCTTTTCCGGTGGCTATTTCGCGAAGCGCATTGGCACCTACCTGGAAGATTGGGTCAGTGAGCCAAGCTGGCAGAAAGCCTTGATCTGGGGCGGGGCGCTGCTGCTTTCGCTGCCGTTCCTGATTGCTGCCTATCGCAAGCTCAAGGCACTGTCGATGTTGCTGGCGGAGATGGGGGTCAAGCCGGAAATGGCCGGGCGCCATACCCAGCGAGTGCGTCGGGTGATCGCCGAGGTGATCCCGATCCTGTCGCTGCTGGTGATTTTCCTGCTGCTGGCGGCGCTCTCGTCGAGCATCCTGCCGACCTTGGAACTGCTGGTGTTGATCGCCGTAGTGGCGGCGGCGGTGGCCGCGGTCCTGTGGCGCTGGTTCATCCGTGTGCATACGCGGATGCAGGTGGCGCTGATCGAAACCTTCGACCACAGCAAGGACAACAGTGGGCATTGACCTTGCCGCTCGCCGGCAGGGCGCCGGCGAGCTGTTTCAGTCGCCGCGGTGCACGCAGCCGCGGCGGCGTCTCAGCTTTCCAGCCAGACGTCCCGCGCCCAGTGCCACACCGATTCCCAGGATTCTTCGGTGATCAGCTCTTCTTCGCCGGACCACAGCACCACGGTGCCGTCTTCCTCGACGCAGTAGTAATCGTCGCCGTCCTGGCAGATCGGGATCAGCTCGCGCGGCACGCCCATGTCCCAGGCGGTCGCAGCCACTTCCGGAAGGTAGGTATGGGATTGCGGATCGGTGACAGTCACAGGTTCCAGGCTGCCGTAAACCACGTCGCTGACCGTCAACAGGAACTCCTTGAAGACGAACGGGATATTGATGAACAGCTGTTCTTCAATTTCCACCAGTTGGTCTTCGTCCGGCAGTTCCAGGGGGACGGGTACCGGTTCGTTGGCTTCCCGGAGTTGTTCGATGACTTCTTCCACGGCCTGGGTCCTCTTAGCTCTATGGCGCGGTTGTTTGACGGCGGTTTATACAGTAGCTCGCTATAAGTGCAATCGTGAAATGCAAAACCCCGACCTGAGTCGGGGTTTTGCCTTACAGCTGTGACAGCAGAATGAATCAGCCGTTCTGGCGGATACCTGCTACCAGCCATGGCTGGTTGTCGCCCTGGGCGCGTTCCATGTTCCAGCTTTCGCTGAACACTTCGCCCTGGTCGAAGCGCGAGGTCTTCGACACACCGCTGAAGGTCAGGGTGGCGATGGTTTTGTCGGCACGGTCATCCACACCTTCGAGCTGCACTTGCAGGTTGTCGATGTAGGTCGACTGGAAGCCGTCGCCCAGATCGGCACGTTCCTGTTTCAGGAACTGCAGCATCTGTGGGGTCACGAACTCGGCGATCTTGTCCATTTCGTTGGCGTCCCAGTGTTGCTGCAGGGACTGGAAGTGGCTGCGCGCCGCTTCAATGAAGCGCTCTTCATTGAACCAGGCCGGTGCGTTGATTACCGGACGCGCGGCAGGCGCTGGCGAACCACCGAAGATCGAACCGCCGGCAGGCTGCTGGGGCTCGAAGGCTTCGCGCTGCATCGGCGCGTGGCCGGCTGGAGCGTATTGCTCCTGCTGCTTGCGGCGACGAGCGGCGATGAAGCGGAAGATCACGAAGGCGATGACCGCCATGATCAGGATGTCGAAGATCTGCATGCCCTGGAAGCCGCCGCCCATGAACATGGAGGCCAGCAGGCCACCGGCAGCGATACCGGCCAGAGGGCCGAGCCAGCGCGAAGCACCGCCGGCCTTGGCAGCAGCGCCCGCGGCACCGGCTGCGCCCGCGGTGGCTGCAGCGGCGGGAGCGCCCGGAGCGGTTGGCGCCGCCTGGCGGGTTTGGTGGGTCGGGGCAGCGCCGACGCTTTTGCCGCCACCAAAGCGCTTGGCGTTGGCGTCGAGGCTCATCGTCAGGCCGATGCACAGCGCCATGGCGATGCTAAGAAAACGTTTCATAAAGGGGGTTCCCATTTGTGGATGGCACGCGCGCCATATTGCACAGGTGAAGTGTCAGTGGCGAGCGGCATAATGTTTCGGGCTTTTGCCTGACAGCCTCGGTTCAGCTTCGCCAGGCGTCATGCTCGCCGATAGGTTTTTGGTCCCCGCGGACCTGGCTCTGGTTCAACCCGAAAGCCGTTAGCGGCGCAGTGCCAGTAGCACCACACCTGCGGTGATCAAGCCGATTCCGCTCCACTGCCGCAGGTCGAGCTTCTCTCCCAGCAGGCACATGCCGATGATCGCGACGAACACCACGCTGAGCTTGTCCACCGGTGCCACCAATGAAGCGGGGCCGAGTTTCAAGGCGCGGAAATAGCACAACCAGGATGCGCCCGTGGCCAGCCCGGACAGCAGCAGGAACAGGTAGCTCTTGGGGGAAATTGATCCCAGGGACTGATATTGGCCCGTTGCGTACAAAATCAAGGCCAGGCTGACAAGAACCACCACGGTACGCAGCAGGGTGGCGAAGTCTGAATTGACGTTTTCTATCCCGACTTTGGCGAAGATCGCCGTCAAGGCAGCGAAAATTGCCGACAACAGGGCCCAGAATGTCCACGAGGAAAAAAAGCCTGTGCCCATGTTCACGCTTCCCTTTCTGCACCGACCTGTAGGAGCCGGCTTGCCGGCGAAGAGGCCCTTGAGCCGGTCTTCGCCAGTGAGATTCGCTGGCAAGCCAGCTCCTACACAAGCCAAGCGGGTGGGGTTAGATGGCTTCCAGCTTGGCGTAGCCCAGCATCAGCCACTTGCTGCCTTCGCTGAAGTTGACCTGGACCCGGGCCTGGGCGCCGGCGCCCTCGAAATTGAGGATCACCCCGTCGCCGAACACCGAGTGCCGTACCGCCTGGCCGAGGCTCAGGCCGGTGTCCGGGATTTCGCTGCCGCCGAACAGGCTGCTGGTACTTTGTGACTGGCCGCCGCCGAAAGGCCGGCTGACGCTGTTGGACAGCCGCACTTCCTGAATCAGCCCCTTGGGCACCTCGCGCACGAAACGCGACACCTTGTTGTAGGTTTCGCTGCCGTACAGGCGTCGGGTTTCCGCGTAGGTCATCACCAGGTTTTGCATGGCCCGGGTAATGCCCACATACGCCAGCCGGCGTTCTTCCTCAAGGCGGCCGGGTTCTTCCAGGCTCATCTTGTGGGGGAACAGGCCTTCTTCCATGCCCACCAGGAACACGTAGGGGAACTCCAGACCCTTGGCGCTGTGCAGGGTCATCAGTTGCACGCTGTCTTCATGTTCGTCGGCCTGGGTATCGCCGGCTTCCAGGGAAGCGTGGCCGAGGAAGGCCGCCAGGGGCGTCAGGTCTTCATCCTCTTCGGTGTTCTCGAAGTTGCGCGCGGCGCTCACCAGTTCCTCGAGGTTTTCCACCCGGGCCTGGCCTTTTTCGCCTTTTTCCGCTTCGTGGTAGGCAATCAGCCCCGACTGCTCGATGACGGTCTGGGTCATCAGGTGCAGGGGCATTTCCAGGGTCTTGGCGGCGAGGTTTTCGATCAGTTCGATAAAGGCCCCCAGCGCACCTGCAGCGCGCCCGGTCAGGCCTTTATTGGCCACCAGCTGGCGCATGGCTTCCCACATCGATACATCGCTGTGGCGCGCATGCTCGCGGATGGCTTCGACGGTCTTCTCGCCGATGCCCCGGGCTGGCACGTTGATCACCCGCTCCAGGGCTGCGTCGTTGCCACGGCCTTCCAGGAGGCGCAGGTAAGCCATGGCGTTCTTGATTTCCGCCCGCTCGAAGAAGCGCTGGCCGCCATAGATGCGGTACGGAATGCGTTCGCGCAGCAAGGCTTCTTCCAGCACCCGGGACTGGGCGTTGGAGCGGTAGAGAATGGCGATGTCGCTGCGGGCCAGGCCGGTCTTCAGCGCGCTCTCGATGGTTTCCACTACATAGCGGGCTTCATCGTGCTCGTTGAAGGCGGCATACAGGTTGATGGCTTCACCGTCGCCGCCGTCGGTCCACAGCTCCTTGCCCAGGCGCCCGGTGTTGTTGGCGATCAGGGCGTTGGCAGCCTTGAGGATGCCGGCAGTAGAGCGGTAGTTCTGCTCCAGGCGGATGACTTCGGTGTCCGGGAAGTCGGCGGAGTACTGGTGGATGTTCTCGATTTTCGCCCCGCGCCAGCCATAGATCGACTGGTCGTCGTCGCCCACCACCATCAGGCTGTCGCCACCCTGGGCCAGCAACCTCAGCCAGGCGTATTGCACGGCGTTGGTGTCCTGGAACTCGTCCACCAGCACGTGGCGGAAACGCTTCTGGTAGTGCGCCAGCAAACCCGGGTGGTCGCGCCACAGGTCCAGGGCGCGCAGCAGCAGTTCGGAGAAGTCGATGACCCCGGCACGCTGGCAAGCGGCCTCGTAGGCCTCATAGATGCCGCGCATGGTGGCCAGGAACAGGTCGCCGCTGGCCTGGATATGTTGCGGGCGCAGGCCTTCGTCCTTCTGCCCGTTGATGAACCACTGGGCCTGGCGGGCCGGCCAGCGCTGTTCGTCCAGGCCCAGCTCGCGGATCACCCGCTTGACCAGGCGTTGCTGGTCGTCGCTGTCGAGGATCTGGAAGGTCTGGCTCAGCCCCGCTTCCTGCCAGTGGGCCCGCAGCAGGCGGTGGGCCAGGCCGTGGAAGGTGCCGACCCACATGCCTGCCGGGTTGATGCCCAGCAGTTGTTCGATGCGGTGGCGCATCTCGGCTGCGGCCTTGTTGGTGAAGGTCACCGACAGGATCGAGTGGGGTGAGGCGTTCTCGACCTGGATCAACCAGGCGATACGGTGCACCAGCACACGGGTTTTGCCGGAGCCAGCACCGGCCAGGACCAACTGACGACCCACGGAGGCGGCTACGGCCTGGCGTTGGGCGTCGTTGAGGGAGTTCAACAGGAGGGAGAGATCATCGCGCATCGGGGCATTCTAGGGGGCGGCGCCACCCCGGGCAAACCCGGCTTTGCATTAGCCGATAAAACAGCCGCCGATGACGACCGGTTGGTCACAGGCCCCAGCCATTGGCGCTTCTCGCCCGGACGCTTTCAGGGTGCAAGCCGGGCCATCCGGTTTTATCGATTTTATGACCTGGAGCAGTTTGGCTCGGGGCTTTGCTTGTGTATGCTCCGGCGACGTTTCGGGCTCAACCATTATAAGAACACTGCCTATGACACTTAACCCCGACCTGTCCGGGCCCTTTGTGGAGCCCCGGGTCATCCGCCAGCACTACGCCGTGGAGATGGCAGTGGAGCGTACGCGCCTGCTGTACCAGGGCTCGTTGCTGCCGACCTTGTTCATGTTGCTCAACGGCCTGGTGTGCACCTGGCTGCTATGGAGCCCGGCGCGCTATCTGTTGCTCAGTGTGTGGATGGTCTGGCTGCTGGCCCTGGTGGCCTTGCGGGTGATCCAGGTGGCGGCCTTCGATTCGGCGATTCCCAGCCGCCAGGCACAGCCGGTGTGGCAACGCATGTTTCTCCTGGGCTCGGCGGTCAGTGGCCTGACCCTGGCCTGCGCCGGCATCGCCCTGGTGCCCACCGACAATTTCCTGCAGCAGGCCTGGGTCTTCGGCCTCATCGGTGCGGCCATCCTGTCGGCCAGCGTAGCCTACGCGGTGAGCCTGCAGGCCTTCCTTTCATTCACCTTGCCATGTCTGTTGCCGGCCATCGCCTACCTGTTCTGGGGCGGCGACGACCAGCAGCGTGGCTGGGGCTGGCTCGGGCTGATCCTGCTGGTGTCCCTGAGTGTGGTGGCCTGGCAGGTCAACCGCCTGATGCAGCGCGGCCTGCTGCGGCGCTTTCAGAACCAGGCCCTGATCGAGCACCTGCAGAATGCCCAGGGCCGCAGCGATCAGCTCAACCGCGAGCTGGCCCGGGAAGTGGAGCAGCGCCGCCGTGCCGAGGAGCAACTGCGCGAAGCCCAGACCGGGCTGGAACAGCGAGTGGCCCAGCGCAGCCTGGAGCTGGACGCCGCCAACCAGGCCCTGAGCAAGAGCGAGGCGCGCCTGGCCCTGGCCCTGAACGCCAGCGAGCTGGGGCTGTGGGACTGGAACCTGCAGACCGACGAGGTCCATCACACCCAGATCAAGGAGCTGTTCGGCCTGGAGCCGGAAGATGTCACGGCCATGCTCAGCCATCTCAAGCCACGCCTGCATCCGGAAGACCTGCCCCTGCTCAAGCGCGCCCTGGTGGAGCACCTCAAGGGCCGCAGCGACGATTACCAGGTGGAGTACCGGGTACGCCACGGCGCCGGCCACTGGGTGTGGATCGAGGACCGTGGCCGGGCCGTGGAGCGCAGCCCCAGTGGCCGGGTGCTGCGCATGGCCGGCACCCGTCGCGACATCAGTGCCGACAAGGAGCTGGAGGTCCAGCGCAACCTGGCGGCCACGGTGTTCGAGGCGGCCAGCGAAGGCATCGTCATCCTCGACCCCGATTACGCCTTGATCGCCGCCAATCAGGCCTTCAGCCAGGTCACCGGCTACCAGATCGAAGACATGCTCGGGCGCAATGTAGTGGAGCTGTCGTGCAGCCGCGATGCGCGCCGGCACTACCCGTTGATCCACCAGGCCCTGGAACAGTACGGCAGCTGGCAGGGCGAGTTGGTGGAGACACGCAAGAACGGCGAGCTCTACCCACAATGGCTGCAATTGAATGTAGTGCGTGATAAACGAGGAAAAGTCCGGCATATCGTGGGCTTCTTCGCCGATCTTTCGGCACGGCGCGAATCCGAGGAGCGCATGCGCTACCTCACCCATTACGACGAACTCACGGGGCTGGCCAACCGTTCGTTGTTCCGCGAGCGCCTGCGCGAGGCCCATCAGCGGGTGCGCCAGGGCGGCCGCAGCCTGGCCTTGCTGCACATCAACCTGGACCGTTTCAAGCTGCTCAACGACAGCCTTGGCCATGAAGTGGCCGACCAGCTGCTGCAAAAGATGGCCCGGCGGCTGGTCAATGCCTTGCCGGAAGCCGACACCATCGCCCGGCTTTCCGGGGACGAATTCGCCGTGCTGTTCGACGCTTACGGCAGCCTGTCGAGCCTGACCCGGGTCGCTACCCGGCTGCTGAGCAAGCTGCGCCTGCCGATCACCGTCGAGGGCCATGAACTGGTAGTCAGCGCCTCCATGGGCATCAGCATGCTGCCCGACAGCGCCCGGGAGATCGCAGCCCTGATCAGCCAGGCGAACATGGCCATGGCCCATGCCAAGCACCTGGGCGGCAACAATTTCCAGTTCTATACCGAGAGCCTGCAAGCCAGCACCCTGGAGCGCCTGCAGCTGGAAAACCAGCTGCGCAAGGCCATTGAGGAGGGCCAGTTGACGGTCTTCTACCAACCCAAGCTGTGCCTGGCCAGCGGCCGTCTGAATGCCGCCGAGGCCCTGGTGCGCTGGGATCACCCCGTCATGGGCCGGGTGCCCCCGGGGGATTTCATCGGCCTGGCGGAAGAGACCGGATTGATCGGCCCCATTGGCGAGTTCGTGTTGCGCCAGGCGTGCCGCCAAGCCTGCGAATGGCAACGCCAGGGCCTGGAGCCGATTCGCGTGTCGGTCAACCTGTCGGTGTATCAGTTGCGCCAGGGCAAGCTGGTGAGCCTGGTGCGCCAGGTGCTGGAAGAAACAGGCCTGGAGCCGCATTTTCTCGAACTGGAACTGACCGAAAGCCAACTGCTGGACAGCGTCGAGCACATCATCGCGACCTTCCAGCAACTGCGGGGCCTGGGGGTCAAGCTGGCCATCGACGACTTCGGCACTGGCTATTCGTCCCTGAGTTACCTGAAACGGATCCCGGTGGATTACGTGAAGATCGACCAGGCCTTCATTCGCGGCCTGGCCGAGGGCGGTGAGGACGCGGCGATCACCCGGGCGATCATCGCCATGGCTCATGGGCTGTCGTTGAAAGTGGTGGCCGAAGGGGTGGAAGACCCGGCGCAACTGGCCTTCCTCAAGGCGGAACACTGCGACGAGGTGCAGGGCTACCTGATCAGCCGCCCGGTGGCCGCCGAAGGCCTCGCGCTGCTGTTGCAGGCCCAGAGCCGGTAGCCGCCAGGGCTGCCTGCCACAACGGCTACATAAGTCGTACCCGGCTGAAAATGGGGGGCAGGCAGGCAACTTCGTGATGCATTGGGCGGGCAAAAAGCCGATTCCTGTAGTATAACTACAAGCTTGCTACATCCCCGGCGTCAGCCAATAACAATGAGTCCAGCCCTTTGAACCTGTTGCAGCACATCGCCCAGTCACGTCATTTGTTACGCAAATCGGAACTCAAGGTCGCCGATCACGTGCTCCTTGATCCTGCGGCCGTGATGCACAGTTCCATGGCGGACCTGGCCCACAGCGTGGGCATCAGTGAACCGACCATCGTGCGCTTCTGCCGGGCCATCGGCTGCTCCGGCTTCCAGGACCTCAAGCTCAAGCTGGCGCAGAGCCTTGCCGCCGGGGCCAGCTTCGGCCAGTTCGCGATCCATGAAGACGATTCGGTCGCCGACTACAGCCTGAAGATCTTCGACACCACCCTGCATACCCTGATGGAGGTCCGCGAGAAGCTCGACCCGGTGGCCCTGCAGCAGGCGGTGACCGCCATGTCCCAGGCCCAGCGCGTGGAGTTCTACGGCTTTGGTGCCTCGGGCGCGGTAGCGGCGGATGCACAGCACAAGTTCTTCCGTTTGCTGCTGACCGCAGCGGCCTATTCCGACCCGCACATGCAAGCGATGTCGGCGGTGACCTTGAAGCCTACCGATGTCGCCATCTGCATTTCCCAGTCCGGTCGTTCCAAGGACCTGCTGATCACCGCCAACCTGGTACGTGAAAGCGGCGCCTCGCTGATCACCCTGTGCCCGAGCCAGACGCCGTTGGCCGAGCTGTCCACGGTCAACCTGGCGATCGACGTGCACGAAGACACCGAGATCTACACCCCGCTGACCTCGCGTATCGCCCACCTGGTGGTGATCGACGTGCTGGCGATGGGCGTGGCGATGGCCCGCGGCCCGAGCCTGGTGAACCACCTCAAGAGCGTCAAGCGCAGCCTTCGCAGCCTGCGCCTGTCGCCCAAGTCGGTGAAAGCCCTGGACGATTGAGTCTCTCTGGCCGGTGATGAGGCCTCGGGGTTGTGCATCGCGCTGACGGACGCCTTCGCTGGCAAGCCGGCTCCTACAGAAAGGTAGGCGCTGTGAATGTTCATCGTCCTGTAACCGACCCGCCGCCAAACCGTAACCGCCGACGTCCATCGTGAAGCTTCCGTACTCGCATTGGGAGACTCGAAATGGCCCGGCCTTACGAAGAGAGCAACAGCGCAGTCAAGACCCGTCGTCAGCAGGAAGACCAGCGCCGCATGGAATTTCGTCGTGCGATCGAACACCGCTTCGAGCTGCGTCAGTTGCAGCAACAAATCAACGATTACCCTGAGCTGGACGCGGTCAATTACTGGCAGGCGGCACCCGCGGCTTCCCGTCGAAGCGTTCAACCAGCCCGCTGATCTGCACGCGTTCGCTGCGGATGAATCCCAGGAACGCATGCGCTACCGGTGACAGGCGTTTGGCTTTGGCCTGTACCAGGCACCAGCTGCGAAGCAATGGCAGCTCTTCGACCGGCAACTCGATCAAGCCGCCGGTCGCCAACTCAAGGTTCAGGGCGTGGCGCGTCAGCAAGGCCACGCCCAGACCCGCCCGCACACACTCACGCTGAGCTTCCGCCGACGACACTTCGAGGATCTGGGTGAAGTGCACGCGCTTCTCCTTGAAGTACTCCTCGCAGGCCAGGCGGGTGCCGGAGCCCTGTTCGCGCAGTACCAGCGTGTAGGGCTCCAGGTCCTGCAGGCGCAGCGGGCCCATGTGGCTCAGAGGGTGCTCCGGCGGGGCCACCGCGACGATCGGGTTGTTGAGGAAGGGCAGGAACTCCAGCTCCATGTCCTGGGGCACCATGGACATGATCACCAGGTCGTCGCGATTGTCCGAGAGCCGGCGGATCACCTGGGAGCGGTTGACCACCGTCAGTTGCAGGTGCACTTCCGGGTGCTGGCGCTTGAAGGCGGCGAACAGGTGCGGCACGAAGTACTTGGCGCTGGATTCCACCGCCAGCTTGAGCTGGCCCTGCAGCGAACCCTGCATGTCGGAGAGCTGCATGTCGAGGTTCTCCAGGCGCCCGAAGATGTCCCGGCTGGCCCGTTGCAGCGCTTCGGCGGCTTCGGTCATGTAGAGCTTCTTGCCCACATAGTCGAACAGCGGCTGGCCGATCAGCTCCTCCAACTGGCGAATCTGCAGGCTGACCGCGGGCTGGGTGAGGGACATTTCATCGGCGGCGCGGCTGTAGGAGCGTAGATCGCAGACTTCATTGAAAATCTGCAACTGACGCAATGTCAGTCTCATCAAGGACTTGCGCATTTCTTGAGGGCTCGCGCCAAGGGCTGGTGGCATGACTATAAGTCTTTACTTATGGCCAACCCAATAATTATTGATTTTTGTTAATCCCTCTGCAGAGCTAGTGTGTCGCTGCGACTGACTTGAAACATTTGGTCACGCGCCGACTCGGTCTAGCGGGTCGTCTGTTTCAACGGCTCAAGGGAACCTCCAAGTGATAAAAAAGATCCTGATCGCCAACCGTGGTGAGATTGCCGTACGAATCGTGCGTGCCTGCGCGGAAATGGGCATCCGTTCGGTAGCGATCTTCTCCGACGCCGATCGCCATGCCTTGCATGTAAAGCGCGCGGATGAGGCCCACAGCATTGGCGCCGAGCCGCTGGCCGGCTACCTGAACCCACGCAAACTGGTGAACCTGGCGGTGGAAACCGGCTGTGATGCGCTGCATCCCGGCTATGGGTTTCTCTCGGAAAACGCCGAACTGGCGGACATCTGCGCCGAACGTGGAATCAAGTTTATTGGCCCGTCGGCGGAAGTGATCCGCCGCATGGGCGACAAGACCGAAGCCCGCCGCAGCATGATCAAGGCGGGCGTGCCGGTGACTCCGGGCACCGAAGGCAACGTGGCCGATATCCACGAAGCCCTGTCCGAAGGCGACCGCATCGGCTACCCGGTGATGCTCAAGGCCACCTCCGGTGGTGGCGGGCGCGGCATCCGTCGTTGCAACAGCCGTGAAGAGCTGGAGCAGGCTTTCCCCCGGGTCATTTCCGAAGCCACCAAGGCCTTCGGTTCGGCGGAAGTGTTCCTGGAAAAGTGCATCGTCAATCCCAAGCACATCGAAGCGCAGATCCTCGGCGACAGTTTTGGCAACGTGGTGCACCTGTTCGAGCGCGACTGCTCGATCCAGCGCCGCAACCAGAAGCTCATCGAGATCGCCCCGAGCCCGCAGCTGACCCCGGAACAGCGCGCCTACATCGGCGACCTGTCGGTGCGCGCGGCCAAGGCCGTGGGCTACGAGAACGCCGGCACCGTGGAGTTCCTGCTCGCCGAGGGCGAGGTGTACTTCATGGAGATGAACACCCGGGTGCAGGTGGAACACACCATCACCGAAGAAATCACCGGCATCGATATCGTCCGCGAGCAGATCCGCATTGCTTCCGGCCTGCCGCTCTCGGTGAAACAGGAAGACATCCAGCACCGCGGCTTTGCCCTGCAGTTCCGGATCAATGCCGAGGACCCGAAGAACAACTTCCTGCCCAGCTTCGGCAAGATCACCCGCTACTACGCCCCCGGCGGCCCGGGCGTGCGCACCGACACGGCGATCTACACCGGCTACACCATTCCGCCGTTCTACGACTCCATGTGCCTGAAACTCGTGGTCTGGGCCCTGACCTGGGAAGAAGCGATGGACCGTGGCCTGCGCGCCCTGGACGACATGCGCCTGCAAGGGGTCAAGACCACCGCCGCCTATTACCAGGAAATCCTGCGTAACCCGGAATTCCGCAGCGGTCAGTTCAACACCAGCTTCGTTGAGAGCCACCCGGAACTGACCAACTACTCGATCAAGCGCAAACCCGAAGAGCTGGCCCTGGCCATCGCCGCCGCCATTGCCGCCCACGCAGGCCTGTGAGGAATAAAACAATGTCCAAGAAGATTCATGTAACCGACACCATCCTGCGCGACGCCCACCAATCGCTGCTGGCGACCCGCATGCGCACCGACGACATGCTGCCGATCTGCGACAAGCTCGACAAAGTCGGCTACTGGTCCCTGGAAGTCTGGGGCGGCGCCACCTTCGATGCCTGCGTGCGCTTCCTCAAGGAAGACCCCTGGGAGCGCCTGCGCAAACTGCGCGCCACGCTGCCCAACACCCGCCTGCAGATGCTCCTGCGCGGCCAGAACCTGCTGGGCTACCGCCATTACAGCGATGACGTGGTCAAGGCCTTCGTGGCCAAGGCGGCGGTCAATGGCATCGACGTGTTCCGCATCTTCGACGCCATGAACGACGTGCGTAACCTGCGGGTCGCCATCGAAGCGGTGAAAGCCGCCGGCAAGCACGCCCAGGGCACCATCGCCTACACCACCAGCCCGGTGCACACCATCGAGGCCTTCGTGGCCCAGGGCAAGCAGATGGAAGCCATGGGCTGCGACTCCATCGCGATCAAGGACATGGCCGGCCTGTTGACCCCTTACGCCACCGGCGAGCTGGTCAAGGCGCTGAAGGCCGAGCTGTCGCTGCCGGTGTTCATCCACTCCCATGACACCGCCGGCCTGGCTGCGATGTGCCAACTCAAGGCCATCGAGAACGGCGCCGACCATATCGACACCGCCATCTCCAGCTTCGCCTGGGGCACCAGCCACCCGGGTACCGAGTCCATGGTCGCAGCCCTCAAAGGCAGCGAGTTCGACACTGGCCTGGACCTGGAACTGCTGCAGGAAATCGGCCTGTACTTCTACGCCGTGCGCAAGAAGTACCACCAGTTCGAAAGCGAATTCACCGCCGTGGACACCCGGGTGCAGGTCAACCAGGTGCCGGGCGGGATGATTTCCAACCTGGCCAACCAGCTCAAAGAGCAGGGCGCCCTGAACCGCATGAACGAAGTGCTGGCCGAGATTCCACGGGTCCGTCACGACCTGGGCTACCCGCCGCTGGTGACCCCGACTTCGCAGATCGTCGGTACCCAGGCGTTCTTCAACGTCCTGGCTGGCGAGCGCTACAAGACCATCACCAACGAAGTGAAGCTCTACCTGCAAGGCGGCTACGGCAAGGCTCCGGGGGAAGTCGACGAGAAACTGCGGCGCCAGGCCATCGGCAGCGAGGAGGTGATCGATGTACGTCCCGCCGACCTGCTGAAGCCGGAAATGACCAAGCTGCGTGGCGAAATCGGCGCCCTGGCGCATTCCGAAGAAGACGTGCTGACCTACGCCATGTTCCCGGACATCGGACGCAAGTTCCTCGAAGAGCGTGAGGCCGGCACCCTGGTTCCGGAAGTGCTGCTGCCGATTCCTGAAGCGGGCGGCGTGAGCAAGCCGGGCGGTGAAGGCGTGCCCACCGAGTTCGTCATCGACGTCCACGGCGAGACCTACCGCGTCGACATCACCGGCGTCGGGGTCAAGGCCGAAGGCAAGCGCCACTTCTACCTGTCCATCGACGGCATGCCGGAAGAGGTGGTGTTCGAACCTCTCAACGAATTCGTCGGCGGTGGTGGCAGCAAGCGCAAGCAGGCGAGCGCCCCGGGCCATGTCAGCACCACCATGCCGGGCAACATCGTCGATGTGCTGGTCAAGGAAGGCGACACGGTCAAGGCCGGCCAGGCGGTATTGATCACCGAAGCCATGAAGATGGAGACCGAAGTCCAGGCAGCGGTTGCCGGCAAGGTCGTGGCGATCCATGTGGCCAAGGGCGACCGGGTCAACCCGGGCGAGATCCTGATCGAGATCGAAGGCTGAGTTCAGGCCTTCATCTGCAACGCTTTACCTCGGGGAGGCTACGGCCTCCCTTTTTTTGTCCACGATTTGCCTGAGTGCATTTTAGTGCACTTATTGTCTGCAAAAATCGGCTGTATCTGCATTACAATGCATTTCGCAGAGGTAATGACGCACCAAAAGTGCATTAAATTGCAGGTAATGAATGCTACAGCTGACTTTGCAGGTCCATCGCGCCGGGACGTGGAGCGATGCGATGACCCTGATTTTCGAGCATCCCGAGCAGGGCTTCACCAGCCCTTGCCGTCTGGGTTATGAGCAGTCGTACCTGGCAGGCAATCTGGAAGCCTTTGCCACGCCGCTGGCGGGATCGGTGAGTGTGCGTCTGCCGCTGACCTGGGAACTGCTGCGCAGTCCGGGCGTCCCGGCGTTCCTGTATGACATTGCGCCGACGCTCACCATGCAGCGTTTTTTGGCCGAGCGCTCGGTGGGCGCGCGCCCCGCCGGCATTGCCCCCGACTTGTTCCTGCTGGCCCGATCCAGCGCGGCCCCCATGGGCAATCTGCGGATCAAGGAGTCCCTTGCCGCCATGAATGAACGGCCGCTGCTGGGGTTCTCCCGGGCCGAGGTCAGCGCCCGCGACAACCGCTTTCTTGAATACGCCCATGAACAGGGAGCGGCAATGAGCGGTGCCACGGGTGCCGTTGGCGAGGCGACGAAGCTGCTGCTGACCCAGGGGCGTGACGGGTTGCTGTACCCCGATGCGCTGTTGGAAGACAGGCTGGCGGCGTGCCACTGGCTGGTGAAATGCCCGCCAGAGCAGGCGACGCCAAATGACTGCGACATGCTCAGAAGCGAGTTCCACTACTACCGGGCGCTGCAGCAGCTGGGCATCGATACGGTTCCCGCCCAAGGCCTGGCCCTGGAAGAGGAGCGGCAGCCGAGCCTGTGGATGCGACGCTTTGATCGTCGCCTGCACGGGCAGGGTGTGGAACGGCTGGCGCTGGAGTCCATCTATTCCCTGGCGGGGTTGCCCGGCCAGAGCCTGGGCATGCGGCACACCAAGGTCCTGGGGCTGCTGGCCGAACTCTGGCGAACCGCCGGGCAGGCCTCGGCGATCCCGGAGCTGGTGGCCGACTACCTGCGTCGGGACCTGCTCAACAAGCTCCTTGGCAACTCGGCCAACCATGGGCGCAATACCTGGATCATCCGTCACGAGGGCCAGGTGCAGTTGGCGCCGATCCACGATCTGGCGCCGCGAGTGATGGATGACAAGGGCATTACCCGCAGCACCAAATGGCCCGGCCGGATGGAAGTGGCGGGTGATATCGACTGGCGCCAGGTGTGTGCCAGCCTCAAGCCGCTGATCGATCCCGATGCTGCGCTGACGCGCCTGCGCGAAGATGCCGAACGGCTACGGGCCCTGCCGGACCTGCTGAGTGCCGGGGGCTTGCCCGAGGCCACCCTGAATCACCCGCGCATTTACCTGCGTGACCTGGATCGACGCCTGCAGGAGTGGGGTTTGCGATGACTACGACCCTGGAACAGCGCGGCCTGCTGATCGATAACATCCGCCAGGAACTGGCCGCTGGGCGTTTGTCGGTTGGTGATGCGGTCAAGCGCCTGCGCACTGAAGTCACCGGGTTGCATCAGAGCCAGTTCGCCAGGATGTGCCGGATTTCCCTGCGTACCCTGATCCATATCGAACACGGCGACGGCAACCCGACCCTCAAGTCGCTGAACGCGGTGTTCAAGCCTTTCGGCCTGCAGATGGGCGTGGTTTCCCTGCGCCCTTGAGCTTCACCCGCGCTGAACGTAACCCTTGCCGTAATGCCTTTCCATCCGCGCCTGGATCAGTTCCAGGCCGATGGACAGCAGCCAGTAGATCAGCGCCGCGGTGCTGAGCATTTCGATGTAGCGGTAGCTGGAACGGCCGTAGGACTGGGCCAGGAACATCACTTCCCAGACCCCCATCACCGAGATCAGCGACGAGTCCTTGAGCATCGAGATGAACTGGTTGGTGGCCGGCGGGATGATGGTGCGCATGGCCTGGGGCAGGGTCACCTGCCAGAAGATCACGCTGTCGCTCATGCCCAGGGCCAGGGCGGCCTGGCGCTGGCCTTGGGGCACGCCGAGGATGCCGGCGCGGAAGATCTCGCTGAGGTAGGCGCCGTAGTTCAGCGACAGGGCGATGATCCCGGCGGTAATGGCGCCCGGCACCACCCCTAATTGTGGCAGGCCGAGGTAGATCAGCAGGATCTGGATCAGCAGCGGAGTGCCGCGAAAGAACGAGGCGTAGAAGCTGGCGATGCCGAACGCCACGGCGCTCGAGGACAGGCGTGCCAGGGCGGTGATGAAGCCCAGCAGCGACGAAGCGACGATGGAGCAGGCGCAGAGGAACAGGGTCAGCGCCGCACCCTGGAGAAAGCCGCTGGGGGACAGGTGCAGACCCAGCAGGTTCGGCAGCTTGTCGAGGATGATCGAGAACTTCAGGTCGAAGCTCAGGAAGAAGCTGGCGAACAGCACCAGCAGCGCTGCCCAGGTCAGGTACAGGCGGCTGCGAAAACCCAGCAGGCGCTTGAGCAGCGGTGCAGCCACCGATTGTGGTGGCTGCGGCGGTGGCGTGTAGGCGGTCATTGGCTGATGTCGGCGCCGATCCATTTCTGCGACAGCTTGCTCAGGGTGCCGTCCTGCTTCAGCTGGGCGAAGACTTCACGCACCTTGGCATTCCACTGGGCATCGCCTTTCTCGATGGCCACCGAGTTGGGCTCGGCGTACAGCGGCTCGCCGGCCAGCTTGAAGCGCGAGTCCTGGGTTAGGCGCGGCTGGGCGGTGACCAGGTTGGTGAGGATCGCATCCAGGCGTACACCCGGGCCCAGGCCGAGGTCCTGGAAGGCCACGTTGTCGGTGTCGTAGGGGGCGATCTGCACATTCTCGAAGGGGTATTGCAGGTGGGTGTCCTCGGCGCCTTCGATCACCAGGTTCTTGTTCAGGTAGCCCTCGTAGCTGGAGGCGGCGGTCAGGCCGACCTTCTTGTCGCTCAGGTCCTGGGCGCCGTGGATCCGTTCATCCTTGGCGTTGACCACGATCACCGCCGGCGAGGCGTAGTACTGCACCGGGAAGTCGAAGACCTCGGCGCGGGCCTTGCTCGGGGTCATGGAGCAGATGCAGATGTCGTAGCGCCCGCTCCAGCGTCCGGCGGCGATCACATCCCAGGACGGGGTTTCCAGGCGCAGCCTGACCCCGAGCTTGTCGGCCACGGCCTTGGCCACGTCGACGTCGAAGCCGTCCAGCTGGTTCTGCTCGTTGAGGAAGGAGAAGGGCGGGTAGCTTTCCATCAGCACCCCGACCAGCTCCTTTTTCTGCTCGATACGTTCCAAGGTGGCGCCGGCGAAGGCTTGGGAGGAGGCGGCGAGAAGGGTCAGGCCGAGGGCCAGCAGCGGTTTGAAATTCATCGGAATCCTGACTGAAAAAGAGTTGTTATTAACCGAATGGTGCGTATTTAATAGTTATAAGAACGACTCCGGTAGTGAGTTATTTTCATAAGCATATGAGTAAAAAGCATATGGGCGCAGGCAATACGGTAATTCTCGATGGCGGTATGGGGCGTGAACTGCAGCGTCGCGGGGCGCCGTTCCGGCAGCCTGAATGGTCGGCCCTGGCGCTGAGCGAGGCGCCCCAGGCGGTTGAGGCGGTGCACGCGGCCTATATCGACAGCGGTGCCAACGTGATCACCAGCAACAGCTACGCGGTGGTGCCGTTTCATATCGGCGAGGAACGTTTTGCCGCTGAAGGCCAAGCCCTGGCGGCTCTGGCCGGTGAGCTGGCGCGCCGCGCAGTAGAGGCCTCCGGCAAGCCGGTGCGGGTCGCGGGTTCGTTGCCGCCGCTGTTCGGTTCCTATCGCCCGGACCTGTTCGACGCT
This sequence comes from Pseudomonas sp. GW823-FHT02C05, assembly GCF_058797595.1. NCBI lineage: Bacteria > Pseudomonadati > Pseudomonadota > Gammaproteobacteria > Pseudomonadales > Pseudomonadaceae > Pseudomonas > Pseudomonas sp. GW823-FHT02C05. Next base: position 598,848 of record NZ_JBXAJU010000004.1, on the reverse strand, counting down.
GCGCGGGTCGAGGAAATCCTCAGCCCGCTGGTCAAGGGCCTGGCGCCCCATGTCGACCTGTGGCTGGCGGAAACCCAGAGCTCGATCGTCGAAGCGCGGGCTATCCACGCCGGCCTGCCCAAGGACGGCAAGCCGTTCTGGCTGTCCTTCACCCTGAAGGACGAAGAGGTCGACGAAGTGCCGCGCCTGCGTTCCGGCGAGACGGTGGCCGAAGCGGCAGCCGTGGCGGCGCAGTTGGGGGTGCAGACCCTGCTGTTCAACTGCAGCCAGCCGGAAGTGATTGGGGCTGCGGTGGATGTGGCTCGCGAGACCTTCGAGCGCCTGGGCGTGCAGATTCACATTGGCGTGTATGCCAATGCCTTTCCGCCGCAGCCCGAGGATGCCACCGCCAACGACGGCCTGTGCCCGCTGCGCGAGGACCTGGACCCGCCGGGTTATCTGCAATGGGTGGCGGACTGGCACCAGCGCGGTGCCAGCCATGTGGGCGGTTGCTGCGGCATTGGGCCGGAGCATATTGCGGTGTTGGCGCAGAAGCTCGGTTGAGTCCTTCGCCGGCAAGCCGGCTCCTACACAGGCCTGTAGGAGCCGGCTTGCCGGCGAAAATCCCGCTTACCCGCGACACTCCGCCAGCGACTTGAGCTGCCCCGAGCCGCTCTGGTTCTCATCGCTGAGCCATTGCTCGAAACCCTTGGCAATCACCGGCCATTCCCCATCCAGGATCGAGAACCACGCGGTATCGCGGTTCTGCCCCTTGGCCACCATGTGCTGGCGAAACACACCCTCGAAGCTGAAACCCAAACGTTCCGCGGCGTAGCGCGAGCGGGCATTGGCGTTGTTGCACTTCCATTCCAGGCGCCGGTAACCCAGGGCGAAGGCTTCCTTGGCCAGCAGGTACACCGCTTCAGTGCTCTTTGGCGAACGTTGCATCGGTGCACCGAAGGTTACATGGCCGATCTCGATACGCCCCTGGGCCGGGACGATGGACATCAGGCTGATGAGGCCCTGGGCCTGGCCGCTGGCGCGGTCGATCACGGTAAAGAAGTACGGGTCGCTGGCGACGGCGTGGTTAGCGAGCCAGGCATCGAACGCCGCACGCTCGGGGAAGGGGCCATAAGGCAGGTAGTTCCACAGCACGGGGTCGGCGCCAGGGCCTTGCAGCACCTGGAACAGATCGTCGCCATGGCGCGCCGGGTCGAGCCTTTCCAAACGGATGAAGCGCCCTTCAAGCAGGGTGGCCGAAGGGGCGGGAACGCCTTTCCAATCGGCGAGTGAAATCGACATGCAGTGGCTCCTTGGCAACTCAGAGGGGTTTGCGGAACTGGATGAAACCCGGGCGCTCGGCAATACGCTCATACAGCTGGATGGCCGTGGCATTGGTTTCGTGGGTCAGCCAATGCACCTTGGCGCAGCCGTCCTGTTTCGCCTGGGTGTAGACGAACTCGATCAGCTGGCGGCCGACGCCGGTGCCGCGCTGGTCCGGGGTCACCAGCAGGTCCTGCAGGTAGCAGGAATTCTCGATGCTCCAGTTGGAGCGGTGGTAGATGAAATGCACCAGGCCCACGGCGCGCTCGCCGTCCCAGGCCAGGGCCGCGTGGGTCGGCTCGCCGGCATCGAGAAAACGCTGCCAGGTGCTTTGGGTCACGGCGTCCGGCAGTTCGGTTTCGTAGAAGCTCAGGTAGGCCTGCCACAGGGGCTGCCAGGCGCTGTGGTCGGCGGCGGTAACGGGGCGGATCTGGATCTGGCGCATGAAAGCTCCTTTATTGTTCTGGACGAAAACCTAGCTCATCAATCGGGACAGTTGCTGGTCGCGCAGGTCGGCGCTGGCCGCGAGGCCTTCGCGCACCCCGGCGATATCCTCGGCGCTGCGGTTCTGGCTGAGCTTGCGCTTGCCTTCCAGCCGCTGGATCGGCAAGGCAAAGCCGACGATTGCCCGGAGCATGCCCTCCAGGTAGTCGGCGGGGGCATCTGTCACTTGCCAGGGTTGGGGGCGGCCGGCTTCGTGACGCTCGGTCAGGCCCCCCACCACCTTGAGCAGCCGCTCCGGATCGCTGAATACCTCAGGCTGGCCATAGGCGTGCACTGCCACGTAGTTCCAGGTCGGCACCACTTTGCCGTGCTCGGCCTTGCTTGGATAGAACGAGGGGCTGACGTAGGCATCCTCGCCCGTGAAGATCACCAGCGCCTCGGCGCCAGCGGCCAGTTCGGCGCATTGCGGGTTGGCCTTGGCCAGGTGCCCGTAGAGGGTGCCATTGGCCCCCTGTCCGGGCTCCAGCAGCAGGGGCAGGTGGCTGGCCTGCAGGCCCAGGGCGCCCCAGGTCACCAGGGTCGCCAGGCGGCTGCCCAGGATCAGTTGCTGCAGGCGGGCGAGGTCTTCATCGACGAAAGCGCGGGGTAGGTACATGTAAAAAAATCCTTGGCGAGTGGCTGCATCCTAGGCAGGCTAATGGTTCGTTGTAAGAGCCATTTCTGGTCTATTTTGTGGGTCCAATTGCCCAGGTGAACCTCGATGAACAGTGCCGTACCCCCGTTGTCCTTCAATCCGGCCGGCATCGAGCTGGACCGCCGCCAGGGCCTCAGTCGCCAGCTGTACCAGGCCTTGCGACAGCGGGTGCTGGACGGGCGCCTGGCCAGTGGTACGCGCCTGCCTGCCAGCCGCGACCTGGCCGCCGCCCTGGGGATTTCCCGCAACAGCGTAGTGCGGGCCTATGACCAGCTGTACGCCGAGGGTTTTATCGAAGGGCGGGTCGGTGACGGCACCTATGTGGCGCAATTGCCGGAAACCCGATTGCCGATCAAAAAACTATCCACAAAAGTATCCACAGGGTTTTCAACAGGCTTACCCACAGGTTTATCCACAAAAAAGGCAGAAATGGCTGGTGATTTATCCAGTAAAGTTATCCACAGCAGCGGCTGGCAGCGCCTGCAAACCCATCATTTGAGTACCCCGCCCAAGGGGCCGCCACGGGCTTTTCGGGTTGGTGTGCCAGCCTTCGATCTGTTCCCGTTCGAGGTCTGGGCCAAGCTGAATGCGGCTTTCTGGCGCAGGCCCGACCTCGGGCAATTGTGCTACGGCGACTCGGCGGGCGATCCGCGGCTGCGCAGCCTGATCGCCGCCTACCTGCGCAGCGCTCGGGGCCTGAACTGCACGGCTGAACAAATTGTGATCACCAGTGGCGCGCAGCAGGGCATCAGCCTTTGTGCACAGCTGCTGGTGGAGCCAGGCGACAAGGTGGCTGTGGAAAACCCCGGCTACCGCGCCGCGGGGCATGCCTTCGCCCTGGCGGGTGCGCAGTTGCAGGGCGTGGCGGTGGACCAGGAGGGCATCGACTGCCGCCAGCTGGAGCAGCTGGACAGCTGCTGCCTGGCCTATGTCACGCCGTCCCACCAGTACCCCACCGGGGTGATCATGAGCCTGGCCCGGCGCCTGGAGCTGCTGGCCTGGGCCGAACGCAGCCAGGGCTGGATCATCGAGGACGACTACGACGGCGAGTACCGCTACAGCGGTGCGCCCCTGGCCCCCCTGGCGGCGTTGGACCGCCAGGGCCGGGTGATCTACGTCGGGACCTTCGGCAAGGTCGCCTTTCCGGCCCTGCGCCTGGGCTACCTGGTGCTGCCGCCGACCCTGGTCCAGGCCTTCGCCCAGCGCCGGGCGGTGGACGTGCGCCATTCCGAGGTCAGTACCCAGGCGGTGATGGCCGAGTTCATGGCCGCCGGGCACTTCCAGCGGCATATCCGGCGCATGCGCCGGGCGGCCCTGAGCCGGCGCAACACCTTGCTGGCGGCCTGGCCGCAGGCGATCGGCGGCGTCGGGCCACTGCCCGGCGTGGCGGCGGGGCTGCACCTGACGGTGCGGGTCGACAGCCTGGCGCGGGAGCAGGAACTGCTGGCCCAGGCCGCCAGTGTGGAGGTCGAGGTCGCCGGCCTGAGCAGCTATTGGCTGCCGCAAACCACCTTGCCCGAGGACCAGCGGGCCGGGCTGGTGCTGGGCTTCGCGGCTGTGCCGGAAGCCGATATACAGGCTGCGGTAAGCCGTTTGCGCCAGGCCTGGCGGGCCTGAAGCGGTATACTCGCGAGCATTTCCCGCGCGAGAACCCCCATGAGCCAGACCCTCTCCCTGGCGCCTGAACGCAAGTTCGGCGCCCCGCTGTTCGCCTTGCTGCTGCTGGTGGCCGGTGCTCTGTTCCTGCAAGCCCAGGTGGGTGCCCGCCAGGTGCTGCTGTTGCTGCTGGGCGCTGCCCTGGGGCTGACCCTGTACCACGCGGCCTTCGGCTTCACCTCGGCCTGGCGGGTGTTCATCCGCGACCGGCGTGGCGCCGGCCTGCGAGCGCAAATGGTCATGCTGGCCCTGGCGGTGCTGCTGTTCTTCCCCGCGCTGGGGGCGGGCAGCCTGTTCGGCCAGCCGGTGGTGGGGCTGGTGGCGCCGGCCGGCGTCTCGGTGATCTTCGGTGCCTTCATCTTCGGCATCGGCATGCAGTTGGGCGGCGGTTGCGCCTCGGGCACCCTGTTCACCGTTGGCGGCGGCAATGCGCGGATGCTGGTGACCCTGGCGTTCTTCATTTGCGGTTCGCTGATCGCCACCCATCACGTCGACTGGTGGTTTGCGCTGCCGTCGCTGCCGCCAATCTCTATCGTCCAGAGTTTTGGTGTAGGCCCGGCGCTGGGCCTGAGCCTGTGCCTGTTCGCGCTGATCGCGGTGCTCACCCTGACCCTGGAAAAGCGCCGTCATGGCAGCCTTGAAGCTCCGGTCACCAGCGAGCACCAGGGCTGGCGCCGGCTGCTGCGCGGCCCCTGGCCGCTGGTCTGGGGCGCGGTAGCCCTGGCTCTGCTGAACTTCGCCACCCTGGCCCTGGCGGGGCGCCCATGGGGCATTACCTCGGCGTTCGCCCTGTGGGGCGCCAAGGTCGCCAGCGGGCTGGGGGTGGACGTAGGCAGCTGGGTGTTCTGGCAGGGCGCGGCGAATGCCAAGGCGCTGGCGGCACCGGTGTGGCAGGACATCACCAGTGTCATGGACATCGGCATCGTCCTGGGTGCCTTGCTGGCGGCAGGGTTGGCGGGACGTTTTGCCCCCAACCTGAGAATCCCCACCCGTTCCCTGGTAGCGGCGGTAATCGGCGGCCTGCTGCTGGGCTACGGTTCGCGCCTGGCCTATGGCTGCAACATCGGCGCCTACTTCAGCGGCATCGCCTCCGGCAGCCTGCATGGCTGGCTGTGGCTGGTGGCGGCCTTCATCGGCAACGGCGTGGGCGTGCGCCTGCGGCCCTGGTTCTTCGCCGAAGAACGCAGCCCCCAAGGCCTCACCGGCTGCTAAACGCCACTGTGTAGGAGCCGGCTTGCCGGCGAACAGCGGCGACGCGGTCTATCACCCGCCGCGTCCTCGTCGGTCGCCGCCCACCAGAACACCGCCCGTGTGCTTGCGCCGGATCAGGTCCCGGACTTGATCTTGGTCCAGGCCCGGGTCCGCGCCCGCTCTGCATCACGGGGCAACGGCTGCAGCGTGTACAGGGTGCTCATGGCCGCTTCTGTCGGATACAGGTTGGGGTTGTTGCGGATCGAAGGGTCTACCAGTCCGGTCGCGTCCTTGTTCGGGTTGGGATAACCGACAAAGTCGCTGACCGGGGCAATCACCTGGGGTTGCAGCAGGTAGTTGATGAAGGTGTAGGCATCTTCCGGGTTCTTCGCGCCCTTGGGGAGCGCCAGCATGTCGAACCAGATCGGCGCGCCTTCCTTGGGCAGACGCATGTCCACGGTCACGCCGTTCTTGGCTTCTTTGGCGCGGTTGGCGGCCTGGGAGAAGCTCCCCGAATAGCCCACGGCCACGCAGATATCGCCATTGGCGATGTCGGCCATGTACTTGGACGAGTGGAAGTAGGTGATGTACGGCCGGATCTTCATCAGCAGCTCTTCAGCCTTCTCGTAGTCCGCCGGCTTCTTGCTGTTGGGGTCCAGGCCCAGGTGCTGCAGGGCCAGGGGCAGGATTTCCGAAGGCGAGTCGAGCAGGGCCACGCCGCACTGCTTGAGCTTGCTGATGTTCTCTTCCTTGAAGATCAGGTCCCAGCTGTCCACCGGCGCCTTGTCGCCGAGGGCGGCCTTGACCTTGTCCGGGTTGAAGCCGATCAGGATGGTGCCGTACATGTAGGGCACGGCGAACTTGTTGCCCGGGTCGTTGGCCTCGATCAGCTTCATCAGCTTGGGGTCCAGGTGGTTCCAGTTGGGCAGCTTGCTGCGGTCCAGGGGCTGGAACACCCCGGCCTCGATCTGCTTGGCCAGGAACACGTTAGACGGCACCACCACGTCATAGCCGGAGTTGCCGGTGAGCAGCTTGGCCTCCAGGGCTTCGTTGGTGTCGAAGATGTCGTAGACCAGCTTCACCTGGCTGTTCTGGGCCTTGAAGTCTTCCAGGGCCTTGGGGGTGATGTAGTCGAACCAGTTGTACACCCGCAGGGTGCGTTCTTCGGCGTGGGCGGCGGTCCCCAGCAGGCTGGCGCACAGGGCGGGGATCATTAAGCGTTTGAGTCTTTGCATGATGCGAATCCCTCACTGGGCGCTTTGGAAGCCTTCGAGAACGTTGACGGCGTTGATGCCGATTTCCTCTACCGCATAACCGCCTTCCATGACGAACAGCGTCGGCTTGCCGAGGGCGGCGATGCGCTTGCCCATGGCCAGGTAGTCCGGGCTGTCGAGTTTGAATTGCGAGATCGGGTCGTCCTTGAAGGTGTCCACGCCCAGGGACACCACGATGATGTCGGCGTCATAGCGCTGGATTTCGTTGCAGGCCTGTTCCAGGGCCGCGCTCCACGCATCCCAGCCGCTACCGGCGGCCAGTGGGTAGTTGAAGTTGAAGCCTTCCCCGGCGCCTTCGCCGCATTCGTCGGCATAGCCCAGGAAGAACGGGAACTCGGCTTCCGGGTGGCCGTGGATCGAGGTGAAGAGCACGTCGCTGCGCTCATAGAAGATCGACTGGGTGCCGTTGCCGTGGTGGTAGTCGACGTCGAGGATCGCGACCTTCCTGTGGCCCTGATCGAGGAACGCCTGGGCAGCAATGGCGGCGTTGTTCAGGTAGCAGTAGCCGCCCATCAGGTCGCCGGCGGCGTGGTGTCCCGGTGGCCGGCACAGGGCGAAGGCACTGTGGGCGCCATTCTGGATATGGGCCTGGGCGGTCAGCGCCACCTGCGCCGCGCTATAGGCCGCCTGCCAGGTGCCGGCGGTGATCGGCGCGCCGCCGTCGAAGCTGTAGTAGCCGAGCTGGCCGTGGAGGCTGGTGGGAATCACGCTGCGCAAGGTACGCGCCGGCCAGGTGTAGGGCAGCAGGTCGCCGTCGATGCCCTGTGCCGCCCAGCGCGCCCAGGCGCCCTTGAAGAAGTCCAGGTAGGCCCGGCTGTGGATGCGCTCGATAGGCTCCAGGCCGAAGTCCTTGGGTGCCTCTACCGGCCCCAGGTTTTGATGTTTCACCCGATCCAGCACGTGGTCGGCCCGGGAAGGCATTTCGAAGCAGGGCATCAGTTGCCCGTCGATGAGTTCGCAACGGCCGTGGTGCAGGTGGTGATCGTCCGAGTAGATCGTCAGCATTTTCTTGTTCTCCGCAGGCTGATTCGGTGGAGCACAGTCTTGCGGGGCGCGGGGTTTGGGAGAACGGCAGGAGCGGCCAAAAGGGGATTGATGTGGCCAAAGTGTTTGACCGAAATTCGCCCCTTAAAGAGGCATGGCGCCCCGTTGCGGGGCGCCATCCGGTTTCAGCTGGCAGGCGGGGTAGGGGCGTAGCGCTGCAGGACCTTGAGCATGTCCTCGCGTTTTTTCCGGGCAATGGCTTCCAGCAATATTGCGTAGCCCTTTTTCTCGCAGTGCTGGCCGACATTCGGGTCGGCGCCTTTCTCCAGCAGCAGGGTGAACATCTCCAGGGTGTCCTGCTGGCTGACGGAGGGCGACTGGGCGTCGGCGGAGGTCTTGTCGGCGACCAGGGTCAGCAGGCTTTCGCCGACGGGCTGGTTGTTGCAAACGGCACGGCCGTAGCTCAGGTTGAGGTTGGCGCCGGCCGCTATCAACTGCTTCATGGCCACGTAGTTGTTGCCCGAGAAGGCACGGTACAGTGCGGTTTCGCCGTCATTCTTGTTGCGCAGGTCGAGGTTCTGCGGGTACTGCAGCAGCCAGCTGAAGCCTTGCAGGCTGCGCTTGTTCTCGGCCATCTGCATCAGTGGCGTCACGCCCTGGCTGTCGGGTTCGTCGATGGCCACGCCAGCCTCGATGAGGAACTTCAGGCGTCCGCCCTGGCTCAGGTCGGGGCTGTCGCCCAGGTCGCGGCGCATGGCCAGGGTCGCCAGGGTGGTCCAGTTGTACAGGCCGCTGGTGTGGGCGCCGTGCTCCAGCAGCAGCCGGGCGATGTCCAGGTGCGGTGCGTCCAGGGCGTGCAACAAGGCGCTGCGGCCATCGTCGGCCATGACCTCGCCGCTGATGCCACTGGCCAGCAGGCGCTGCACTTCGCTCAGGTCGCCGGCATCCACCGCGTCCACCAGCGGCCAGAAGGCCTGGCAGTCCCGGGGGTTGGCGGCGTTCAGGCCCAAGCGCTGCAGCACCCGGGGCGGGATGCTCATCTGGCGCTTCAGGCGCAGGCCGCAATACACCCGATAACCTTCTATGGCCCGGCCCTGGTGGATGTTGTCCTGCGTGCGTTGTTGGTAGATCGCCCAGTCCAGGTCCGCCAGGTTGAGGTAGGTCGGCATGCGCCCGGGGTCACGGCGCAGCACTTCCTTGAGCCAGGGGCGGGCGGTTCTCAGCTGCCCGGCTTCGCTGGTCCAGTAGGCGATGTCGTTGAGCAGGCCGGCGTATTCACGGCGCTCGGTGGCGATGCTGCGAAAGTCATGGGTGACGAAGAAGTCTTCCACTTCGCGGATGCCCGGCAGTTTGTCCTTGGCCGTGCGCAGTTGTTCGTGCAGCGCGCGGAACTCTTTCCACAGGCTGTCCGGCGTCGAGGCTGGCGCAGGCACAAAGGCATTGACGGTGATCGGCCCGCTGCCTTGGGTGAAGGGGCGGAACCACGGCGGGAATGTCTCCAGGGCCTGCAACCACTGCTGCCCGGTTTCCTCGCTGATGGGTTGCAACGGGGTGAATTCCATCTGGCCAAGGTCCTGGCGGTGACTGATGGCCAGCAGCGGATGTTGCGGATCGCGCTGGTCGATCAGCAGGTAGCGCCCGCTAAGTTGCCACTCGGATGGCTCCTTGCACTGGAAGCTCAGGGGCGTCAGGGTGATGCCGGGGACCAGGCTGTTGCTCGTGGGCCAGATGTCGTTGACCTGGATGTCATCGCCCGGGGACACACAGGCCCGCAGCTCTTCAGGGCTGAACAGGGCCATCGGCGGCGACTTGTAGACCCGCTGCCGGTACTGCAGGTCCTGATAGGCATTGAAGTAGAACAGCCCGCGGTACTGGCTCAGGACAATCCGCAGCGGCATTCGCGCCAGGCCCGGCAGGGGGAACGGCTTGAGCTCCAGGGTGGCGGTTTCCGGGTAGTCGAGGACGAAGGTGCGGCGCATTCCCGACCATTTGAACCAGGCCAGGTCCAGGTCGAAGGCCTGGGCCACGGGGGTGGCAACCAGCAGTGCCAGCGCCAGGCCAAGCCCGCGAATGCCGATGCGCCGGGCGATGGCGGTCAATAGGTTCACGTGTGCAGTCCCTTGCCGGTAGAAAGCCCGGCAATGTAATGCAATCGGCGCCGTTGTGCCGGGCTTTGTTTCAGGGGCGCAGCGGGTTCGGCGCCACGCCTCAAGGACGAAACGCCGTCGCCGGCGGTGGCGGCGCAAAGCCTTGCAGCACCTTGAGCATGTCGTCGCGTTTTTTCCGGGCGATGATCTCCAGTAGCAGGGTCCGGCCCTTTTTCTCGCAGCGCTGGCCGACGTTGGGGTCGGCGCCCTTTTCCAGCAGTAGGGTGAACATGTCCAGGGTGTCCTGCATGCTCACGATGGGGGAGTGCTGGTCCGGGGAAATCTTGTCGGCAACGAGCATCAGCAGGCTCTGGCCCATGGGCTCGTTGCCGCAGGTGCCGCGGCCATAGCTCAGGTTCAGATCGGCGCCGGCCTCTATCAGGAGTTTCATGGCCGGGTAGTTGTTGCCCCAGAAGGCGCGGTACAGCGCGGTTTCACCGTCGTCGACGGTACGCAGGTCGAGGTTCTGCGGGTGCTGCAGCAACCAGGTGAAGCCCTGGAGGTTGCGTTCCTGCTCGGCCAGCTTCATCAGCGGTGTCTGCCCGCGACTGTTCGGCTCGTCGATGGCGACGCCGGCTTGCAGGAGAAATTTCAGGCGCCCGCCCTGGTTCAGGTCGGGGCTGTCCTTGAGGTCACGTTGCATGGCCAGCATGGCCAGGGTGCTCCACTGGTACTGGCCGCTGGTGTGGGCGCCGTGGGCCAGCAGCAGTCGGGCGATCTCCAGGTGCGGCGCATCCAGAGCGTGCAGCAGGGCACTGCGGCCGTCCTCGGCCATGACCTCGCCGCTGACGCCACTGGCCAGCAAACGCCTTACCTCTGCCTCGTCGCCGGCATCCGCGGCGGCCACCAGCGGCCAGAAGCCCTGGCACGCCTGCGGGTTGGCGGACTCCAGGCCCAGGCGCTTGAGCACCCGCGGCGGCACGCTCATCTGGCGTTGCAGGCGCATGCCGCAGTACAGCCGATAACCCTCGATGGCCCGGCCCTGGTGGATGTTGTCCAACGGCCGTTGCTCGAACAGGGCCCAGTCCAGGTCGGCCAGGTTGAGGTAGGTCGGCATGCGGCCCAGATCCCGGCGCAGCACTTCCAACAGCCAGTTCCGGGCGGTGTTCAACTGACCGGCCTCGCTGGTCCAGTAGGCGATGTCATTGAGCAGGCCCGGGTATTCGCTGTGGTCGATGGCGATGCTGCGATAGTCATGGAGGGCGAAGAAGTCTTCCACCTGGCGGATGCCCGGCCCCTTGTCCTTGGCTGTGCGCAGTTGTTCATGCAGTGCACGAAACTGCTTCCACACGCTGTCCGCCGTGGCCGGTGGCGTGTAGGCATTGAGGGTGATCGGCCCGCTACCGCTGTCGAAGGCGCGGAACCACGGCGGAAACTTTTGCAAGGCCTGCAACCATTGTTGCCCGGTCTCGACGCTGATGGGTTGCAACGGGGTGAAGTCCATCTGGGTCATGTCCTGGCGGTGACTGATGGCCAGCAGCGGGTGTTGGGGATCGCGCTGGTCGATCAGCAGGTAGCGCAGGCTGAGTTGCCACTGCGGGGGCACCGAACAGTCGAAACCCAGCGGCGTCAGGGTGATGCCGGTGTCCAGGGTGTTGCTCGGTGGCCAGTTGTCCGAGACCTGGATCGGGTTGTCCGGCGACACGCAGTTGCGCAGGTCCTCGGGGCTGAGCAGCGGCAGGGGCGCGGACTTGTAGATCCGCTGCTGGTAATCCAGGTCCTGGTAGGCATTGAGATAGAACAGCCCACGGTATTGGCTGAGGACGATCCGCGCCGGCACTTGCGCAAGGCCGGGCAGGGGGAACGGCTTGATCTGCAGGATGGCGGTTTCCGGCTCATCCAGGACAAAGCTGCGGGACATCTCCCACCATTTGATCTTGGACAGGTCGAACGCCTGGGCGACAGGGACGCCAGCCAGCAGCACCAGTGCCAGGCAAAGCCTGCGAATGCCGATGGCGTCTGTGAATAGGTTCAAGCGTGCAGTCCCTTGCCGGTAGAAAGGTCGGCAATGTAATGCAATCGCCAGCGTTGTGTCGGGGTTTTTGTCAGGGCCGGAACTGGCTCGGCGCCACGCCGCTCCAGCGGATGAAAGCATGGCGAAAGCTCGCGGTTTCGCTGAAGCCCAGGGCCTCGGCGATGCGGTAGATGGGCATCTGGTCTTCGCAGAGCATCTGCTTGGCGCGCTCGAAGCGCAGCTCGTCCAGCAGTTCCTGATAGCTGCACCCCAGGTCCCGCAGGTGGCGGCGCAGGGTCCGGGCCGAGCAGTTCATCTGTTCCGCCAGCCCCTCCAGGCCCGGTGCGGCGTCCAGCTGCGCCGCCAGCAACTGGCGGATGCGCCCCAGCCAGGCCTGGCGCCCGGTGAACTCGGTGTTCTGCTTGCGGCAGCGTTCGGCCATGGCCTGGTGGGTGATCACGTCCGCCAGGGGCAGGGGTTGGTCCAGCCAGCGCTGGTCGAAGGCGAAGGCGTTGCTGCTGGCGTTGAATTGCAGCGGGCAGTCGAAAGGCTCGCGGTAGCGTTGCTGATAGTCCGGGGCCGGGTAGTCGAAGCGTGCGCCCAGTAGCGGCAGGGCGTGGCCCAGCAGGTCGTCGCAGATGACCTTCAGCGACACCAGGCAGAACTCGGTATTGAACGCGGCCAGGGCCGGGCTTTCGCGGTAGTCGGCGGCGGTCAGCCAGATGCGCGAACCGTCGGTTTCCAGGCTCAGTTCGAAAAGTGTTCCCATCAGCGCCGGATAGCGCAGCGCCAGGCGCAAAGCGTCACCTAAGGTGGCACTGGTGAGCAGGGCATAGCCGAGCATGCCGTAGGAGGAAACGTGCATGCGCCGGCCCAGTTCCAGGCCGATGTCCCGTTGCAAGGCCACGGCGTTGGCGCACACCAGCATTTCCTGGTTGGTGGTGATGCGAGTGTCGGCGCGGCTCAGGTCGGCGGGGTTTATACCGCTGCCGGCCAACAGCGCGCCGCCGGCCTGGCCCTGGTCCTTGAAGGTATTGAGGATCAGGGAAACCGCATTGAGGGTGGTGAGGTGCGAGTGCAGCATGCGCAGATTCCAGCCTGGGAAAGACCCTTAACCGGAGCAAGTTGCATGCCGCCCGCGATCAGGCCTGCGGTTTGCCGGCCAGCGACATGCGGCATTCCCGGCGTTGTGTGGCTAGTGACTTGGCGCATCGATTGGTGCAACCTGCCTGCCATTCACCGCCTGAGGTGGCGGTGCAGCAACCCCGATAAAGGACTATGTATGACCCTCATTCCTGCGCGTTCCCTGCTTCTGGTGTCCGGCTTGCTCCTGAGTTCGCTGTGCCTGGCCGAGGCTGAGCCAGGCAGCGAAAGCACCATCAAGGACTCTGCCAAGTCAGCCGTCTCGTCAGCCATCTCGGCAGGCAAGAACCTCTTGGGCGGCGTCAGCGAAGGTGTGCTCGATGGTCGCCAATCGGCGCAAGGCGTCGACGGTGCGTCGATCATTTCCTCCCGTGAGCAAATGAAAGGCCGCGTCGAGGTCCAGGTATTGAAGACCGAAGCCGTCGGCGACAGCTTCAACGTCACCCTGGGTTTCAAGAACAGCAGCGACAGCCAGTTGCGGCTGATCAACCTCAAGCAGACCGGCGCCCTGCTGGCGATCGACCAGGACGGTTACGCCAACAACCTGACTGTCAGCCTCGAAAACCCGGACGAAGTCACCATCCCGGCCAAGGCAGCAGTGCGGCAGAAGTTCGTGTTTGAAGGGCCGATCGAGAGCTCGAGTTCGGTGCGGGTCTGGGGCCAGGATTATTCGGTCAAGAAGTAACCTGGCCGCCCCCGCTGTTCGTCGTCGAGCCGGCGGCTACTGCAGTAGCTACCGGCTCCCGAGCTTCAGCTCAACTCGCCACACAGGTCGAGTTCCACCAGGCGCCGCACTTCGGCGGTTTCCAGCCCGGCGCCGAGCAGCGCATTGAGCTTGCCGAACGCCGCTTCACGGGTCATGCCGCCACCGGACAGCACGCCCACGCCGCGCAGGCGGCTGCCGGCTTCGTAGATATCCAGCTCCACCCCCCCTTCATGGCACTGGGTCACGGCCAGCACGACGATGCCTTGCTGCTGTGCGCGCTTGAGGCTGGCGAGGAACGCCGGGTTGTCGCTGGGCCCGGTGCCACTGCCGAAGCATTCCAGGACCAGGGCCTGGATGCCGCTGTCGAGCACGCCGTCCAGCAGCTCGGCGCCGATGCCGGGGAACAGGGGCAGCACGCCGACCTTGGCCAGTTGCCTGGCTTGGCGGTAATCCAGCCCGGCGGGAATCGCCTCGGCCCTGGCGCCGCCGCCATTGCGCTTCAGGGCGGCGAACGGGTGACGGCCGAAGCTGCGGATTTTCGCGCAGCGGGTCGGTGCCAGCAGCTCGCCGTGGAAGTACAGGTGCACCCCCGGGGCCAGGCCCTGGCCCAGGGCTGACAGGGCGCCGCTGAGGTTTTCCCAGGCATCGCTGTCGGGCACGCCGGCCGGCAGCATCGAGCCGGTGAACACCACGGGCGCCGGCAGGCCCAGCAACTGGAAGCTCATGGCGGCGGCGCTGTAGGCCAGGGTATCGGTGCCATGGAGGATCAGCACGCTGTCGCAGCCCTGGTCCACGGCTTCGACCACCGCTTCACGCAGGCGCTGCCAGTAGTCGGGGGTCATGTTGGCGCTGTCGATCAGCGGCGCCATCTCGCGAAAGCGCCAGGCCGGCAGCACCAGTCCGGGCTGGCTGTCGAGGTAGGCGCGCATGCGCACGTCGAAACCCGAGGCCGGGGCCAGGCCGTCGGCGCTGGCCTGCATGCCGATGGTGCCGCCGGTGTAGAGCACCATGACGTGCTGGGCGCCAGGGTAGGTCGAAGGGGTCATGGGATTCTCCGAAACGGTGAGTACCTGTGGGAGCGGGCAAGCCCGCTCGCACATTTATCGCACTGTAACCGACGGGTGCAGAGGATGCGCCCGTCGTTCACCCGTCAGCGTTGCGCTGCGGGCACGCCTTGCGGCTCGGCCTCGGCGGTGGCCGAGGGTTCGGCGGGCCAGGCCTTCAGGTCCAGGTCCAGATCGGCGAACTTGCGCGAGTCGAACACCGGCTGGGCGACGCCGGCGCGGCGCTGCTCGTCGTAGTCGCGCATCACGCGCAGGCCGACCTTGAACAGCATGGCCAGGGCCACCAGGTTGACGAAGGCCAGGCAGGTCATGGTGATGTCGGCGAAGGCGAACACGGTCGAAAGGTCCTGCATCGAACCCCATACCACCAGCGCCAGCACCAGGCCGCGGAACAGCATCAGCACGGTGCGGTTGCGGGTGAGGAACTGCAGGCTGTTCTCGCCCAGGTAGTAGTTGTAGAGGATGCAGGTGAAGACGAACAGCGACAGCGCGACGCTGACGAACAGGCGACCCCAGTCACCGACCACGGCGGCCAGCGAGTTCTGGGTCAGGACAATGCCGTCGCCTTCGAAGCCCGGGGTGTAGAAGCCCGACAGCAGGATCAGCAGCGCGGTGCAGGTGCAGATCACGAAGGTGTCGAGGAACACGCTGAAGGCCTGGACCACGCCCTGGGCGCCCGGGTGCTTCACGGCGGCCACGGCAGCGACGTTGGGCGCACTGCCCAGGCCCGCTTCGTTGGCGAACACGCCACGCTTCACGCCCATGACGATGGCGCTGCCGAGCAGGCCGCCGAAGGCCGGGTCGAGGCCGAAGGCGCTCTTGATGATGGTCTCCAGCATGGCCGGCACTTGTTCGATCTGGGTGCCGATCACGTACAGGGTCACGGCGATGTAGGCCAGGGTCTTGATCGGGACCAGCAGGTCGGACACTGCGGCGATGCGCTTGATGCCGCCGATGAAGGTAATGGCCAGCAGCACCGCCAGGACGATGCCGGTGTGGCTTGGGTCGAAGGCAAAGGCATCCTGCAGCGAGTGCGTCACGGTGTAGGACTGCAGGCCGATGAAGGCGAAGCCGTAGGTGACCAGCAGCAGGATGGAGAACACCACCGCCATGCCTTTGCGCTTCAGGCCGTGCTGGATGTAGTAGGCCGGGCCGCCGCGGTACAGGCCGTCGCCGTCGGCGCGCTTGTAGACCTGGGCCAGGGTGCATTCGAAGAAGCTGCTGGACATGCCGACCAGCGCGGTCACCCACATCCAGAACACCGCGCCCGGGCCACCCAGGGTCACGGCGATGCCGACGCCTGCAATGTTGCCCGCGCCGACCCGGCCGGCGAGGCTGAGCATCAGCGCCTGGAACGAGCTGAGCTGGCCGCCGCTGCTTTTCAGGCTGTCGCGGAACACCGCGAACATGTGGAGGAAGTGGCGCAATTGAACGAAACGCGAGCGGATCGTGAAGTAGCTGCCGAGCCCGACAATGAGCACGATCAGCACTTTCCCTGAGAGGAAGTCGTTGATGACTTCGAGCATGGATTATTCCTCGCTGTTTTTTGTGTAGGCAAAAGCAGAGCGGACGGAAACATTCTGTTACACCGCTGATTGCACGCACGGCAAAGCGGTGGGGCGATTGTTCGTCCCGGTTCTCTATTCGCGGGTTGTTATTAGTTCGGGTTTCCCGTGGGTTTGAGCCTCGTTACCGACGGCTGTCCACGTGAAGAGGGGGCGCACTATACCGGTGCGCGGGCTCGCCGTCTGCATGTAGCGCGTCGAGCCGAGGAACGGCAGGCTGTACGGGGGGCTGAATCGGTTCTTGCGAGGCCCCGCAAAACCCCGCGAACAGAGGCCCGCATCATCTCTTTGATAACGCTGCCAAGCCGTAGGAGCTGGCTTGCCAGCGAAGGGGCCCGTTTGAGCGGCGCCGGTCTTGAGGGCCTGTTCGCTGGCAATTCGGCTCCTACGGGATTACAGCCAGAATTCCTCTCGGCACTCTTGGAAGTCCTTCAGTTCACCTTGTTCCAGTAATTGTCGGATCCACGGCCCCAGCAGATCCAGCGAGCTGTCCAGAGGCGTGGGCCGGTGCCAGCGCAGCGGCACCTGGGCGAAGCGCTGCTGGTTGGCGCTGACTTTTTCCAGGATCTGCCGGTCCTGTTTGAGGATCACCTTGAACAAGGGCTGCAGCACAGCGCGCTTGAGCCAGCCCGGCAAGCGGCCGCGGGCCGTGGCGATGCGGGCGAACAGGCGCAGTTCGCCCTCGGCAGTCGGGGTCAGCCAGGCGCTGACCAGCAGGTTGAGCCGGCCCTGACGGTCGCGGTATTCGATTTCCGCCAACCCCGGCAGGCGAAAGCGCCCCATGCTGAGGCCGCGTTCGCCTTCGAACAGCCGCGATATCAGCCCGGATTGGGTGCCTTCTTCGCTGTACTGCGCTTCGACCCCGTCTTCGAGCTGATGCACCCAGGCACGAATCCGCTGGCGCTGGCGGTCGTGGCGGATCCAGCCGGCGTGCACGAAATGGGTGTGGAAGCCGTCGAGGAAGTTCTCCGCAGCGTCCTGCAAGCTGCACTGCACCCGGTCGCTGATCCAGAACACATCCAGGGCCTGGGCCTGCTCGGCGGCGGCCACCGGTGGGGCATTCGGCCGCTCGCTGGCGAGGCTGGCCCAGACCAGCCCCTGGGCTTCGCAGCTGTGCAGCGGTTGCAACAAGGGCTGGCTGCACCGCTGCTGCTCCTGGCCGGGCAGCTGAGTACAACGGCCCTGGGGGTCGAAGCGCCAGCCGTGGTAGGGGCACTGGAGCTGCCCGTCGCGCACCCGCCCGGCGCTCAGTGGCGCAAAGCGGTGGGGGCAGCGGTCCGGCAGCACGGCGGCGGCGCCGTCGGCGTCGCGAAACAGTACCAGCGGCACGCCGTGCAGGGTGCAGGCCAGAGGTTGGCGTTGCAGCTGCCGGCTCAGGGCGACGGGCCACCAGCCCGAGTGACTGTTCACAATTTGAGCTTCCTCATCAGCGGTACGCCGATCCGTTGCAGCAGCAGGCCCATCAGTTGCCACACCAGGCGCCGCGACCAGGGCAGGTGGGCGACGTGGATCAGGCTGTATTCGATTTCGGGCTGGCCGCCGCGCAGGCGCTTGAAGGCGGCCGCGCCGGAGCTGAAGTTGAGCACCTGACGACGGTTCACCGCCTCTTGCAGGCACAGCCTGGTCAGTTGTCGGTACAGACCGGCGCGCTGGGGCAGGGCGGTGTCGTAGCCGACGATGGGGGTGCTGATCAGCGCGCTGTTGGCGAACCAGCCCAGGGCGCCGTCAATGCGCCCTTCGGCGTTGCGCAGGGCGCGCACTTGCAGCCAGCCTTCGGCCTGCCCGCGTTGCAGCCAGTGGGCGCTGTAGTGGGGGTTCAGGCGGCTGTATTTGTCCAGGTACAGCAGGTTGTACAGCTGCTCGATGCGCTGGAAGTCGGCCTCGTTCAGCTCGTTGCCGGGCACCACCGTATACGGGCTGCGGCGCAGCAGGGTGGCGTCCAGGCGGGTGTTGTGGTGGCGCAGGAAGGCTGAATTTTCGCCCTCGCGGCCGTCGAACAGGTACACCTGGCGGCTGGGAATCGCCAGGTAGCCCAGGGCTTGCAGGCGCTTGCGCAGTTCGAGGTTGCTGAAGTCGTTGAGCGAGCGAAAGCCAAAGCCATGGTCGGGAAACTGCCGGCGCAGCAGTTCGGTGATCGCCGGCAAATCCGAACCATCCCAGTCGGCGGGGTAGAGATTGGTCGACAGCAGCCAGTTATTGACCTGCACCAGGCGGTCGACCTTGGCCGCGCTCAGTAGCCGGTCCACGCCCTGGGTCAGCAGCTTCAAGGGCCAGGCCAGCCAGGGCCGTTTCAGGCGCTGCAGTTCTTCCCGGGCATAGCCGCTGTAGGCGGTTTGCGGCGAGACCACGTAGCAGTTATCCACAGGGTCGTGGCCGTGGTTGACGCTCACTGGGAACTGCTGGCGGCCGGTGTCCAGCAGGGCCAGGGCGGTGCTGACATTGCCGATCAGCGCGCCGCCGGCGCAGGTGCGCACGTACTGCCGGGCATGGCTGTCGCCAATGCTCGGGGGCTCAAGGGCCAGTTGCTCGGGCAGCAACAGCTTCATGGGCGCGGTGCTCCCAGGGGCTGGCCGTTCCATTCGATATCGGCGGTGGAGGCGGCCAGCAGCCCGCAACGGCGGGTCAGGGCGCGGCCGATGATCTCGCTCAGGCTCAGCAGCTGGGCGGTCAGCGGGCCGCGATCGCCGTCCTGGACGATCACGTCCCGGGCTTGTCGGTAGTCGTGCCAGAACGTGCGGCTCAAGGCCCGTTGCGGCGCCGCCAGAAGCAGCATGGCCAGGGCGATCATCCGGGGTTCCAGGGTCGCCTCCAGCGCTGCGTCGGCTTCGCTGCCCAGCGCCGCTACCAACTGCACGCGCTGGTCGTCGAACAGGTGCACGCCGCTGGTGGCCCTGGGGTTGCACTCCAGGACATGGAAGCGGCCCTGGCGGTCCTCGATGAAGTCAAAACCCACTTGCCCGGTGTAGCCGGTGGCCCGGCCGAACTGCTCCAGAAACGCACGGATCGGCGCCGGGGCGCAGCTGTGGAAGTAGATCCCCGAGCCGCGCCCAACCCGGTAGCGCGGCTGATAGCTGCTGTGGGCGCGCAACTGGCCGTCCACCAGCACGCTGAAGCTGCAGTACTCCTGGCCGGGGACAAAACGCTGGGCCACCCAGGGCGCATCGCTACTGGGCCGGACTTTTGCCAGTTGCGCCGGGCTCGGGCGGATCAGGGTCTGGGAGGCGAAGCGCGAATAGGCCGGCTTGAATACCAGGGCGTCGTGCTCCGCCGCCAGCGCTTGCAGCGCGGCCGGGTCATGCAGCACCTGAGTCGGCGGCGCGGCCACGTCCCAGCCCTGGGTCATGGCAGCGAAATCGCCCTTGTGATGCAGGCGGTGCAGCAGCTCGAAGTCGCTGGTGAACACCCGGCACAGCGGGCGCAGGCGCTCCAGGCCGTGGGCCAGGTAGAACACCTCTTCACAGGTCGGCAGCAGCAGGTCGATGGCCTGTTGGCGGATGACCCCGGCCAGGGCTTCGATCCAGGCATCCGGGTCGTGGCGGGGTTCCGGCAGGCGCACGAAGTGCTCGGCGGCGCGGCTGAAGCGGCTCAGGGGCTGGGCCAGGGAATCGGCCACGGTCACCGTCCAGCCGGCTTGGCTAAAGGCCCGGGCCCACTCCAGGCAGGCCGGGGCCCGGGCGCCGAGAATCAGTACACGCATTTCAGTCCCTCGGGAAGTTGCAGCATCAGCAGACGGCGTCTTTTCGCGTGTGGCGGCGGTGCCTGCCAGTGGCCGAAGCTCAGCTGCGGCGCTTGCAGCCCTTGTTGCGCGCAGAGTTCGGCCAGGGCCTCGCGCAAGCGCTGGCACAGCCCGTGATAGTCGCCCGAAGTGTGCAGATTGATTTGCCAGAGCAGCCCGCGCTGGTGGATTTCGTATTCCTCCAGCTCCGCCCCCAGCATCAGCAGCGCCCGGCGCAATACGTCGGGGTAGAGCGGCGCCAGCTGCTGGCCGTCGAGCCGGGGCAGCCAGAGGATCTCGTCGGCGCGGCCTTCCACGGCGGCGATGGCCCGCTCCGCACGGCCACAGGGGCAGGGCGCGCTGGCCACCCGCAGAATGTCGTTGAGGCGATAACGCACGATCAGCTGCGTACGCCGGGAAAAGTCGGTGATGATCGGCTGAAAACGCGTGCGCTCAGGGTCCAGCCATTGCGGTTCGATATGCAGGTGGCTTTCATTCAGGTGCAGGGTGCCGGCCTCGCAGGTGTAGCCGAGAAAGCCTTCACTGGCCTGATAGATCTGCTGCGGCTTGCGCCCGAAAGCTTGCTGGACCAGCTCGGCGTCGGTGCTTTCCAGCACTTCGGCCACCGACAGGATGTGCCGTGGGCGGATCGTCAGCTGCCCGGCCAGAGCCGCCTGGGCCAGCCCCCGCAGCACTGTGGCCGGGGCCACCAGCACGTCCGGATACTGCTGGTTGAGGCGTTGCAGGGAGGCGGTCAGGCCTAGAGTCAGGTCATGAAAGGCGAAGTCGATGCGGCGGCTGGCGAGGGTGGTGTACAGGCGGCTATTGGCCCGCAGGAAGAAGGCGATCCGCAGCGGCGCCAGCCAGGGGCACAGCAGCCGGGGCAGCAGCGCCCGGGGCAGGGTGCGCGCCAGCAGGATGCCGGCCCAGCGTTGGCGTTCCACACTGCTGACCAGGAACACCCCCTGGGCCCCCGAGGTGCCGCTGGACAGGCCCAAGGTGATGTCCCCCAGGGTCGGGCTGAAGTCCCGGGAACGCTCCGCCTGCAGGGCCACCGGCAACACCTGTTCCAGGCCCAGGGCGCGGGTGTTGAAGGCGGCGAAGTCGCTCATCAGGGCGGCTTTGTCCATGAGCGGCAAGTTGTGCAGGCCGTCTTGGGTCAGCCCGTTGAAGCGCTGGCCACGGGGCAGGACTTTGGCCATGAAGTGCCGCAGGCGCCGGGCCTGCCAGGCTTCCAGCCGCTCACGGCGGCGAAAGCGCAGGACGTAGCGGCTGAACACGAATGAACCGATGCTGCGCAGAGTGCCCAGCAGGCGCTCACTGTTCATTGACGAACGCCTCCCAGGCCTGGGTGCAATGGGACGGCAGCACCGCCACCGCCGGTTCGCGGCAGATCAGCTGGCCCAGGCCGCTGTAGGTGCGCACGTATTGCTGACGGTCGGCGCTGGCAAACCACAGTGCCGGTGCAGCGGGCAGGCGCTCGGCGCGGCAGGCCGGCACCGACCAGCAGGCGTCGGCCACCAGGAACACCGGCCGGCCCTGGGCGTCGGGGATGAACAGGCCCAGCTGGCCTTTGCTGTGCCCCGGCAGCGGCACGCCGATCAGGCTGCCATCGCCGAACAGGTCCAGGCCTTGCTCGAAGGGCGCCATCCAGCTTGGCAGCGCACAGCTGGGGCTGGCTTCGGCCAGGCGCAGGCGGGCGCTGAAGTCGTCCGGCAGCAAGCTCGGCAGATGGCCGCCAAGGGTGGCGCGCCAACGCTGGCCGCGCAGGCTGTCGATATGCCTGTAATCGGCTTCCAGGGCGATAAAGCGCGCATTGGCAAAATCCCGCAGCCCGGCGATATGGTCGGCGTGGAAGTGGGAAATGATCACATGGCGGATATCCCCCGGGCCGATGCCCAGCTCATGCAGCTGCGCCCCCAGTTGCTCGACCACCGGCAACTGCACCGGCACTGCGCTGCGGTACAGGCGCTCGGGCAGGGCGCGGGTGGCCTGGAAGAAGTGCTCGGCGTAGCCGGTGTCGTACAAAATCCAGCCGTGCTCCGGGTGCTGGATCAGCCCGCACAGTGCCGGAAATTGCACCGGCGCCAGGCGCCCGCCACGGTCGGCCATGCATTCCAGGTGCTGGCACCAGCCGGCCCGGAGGATCTTCAAGCTCACGCTGCGGCTCATGCTCGTTGCCTCTGTTGGGCCAACCACCATTGGGCGTGCTGGGCAATGCCCTGGTTCTGGGTGATCACCGGGTGGTAGCCCAGCTCGCGCTGGATGGCGCTGATGTCCAGGGTCTGACTGAAGGCCAGGACGCCTGCGCCGTAGCGGGTGATCAGGGGTTCGGCGCCGTTGCCCAGCCGTGCCTTGAGCTCCAGCAGACGCGCCACGCCATGCACCAGGGGCCAGGGCAGGCGACGGGTGCGCAGGGGCAGGCGGAAGTGCTCGGCCATCTGTTGCAGCAGGTCCTTGAAGGCCAGGGGTGTGCCGTTGCTCAGGTTGTACACGCACAGCGGCCGCGGCAGCGGCCGGGTCAGCGCCAGCCACACCGCGTGCACCAGATTGTCGACGCAGGTCAGGTCCAGCTGTGCCCGGCCGCCGCGCATCAGCGGAATCGCCCCCCGTTGCATCACCCGCAGCAGGCGCGGCATCAGGGTTGCGTCCCAGGGGCCGAACACCGCCCGGGGGCGCAGGATCACGCATTCGGGCAGCTTGGCGTCTGCCAGCAGGGTTTCGGCCTGGGCCTTGCTGCGGGCGTAGTCATTCACCGGTGGTGGCAGCGGCTGGTCTTCGCGGATGCCCAGGCGATCACTGAAGTTGAAATACAGGCTGGGGGTGGAGATATGCACCAGCCGCGGGATGCGGTTCTTGCCGCAGGCGTGGATCACCTCGGCGGTGGAGTCGAGGTTGGCCCGGGCAAACGCTTGGGGCGAACCCCAGGGTGAAGACAAGGCGGCGCAATGCACGATGGCGTCATGCTCGCGGCTAGCATCGGCCAGCAGGCGTTTGGCCAGCGGGCTGCCGTGCTCCAGGGGCAGCCAGCGCACGGGCGCCGGGCTGTGGGCAATGACTTGCGCCGCCGCCTCGGGGTTGCGCCCGCTGAACTGCACCTCGCAGCCTTCGGCGGCCAGCTTCCAGACCAGATGCCGTCCGATAAAACCGGTGCCGCCGGTGACCAGGATCTTCATCAAAACTCCAGGATCATGCCGCCGAGGGACAGGCCCGCGCCGGTGCCGATCAGCATCAGGGTTTGTCCGCGTTGAATGCGCCCGTCGCGCACCGCGATGTCCAGAGCGGTGGGCAGCGAGGCCGCCACCTGATTGCCATGCCGGGCAAAGATATCGATGACTTTCTCCGGCCCCAGGCTCAGGCGTTTGGCCGCATGCTGCATGGCCTGTTGGCTGGCTTGATGGGGGATGACCCAGTCGATCTGCGCAAGGGACAGCGCGGCTTGCTGCAGCAAATCGTCCATCAGTTCGGGCAGGTGCTTGGCCGCGAGGCGGAACACGCCTTTGCCCTGCATGGTGAAACTGGTCAGGGGCTCGAACGGCACCTGGATGCGCCGCGGATGAAAGCGCGAACCGCCGGCGGGGATCTGGCACAGCGCGGCGCCTTCGGCGTAGGTCTTGAGGCGCGAGGCGAGGATCTTCGGGCCGCCGTCGCCCGCTTCCAGCACCACCGCTGCCGCGCCGTCGCCGAAGATGCCGCAGACTTCCACCTGTTGCCAGTCCAGGCCGCAGGAGGCGATGTCGGCGCACACCAGCAGCACGCGCCGGTAATGCCCGGCCTGGATCGGCCAGGACAGGGTGTCCAGGGCGGCAATAAAGCCCAGGCAACTGGCGTTGATGTCCATGGCCGGAATGCCTGACTGGCCCAGGCCCAGCTCCCGTTGCAGCAGCGCGGCGTTGCAGGGCATGCCCTGGTCCATGGTGCCGCTGGCGCAGACGATCAGGTCCAGTTGGCCAAGCTCCAGGCCCGCCGCGTGCAGGGCCCGGCGCGCGGCGCTGGCGCCGAGGCTGGCGGCGGTGTCCGCAGGATCGGCGACGTGGCGCTGCTGCACTCCGCTGATGCGCGCCACGCTGCCGGTTTCCAGGCCGAGCTGGCGGTCCAGCTCGGCACTGGTGACCACCCGCTGCGGCAGGGCGTGACCGGTGCCGAGGATGGCCAGGGCGCGGGCCGGGCGAGGGGAGGACGCTGATGTGTGCATGCAAATTCCGTGTGTGTGGGCGTCGGGGCTGGCGTTGAGAGAGGCGGTTAGTGCGCTGGCAGTGCCGCCGGGCATTGGCTCAGGAAGGCTTGCAGCCCCTGCTGGTAGGCCTCGGTGGGCATCAGGTCAGTGTGTTTGGCGATGAAGCAGGCCACGCCTTGACGCTCCATATCGGCGTCCGCCACGAGGTAGAAGTCGGGAATTTCCTGCACGCTTGCGATCTGCTTCCAGGCCAGGCTGCTCTGACCTCCGCGAGCGTTGAGCAGGGTGAAGCCCTGGTCGTCGAAGTTCAGGCAATAGGTGCCTTCGACGGCCCGCAAGCGGGTTTCGATCAGGCGCTGACTCAACCCGCGCAACGGCGCTTGGGGTTTGATCGGGGTGGCGGCAATCCGGGCTTGCAGGTGCTTGATCCAGCGCCCGGAAAAGCGCCACCACAGGGGGATGAAGATCAGGGCGAACGCCACCATGGCGATGACCTTCTCCGGGGTGAAGGTCCGCTCGGGGAAATAGATCGACAGGCAGCCGCCGATCAGACACAGGGTGAACATCACGGGACCGATAAAGCGGCTTTGCCACCGGGCAAATGTGCTCATGGCCCGGACATGCTGCTGATCATCCTTGAGCAATTCCTGCTTCAGCGGTTCGGCAATCCAGGCTTCGGTGTGGGCGGGGGTGATGCGGTAGTGCAATTCCATGGGGGCTGAATCCGAGGTCCGTGTTCGGTGAGGGCGGCAGTCTACCGGCTTCTGGGGTGTGACGAGGAGTGGCGTGAGCAGCGACAGTGCCGCTCAGGCGGGAAATGCTGGCAGATGCTGTTCCACCCACTCCAACAGACGCTCTTCGAGCTGGGCTCGATGTTGGCGATAACTGTCCTGGCAACGGTTGAAGAGCGGGTCCTGATTGACCCGAGCCGCCAGCTCGGTGGCGCTGTCGCTTGCAGCATGGGCGGCCCGCACCTGTTGCTGGCGCTGATCGGCCTGTTCCAGGGTGTGCGCCAGGGCGTCCAGTTGCAGGTGCCTGAACTGAGCGATGGCCTGGGGCAGGTGAAAGTGCAGGGCGCTGTCGAAACCCTCCCAGTCCTCGAAGGCCAGCCACTCGTGGAGCACCATGAAGCAGCGCAGTGCGGGGGGCAGTTGTTCCAGACGCTGGAAATCTAGCCAGTACTGGCGCGGCAGTTGCTCGGCGGTTTCGATGGCCTGAGCGATCAGGTCCAGGGCCTGGCCCTTGTCCCGGTGATGCTTGCGCAGGATGCGCTGGGTCAGGGTGAAGCGCGCTTCTTCTATAGCGTGCAGGGCGCGGTTCAGGTCGTAAGCGGCGGCGTGCAGGTGTTCCAGTGCTTGCTCGGGGGGCAGGCCGGATTTGTCTACCAGCACCTGCAACAGTTCGGCTTTGTAGGACTCGGCGGCTTGCTGCGGATTATTGGCGCAGCGGGCGAGCAGGGCCTGGGCATGGCGCAGGCCGATGGGGATCAGCTTGCGTAGCTGTTGCAGGGCTTGGGTGTGCGTCGGGTCCATCGACTGCGGTGCCTCGGGGATGGCGGATGTTTGGGAGGAGCGATTATCCACCTTGGGCGATGGATTGTGCTGGTTTAAAACAAGGGCCCCATGACGTTCGCAAGACCTGTAGGAGCCGGCTTGCCGGCGAAGGCGTCGGCCGGGATGCCGGTGAAGGCAGGGCAGGCCTCTTCGCTGGCAAGCCAGCTCCTACGGGATGTACGCGGTTTGGGGTTGTAGGAGCCGGCTTGCCGGCGAAAGCGTCGGCCAGGATGCCGGAGAAGGCAGGGTGGGCCTCTTCGTTGGCAAGCCAGCTCCTACGGGGCGGTGTTTAGGCGGGGCCGGGGCGGGCGCCGTCGAGCAGGGCGTCCACCACGGCGCGGGCCATTTCCACGGAATGCACCATGGACCAGATCAGCCCGCGTTCGATGCCGCTGGCCCGTTCGGTGATTTCATCGGACACCTCTTCGGCGCATTTGAGCAGCAAGGAAACGTGCATCAGGGCGTCTTCGGCATTCACCTGGGGCTGTACGGCGAACAGCGGGTGGCCCTGGGCGTCGCGCAGGCCGAAGGGGCGATGGCGGGTGCCGTGCAAGGCGGCCAGCAGGTTGGCGTTGGCGCGGTCCAGCTCCGGGTCGCGGCGTGGGCGATCGTTTGTTAGTGGCGGATCGGGGACGAGCTTTTTCATGAGACTGGTTCCTTTAGCAATATAAGAAACCGCCGGATCTCACTTCCACATGAGAGGGTGGCAGCCGTGCGCAGGTGTGGAAGACCGGGCTAAAGGAACCGGCGCACCCGAGGGTGCCCTACGCACAGCCGCCATAAATCGAGTTCACCCAAGCCGCATCGGCAAGGGTGTTCGAATGAGACGACTGCACGTCCTTTATCCCAGACTTCCACATCCGGGCCGCTGATTTGGCAGCGGCACCGGGAGACTGCCTGATCGTTCGAAGGGGTACAAGGCGCTCAAAGGCGTGGGGGATTCTCTCGGATTTGCCCTACAAAACAAAGAGATTCTGCTTCGTTGCGGGGCGGCATCGCCTGACAAATCGCAGCTTTTTTCCAGGTAAAAAAACGGCACACCGGCCAATCAAAGGAGCATAAAAATGATTTGATATTCAGTGAAATCAGGATTCGATAATCGGTCTATATTTGGGCTGAATATAGTGTAGGGTTCAAGCCGGCAGGATGATTGCGATCCTGCATAGTGAGCGTTAGGCATCCTGAGCTTCGAAGTCGCACAGGATCAGTTCGTAGCAGGGCGGCGAGCACGTCGCCAAATGTAGGAGGTTTCACTCATGCGAGTTGAAACGGTCAGCTTTTTAAAACGATACGCATCCGACCTTCCTTTAGAGGAACCAATGGTCGTCACGCAAAACGGTGTGCCTGTTTACGTTGTCGAGTCTTACGTTGAGCGTAAGCGCCGCGACGAGGCAGTGGCGTTGGTGAAATTGCTCGCAGTCAGTTCGCGCGAGTACGCCCAAGGCAAGCATTGTTCGACTGATGAGCTCAAGGCCCGCCTGAGCAAGAGGTTTGCCCACAAATAAAAAGGGTGGGATAGATGTCAACACTGACCATCCGCTACACCGAAACCGCACAACAAAGCATTGAAGACCAGATCGTGCATCTGGCCGACTATAGCGACCTTAAGTCCGCCTTTGAGCGGCTGGATGCTGTGATTGACGCTCTTCAGGACAAGCTCTTGTCCGCCCCGTTAGGCTACCCAGTCAGCCCTCAAGCAAGCGACCTGGGCATTTTGCATTACCGTGAGCTCAACACCGATGGATACCGGGTGTTCTACGAAATCGTAGATGCGGATCAGGCGATCGTGATTGGGCTGGTGCTGCGGGATAAGCAAAGCGTCGAGCAGGCACTTATTCGTTACTGCCTGCTGCATACCGATTAACGATTGTGGGTGTGAGCCTTCCGATGGGGTGTTTGAGCGTGTCACCCGCACTAGGACCGGGAAGGGGTCTTACCAATACGTTCTATGGAAATTAGATTCACGCGTTCGCCACTCTCCATCTTGTTCGAAATTTCGAAAAGTGAAGGGCGAGAGGGGGGGCAGCGCTGCGTCTGTCATGAAGCGAAACTGTGCACAGCTTCCGCACTATCACGGCGCTCCACCAAGGGTCGGCGCTGAACAATAGGCGGTCTTGTTTCTGGGTTTCCGGGACTTCGTGAAAACCAAAAAAAAAGGGCCTGGAGACGTATCTCCAAGCCCTCAAAAGGTGAGAGGTGTCTAGTCCCTCAACCTGGTGAGCGGTGTTGCATGTTTCGGTGTCGCGGCGGTTAGGCTTTCAGCGGAACCAGGCGCGGGGCAATCATGTTTTCCGGACGCAGGATGTCGTCGAGCATGGCGTCGTCCAGCAGGCCTTCTTCGCGCACCAGTTCCAGTACGCCACGGCCACTTTCCAGGGCGATGCGGGCGATACGGGTGGCGTTTTCATAGCCGATGTACGGGTTCAGCGCGGTGACCAGGCCGATGGAGTGCTCCACCAGTTCGCGGCAACGGGTTTCGTTGGCGGTGATGCCGGTGATGCAGTGCTCGCGCAGCATGTCCATGGCGCGTTGCAGCAGGCGGATCGAGTCGAAGATCTTGAAGGCGATCAGCGGCTCCATCACGTTCAGTTGCAGCTGGCCGCCTTCGGCCGCGATGGTCAGGGCCAGGTCGTTGCCGATGATCTGGAACGCCACTTGGTTGACCGCTTCCGGGATGACCGGGTTGACCTTGCCGGGCATGATCGAGCTGCCGGGCTGACGCGCTGGCAGGTTGATTTCGTTGATGCCGGTGCGTGGGCCGCTGGACAGCAGGCGCAGGTCGTTGCAGATCTTCGACAGCTTGACCGCGGTGCGCTTGAGCATGCCGGAGAACAGCACGAAGGCGCCCATGTCGGAGGTGGCTTCGATCAGGTCGGCGGCCGGTACCAGCGGCTGGCCGCTGATGGTGGCCAGGCGTTGTACGGCCAGGTGCTGGTAGCGCGGGTCGGCGTTGATGCCGGTACCGATGGCGGTGCCGCCCAGGTTGACTTCGGTCAGCACTTCCGGCGCCAGGGTCTTCAGGCGAGCCAGGTCTTCACCCAGGGTGGTGGCGAAGGCGTGGAATTCCTGGCCGAGGGTCATCGGCACGGCGTCTTGCAGCTGGGTACGGCCCATCTTCAGGACGTGGCTGAATTCCTGGCCCTTGGCGGCGAACGCCTGGATCAGGCTGTCGAGGCTGGCCAGCAGCGCGTCGTGACCCAGCAGCAGACCCAGGCGGATCGCGGTCGGGTAGGCGTCGTTGGTGGACTGCGCCATGTTCACGTCGTTGTTCGGGTGCAGGTACTGGTATTCGCCCTTGCTGTGGCCCATGGCCTCCAGCGCGATGTTGGCGATGACTTCGTTGGCATTCATGTTGGTCGAAGTGCCAGCGCCGCCTTGAATCATGTCCACCACGAACTCTTCGTGGAAGTCGCCGCGGATCAGGCGGGCACAAGCCTCGCTGATGGCTGCATGCTTGGCTTCGCTCAGATGACCCAGTTCGCGGTTGGCGTCAGCAGCTGCCTGCTTGACCATTGCCAGGGCCACGACCAGTTTTGGGTAGTGCGAAATCGGAACGCCGGAGAGGCGGAAGTTGTTCACCGCTCGCAGGGTCTGGATGCCGTAATACGCTTGAGCCGGTACTTCGAGTACGCCAAGCAGGTCTTTTTCTGTGCGGAAAGATGCAGCGGAGGACATGACGGAGATCATCTCGGTAGGGACCCGGTCTGTGCCGGGAACGCTGCGAATCCTAGGCCGAAGGGATTTTTTGGGCCAATGCTGTTAAACACTGGGCTATGCATATTCGGCATAATGCCGGTGTGACGCCGGGTTGCCGGCGAGCGTGTGACCTAAAATGGTGCGTGTCCGGGAGGACGTGATGAATCTGGAAAGCAAATGGCTCGAGGACTTCAGTGCCCTGGCCGCCACCCGCAGCTTTTCCCAGGCTGCCGAGCGACGTTTCGTGACCCAGCCGGCCTTCAGCCGGCGGATCCGCAGCCTGGAAGCGGCCCTGGGCCTGACCCTGGTCAACCGCTCGCGCACGCCGGTGGAGCTGACGGCAGCGGGGCAGTTGTTCCTGGTGACCGCGCGCACCGTGGTCGAACAGCTCGGCGAGGTGGTGCGTCACCTGCACCACCTGGAAGGCGGGCAGGGCGAGGTGATGCAGGTGGCGGCTGCCCACTCCCTGGCGCTGGGCTTCTTCCCGCGCTGGATCGCCCAACTGCGCAACGAAGGGCTGAACATCGCCACGCGGCTGGTGGCCACCAACGTCGGTGATGCGGTGCACGCCCTGCGCGAAGGCGGTTGCGACCTGATGCTGGCCTTCTATGACCCGGACGCGGCCTTGCAGATGGACTCGGAAATCTTCCCCTCGCTGCACCTGGGGCACACCGAGATGCTCCCGGTGTGCGCCGCCGATGCCCAGGGCAAGCCGCTGTTCGACCTGGAAGGCGAGGCCAGCGTGCCGTTGCTGGCGTACAGCGCCGGGGCTTTCCTCGGGCGTTCGGTGAACCTGCTGCTGCGCCAGCGCAACCTGCGTTTCACCACCGTCTATGAAACCGCCATGGCCGACAGCCTCAAGAGCATGGCGTTGGAAGGCCTGGGCATTGCCTGGGTGCCGCAACTGAGCGTGCGCGCCGAGCTGGCCCGGGGCGAGCTGGTGGTGTGCGGCGGGGCGCAATGGCATGTGCCGCTGGAGATTCGCCTGTACCGCTGCGCCCTGGTGCGCAAGGCCAACGTACGCTTGCTCTGGCGCAAGCTGGAAGGCGCTGCCGCGCAAGCTGCGGCCACGTAGGAGCCGGCTTGCCGGCGAAAGCGTCGGCCGGAAGGGTGGTGATTGCAGGGCGGGCCTCTTCGCTGGCAAGCCAGCTCCTACGGGAGATAGGCGCAGGTTTTTTTGTAGGAGCCGGCTTGCCGGCGAAGGCGTCGGCCGGGAGGGCGGTGATCGCAGGGTGGGCCTGTTCGCTGGCAAGCCAGCGCCTGCGAGGGGGGGCGGGATTGACCTTGGAGTCAATAAAACCGGGGTTTTGCGCCGGAAATGCTTTGTTTTGCAGATGGTCGGCGAAAGTGCGTTTAACGCGCCTTTTTCGGTATACTGCGCGGCCTTCGGCCGGTTCGCCTGGCCATAATTCGTACAATTTAAGCCACGCATTTCGCGTGGCTTGTTGTTTTTGACGCGCCTGCGGGCGCCCAGAGAGAAGAGGCACGACGATGAGTGCACTGGTTGGCGTGATCATGGGCTCCAAGTCCGATTGGTCCACCCTTAGCCACACCGCCGATATGCTGGAAAAGCTCGGCATCCCTTACGAGGTGAAGGTGGTTTCCGCACACCGCACCCCGGACCTGCTGTTCCAGTACGCCGATGAGGCTGAGGCGCGAGGCATCGAGGTGATCATCGCCGGTGCCGGCGGCGCGGCGCACCTGCCGGGCATGTGCGCGGCCAAGACCCACCTGCCGGTGCTGGGCGTGCCGGTGCAGTCGTCGATGCTCTCGGGCGTGGATTCGCTGCTGTCCATCGTGCAGATGCCGGCCGGCATCCCCGTGGCCACCCTGGCCATCGGCAAGGCTGGCGCGATCAACGCGGCCCTGCTCTCGGCGAGCATCCTGGGCGCCAAGCACCCGCAGTTCCATGCGGTGCTGAAAAAATTCCGTGCTGAACAGACAGACAGCGTCCTGGACAATCCAGACCCGCGCGTCGCCTGAGGTTGTTGACGATGAAGATCGGTGTAATCGGTGGCGGCCAGTTGGGCCGCATGTTGGCCCTGGCGGGGACTCCGCTGGGAATGAACTTCGCTTTCCTCGACCCGGCGCCGGATGCCTGTGCAGCCGCCCTGGGCGAACACCTGCGGGCCGACTACGGCGACCAGGACCACCTGCGCCAGCTGGCCGATGAAGTGGACCTGGTGACCTTCGAGTTCGAGAGCGTGCCGGCGGAAACCGTGGCCTTCCTCTCGCAGTTCGTGCCGGTCTACCCGAGCGCCGAAGCCCTGCGCATCGCCCGCGATCGCTGGTTCGAGAAGAGCATGTTCAAGGACCTGGGGATTCCTACCCCGGAGTTCGCCGACATCCAGTCCCAGGCGGATCTCGACGCCGCCGTGGCGCGCATCGGCCTACCGGCCGTGCTCAAGACCCGCACCCTGGGTTACGACGGCAAGGGCCAGAAGGTCCTGCGCAGCGTCGCCGACGTCGCAGGCACCTTCGCCGAACTGGGCAGCGTGCCTTGCCTGCTGGAAGGCTTCGTGCCCTTCACCGGTGAAGTCTCGCTGATTGCCGTGCGCGCCCGTGACGGTGAAACCCGTTTCTACCCGCTGGTGCACAACACCCACGACAGCGGCATCCTGCGCCTGTCGGTGGCCAGTAGCGACCACCCGTTGCAGGCCCTGGCCGAGGACTACTCCAGCCGCGTGCTCAAGCAGTTGGATTACGTGGGCGTAATGGCTTTCGAGTTCTTCGAAGTGGACGGCGGCCTCAAGGCCAACGAGATCGCTCCGCGGGTGCACAACTCCGGGCACTGGACCACCGAAGGCGCCGAGTGCAGCCA
The DNA here is from genome assembly GCF_058797595.1 of Pseudomonas sp. GW823-FHT02C05. Classification (NCBI taxonomy): domain Bacteria; kingdom Pseudomonadati; phylum Pseudomonadota; class Gammaproteobacteria; order Pseudomonadales; family Pseudomonadaceae; genus Pseudomonas; species Pseudomonas sp. GW823-FHT02C05. Next base: position 566,762 of record NZ_JBXAJU010000004.1, on the reverse strand, counting down.
GTTCGAAAACCACCTGCGGGCGGTGGCCGGCCTGCCCCTGGGCTCCACGGCCAAGGTCGGTGAGAGCGCCATGATCAACTTCATCGGCGAAGTGCCGCCGGTGGACAAGGTCATCGCCATCGACGACTGCCACCTGCATCACTACGGCAAGGCCTTCAAGGTCGGTCGCAAGGTCGGCCACGCCAACCTGCGCTGCGCCGATCAGGCGACCCTGCAAGCGCAGATCCTCAAGGTGCAAGCGCTGATCGCCGAGTAACAAATCCTCCGGCTGGCGGGAACCTTCGTTTCCCGCCGTTCTCTGATAGCAGGATGCCAAAGTGCTGGCTAGGCTTTGGCTTGATCCCCCCTTACAGAGGAACAGCCATGGGCATTATTGGAACCATTTTCATCGGCTTGATCGTTGGTCTGCTGGCGCGCTTCCTCAAACCGGGAGACGACAGCATGGGCTGGATCATGACCATCCTGCTGGGTATCGGCGGTTCGTTGGCGGCCACTTATGGCGGCCAGGCGCTGGGTATCTACCAGGCTGGCCAGGGCGCCGGTTTCATCGGTGCACTGGTGGGCGCGATCGTCCTGCTGGTGATCTACGGCTTCGTCAAGAAGAGCTGAACCACGCTACAAGCCCCCTCTGCCGTCCGCGCGGAGGGGAGCCTTTTTCTTCATCTGAAACTTCAACGCATCTGACGGTCTGGGCACTAGAATGCCTGGGTTTTCCCGTCCTTCCCTTTTGACCGAGCCACCCTCACATGCGCCGTCTTCTATTGACCTTTGTTCTGCTGGGCTGCGGCCTGGCCCAGGCTGGCGAACTGCCGGAAACCGATTGGCTGGAGCTGATGCCCAAGTCGGACCAGAAGGCCCTGGAGCAGATGCCGGAAATCGACCACAACTCCCCGGAAGCCAATGGCACCTTCACCGAAAAGGGCGGCCTGAAGCAGAGCAAGGGGTTGCCGGCGGTGATGTATTCCACCAAGACCGTGCCGGCCATGAATGACAAGCAGATCCGCATCGGCGGTTATCCGGTGCCGCTGGAAGCCGATGCCAAGGGGCGCAGCACGCTGTTCTTCCTGGTGCCGTACCCGGGCGCCTGCATCCACGTGCCGCCACCGCCACCCAACCAGCTGGTGCTGGTGCGTTTTCCCAAGGGCTTGAAGCTGGACGACATCTACACGCCGCTGTGGGTGACCGGCACCCTGAAGATCGAGAAAGTCAGCAACGACCTGGCCGATGCCGCCTACGCCCTGGATGCGGCGAAGGTGCGGGTGGTCAAGGAATCGGATCTCTGAAGCGGCGCATTTGAACGCCGCTGAACGGTAGGAGCCGGCCTGCCGGCGAACGCGGTCTTGAGGGCCTCTTCGCTGGCAAGCCAGCTCCTACGGGGCAGGTGGGGGTCAGAGCGGGGCGGCGCTGATGCTGACGCTCAGGGTGTGGCTGGCGCCCGGGGCCAGGGTGACGATGTCGTCCATCACGTTGGCGGTCTCGATGCACAGCATGCGCTGCCAGCCGTCGTCGGCCATGTCGCTGAATTGGGCGGCGCGGTCGATCCAGGGGTTCCAGATCACCGCGGTGCGCGAGCCTTCGCTGCGCAGGCGGATCCGTCGTTGCCAGTCCGGATCGACGATCTCCAGCTGCGCCGGGGCGTTCAGGTAGATGCGGTCGGTCTCGCCGGTAAAGTGCAGGCTGCCGCTCTGGACCTTGGTCTTCCAGTCTTCCAGGGTTTCGATGTAGCTCAGCCCGTCCACGCCTTCGACCTGCACCTGGCGCACATCGCTGACCGCGAAGTAGCTGTGCAGCGCCTGGCTGATGCTCACGCTTTCAGTGCCCAGGTTGTGGCTGCTGAGGCTGATGTGCAGTTGCTGGTCGAGGCGGATGCTCAGGCGCGGTTCCACTTGATGGGGCCAGCCGGGAAAACCACCCGCGGGGCAGGGCAGGCGCAGCTCCACCAGCAGGCTGTCGCCCTGGCTTTCGATGCCCAGCAGCTCCCAGTCGGTGGCCCGCACCAGGCCGTGGGCCGGCGCCGGGTCAGTGCCTTGGCGCATGGCCTGCACCGCCTGCGGGTTGCGGGCAAAGTTGCCGAACCAGGGCCAGCACACCGGCACCCCGGCGCGGATGCTCTTGCCGCGCTTGAACACGGCCTCGTCGTTGAGCCAGATCAGCGGCTGTTGCCCGGCCACTTGATAACTGAGGATGTGCGCGCCCTGCTGGGCCACCAGCAGTTCGGCGTCACCGTGGCGGATGCGCCAGCAGTTCAGTTCATCCAGTTTTACCGTTTCGACCTGGGGCGTAGGCATGCTGCTGTTCTCGTTCGCAAGGTGTGGGCTGCTATGGACCGCAGAACGGTCATCAGGTTTAGCGCGCGCGCGGCGGAACCGAGCGGGTGCGGCCACTGCCATCGATGGCGACGAATACGAACACTGCCTCGGTGACCTTGCGCCATTCGCTGGACAGCGGGTCGTCGCTCCACACTTCCACCATCATCTGGATCGAGCTGCGGCCGATCTCCAGGGTCTGGGTGTAGAAGGACAGCTGCGCGCCCACCGCCACCGGCACCAGGAACGCCATGCGGTCGATGGCCACCGTGGCCACCCGGCCGCCGGCCACGCGGCTGGCCATGGCGGTGCCCGCCAGGTCCATCTGCGCGACCAGCCAGCCGCCGAAAATATCGCCAAAGCCGTTGGTTTCACGGGGCAGTGCGGTGATTTGCAAGGCCAGGTCGCCTTGCGGGATTGGATCTTCTTGTTCGAGTTCTATCATGCCGGGGGGCCTCTGACCCGTGACGCTTCATGGGTACTTCAGGTGAATAGCCGTCTTCAGGAAAAACGATTCAGCCCGAACATACTACGTTCGTCACGTTCTTTCTAAGGCGTGCTAAAGGGAAACTCTGCGAAATCGACTGGCGCTGGCCAGGGCCAGGGGCGCGCAGCAGCGTTTTCGCACAGCAACCCTTGCCAGAAGCGGCTTTGCGCTTCGAGGTCTGCGAGTATATCGGTCGATAGACTCCGCGACGACCCGTCCAGTTCGCAAATTTGTGAGTCATTTGTGCGCCGCTGTGTACGCATTCGAACAATTTGCTATCGTGCCGAACCTGCCAGGCCCCAACCAGCGCTGTTGCGGCTTCCAGAACCGACTAATAAGAGAAGCCCTTGCCATGACCACTGTGCCCTCGAGCGCCGCGCAGCCTGCGCAACCCGCCCGTCCGCTGACCCGTAGTGACTACAAGACATTGTCCCTGTCTGCCCTGGGCGGGGCGCTGGAGTTCTACGACTTCATCATCTTCGTGTTCTTTGCCACCGTGGTCGGCAAGCTGTTCTTTCCGGCGGACATGCCCGAGTGGCTGCGCCTGATGCAGACCTTCGGGATTTTCGCGGCCGGTTACCTGGCGCGGCCCCTGGGCGGGATCGTCATGGCCCACTTTGGCGACCTGCTGGGGCGCAAGAAGATGTTCACCCTGAGCATCTTCATGATGGCGGTGCCGACCCTGATCATGGGCCTGTTGCCGACCTACGCGCAGATCGGCATGTGGGCGCCGATCCTGCTGTTGCTGATGCGGGTGATCCAGGGGGCGGCCATCGGTGGTGAAGTGCCCGGGGCCTGGGTGTTCGTTTCCGAACACGTGCCCCAGCGGCATATCGGCTATGCCTGCGGCACCCTGACCTCGGGCCTGACTGCCGGGATTCTCCTGGGGTCGCTGGTGGCCACTGCGATCAACAGCATCTATACCCCGGTGGAAGTGGCGGATTACGCCTGGCGGATCCCGTTCCTGCTGGGTGGGGTGTTCGGCCTGTTCTCGGTGTACCTGCGCCGCCTGCTCCACGAAACCCCGGTGTTCGCCGAACTGCAACTGCGCAAGGCCCTGGCCGAGGAACTGCCGCTGCGCACGGTGCTGCGTGATCACCGCGGGGCGATCGTGATTTCCATGCTGCTGACCTGGCTGCTGTCCGCCGGGATCATCGTGGTGATCCTGATGACCCCCACCGTGCTGCAGACCGTCTATAAATTCCCGGCCATCACCGCCCTGGAGGCCAACAGCCTGGCCATTATCTTCCTGAGCCTGGGCTGCGTGGCCTCGGGTGCCCTGGCGGACCGATTCGGTGCGGGCAAGGTGTTCGTGTTCGGCAGCACCTTGTTGCTGGTCACTTCCTGGACCTTCTATCACGGCCTGCTGGACAACCCGCAGTGGCTGTTCCCGCTGTATGCCCTGACCGGCCTGTTCGTCGGCACCATCGGCGCGGTGCCTTATGTGATGGTCAAGGCGTTCCCGGCGGTGGTGCGCTTCAGCGGCCTGTCGTTTTCCTACAACCTGGCGTACGCGATCTTCGGTGGCCTGACGCCAATGGTGGTGACCTGGCTGCTCAAGGAAAGCCCCATGGGCCCGGCCTATTATGTTGCAATTATTTGCGGCATCGGCCTGCTGGTGGGGTTGTACCTGTGGGCCAAGGGCCGCTGACCACCACCCTGTAGCCGCTCAGGCCCTGGTGTGCGCTGAAGGGCGCCGCGACCCTGCGGATCGATCGCAGCCTGCGGCAGCGGCTACAGAGGTTTTTATCGCCGAACAAAGAAAGGCCAGCTTCCGTTCAGGAATGCTGGCCTTTCATCTAATTGTCATATTCCGGACATAGAGTGTTCACACGGCCTACAGATACTTGGCCCCGACTTAACACACCCTATCTGCTAGGAGTAAGGCATGAAACTGAAGCGTTTGATGGCGGCAATGACCTTTGTCGCCGCTGGCGTTGCGACTGCCCACGCGGTTGCCGCTGTTGACCCTGCTATCCCGAGCTACACCAAGACCACTGGTGTGTCGGGCAACCTGTCCAGCGTCGGTTCCGATACCTTGGCGAACCTGATGACCCTGTGGGCCGAGAACTACAAAAAGGAATACCCGAACGTCAACATTCAGATTCAGGCCGCCGGCTCCGCCACCGCGCCACCCGCGCTGACCGAAGGCACCTCCAACCTGGGCCCTATGAGCCGCAAGATGAAGGACACGGAACTGGCGGCCTTCGAGCAGAAGTACGGCTACAAGCCAACCGCTATCCCGGTGGCCGTGGACGCCCTGGCCGTGTTCGTGCACAAGGACAACCCGATCCAGCACCTGACCATGGAACAGGTCGACGCGATCTTCTCCTCGACTCGTCTGTGCGGCGCCAAGGAAGAAGTGAAGACCTGGGGCGACCTGGGCGTGAAGGGCGACCTGGCCAACAAGCCGGTTCAGCTGTTCGGTCGCAACTCGGTATCCGGCACCTACGGCTACTTCAAGGAAGAAGCCCTGTGCAAAGGCGACTACAAGCCTAACGTCAACGAACAGCCTGGTTCGGCGTCGGTGGTGCAGTCTATCAGCTCCTCGCTGAACGGCATCGGCTACTCGGGCATCGGCTACAAGACCGCCAGCGTGAAGACCGTGGCCCTGGCCAAGAAAGGCAGCACCGACTTCATCGAAGACACCGAGGAAAACGCCCTGAACGGCAAGTACCCGCTGTCACGCTTCCTCTACGTCTACGTCAACAAGGCCCCGAACAAGCCTCTGGCCCCGCTGGAAGCCGAGTTCGTGAAACTGGTCCTGTCCAAGCAAGGCCAGGAAGTGGTCGTCAAAGACGGCTACATCCCACTGCCAGCCAAGGTGGCCGCCAAGGCACTGGCTGACCTGGGCCTGAAAGAAGGCGCATAAGCCGCCTCCGAAGGTCCGGGCTCCCCGGACCTTCTCGTTTTCGTAGGAGCTGGCCGGGCGGCGTTCCGCTTGCCAGGCAAAGCGCCCGAAATGGCGACCCAGGCTCAAGGCTGGTTCGTCGGCCTGCCGGCTCCTGCAACCTCATTTTCTGTCCGCTGCCGGCCCTGCCATGCGGCGGATTTGTTGCGTCACTGCATTGTCATCTTTCTGTCATACAGGATCGCTAGGGTGTGCGCATGAATGATCTGGCCAACTCCACCATGACTACGACTTCTCCCCCCAAGCGCATTGACTTCAATACGCCTGAACTGCAACGCAAGCGCCGCATCCGCGCGCTCAAAGACCGCCTGACCCGCTGGTACGTCCTTGTCGGCGGCCTCGCGGTACTGGGTGCTATCACCCTGATCTTCTTCTTCCTCGCCTATGTCGTTGCGCCGCTGTTCCAGGGTGCCGAGCTGACCGCCAAGGACCCTCTGACTCCCGCCTGGATGCAGGACGCCGGCAAGCCGCTGATGTTCTCCCTGGAAGAGCAGAACCAGGTTGGCATGCGTGTCTCCGACAAGGGCCAGGCGCTGTTCTTCGACATCGATAGTGGCGCCGAGCTGCGCAAGGTCGACCTGCCGATCCCGGCGGGCGCCAGCGTCACCTCCATCGGCAAGGACCAGCCCGGCAACCCGCTGGTGGTGGTCGGCCTGTCCAACGGCCAGGCCCTGGTGTTCCGTCATACCTACAAGGTCAGCTACCCGGACGGCAAGAAGACCATCTCGCCGGCCATCGAGTACCCCTACGGCGAGACCCCCATCACCCTGAACGAGCAGGGCGGTGCGCTGGAGCACGTCAACCTCAATGCCACCGATTCGTCGCTGATCGTTGCCGGTTCTACCGCTTCGCAGTTGCAAGTGCTGAAGCTGACCCGCGAAGAAAACATGATGACCGGCGAGGTCACCAGCGAGCAGAGCCGCATCGAGCTGCCGCAGATGACCGAGCCGGTCAAGGCCATGTACATCGACCCGCGCCAGCAGTGGCTGTACGTGATCAACGGGCGCGCCCAGGCCGACGTCTTCAGCCTGCGGGACAAGAGCCTCAACGGTCGCTACAAACTGCTGGAAGACGCCGATACCGAAGTCACCGCCAGCACCCAGCTGGTGGGCGGCATCTCGCTGATCATCGGGACCTCCAAGGGCGGCCTGGCCCAGTGGTTCATGGCCCGCGACCCGGACGGCGAGCTGCGCCTGAAGCAGATCCGCACCTTCCAGATGGGCACCGCGCCCATTGTTGAAATCACCGCCGAAGAGCGTCGCAAGGGCTTCGTTGCCCTGGACGCCGCCGGCAAGCTCGGGGTTTTCCACAGCACCGCCCACCGCACCCTGCTGGTGGACCAGGTGGTAGACGGCCAGGGCCTGTTCGGCCTGTCGCCACGGGCCAACCGGGTGATCGTCGAGGCCGGCGGCAAGCTGCAGCCCCTGGTGCTCGACAACCCGCACCCGGAAGTGTCCTGGAGTGCGCTGTGGAGCAAGGTCTGGTACGAGAACTACGACGAGCCTAAATACGTCTGGCAATCCACCGCGGCCAACACCGATTTCGAACCCAAGCTGAGCCTCTCGCCCCTGACCTTCGGTACCCTGAAGGCGGCGTTCTACGCCATGCTGCTGGCGGCGCCATTGGCGGTGGCGGCGGCGATCTACACCGCCTACTTCATGGCCCCGGGCATGCGCCGCAAGGTCAAGCCGGTGATCGAGCTGATGGAGGCGATGCCGACGGTGATCCTCGGTTTCTTCGCCGGCCTGTTCCTCGCGCCTTATGTCGAGGGCCACTTGCCGGGCATCTTCAGCCTGCTGCTCCTGCTGCCGATCGGCATCCTGGTGGCCGGTTTCGCCTGGAGTCGTTTGCCCGAGTCGTTGCGCCTTAAAGTGCCGGAAGGCTGGGAAAGCGCGATCCTGATCCCGGTGATCATCTTCGTCGGCTTCCTCTCGCTGTACATGAGCCCGTTCATGGAGAACTGGTTCTTCGGTGGTGACATGCGCATGTGGATCTCCCACGACCTGGGGATCACCTACGACCAGCGCAACGCCCTGGTAGTGGGCCTGGCCATGGGCTTTGCGGTGATCCCGAATATCTACTCGATCGCCGAAGACGCCGTGTTCAGCGTGCCGCGGGGCCTGACCCTGGGCTCCCTGGCCCTGGGCGCCACGCCGTGGCAGACCATGACGCGGGTGGTGATCCTCACTGCCAGCCCGGGGATCTTCTCGGCGCTGATGATCGGCATGGGCCGCGCCGTGGGCGAGACCATGATCGTGCTGATGGCCACCGGCAACACCCCGGTCATGGAAATGAACCTGTTCGAAGGCCTGCGCACCCTGGCCGCCAACGTCGCGGTGGAAATGCCCGAATCGGAAGTCGGCGGCAGCCACTACCGCGTGCTGTTCCTCTCGGCGCTGGTGCTGCTGCTGTTCACCTTCGTCATGAACACCCTCGCCGAGCTGATCCGTCAGCGTCTGCGCAAGAAATACTCGTCGCTTTAAGAAAGGTAGAAGTCTGTGAAACAGAACTCCCTAAAAGACTGGTTCAAGAGCGGCGCCCCCGGCGTCTGGATCAGCGGTGGCGCGGTGTCCATCGCGGTCATCATGACCATCGGCCTGCTGGCGGTGATCGCCGTGCGTGGCCTCGGCCACTTCTGGCCAGCCGACCTGGTGCATGCCAACTACGACGTTCCGGGCCAGGCCAACCACCTGGTCATCGGTGAAGTGGTGCAGAAGGAAGAAGTGCCCCGGGCGCGCCTGAAGAGTGCCGGCCTGCCGGTGCCCGACCAGGGCCCGGAGTTCATGACCCGCGAGCTGATCAAGGTCGGCAACCGTGACCTGAACGGCAACGACTTCACCTGGATCGTCGGCGAGTGGCTGACCAACCAGAGCTACCCCAAAGAGCTGATGGCCATCGAGCGCCGTGAGTGGGGCAACTTCTACGGCTACCTGGTCAACGTCAAGGAAAGCGGCAAGGTGATCGCCGAAGGCGAAGCCGCCTGGCCCGAGCTGCAAGCGCGGATCGACCGGGTGAACAAGCTGGCCGCCCAGCTCAAGACCCTGGAGAAATCCGACATCGGCGCCATCAACGCCGGCCTGGAACGCATCCGCCTGCACGGCCGCAAGCTGGAGCTGGACGGCAAGCTGGATGCCGCGGCCCAGGCCGACATGGATGCCGAGCGCGCCGAACTCAATGCCCGCTACCAGGACATCGAGGCGCGCCTGAGCGACCTGCACGCCCAGTTCAACCGCGACAGCCTGACCGCCCGTGATGCCAACGGCAAGGAAGTGGAGATCGGCCTGGGCAAGGTGGTACACGCCTACCAGCCGAACGCCATGGGCACTTTTACCAAGATCGGTTTCTACTTCAGCAAGGTCTGGGAGTTCCTCAGCGATGACCCGCGCGAAGCCAACACCGAGGGCGGTATTTTCCCGGCCATTTTCGGCACCGTGATGATGACCCTGATCATGGCCATGATCGTCACCCCGTTCGGCGTGCTGGCAGCGGTCTACCTGCGTGAATATGCCAAGCAGAACACCCTGACCCGGGTGATCCGCATTGCGGTGAACAACCTGGCGGGGGTTCCGGCCATCGTCTACGGCGTGTTCGGCCTGGGCTTCTTCGTCTACGTGCTGGGTGGTTCCGTGGACCGTCTGTTCTTCCCCGAAGCCCTGCCGGCGCCGACCTTCGGCACCCCGGGCCTGCTCTGGGCTTCCCTGACCCTGGCGCTGCTGGCGGTGCCGGTGGTGATCGTGGCCACCGAAGAAGGCCTGGCGCGGATTCCCCGCACCGTGCGTGAAGGCTCCCTGGCCCTGGGCGCGACCAAGGCCGAGACCTTGTGGAAGATCGTGCTGCCCATGGCCAGCCCGGCGATGATGACCGGCATGATCCTCGCGGTGGCCCGTGCCGCCGGTGAAGTGGCGCCGCTGATGCTGGTGGGTGTGGTGAAGCTGGCGCCGTCGCTGCCGCTGGATGGCAACTACCCGTACCTGCACCTGGACCAGAAGATCATGCACCTGGGCTTCCACATCTACGACGTCGGCTTCCAGAGCCCCAACGTCGAGGCGGCGCGGCCGCTGGTGTACGCCACCGCGCTGCTGCTGGTGCTGGTGATCGCCACCCTGAACCTGTCGGCGGTGTGGATCCGTAACCACCTGCGTGAAAAATACAAGGCACTGGACAGCTGATCGGCTGGCTTGTGTGGACGCTGGCTTGCGTAGGAGCTGGCTTGCCAGCGAAGGCGTCCGCAAGGGCGACACAAGGCCTGCAGGCCTCTTCGCCGGCAAGCCGGCTCCTACAAACAGAATGATGTCGCCGCTGGCCTGATGCCTGCGGTTCACGACAAACGAATTGGTAGCACAGGGAGCATCCCATGCAACACGAAGCACACACTCATGGCATCAACATGTCCGCCCTGGGCCGCGACAAGCAGAGCCTGAGCCTGGAACAGGAAACCGTGGCCATCGAAGTGCCCGGCCTGAGCCTGTACTACGGCGAGAAACAGGCGCTGTTCGACGTCGGCATGAACATCCCCAAGCAACGCGTGACCGCCTTTATCGGCCCGTCCGGTTGCGGCAAGTCGACCCTGCTGCGGACCTTCAACCGCATGAACGACCTGGTGGACGGCTGCCGCGTAGAGGGTGCGATCAACCTCTACGGCAACAACATCTATCGCAAGGGCGAAGACGTGGCCGAGCTGCGTCGCCGGGTCGGCATGGTGTTCCAGAAGCCCAACCCGTTCCCCAAGACCATCTATGAAAACGTGGTCTACGGCCTGCGCATCCAGGGCATCAACAAGAAGCGCGTGCTCGACGAAGCCGTGGAATGGGCCCTCAAGGGCGCGGCGCTGTGGGACGAGGTCAAGGACCGCCTGCATGATTCGGCCCTGGGCCTGTCCGGCGGCCAGCAGCAACGTCTGGTGATCGCCCGGACCATCGCCGTGGAGCCGGAAGTGCTGCTGCTGGACGAACCCTGCTCGGCCCTGGACCCGATCTCGACCCTGAAGGTCGAGGAGCTGATCTATGAGCTCAAGTCCAAGTTCACCATCGTCATCGTGACCCACAACATGCAGCAGGCGGCGCGGGTTTCCGACTACACCGCCTTCATGTACATGGGCAAACTGGTGGAGTTCGGCGATACCGACACGCTGTTCACCAACCCGGCGAAGAAGCAGACCGAAGACTACATTACCGGGCGCTATGGCTAGAAAGCAGCTGCCAGCCGCAGGTTTCACGCGGCGCAACAGAGGCGGTGCGCGACATCCGGATCACTATTTAACTGCTTGAAGCTTGCGGCTTGAAGCTTGCAACTTTCGCGGAGCGAACACGATGATTTCGAAGGAAGGCTTAACCCATCACATCTCCCAGCAGTTCAATGCCGAGCTGGAAGAAGTACGCAGCCACCTCCTGGCCATGGGCGGGCTGGTGGAGAAGCAAGTCAATGACGCGGTCACAGCGCTGATCGAGGCCGACTCCGGCCTGGCCCAGCAGGTGCGCGAGATCGACGACCAGATCAACCAGATGGAACGCAATATCGACGAGGAATGCCTGCGCATTCTCGCCCGTCGCCAACCGGCGGCCTCGGACCTGCGTTTGATCATCAGCATCTCCAAGTCGGTGATCGACCTGGAGCGCATCGGCGACGAAGCCACCAAGATCGCCCGCCGGGCCATCCAGCTCTGCGAAGAGGGCGAGGCCCCGCGTGGCTACGTGGAAGTGCGGCATATCGGCGACCAGGTGCGCAACATGGTGCGCGATGCCCTGGACGCCTTTGCCCGCTTCGATGCCGACCTGGCACTTTCGGTGGCCCAGTACGACAAGATCATCGACCGCGAATACAAGACCGCGCTGCGTGAGCTGGCCACCTACATGATGGAAGACCCACGCTCTATCTCGCGGGTTCTGAGCATTATCTGGGTGCTGCGCTCGCTGGAGCGGATCGGCGACCACGCGCGCAACATTTCCGAGCTGGTGATTTATCTGGTGCGCGGCACCGATGTTCGTCACCTTGGGCTCAAGCGCATGAAGCAGGAAGTTGAAGGTACCAGTGGCGAATCCGCTAATGTTCCGGATGAAACTGACGATAAGTAAGAGTGCCCGAGAAGAGCGCCCGGCCTTTTGGCCGGGCGTTTTTGTTTGTGCTCCTGGAAATTGAAAAGCAGCACCCGCGAACGAAAAGTCCCGGCGTGACTGAAGAGTTTTGGCAAAGTGCCATCAGCCAGCGTTATGCTTGCCGGGATTTTTAAAGGGGTGGTCGATGAGTAAGGTAAGTGTGTTGGTGGTGGATGACGCTTCGTTCATTCGTGACCTGGTGAAGAAGTGCCTGCGCAACTACTTCCCTGGCATCAAGATCGAAGACGCGATCAATGGCAAGAAGGCCCAGGCGATGCTCGCCCGTGAAGCCTTCGACCTGGTCCTGTGCGACTGGGAAATGCCGGAAATGTCCGGCCTTGAGCTGCTGACCTGGTGCCGCGAGCAAGATGCGCTGAAGGCCATGCCGTTCATCATGGTCACCAGCCGGGGCGACAAGGAAAACGTGGTGCAGGCGATCCAGGCCGGGGTTTCCGGTTATGTGAGCAAGCCTTTTACCAACGAACAGCTGCTGACCAAGGTCAAGCAGGCGCTGAACAAGGTCGGCAAGCTCGACACCTTGATGAACAGCGCGCCGACCAAGATGAACTCGGCCTTTGGCAACGACTCCCTGAGCGCCCTGACTGGCGGCAAGCCGGCGGTGGTGGGGGCGGCTTCCGCTCCGGTCAATCCGTTCGCCAAACCGGCGGCTGCCGCCCCGGCTCCAGCTCCAGCGGCAGCAGCGCCGGCCCGCGGTTTGCTCAACAGCCCTCCGGTCAAGGCCCCGGCGCCTGCGGCAGCGGCCGGTGGTGGTCGTGGCCAGGGCCAGCTGCGGCTGTCCAGCGGCAACCAACAGTGTGTGATCAAGGCCCTGAGCATCAAGGAAGCCTTGCTGGTGGTGAAGCGCACCGACAGCCTGCCCCAGGTGCTGGAGAGCGCGGTGCTGGACCTGGAGCAGGGCGACAACGCCGAAGTGGCGCGGCTCAATGGCTACCTGCATGCGGTGGTGGCCTTTGAACCCAAGCCGGACAGCGAGTGGCTGCAGCTGACTTTCCGCTTCGTGGACCAGGATGCCCAGAAGCTCGACTACATCTCCCGCCTGATCGCCCGCGGCACCGCCCAGAAGCACTTCGTTCCCGGCGCCTGATCCTTGCCGGCCGCCTCGCTGTAGGAGCTGGCTTGCCAGCGAGTGCGCCCGCAAGGGCAGCACAAGGCTTGAAGGCCTCTTCGCCGGCAAGCCGGCTCCTACGGCGGCAGGTGCGTAAGCCGCGAG
>NZ_JBXAJU010000004.1:0-553636 GCF_058797595.1 Pseudomonas sp. GW823-FHT02C05 | reverse complement strand
GAACACCCTCTTGCTGTGTAGGAGCTGGCTTGCCAGCGAAGGCGCCCACAAGGGCAGCACAAGGCTTGAAGGCCTCTTTGCCGGCAAGCCGGCTCCTACGGCGGCAGGTGCGTAAGCCGCGAGAACACCCTCTTGCTGTGTAGGAGCTGGCTTGCCAGCGAAGGCGCCCACAAGGGCAGCACAAGGCTTGAAGGCCTCTTCGCCGGCAAGCCGGTTCCTGCGGTGATGGGAGGCAGCGGAAATCTGCTGAAAACACTTTCCCACTGCGGGCTTTTGCCGGCCGCCGAGGCGGGCTGCTGCGTCATCCCGCTATCGAGCGAGCAACTCGCAACATAGGCCGTAACCCTCAAGCCACAAGGCGTGCTCCGCCCCCCTCGGTACTTTCCGCCGTACGTCAGATTAATTTCTTTGCGCTTGATTTATATCTGTTTGGATATAGATTTCAGGTGGCGCGCTCTGTTGTTCACCCCTTGCGGCCATGCCTTGAAACAACCCGGCGCGGCGGGTCGTGGCCGTGTTGATTAGCCTTGTTCCTGGTCATTAACAGGAGAGGTTCGATGCCCAGGCACAAGGATGTGGTGTTTGTCGGGAGCGCGCTGCGGGATCTCAGGGCGTTCCCTGAAGATGCCCGTCGGGCCGCCGGTTTCCAGCTGGATCTGCTGCAGCAGGGTGAACAGCCCTACGATTGCAGGTCGGTGAAAACCATTGGCCCGGGCGTTTTCGAGATCAGGATCCATGAGGATTCAGGGGCGTTTCGGTTGTTCTATGTGGTCCGGCGGGCCGCGGCCATTTATGTGTTGCACGCGGTGCGCAAGACCACCCGCAAGACCGAGGCGCGGGATATAGAGCTGGCTCGTGCCAGATATCAGGAAACAGGTTCACGCCATGACTGACCAACCGATCAACCAGCGCTTTGCCAGTGTCTGGGATGCCCTTGAAGCCACTCCCCAGGAGGCCGCCAACATGCGCCTGCGGGCCAAGCTGATGCTGGAACTGGGCAAGACCGTGCAGGCCTGGGGGGTGTCGCAGAAGGAGGCGGCCAGGCGCCTCAATATCACCCAGCCCCGGCTCAACGATGTGCTCAGCGGCAAGATCAACAAGTTCTCCCTCGATGCGCTGGTCAACCTCTGCGAGGCGGCGCAACTGGGGGTGGACATCCACTTCGACGCTGGCGGCATTGAACCCCTGGCGCCCGCCTGATTCATACAAGCTCCATATCAGGCTGCTAGCGTGATTCCACCCTCTGCCAAGAAGCTGCCGAATGTTTGTGCGCCTGCTGTTTTTCTGTGGATTGTCTTTAGCCGCCACGTCGCTGGCGGCGATGACTGTGTACAAGTCCATCGACGCCAATGGCGTGGTCTCCTACAGCGACCGGCCTTCGCCGGGGGCCCAGGAGTTCGTGTTCCGCGACCGCATGGTGGAGCACCTTGAGCGCCAGGTGCGCCTGGATATCCAGAAGCACAGGGGGCTGGATGCGGTGTATGTGCGCAATGACCTGTATGCCCCGGTGGAAGTGGAATTGAGCTTTGCCGGGTTGAACAATGTCAGCGGCGCTCCGGGGCAGCCGATCCGCCAGGTGCTGCCGGCCCGCAGCAGGCAGCGCCTGGCGCTGCTCACGGCGATTCGCGCCGACCAGCCTCTGAGCTATGCCCCCAGGTTCCGTTATTCCCTGGGGGATCCGGCAGGCGCCACCCAGGCCTATCGCTACCCGCTGCCCTGGCGTGGCGGGCCGTTTCGCCTGACCCAGGGCGCCAATGGCCAATACAGCCATTTCAGCCCCAAGAGCCGCTATGCGATGGATATCGCCATGCCGGTGGGGACGCCGATCATTGCCGCCCGGGGCGGGGTGGTGGTGAAGACCGAGAACGCCCAGAACGGGCGGGGCAATAACCCGGCGGGCAATTTCGTCCGGGTGCTGCACGACGACGGCACCATGGGCGTGTACCTGCACCTCAAGCAGGGTTCGGTCAGCGTGCGGGAGGGCCAGCGAGTGGCGGTGGGCAGCGCCCTGGGGCTGTCGGGCAACACCGGCAACAGCAGTGGGCCGCACCTGCATTTCGTGGTGCAGCGCAATACCGGGTTGGGGCTGGTGTCGATTCCCTATCAGTTCAACCAGCCCCTGGGGGATTTGCCGAATTTTGCCCTGGGCAACCAATAACCTGCCCGTAGGAGCCGGCTTGGCGGCGAAAGGGCCGTCAATCCAGCATCAGCACCTTGGCCAGGATGATCTTCGGTCCCTTCATCTTCTTGATGATGATGCGCAGGCCTTCGACCTCCAGTACTTCTTCCTCTTCCGGCACCCGTTTCAGGGTTTCGTACACCAGGCCGGCGAGGGTTTCGGCCTCGATATGGTCCAGGTCGATGCCCAGCAGGCGTTCCACCTTGAACAGCGGGGTGTCACCGCGCACCAGCAGCTTGCCCGGCTGGTAGGCCAGGATGCCGCGCTCGGTCTTGCGGTGTTCGTCCTGGATATCGCCCACCAGCACTTCAAGCACGTCTTCCATGGTCAGGTAGCCAATGACCTTGCCGTCGGCTTCTTCCACCAGGGCGAAGTGCGAGCCGCCCTTGCGGAACTGCTCCAGCAACTGCGACAGCGGCATGTGCCGGGATACGCGCTCCAGCGGGCGGGTCAGCTCGGCCAGGTTGAACGACTCGGGAATGTGGTCCAGGGCCGCCAGTTCCAGCAGCAGGTCCTTGATGTGCAGCAGGCCGACGAATTCGTTGCGCTCGCTGTCGTAGACCGGGTAGCGGCTGAACTTGTGGCGGCGGAACAGGGCGAGGATTTCCTTGAGCGGCGCGTTGAACTCGACGCTGATCAGGTCTTCCCGGGAATTGGCCCAGTCCACCACTTCCAGTTCGCCCATTTCCACCGCCGAGGCCAGTACGCGCATGCCCTGGTCGCTGGGGTCCTGGCCGCGGCTGGAGTGCAGGATCAGTTTGAGTTCTTCTCGGCTGTAGTGGTGTTCATGGTGCGGGCCGGGCTCGCCCTGCCCGGCGATGCGCAAGATGGTGTTGGCGCTGGCGTTGAGCAGGTAGATGGCCGGGTACATCAGCCAGTAGAACAGGTACAGCGGCACCGCCGTCCACAGCGACAGCAGCTCCGGCTTGCGGATCGCCCAGGATTTGGGCGCCAGCTCGCCGACCACGATGTGCAGGTAGGAAATGATGAAGAACGCGGTGAAGAACGACACGCCGCGGATCACTTCCGGAGAGCTCACGCCCAGGGCGCCCAGCAGCGGCTCCAGCAGATGGGCGAAGGCCGGCTCACCGACCCAGCCCAGGCCCAGGGAGGCCAGGGTGATGCCCAGTTGGCAGGCCGAGAGGTAGGCGTCGAGCTGGCTGTGCACGGTGCGCAGGATCTGCCCGCGCCAGCCGTTCTTGTGGGCAATGGCCTCGACCCGGGTCGAGCGCAGCTTGACCATGGCGAACTCCGCCGCAACGAAAAAGCCGTTGAGCAGGACCAGGATCAGAGCAAAAAGAATCATGCCGAAGTCGGCGAAAAGAGACGCGAGGGTAAAACCAGGGGAAGGGTCCATGATGGAGTTTTGCGGGTTCCGTGTATTCGAAAAGGAAGGAAATGCGGTGCCTGAAAGGCAGGCACAAGTTACGCAATGTAGCGGCTGACAGGGCAATTGCCTAGGGGCGAGTGGCTGTCAGCGCTGGTCGGTCAGGCTCTGGGTGCGGTTTTTCTTCACTTGGGCCGGAACGAAATGGCAGGTGAAGGTGCTGCCGTGGCCCAGCACGCTGCTGATCTCCAGGCGCGCACGGTGGCGCAGCAGCACATGCTTGACGATGGCCAGGCCCAGGCCGGTGCCGCCGGTGTTGGAGTTGCGGCTCGAATCCACCCGGTAGAAGCGCTCGGTGAGGCGCGGCAGGTGCTTGTTGTCGATGCCGATCCCCGAGTCCTGCACGCTCAGGTGCGCGCCCTGTTCGTCGCCCCACCAGCGAATGCGAATATTGCCTTCGGCCGGGGTGTATTTCACCGCGTTGAACACCAGGTTGGAGAAGGCGCTGCGCAGCTCCGCTTCGCTGCCCTTGAGTTGTACCGACGCGTCGGCTTCCAGGGTGATGCGCTGGTTGCGCTCCCCGGACAGCGCCTGGGCGTCGCTCTTGATCGATTGCAGCAGCACGTCGATGGGCACCGGCTGGTTGTCCGACGGGTAGTCCGTGGCCTCCAGCTTGGCCAGCAACAGCAGGTCGTTGAGCAGGGTCTGCATGCGCCCGCCTTGCTGCTGCATCTGCTGCAGGGCGCGGCTCCAGCGCGGGTTCACTTCCTCGACGTTGTCCAGCAGGGTCTCCAGGTAGCCGCAGATCACCGTCAGCGGCGTGCGCAGCTCGTGGGAGACGTTGGCGATGAAGTCCTTGCGCATCTGTTCCAGCTGGTGGATGCGGGTCACGTCGCGCACCAGCATCAGGTGCTCGTTGTTGCCGTAGCGGGTGATGTAGAGCTGGATGCGTACCCGGTCGTTGGCCGGGGAGGGGATTTCCAGCGGCTCGGCGTAGCTGTCCTGCTCGAAGTATTCCTTGAAGCGCGGATGGCGCACCAGGTTGGTCACCGGCTGGCCGCTGTCCTGGGGCGTCTTGAGCCCCAGCAGGGTCTCGGCGGCGCGGTTCCACCATTCCAGGTTGCCGTCGCTGTCGAGCATGATCACCGCGTCCTTAAGGGCCGCGGTGGACTCCTGGACCCGGTCGATCACCGCCTGCAGGCGCCCGCGTACCCGCTGATCGCGGCGTTGCAGGTGGTAGATGCTGTCGAACACCTCGCCCCACAGGCCATAACCGTCGGGGGGCGCTTCGTCGGGTTGATGCAGGCGCAGCCATTCGTGCAGGCGCAGCAACTGCTTGAGGGTCCAGGCCAGGTAGATGCCCAGGCCGGCGGCCAGGCTCCAGCCGTAGTAGCCGCTGATCAGGCCCACCAGCAGGCAGCCGGTGATCAACAGCAACATGTGGCGAATCAGGGTGCCATGCCAGTTTTGATTCACTTGAAACACGTCCGTGGAGGGTGGCGCAGCTCCAAGCTGCAAGTGTTGAAGCGGTCACTCATCGGCGTGCCGCTTGTCGCTTGCCGCTGCCGTCAGGCCTTGGTGGAAAAACGATAGCCGGTGCCGCGCACGGTTTGTACCAGATTCTCGTAGGCATCGCCCAGGGCCTTGCGCAGCCGGCGGATATGCACATCCACGGTGCGTTCCTCGACGTACACATTGCCACCCCAGACCTGGTCCAGCAGCTGGCCACGGGTGTAGGCACGCTCCTGGTGGGTCATGAAGAACTGCAGCAGGCGATATTCGGTAGGGCCCATTTCCGCGGGCTTGCCGTCGATGGTCACCCGGTGGCTGATGGGGTCCAGCAGCAGGCCGCCGACTTCGATTGGCGCCTCGCCATCGGTAGGGCCGGCACGGCGCAGCACGGCCTTGAGGCGGGCCACCAGTTCGCGGGGGGAGAACGGCTTGGTGATGTAGTCGTCGGCGCCGACTTCCAGGCCCTGGATCTTGTTGTCCTCTTCACCCTTGGCGGTGAGCATGATGATCGGGATGTCCCCGGTCAGCTCATCGCGCTTGAGGCGCCGCGCCAGCTCGATGCCGGAAGTGCCGGGCAGCATCCAGTCCAGCAGGATCAGGTCCGGCTTGCGGTCGACGATGATGGCATGGGCCTGCTGAGAGTTCTCTGCCTCCATGCAGTCATAGCCGGCCATTTCCAACGCAACGGCGATCATTTCGCGAATAGGCGCTTCGTCGTCAACGATCAGAATGCTTCTGCCAACCATGCTTGAACCTCTTGTCATTTAACTGTCTTGCGCCGCATTAGATAACGGAATTATTGCAGTCGTGTGACAGTATTTCAGGTCGCGGGGCGGGGTGCTGCTTCGTGGACTAAGCTTTGAGTCCGATTCCTGACAACCACAAAAGAAGGTTTCCATGACTCTGTTCAAGCAATCGTTGAAAGTCCTGCTGGTAGGCGCTGTCCTGGCCCTGCCGACATTCGCCATGGCCGCCGACCCGGCAATGAGCAAGGACGGCGTGCTGGTGGACCACAAGGGCATGACCCTCTACACCTTTGCCAAGGATGCCGACGGCAAGTCCATGTGCAATGACAAATGCGCTGCCAACTGGCCGCCGCTGATGGCCGAGGGCAGTGACAAGGCCATGGGCAAGTGGACGGTGATCAAGCGTGACGACGGCAAGATGCAGTGGGCCTACGACGGCAAGCCGCTGTACGGCTTCGTGATGGACAAGAAGGCCGGTGACATGACCGGCGAAGGCAAGATGGACGGCGCCTGGAAGGTCGCGAAATCCGACTGACCTCCCGCCGCCCTCCGGGCCATTGGCAGCTTGCGGCAGCGGCTACACCGATCTCTGTAGCCGCTGCCGAGCCCTGGCAAAGCTGCGAAAAGGCCCATAGGGCCTTGCTTGACGGTCTAGCGCAACGCGTAATCCAGCACCACCCCGACAAAGATCGCCAGGCCCGCCCAGTGGTTATGCAGGAAGGCCTTGAAGCACTTCATCCGGTCGCGATCCCGGGTGTACCAGAACTCCCAGGCGAAACACGCCGCCGCCACCGCCAGCCCCAGGTGGAACCAGCCCCCCAGATTGAACCGTGCCCCGGCCAGCAGCAGGCAGCCCAGGGACAAGCCCTGCAGGGTGAGAATGATCACCCGGTCGGCATCGCCGAACAGGATCGCCGTGGACTTGACCCCGATTTTCAGGTCATCGTCACGGTCGGTCATGGCGTAGTAAGTGTCGTAGCCCACGGTCCACAGCAGGTTGGCGATGTACAGCAGCCACGCGGTGGCCGGCAGTTCGCCGTTCTGCGCGGTGAAGGTCATCAGGATGCCCCAGGAATACGCCGCCCCCAGTACCACCTGCGGGTAATAGGTGTAGCGCTTCATGAAGGGGTAGCAGGCGGCCAGGGCCAGGGCGCCGAACGACAGCCAGACCGTGGTGGCGTTGGTGCACAGCACCAGCAGGAAGGCGGCGCCCATCAGCACCGCGAACAGTATCAGGGCCTCCTTGGCGCTGACTTTGCCGGTGGCCAGGGGCCGCTGGTCGGTGCGCGTGACCTGGCCGTCCACCTTGCGGTCGGCGAAGTCGTTGATGGCGCAGCCGCCGGCGCGGGTCAGCACCACCCCGAAGGTGAAGATCAGCACATGGCTCAGGGACGGCTGGCCCTCGGCGGCGATCCACAGCGCCACCAGGGTTGGCCATAGCAGCAGATAGATGCCGATGGGCTTGTCCATGCGCGTCAGTTGCAGGAAGTCCCAGGCCCGCGGGTGCAGGCGATTGAGGGATTTGAGCAGGCTCAGGTACATCAGCAGGCCTCCGGTCGGGCGTCTATGGCGGTCCACAGGCTGGGCAGGAAGATTTCCGCCACCAGCAGGCTCAGGGGCCCGCGGTCAAAGCGTGAGCGACGGCCCCACAGGCCGTTGTCGGCAACGGCGGCGGGCAGCCAGTGCCGGGGGTAGCGGCAGACTTCGATGGGCTGGCGGGTAAAGGCCTGGTCGCAGAACAGCAACTCGCCCAGGGAGCGGCTGCCCAGTTCGTCGATATTCAGGCCGCCTTCGAGCAGGGCGCTGCGGGCGGCGACGCTACGGGCGAACACCCAGGCCTGGCCGTGCCCGCGCAAGTACACCTCGCGCACCCAGCCTTCGCTCTGTTCGGGCAGGCCCAGGGCGGCGCATTCGTCGTTGCGCAGGGTTTGCCACTCTTGCACCAGCGGGGTGACGCTGAAGGCGTTGTGGGACAGCCGGGTCAGGCGCCGGGTCAGCGACCCTTCATCGAACAGCCAGTTGGCAACGGCTGCGCCGGGGAAGGGGGACAAACGGCTTTGCACCAGCCAGGTGGGGGCCGGGGCGGGGGGCATTGAGTGCGGCACAGTGGGTCAGTATTGGCAGCAAATGAGGCGGCGAGCTTAGCATGGCGATCGCCGGTTTTGATTGATCCAGGACGCCCGGCGGCACGAACGTGCTTGCATCTGCCGGTAGTGATCAGTAAAAAACCCCAGTGCCGGACGCTGATCAGCGTGGCCTTCTAGAGTCGATCCATCGACCGACCCACCGGCGAAGCCTGAACCCTTGAGGAAATGCATCAATGAAAAAGTGGCAATGTGTGGTCTGCGGCCTGATTTACAACGAAGCGGAAGGCTGGCCGGACGACGGTATTTTGCCGGGTACCCGTTGGGAAGATGTACCCGCGGACTGGCTCTGCCCGGACTGCGGCGTGGGCAAGATGGATTTCGAAATGATCGAGATCGCTTGATCGACTTTTGTGGCTTGAACAACCAATAACAAGGAGCAGGGAATGAGCGCACCGGTAGTGATCGTGGGGACGGGCCTGGCGGGTTACAACCTGGCCCGGGAGTTTCGCAAGCTCGACAGCGAGACTCCGCTGCTGTTGATCACTGCCGACGATGGCCGTTCCTACTCCAAGCCGATGCTGTCCACCGGCTTCGGCAAGAACAAGGACGCCGACGGCCTGAGCATGGCCGAGCCTGGCGCCATGGCCGAGCAGCTCAAGGCCGAGGTCCGCACCCACACCCGCATCAGCGGCATCGACCCGGGCCACAAGCGCCTGTGGATCGGCGAGGAAGCGGTGGCCTATCGCGACCTGATCCTGGCCTGGGGCGCGGAAACCGTGCGGGTGCTGGTGCAGGGCGACGCATCCGAGCTGATTTTCCCCATCAATGACCTGGAAGACTACGCGCGCTTTCGCAGCGCCGCGGCCGGCAAGCGTCGGGTGCTGCTGCTGGGCGCCGGGCTGATCGGCTGCGAGTTCGCCAATGACCTGATCCTCGGCGGCTACAGCGTGGACCTGGTGGCACCTTGCGAGCAGGTGATGCCGACCCTGCTGCACCCGGCCGCAGCGGCGGCGGTCCAGGCCGGGCTGGAGAGCCTGGGCGCACGCTTCCACCTGGGCCCGGTGCTCAACCGCCTGCAGCGCAGCGCCGACGGTCTGGAAGCCCACCTGTCCGATGGCCAGGTGATCGCCTGCGACCTTGTGGTCTCGGCCATCGGCCTGCGCCCGCGCATCGACCTGGCGGCTGCCGCCGGGCTGGTGGTCAATCGCGGAGTGGTGGTGGACCGCGAGCTGAAAACCTCCCACGCCAATATCTATGCCCTGGGCGATTGCGCCGAGGTCGACGGTCTCAACCTGCTGTACGTGATGCCGCTGATGAGCTGCGCCCGGGCGCTGGCGCAGACTCTGGCGGGCAAGCCGACGGCGGTCAGCTACGGGCCGATGCCGATCACCGTCAAGACTCCGGTCTGCCCCCTGGTGGTGTCGCCGCCGCCCCGTGGCGCCGAAGGCGTATGGACTGCAGAAGGGCAGGGGGCCGACATCAAGGTCCTGTGCCGCAACGCCGAAGGCCAGTTGCTGGGCTACGCCCTGACCGGGGCCGCGGTGATGGAAAAACTGGCCCTGAACAAGGAACTTCCTGCGTTGCTGGCTTAAATACCGGTCGTTCTGTCGGAATAACCCGGTTCTTGCCCTCACAAAGGTCGCGGGGAGACTGGCGCCACTCTCAAGCGCGTGCCATCCTCACACCCGTCTGCCGCAGCGTAGAGCCTGCGGCGCCTTGGGCGCTGTTCCCGTGAACAGCACGGACATAACAACAAAAAACCGTCAAAGAGGCTTCACACTATGCGTAAACCAGAACTCGCCGCAGCCATTGCTGAAAAAGCGGACCTGACCAAAGAGCAGGCCAATCGCGTGCTCAACGCCATTCTTGAAGAGATCACCGGGGCTCTGCACCGCAAAGACAGTGTCACCCTGGTTGGTTTTGGCACCTTCCTGCAACGCCACCGTGGCGCCCGCACCGGCAAGAACCCGCAGACCGGCGAGCCGGTAAAGATCAAGGCCAGCAACACCGTGGCATTCAAACCGGGCAAGTCGCTGAAAGACAGCGTCAACCCATAAGCATTGAGCGGGCTCCCGGCAGCGGGAGCACGCAGGGGAAATAGGCACGCCGAGCGCATCGGGTGCCTATTTTTTTGCCTGCCGTTTGCCCGCAGATGTTCTTGCGAAGCCGCTTTGGCGTGGCTAGGATGCGCGATCGTTCGATTTTTGATCTAAGGCCAAGGATGACCCGCCCCACTGACAGCCCCCTTTCATGGGCCGCCCTGCTGCACGGCCTGGCAAGCCCCGGTTTAGTTGCCCTGATCGTGGGCTGCCTGTTCAGCCTTGGCCTGTCATCGGCCGCTGCCGGCAACGACTCGCGACTGGAGCAGATCGGCTATCGCGAGGCCCTCAGCTGGTTCCACAGCCAGAAATACGACAGCTCCGGCGCCTGGCTCTGCGGCTATTCCCTGGCCCGCGAGGACTACAGCGTAGCGCCCAAGGCTCCGCGCCTGCTGGTGGAAGTGGACCAGCGCTTTCTTTACCTCAAGACCGCCGGCCAGCTGGTGGAACTCACCGGCGCCGCCCAGGGCCCGGAACGCAGCGAGTACCAGAACACCGGCGCTCATATCCGGGTCACCCTGAACATCCTCAAGCGCAACAATTTCAGCGAGTACCAGGAGTCTCACGACCGCCAGGTGGTGGCGCGCATCGAGATGAACGACCAGGTCGAAACCCTCACCCTCAAGGGGCAATCATGCGGTACCTGAACCTGGCAGGCCTGGGCCTGCTGATCGCCTGCGCGGCCACGCCCGCCCTGGCGGATGAATCGAACCCGGGCAAGGGTTGCTACGGCTACCTCACCGAACTGGTGCGCAGCAGCGATTTTCCCTACCGCGACTTCACCACCCCGGAGCACCTCAAGCTGCTGATCGACCGCGACGATGGCGACCAGCTGAGCCTGCAGCTGTTCTACGAAACCTCCGGCAGCGGGATCATCGGCTGGGTCCGCTACGACGTGCCGCAGCAGGCCCTGTGGAACGTCAGCATCGACCCCGAAGAGCCCCAGGCCCTCAAGTTCGATCAAGGCTTCGCCCGTGCCTACGCGTCCTGCCTGGAAGCGCGTTGAGGGGCCACGGCCGCTGCGCAGAGTTGCCGAGTGGTTCCTTGATTGTTGCCGGCCGTTGCCTGAATATTTGCCACTCTCCGAATCACCCTTTCAGCATGGAACGCCAAACTCTTGTCCACCTACCGCATTCAAGAAGCCGATCTCGATATTCCTGACGCCTGGCAGGACCAGAGCATCAATATCTTCAAGCTGCCAGCCGTTGGCGGTGCCCAGGAAGCCAGCTTCGTCATCAGCCGCGACCCGAGCCAGGGCGACGCCGCCTTTGCCGATTATGTCGCCGCGCAGCTGAATGCTGCGGAGCAGCAACTGCCAGGTTTCAACCTGATCAAGCGCTGGGACTTCGACATGCAAGGCCATGCCGCCGTGCTGCTGGACTACAGCTGGAAACGCGAAGGGCGCGAGCTGATGCTGCGCCAGGTCTTCATCGAGCGTAAGCCGGCCGTGCTGATCACCACCCTGACCACCACGGTCAACGACCTGGTGCATCATGAGCCGGCCTGGAAACAGGCCATGCAGAGCCTCAAGCCGCAGCCTTCGAAAGCCTGATCGGTCAACCTGCCCTGAGGCGCATTGCCCGGTAGCCGAACTCTAGGAACCGCATGAAGTTCAACGATCTGTTCGTCAGTCGCGAGGAGATGTTCTCGATGGGCATCGAGGAATCCACCGGCCAGTACTACCTGACCTTTCCGGTGAGCCTTGGGGTGGTCGACTACGAGGAGTACTACGCCATCGAGCGCGCGACCTTCGAACAGTTCGAACAGGATCTGCAGGCCGCGCTGGCGTTCGTCAGCCGCGCCAGAAAGCGCGAGCTGGACGCGTTGCTGATCATCAGGCCGGGCAAGAATCGCGGCTCGGCGATTTGACCCGGCCTCCAACAGGCGCTCAGTTCAGTGCTGCCAGTAGTTGCTTGTTGAACGACTCTTTCAGGTCCTGATGACCGGTGTAGCCCAGGGTCTGCTCGCTCATGATCTTCGCTAGCGTTTCGTCGTCCGGTTTGATTTTGTTGGTTTTCAAGGCGATGAAAATCAGTGGGACCGGATAGGAGTAATACTTTGGCCTGTCTATGACATCGCTCACCAGCGCGG
Organism: Pseudomonas sp. GW823-FHT02C05; assembly: GCF_058797595.1. Classification (NCBI taxonomy): domain Bacteria; kingdom Pseudomonadati; phylum Pseudomonadota; class Gammaproteobacteria; order Pseudomonadales; family Pseudomonadaceae; genus Pseudomonas; species Pseudomonas sp. GW823-FHT02C05. The sequence continues at coordinate 541,595 of NZ_JBXAJU010000004.1, read as the reverse complement.
GGCTGACGTTGAAGAGGTTGAACAGAATAGGCAGGTGAACATCCTGGAGCTGGCGCAGAATCACCTGGCAGGTATTTTCAATACCTTGCTCTGTCACGGGCAGTAGCGGGCAGGCAGCTTTTTCACTGACCGTCGACAAGCTGTAGATAAATTTCGGATTGGCCAGGTTGGACGGGTAGGGCGGGTTTATCTGGTCGATCTCGGCCTGCAGGGCCGGGTGTTCGACGAAGATGAGGATTTCGTAGGCGCGGGTGTTGGCCAGGTATTCGAAATGCAGGGTCGCCACGGCGCCCGATTCTTTCTGTGCAACCACCACTTTGTTCTTGGTGACTTTTACTCCGGGGTAACCCGAGAGCTCGCTCTTCAAAAAAAGCTGGAGCGCCTTTTCAAAGTTGCTGCGCAATTCCTTGGTGTCTGCTTTCATTTCTCGATTACTCGTTCAATAGCGAAGAAGCCAGAAGGTGGCCGAATGCTGTGCGCCATTGCCACCGAACTGGGTACCTCTGGCGGTTTTGGTCGCAACTTCGAACTGGCCCTGGGTAGCGCCCGACGGTTTGATCAGGCCACCGCCCAGGCCACCGTTCGTATTGGCCGGATTGCTCATGTCGAACATTCCCGATCCCTGTTGGTTCTTGGTCAGTTTGCCGCTGCCATTTTTGACTTCGAACACGTGGTAGTTACCGGCTTTGTCCTTGGCGATGATATCTGCCCTGATGCGATAGGACTTCTGGGTGACAGGGTGTTTGACCTTCATGGTCAATTCTTCACCTACCACAGTGAAACCGTTCCTCTCGAGGTCAGCTTTGGCTTTTGTAGTGCCCCTTCTGCCGCTGTAGGCCGATTTGCAGATCCAGCCCAGCGGATCGATCCAACCGATTGGGTTGGGAGCGTACTGATAAAGGTTCAAGCCTCCGGCCAGGCCGATGGGGTCCGGCGTGGTGAAGCGCCCGATATCCGGGTCGTAGAAACGGAACGTGTTGAAGTGCAATCCAGTCTCGCGGTCCAGGTACTGGCCCTGGAACCTGAGATTCTGTTCCTCGATGTAGTAGGGCTCGCGTATTTCTTCGACAGTATTGCCCCAGACCTGATAGCGGGCCTGCCAGACGCTATGGCCGTCAGGCTCGCAAAGCTGTTGAGGCAGGCCATTCAGGTCGTTGTGGTAGTAGCGGATCTTCTGCTGCGCGCCGAGGCCGTCGACCCGCGCCAGGGGCGCATGTCCCAGGTCTTCATAGACATAGAGGCTGGTCTGTTGATTACGCTGTTCCTGCAGCAGCCGCAGGCCATCCCAGACGAATCGCGTTTCACCCAGAAGGTTGCCCTGGCTGTCGTACTCGCTCTTGCTGATGCGGCGACCCAAGACGTCGTAGCGCATCCTGACCAGGGTTTCGCCGCTGGAGGTCTGATTGCGCACTTCGATCAACCGGTGTTCGGCGTCGTAGGCAAAACGTTGCACGCCTCGCCGACCACTGCGTTTTTCAATCATTCGCCCGAAGGCATCATAGCGGTAGCGCTTGTCCTGGTAGGTCAGCAATTTGTTGTGCACCACCAGCCCGGCGCCCGTCTTCGGGCCATCAAGCAAATTGGCGGCGGCGTCATAGGCGAAGGTTTCTTTCTGGCCCTGCAGGCCGTCCTGGCTGGCAATGATTCGCCCGGTCGCGTCGTAATGGAACAGTTGCCGATGTTGCCCGGTGGCATGTCGCTCGGCCAGGCCCACCAGATTATCGCTATCGTCGTACTCCAGGTGTCGCTCCGGGGCTGTTGGCAAGGTGTTTGCCAGCAGGCTGGAGTGCTGCAGGCGTGCGCGCAGGCGGCCACAACGGTCGTATTCGCTGCGAGTGCTGATCTGACCCTGGGTACGCAGCACCTCACGGTGCAGGCGGTCACGTTGAAAGTCGCTGACTACCTGGCCATCGAGATTGATCTGGTGCAGATGGCCGCTGCCGTAATAGAGCCGGTTGAGCCAACGCTTGTCCGGTAGCTGGGTCTGAGTCAAATTGCCCAGTTCGTCGTATCGATGGATCAGGCTGCCGGCCACGGTGTGTTCTTCGAGTAATTGGCCCAGGGCGTCGTAGCTGAAACTCAGTGCCTGCTGGTTGCCGAGGTTGTCGGTAAAGCTGGCGGCGGTCAGTTGGTTCAAGGGGTCGTAGGTGTATTGGCTGCGGCCATCGTCTGTGATTTTGGCCAGCAGCCGCCCCACGGCATCGCGCTCGAACCGGTGGATGATCGGCGCGATAGGTTGCGCGGGCACGGCGCTCAGCCCGGTGCCATAAGGGGCGGGGTGGGACTGGAGTTCGACGACGTTGTTCAGCAGGTCATAGCCATAGCGTTTGGCACTGCCGTCGAGGTCCTGCTGTTCGCTCAGGCGGTTGCCGGCGTCCCAGGCAAAGCGATAGCTTTCGCCGTTCTCGTTGGTGAGCGCCAGCAGCCGTCCGTACGCGTCATAGTCGAACCGGACCTGTCGGCCGTGAGCGTCGATGCGCTGGCGTATCTGCCCGCGCCGGTTGTACTGGTAGAGCGTGGTGTAGCCGGAAGGGTCGGTGTAGCCCTGTAGCTGGCCGTTGCTGCTGCGTTGAAAATGCTCGGCGCGCCCATCGGCCAGTTGGCTGCTCAGCAACCGTCCCTGGCAGTCGTAATGGAACCGGGTGTGCTCGCCAAGGGCATCGATGATGGCTTTCACGTTGCCGCGTCGATCGTATTCGAAGCGGGTTGGATAGCCCGAGCAGTCCAGGTGTTCAAGCAATTGCCCGGACGAGTTCCAGCGCATCTTCCGGCTTCTTCCCGCGGCATCGATGATCTCCACCACCTGGCCGTGCGCGTCATGGCGGTACTGGGTCACCTGGCCCAGCGGGTCTACTTCGGCGATACAGTTGCCCCGGGGATCGTAGCGCAGGTGCCAGCTTTCTCCGGCGGGATCGGTCAGGGTCTGTGGCAGCGACCAGTGCTCCAGCCACAAGGTCGAATGGCTGTGCCCCAGAGGATCGGTCTCGGCTATCAGGTTGCCGGTTTCGTCGTAGCTGTAGGCATAGCGTCCTCCCAAGGGGTCGGTGGCGCTGAGCAGTTGGCGCTCATCGTTCCACTCGAAGGCCCATGTCTGGTTGAGGTTGTCGGTGTACTCGACGATCTGCAACTGGCTGTTCCAGCGGCGGCGGCTGAGGCGTTGCAGGCTGTCGGTGACCTGGGTGATTCCCGCCTCCAGATCATAGTCGTACTGATAGCTATCGCCTTCGTCGGTCCAGTGACGGGTCACTCGCCACTGCTGGTCGGCAAATTGTGTCCATTGATAGAAGCAGTGCAGCCCGGTGGCCAATTGATGTTCAATCATCCGGTGGCCGGCGTCATAAGCGAAGCGACGCTGTACCTGGCCTTCGCTATCGCGCACCTGTGCCAGGTCTCCTGCCGCATCGTAGTCGTAGCTGACCAGCACTTCCCGTTGCTGGTCGGGGTACAGCCGTTCGACCTGGGCAATCCGACCGGGCCAGAGCGTGCTGTAGCTCAGTTCGAGCTGCGCCTGTTCAAAGGTGTCACGCAGCAGCCAGAGGCGTCCGGACGAGTCGTACTCCAGGTGCAGACGGTTGTCGTTGCGGTCCCCCAGCTGGCTCAGGCGCAGCCGCGAGGAGTCGCCCGGCAGCGGCTCGAACAGACGGTAGATACCGTCGCTGCTTTCGATCAGCAACTGTCCGTTCTCGTTGCGTCGCACGCTCAAGCCTTCACCGGGGCTGAAGGCTCCTGCACCCAGGGCAATGGAGCCCATGTCGATGCGGCGTCCTTGCTCATCAATGTAGAGCAGGCGCTCGCCCCCTTCGGGGTGGGGCTCGATCTGGACGCTGATCTCGTAAGGCAAGCTCCAGCCGGCTCCGAGCAGGCCGTCACGACGTTCGTCGCGGCTGTTGTAGAAGCGTTGCCATTCGATGGGCATCAGCCCGGGCAGGGTGAAATCCAGATCGTCGTCGGCTCCGAGCACCTTGGCCCCGGTGGCTGCATGCACCGGGTGGGTCGAGGCGACGACGGCCTGGGTCAAAGCATTGGTGGCCTGGCTGACGACAAAGGAATTGACCCCCGCCATCAGCATGCACGGCAGGTTGCTGAGGAACTTGCCCTTGCCGCCCTTGAGCATCATCAGCACGGTCACCGCCAGGCCCACCCCCGGGGTCTTGCCGCTACGGATCTCGCGCACCACCACCGAGCCACCGCCGATGGTCACGTTCGGTGAGATAGGCCCGGCCGACACTACCTTGGCATCGCAGGTGCTGCGGTCGCCGCTGCGTACTGCCGGCTGGCCGTCGATGCTGACCTTTTCCGAGCCTTCAGCCAGATACTGCACCGGCATCGGCGGGTGCTTGGTGCAGGTCACCAGGTCCAGTTCCTTGGTCTGGGAGCCTGGCGCCGGGGAGGCCACGGTGGGCCGCCACATCTGCGAGAAAAACTCCTTGGCCATGTCGAGGAAACCGGGCCCTTCCTCGGGCGTTGCCGACGGGGTGTCGGTGGCTTCGCCTTCTTCGGCGCCGTCGCCGCTGATCTGTGTCGGCGGTGCGATGCCGGCCGCGCGGGCCGCCGGCTTATTGTTGGTCAGGACCTTTTTCGAGCCGCTGGCGATGGTGGCCTGGATCGAGGGCGGGAACAGGGCGTTGGCGATGCCCTCGCATAAATTGCTCAGGCCCTTGTCGGCTCCGGTCTTGCTCATGACCACACCGACGACGACGCCCACCACCAGCCCCAGCACACAGGCGCCGAGGCCGCCGGTGGCCACGGTGATGCCTGCCGCCGCGGCTACTGCCATGGTCGCCAGGGCGCCGATGGCAACGTTGGCCGCCACCTCCAGCACACCGCCGAGAATGTCGGCCATCATCGAGGTGTGTTCCAGCCCGTCACCCAGGCGGGCGGCCCACAGTGCGTCAGACATGGCCCTGCCTCAGCCCAGCACCAGGGTGTTCTTGATCTGCGCCCAATGGGCGGCTTCCGCGTCGCCGAGCTTCTGTGCCTTGACGTAGCTCATGGCGAGCATCTGTCGGGTGCCGGGCAGCACCAGGGCCAGCTGGAACTGGAACACCTGTTCTTTGCCCTTGTTGAACTGGCTGCGCAGCTCCAGGCCCTGGATGTCCTGGGCCGGGCCCAGCTGCACCGGTTGCGGAGCCTGGCAGCGCAGGTCCTGGACTTGCTGCTCCAGCCGCTGCAGCTGGCTGGCCAGGTTGCTCTCCAGGGTTTCGCCGTCTCCCAGCAGGCTGCGGCTGACGATCAGCGAAGTGCCCAGGGCCGGGAACTTGAGGATGTTGATCGAGGCGTCCTGCAGTTCGCCGGCAGGCAGCTGGAACTGCAATTCATTGAGGCGATAGGTCATGGCATGGGCATCCGTTCATTAGCCTTTGGGGGCGGAAAAGGGGGCTTTGGCCTTGGCGCTGATGGCGCCCTGCACACCCTGGCCCTCGGTGGTGGTGCCCGGGCCGCCGCCGTTGTTCAGGTGCAGCACGCCACCGGTATTGATCTGGGCATCGGCCGAGGCATGCACGCTGATGTTGACCCCGCACAGGTTGATCTGGCCGCTGGCGTTGAGCTCCAGGATGCTGGCCCCGCATACCAGGCGCAGGCGCTCGCCGACCTCGATCACATAGCTCTGGCCGACGCTGTCGAGCTTCTTCTCGCCGACCCGCAGCTCATCCACGTGCTGAACGATGCGCGTGCGCTTGTTGCCGATGGTCACGTACTCGTCGTGGCCGATGCTCTTGTTGCGGTTGTTGCCCACCGAATGGCTTTCGTTGACCTCGACCACGATGTCCTGGTTGCGCTCGGCGTGGATGTACAGCTGCTCCGCGCCCTTTTTGTCTTCCATGCGGATTTCATTGAAGTTGGCCGGGCTGCCGCCCTTGCTCGAACGGCTCTTCATGCCGCTCTGGGTGGCGTTGGCGGGCAGGTCGTAGGGCACGGTCTGTTCGGCGTTGTAGACCCGGCCGGTGATGATCGGGCGATCGGGATCGCCTTCCAGGAAGCTGACGATGACTTCCTGGCCGATGCGCGGGATCTGCATCGAGCCCCAGTTCTTCCCGGCCCAGGCCTGGGACACGCGAATCCAGCACGAGCTGTTTTCGTTGGACTGGTCGTGGCGGTCCCAGTGGAAGTGCACCTTGACCCGGCCGTACTGGTCGGTCCAGATCTCTTCCCCGGCCGGGCCCACCACTCGCGCGGTCTGCGGGCCCTGGACCATGGGCTTGTGGGTGGTGGCCAGGGGGCGGAAGCTCTGCTGGGCGTCGATGCAGGTCAGGTGGCTCTCGAACTGCGCCGAGCCGCCGCCAGCGCCGCTCTCCAGGCTTTCCTGGACCAGGTAGTAGCGGATGCTGACGATCAGGTATTCGCGGTTCTGGTCCTGGCGGCTGAAGCCGGTGAGGCTGAACAGGTTGCCCACCCCCAACCCCCGGGCGTTGCCGCTGAGCTCGATGCGCTCATGCAGGCTTTGCAGGGCCTCGATGCGGGTCTGGGCATAGTGCTCGCCGTCGCTGCTCTGCACGTAGGTGCCGGGGTAGTCGTAGAGCGGGTAGTCGCCGGCGCTGTGGGGCCGCGGCATGGCCGAGCGCACGTCGATCCGGGCGCTGGGGCGCTGGAAATCATAGTCGTTGAGCTCCAGCGAGCCGGGCTGCACCTCCTGGGCCAGGTGCCAGTCGAACATGTGGTCGCGCTCGCGCTGCTGCTCGTCTCGCGGGTAGTAGGGCACCGAGGCGTAGCCGGGCACGCTGCTGTGAGCGCCATAGGCGTCGGCCAGCACCACCACGTGGCGGTCCTTCTCGTGGCGGAAGAAGTAGTAGATACCTTCCTGTTCCATCAGCCGGCTGACGAAATCGAAGCTGGTCTCGCGGTACTGCACGCAGTACTCCCACTCCCGGTAGGGGCGGCTCAGGGCGTCTTCGAAATCGGAAAAGCCCAGGTCGCGGAACACCTGCTTGATGATCTGCGGGATGCTCAGGTTCTGGAAGATCCGGCAGTCGGAGGTGCGGCTCAGCAGCCACAGCCAGGGGCGCAGCGTCACCTCGTAGCTGGCGAACTGGCCGGTGTCGATGTTCTGGCTGCAGCGCGCGACGATGCCGTGGAAGTACCGCTGGCCGCCGCCGTCCAGCTGTACGCTGAGGCCCATGGGCTTGCCCAGCAACTGGTTGAGGTCGATGTTGGCGTCACTGGAGGCCAGTTGCAGCTGGTAGTCGAACAGCCGCCCCAGCTCCTCGCCGCCGCCCAGGCTCTTGAGCAGCAGGACGTCCGGGCCCAGGGGGCAGTTGACCTGTGCCAGTCGTGTGGATTGCTGAAATAACATCGTCAGTCTCGTTGAATGCGTGGTGTGCCAGGTCAGCCCCCTGCAGGAGCGAGCGTGCTCGCGAAGGCGCCAGGTCCATCACCGTGGCGGTCGCTTCGCTGGCAAGCCGGCTCCTGCGCAGGGCGTGGGGTCAGGCCGGCTCGCTGAAGTCGTAGTGCAGTTCGTTGTCGCGCTGGCTGATGCGCACCCCGGCCAGGGCGCGGCCTTCGAGCATGCGGTTGAGGAACTCGCGGCTCATGTCCGGCAGCAGGCTGTTGGTCAGGATGGCGTCGATCATCCGCCCGCCGCTTTCGGTCTCGGTGCAGCGCGAGACGATCAGGTCGATGACCTCGTCGTCGAAATCGAAATCCACCTTGTGGGTGCTTTCCACGCGCTTCTTGATCCGCCCCAGTTGCAGGCGGGTGATGGCCTTGAGCATCTCGTCGCTCAGCGGGTAGTAGGGAATGGTCACCAGGCGCCCCAGCAGTGCCGGCGGGAAGATCTCCAGCAGTGGCTGGCGCAGGGCCTTGGCGATTTCCTCCGGCTCGGGCACCGCCTGCGGGTTCTTGCAGACGTTGGCGATCAGCTCGGTGCCGGCGTTGGTGGTGAGCAGGATCAGGGTGTTCTTGAAGTCGATCATGCGGCCTTCGCCGTCTTCCATGACGCCCTTGTCGAATACCTGGAAGAAGATCTCGTGCACGTCCGGGTGGGCCTTTTCCACTTCGTCCAGCAGCACCACGCTGTAGGGCTTGCGCCGTACCGCTTCGGTGAGCACGCCACCTTCGCCGTAGCCGACATAGCCCGGCGGGGCGCCCTTGAGGGTGGACACGGTGTGGGCTTCCTGGAACTCGCTCATGTTGATGGTGATGACGTTCTGCTCACCGCCATACATGGCTTCGGCCAGGGCCAGGGCGGTTTCGGTCTTGCCCACCCCGGAAGTGCCGGCCAGCATGAACACGCCAATCGGCTTGTTCGGGTTGTCGAGGCCGGCGCGGGAGGTCTGGATGCGCTTGGCGATCATCTGCAGGGCGTGGTCCTGGCCGATGATGCGTTTCTTCAGGTGCTGGTCCAGGTTGAGCACGGTTTCCAGCTCGTTGCGGGCCATGCGCCCCACTGGAATGCCGGTCCAGTCGGCGACCACCGAGGCCACGGCCTGGTAGTCCACGGTCGGCAGGATCAGCGGGGTCTCGCCTTGCAGGGTGCTGAGGCGCTGTTGCAGGTCCACCAGTTTTTCCCGCAGGCCGTGGCTGTCGTCGCCGACGTCGCTGTCCACCAGGCCGACGTTTTCCCGCAATTGGGCGCGGGTTGCCAGCAGTTCGTCCACCAGGGTCTTCTCTTGTGCCCAGCGACTTTCCAGCTCGGCCAGGCGCTCGCGCTCGGCAGTCAGGAGGTTCTCGCTGTTGACCTGGCGGTTGCCAATGGCAACGCCGATCGCCTGTTCCCGGGCGATGATCTGCAGCTCGGTTTCCAGGGCCTCGATGCGCCGGCGGCTATCGTCCACCTCGGCCGGCACGGCGTGCAGGCTGATGGCGACGCGGGCGCAAGCGGTATCCAGCAGGCTGACGGATTTGTCCGGCAACTGGCGCGCGGGAATGTAGCGATGGGACAGTTTGACCGAGGCCTCCAGGGCTTCGTCGAGGATCTGCACCTGATGGTGCTGTTCCATGGTCGAGGCCACGCCGCGCATCATCAGCAGCGCCTTGTCTTCCGAAGGTTCGGCTACTTGCACCACCTGGAAGCGCCGGGTCAGGGCCGGGTCTTTCTCGATGTGCTTCTTGTACTCGGCCCAGGTGGTGGCGGCCACGGTGCGCAGGGTGCCACGGGCCAGGGCCGGCTTGAGCAGGTTGGCCGCGTCGCCGGTGCCGGCGGCGCCACCGGCGCCCACCAGGGTGTGGGCTTCGTCGATGAACAGGATGATCGGCTTGGGCGAGGCCTGGACGTCCTCGATGACCTGGCGCAGGCGCTGTTCGAACTCGCCCTTCATGCTGGCGCCGGCCTGCAGCAGGCCGACGTCGAGGCTGCGCAGTTCAACGTCCTTGAGCGCCGGCGGCACGTCGCCGGCGACGATGCGCAGGGCGAAACCTTCCACCACCGCGGTCTTGCCCACCCCGGCTTCACCGGTGAGGATCGGGTTGTTCTGCCGGCGGCGCATGAGGATGTCCACCAGTTGGCGGATCTCTTCGTCACGGCCGACGATGGGGTCGAGCTTGCCGCTGCGGGCCTGTTCGGTGAGGTCGACGGTGAAGCGCTTGAGGGCTTCCTGCTTGCCCAGGGCGCTGGGGGCCATGGCGCCGCTGGCTTCGCCGGGCACCGCACCGGCACTGAAGCCGTCGCTGGCGCTCAGGGCGTTTTCCGGCGAGTCGCCGATGTATTCGTCAAAGCGCTCGCACAGGGTCTCGACCTTGATCTTGTCGAACTCGCGGGACAGCCCCAGCAATGCATGGCGCAGGCTCGGGGTCTTGAGGATGCCGATCACCAGGTAGCCGGTGCGCACCTGGCTTTCGCCGAACATCAGGCTGCCGTAGACCCAACCGCGCTCCACCGCCTCCTCGACGTGGGACGACAGGTCGGTGATCGAGGTCGAGCCCCGGGGCAGGCGGTCCAGGGCCTCGGTCAGGTCCTTGGCCAGGCGCGCCGGCTCCAGGTTGAACTGGCGGATGATGCGGTGCAGGTCCGAGTCCGTAAGTTGCAGCAACTGGTGAAACCAGTGGGCCAGTTCCACATAGGGGTTGCCCCGCAATTTGCAGAAGACCGTGGCGGCTTCGATGGCTTTGTAGGCAACGCTGTTGAGTTTGCCGAACAGCGCCGCGCGACTGATTTCACCCATGCTCTGTGCTCCTTGGTGTACGTGAGGTAGTGGCCAGGTCGGCGTAGTGCCGGGCCAGTATTAGATCCTTGGCATCGCTGCCGGGTTGGCCGAGCCAGGTGTTGAAACCCAGGCGCTGGCGGCCGTTGAGTTGCAGCTTGGGTACTTCGTCCTTGAGCAGGACCAGGTTCAGGTCCCAGTCCAGCTCGAAGCCCAGGTATTCGGCGGCCCAGGCCACCAGTTCCTGGAATTGCTGGCCGTCGGGCAGCATCCCCAGGTAATCGTCCAGTTTCATCGGGCCGAGGCGGATGCGGAACTTGTGCTGGCGGTCCCAGACGTGGCTGCCCAGGCAGAAATCCACCCCCAGCTGATGGGATTGCACCCCGACCCGGCTGCGTTCGGGCAACTCCAGCCACTGGCCGACATATTCCTCGATCTGCACCGGCAGGCCGAAATACTCGCTGATGATCGCCCGCAAGCCGTCCGGGTAGCGGGTCTGGGCCGCCAGGTGGCCGCTGTAATGCAGCTTGGCGGTGTCGGCTATCAGACCCTGCTTGAGCAGGCTGGGCATGCCCCGGCCCGACAGCGCCGCCAGCCGCGCCGACCAGTAGTCGTCGTCCGGGCGATCGTGGCTCACCGTCGGCCGGGCTTCGGCCCAGGCCCGATAGAACAGGCTCAGCAGGCGGTGGTGGAACACATCGAGAAAGCGCTTGCTGGTGCTGTCGGCGTTGTTGCGCTGGCGCTCGCGCACGTATTCGGTGATGTGCAGCGGCAGCGGCCCGTTGGGCCCGCCGAGGCCGAAGAAGAACTGCTCCAGGCGGGTCGCGGCGCCGTCGCTGCCGGGGGTGACCGAGGCCAGGGTGGCCGGGGCGAAGCTGCAGTCGGCCTGCTGTCCCAGGCGCAGCGGATCGTCCGCCAGGCGCACGGAGTGACCGAAGCGCGGCAGTTGCGGCGACAGGCATTCGATACGCCGCAGGGCCTGGAAGAAGTCGTACTCCCAGGGCTCGGCGTGCATCGCCGTCAGCGTATTCAAAGAGTCGGACGACGTCCGGGCTTGGCTTTCCATCGCATGATCTCGCCGCGTTCGGTGGTACGGATCACCGTCTCGGTAAAACTGTTGATCGACACATAACGTGCCAGGAAGCGCTCGAATACCGCGCCGAGCAGAAACACCCCGGTGCCGCGGAACGCGTTTTCATCGAACTCCAGGGTGATCTCCAGGCCCCGGCCGAAGACGATCGGCCCGGGCATCGGCAGGCGCCGGGTCACCGCCTTGCTGCTGACTTCCCGCAGGCCCTCGATCTGCAACTGCAGGGCCGCGTCGTTGCTGTCGCCGTACAACCGCAGCAGTTCGCGCAGGGCCGCCGCGCCCTGGCCCTGTTCGCTCAGGGACAGGTAGTTCAGCGACAGCTGGCTGATCAGGCGCCAGGCCTTGCCGTCGTGGGCATGGCTGGGGCGCGGCCGGCTCGGGCCCGCCAGGCAGCGGATGGCCTGTACCGGGGCGCTGTCGGCCAGGGTGAAGTCGGTCTTGCCGTTGCCGGTGTTCATGAACAGTGGCAGGTCGCGGTTGGTGCACAGCGCGCTGACCCCGAGCTGGCGCAGGTCGTGGCGATAGGGCGCCTGCTGGCTGTCCACCAGGCTGACGAAGGATTCGCTGCCGATGTAGGTGGAGCGCGGGCCGTTGCGACGCTGGTCGCTGGACAGCACCCGCGGCTCGCGCCGGACGATGTAGTAGGACTGGTCGCGGCCGTAGCGGGATGGATCGCGCACGGCGTAGAACGGCAGGAACGGCTGTTCCGGGCCGGTGCCGTGGCCGCTGATGGCGGTCAGCGAGTGGACCTCGAAATCCATCGGTCGGGTGCGGTCGGCGATCACATGGTGCTCGTTGACCCGGTCGGACAGGTGGATACGGTCCAGGCGCTTGGGAAACAGGTTGATCGCCGGGGTGCAGAAGGGCACGAACTGAGCGGTGCCGACGCTGCCTTCCAGGCTCTGGTCGAAGCGCTCGAAGAGCACGATCAGCTCCAGCTCCTGGCCGGCGCAGCGCTGGACCGCGCGCCCCAGCTGGGCGAATTCGACGAACAGGAAGCGGTTGGGCAGGGCGAAGTATTCCTGCAGCAGGCGGTAGCCCTGGAAGGCCTGGGGCACCACCGGCAGCGCCGCGTCGCGGTCGTCGAAACCGCGCGAGCGCAGGGCGTCCGGGGGCAGGCGCTCGACCCAGTCGCCGCCCGGGGCCCGGGCGAACACCGCGCAGACGTTGCCCAGCAGTTGTTCGTAGAGGCGGAACGGCTGTTCGTCATTGCCGTTCAGGTACAGCGGCAACTCGTCCAGGGCCAGGCTGTTGAACGGCAGTTCGGCGCCGGTGCGCAGGGTCAGGCGCAGCCCGGCCTTGGCCCTGGGCTCGCTGGCGGCCAGGCGCCCGAGCACTGCCGACGGGTTGCCGAAGTATTCGGCCTGGGCCACTTGCAGTGGCCACAGGGTCACCGAGTGCGCGGTGCGGTATTCGCAGCAGGTCTGGGTATCGCGGCCCAGGGCGGCGCGCAGGCTGGTGTCGCGCTCCAGGGTGAAGCCGCTGCTCAGGGAACCTTCGTCGGGATCGGCCTGCAACTGCACCACGGTCATCGATGGGGTCGGTGCCAGGTAGTGCGGGTAGGCGATCTCCAGCAGGTTGTGGGTGAAGGTCGGGTACTCGGCGTCGAGCTTGAGCTGCACCCGGGCAGTCAGGTAGGCGAAGCCCTCCAGCAGGCGCTCGACATAGGGGTCGGCGCAGTCCATGCCCGACAGGGTCAGGCGGCTGGCGATCTTCGGGAATTCCTTGGCGAACTCCGCGGCGCTTTCGCGCACGTGGTGCAGTTCCTGGTTGTACAGCTCCAGCAGGCGCGGGTTCATGAGCGCCTCCGGGAGTCGGCGTGCACCACTCGTACGTGGCCCGATTCCAGGTCCATGTCGGTTTGCAGCAGCAGGCGCAGGGGCATCGGCTGGGCCCAGAGGTCGCCTTCGATCTCGAAGCTCAGGGCGTTGTGGTTCATTTCCCCGGGCGCGGTGCGTGCGCGTACCCGCAGGGTGCTGCGCAGGATGCGCGGCTCAAAGGTGGCGATGGCCTGGTGGATCAGCGCCTCCAGGGCCGGGATATCGATGCTCGAAGCGCTGTACCCGGCCAGGGCCGGCAGGCCGTAGTTGACCACCGAAGTACCGGCGGGGGTGTGCAGGGTGGCGTCGGCTTCCAGCAGGGAAGTGGTGTTGAGCAGCCAGGCCAGGTCGCGCAGTACCGAGGCCTTGAGCTGGCTCAGGGACAGCACGCGTTTGTCCGGGCTTTCTTTCAGGTTGCCGGGTTCATCGTCGGTCAGACGATCCAGCAGGGAGGGTTGCAAGCGATCGCGGGCGGCGATGTCGGTTACCAAGGGGTTCGCTCCAGGATCGGATTGCGCAGGCATGACGTCACGAAAAGGGGCATAACCAAAGACTCACGAGGACGCGGTCCTGGCCAACCGCCCTCGCGTTGCGCCAGGCGCAACGCGAGGGCCGGGCCGGTCGCCGCCACGGGGCGGCGACCGAAGCGGATCAGCGCTTGGTGTTGGAGCGGATGTTCCAGCCGTACTTGATCGGGCCGCCGTCCTTGGTGCCGTCGGCTTTCTGCGGCTGGTACTCGACCATCACCTGAGCGAAGTTCAGGGTGATGTTTTCGGTCAGGCGGTCATCGCTGCCCGAACCGCCGGTGCTCAGCGAAGTGATCAGCACTTCTTCCAGGTCGATGATCATGTACTCGACCTGGCTTTCGCCGCCGGCCTTGCGCACGGTCAGGCGCACCTTGTCGATGTGCTTGCCGCTGGAGCAATGCATCATCAGGTTCGGCGATGCCTTGTCCACGTACTTGGTCAGCGACAGGTCCTGGATGTTCACCTTGCCCGCGCCGCCGCCACCGCCAACGTGCATGTTGCCGGACTGGGACATGCCCCAGCTCCAGTTCAACACGTCGATTTCGTCCTTGTGGGCTTTGTCCATGGACTCGCCCTTGATGTCACCGATCTTGATGAAAATATCAACAGCCATGTTTTCTCCCTGTGTGGCACTTGCCACGATGTTGATTCAGCTTCTGTCGCCGCTGCGCGAGGCCCTGGGGACCTCGCGCGGCCTGTGGCTGCGGCCGCAGGTTTGAGTCGGTTATGGGTTAGGCGCCCTTGGCGGACGGCAGTTTGGATACCAGGCGCAACGACACGGTCAGCCCTTCGAGCTGGTAGTGCGGGCGCAGGAAGAACTTCGAGTTGTAGTAGCCGGGGTTGCCTTCGACTTCCTCGACCACCACCTCTGCCGCGGCCAGTGGGTGCTGGGCCTTGGTGGTTTCGGTGGAGTGCGCCGGGTCACCGTCGACGTAGTTGAGGATCCAGTCCTGCAGCCAGCGCTGCATCTCGTCCTTCTCTTTGAAGGAGCCGATCTTGTCGCGCACGATGCACTTCAAGTAGTGAGCGAAGCGGCAAGTGGCGAACAGGTACGGCAGGCGCGCGGCCAGGTTGGCGTTGGCGGTGGCGTCCGGGTCGTCGTATTCGGCCGGCTTCTGCAGCGACTGGGCGCCGATGAAGGCGGCGAAGTCGGTGTTCTTCTTGTGCAGCAGTGGCATGAAGCCGTTCTTCGCCAGTTCCGCTTCACGACGGTCGGAGATGGCGATCTCGGTCGGGCACTTCATGTCCACGCCACCGTCGTCGGTGGGGAAGGTGTGGGCCGGGAGGTTTTCCACCTCGCCACCGGACTCCACGCCGCGGATCCGCGAGCACCAGCCGAAATGCTTGAACGAACGGTTGATGTTCACGGCCATGGCGTAGGCGGCGTTGGCCCAGGTGTACTTGGAGCTGTCGGCGCCGTCGGTGTTTTCCTCGAAGGCGAAGGCTTCCACCGGGTCGGTCTTGGCGCCGTATGGCAGGCGCGCCAGGAAGCGCGGCATGGTCAGGCCGATGTAGCGCGAGTCTTCCGATTCACGCAGCGAGCGCCAGCCGGCGTATTCCGGGGTGGTGAAGATCTTGGTCAGGTCGCGCGGGTTCGACAGTTCCTGCCACGAGCCCATGCCCATCACGGTCGGCGAAGCCGCGGCGATGAACGGCGAGTGCATGGCGGCGCAAACCTTGGACAGCTCGCCCAGCAGCTCGACATCCGGTGGCGACTGGTCGAAGTAGTAGTCGCCCACCAGGCAGCCGTAGGGCTCGCCGCCGAACTGGCCGTATTCCTCTTCGTACATCTTCTTGAAGAGCGGGCTCTGGTCCCAGGCCGTGCCCTTGAATTTCTTCAGGGTCTTGTGCAGCTCCGGCTTGGAGATGTTGAGCACGCGGATCTTGAGCTGCTCGTCGGTCTCGGTGTTGTTCACCAGGTAGTGCAGGCCGCGCCAGGCGCTTTCCAGCTTCTGGAATTCCGGGTGATGGATCACCTGGTTGACCTGGGCGGTGAGCTTGGCGTCGATGGCGGCGATGATCGACTCGATCGACTTGATGGCGTCGTTGGACACCAGGTCGGTCTGCGCCAGGGCCTGTTCGGCCAGGGTCCGCACCGCGGTTTCCACGGCTTCGCGAGCACGCTCGGTCTTGGGCTTGAATTCCTGCAGCAGCAGCGATGCGAATTCGCTGGCCTGCTCGGTGGCGCCGGGTTGCGCCTGATTGTCACGCATCAATTCGGTCATGATCGTTGGTCCTGATTTACGCGTTCGGCTCGGAGTCAGCAGGCTTTGGCGCACTGGCCAGGGCCTGGAGCAACGCCGGATCCTTGATGGCTTTCATGATGATTTCTTCGGCGCCGGTCTTGCCGTCCATGTAGGTCAGCAGGTTGGCCAGCTGGGTGCGGGCTTCCAGCAACTGGTTCAACGAATCGACCTTGCGCGCCACGGCCGCCGGGCTGAAGTCGTCCATGCTCTCGAAGGTGATGTCCAGGCTCAGGTTGCCTTCGCCGGTCAGTTCGTTGGGCACGTGGAAGGCCACCCGAGGCTGCATGGCCTTGAGGCGCGAGTCGAAGTTATCGACGTCGATTTCCAGGAACTTGCGATCGGCCACGGCCGCCAGGGGCTCCACGGGCTTGCCGGCGAGGTCGGCCATCACGCCCATGACGAAGGGCAGCTGGACCTTTTTCTCGGCGCCGTAGAGTTCGACGTCGTACTCGATCTGCACCCGGGGCGCGCGGTTGCGCGCGATGAACTTTTGAGAACTTTGCTTCGCCACGTTGTGCTCCTGGTCGCTGCTGCGACGGTGTTGGCGTCGGTCGGTGGTTGCCGCTGACGATACTGCTCGGTTGTTCCGGGGTTAGTCGGATTCAGGGCCGCGCAGGTTTTCAAATTGGGACATGCCGTCGGGAATCAGATTGCGCACGATGGCCGCGAAGTCGGCGTTGACCAGGTTCTTGGCCCGGTTGAGCAGCACCGGCAACGGGCTCGAAGGCTCGTGGCGGCTGTAGTAGGCCAGCAGCCGGTCAAGGCTGCGCAGCACGTCTTCGCGGCTGCTGATCTCGCCGGAAATCCGTACCGGGGCTGGCGCTGCGGGTGCACCGGGCTCTTCGGTGGACGGCCCATCGGCGTGTTCCTCGACCGCGTTCTGCGCGCCTTGCGGGGCGTGCTGACCCAGCACCTGCAGCGCCAAGCGCAGGGGTTGCTTGAGGGCCGTGAGGTCTACACCGCTGGCCGAGCCTACTTGTTCGCTGACCTGTTTCTCGATGCTTTCGGCCGCCGAGCGGGCTGCGTTCAAGGCGCTGCGAATCGCATCCAGGTGCTCGGGGTCGCTGTCTTGCAGGGCGCCGGCCAGGTGGTCGGAGCCCAGGCTCTCGCCGGAAAAGTGCTGCAGGCCGGCGGCGTTCAGCGCGGCTCGCAGGCTCACCGGGCCGAAGGTCCGGGAACGGGTCAGGATGGCTTCGCGGAGCAGGCCGATGGTGGTGTCGGACGCCAGGCCGGCCAGGGCGTTGATACGCACCGTGGGGTCGTTGTCGTCGTCGGCGTCCAGGCGCGGATGCAGGTCCGCCCAGTAATCCCGGAGCAGGCCGTCGATCAGTTCGAGGCTGGTGGCCAGGCCCGGCAGGCCTTCGAGGGCCAGGGTGCTCTGCAGGAGGAAGTGGGTGATGCGCAGGTCTTTGCTGCGCGCCAGCAGGTCCAGGCTCTGTTGCTGGATGCTGCGCCAGTCCGGCGGCTCGGCCGGCAGGATCGAGTCGCCCATGCTGCGCTCGGGCTGGCCCTGTGCGGCCCGCTCCAAGTGCAAGAAATCCGCGTCATATTCCAGGTCTTCGCCACAAGGCGAAGTTGCTGAAACCGCGGCGAGCAACATCGGTACATCCACCTGGTTTGATCTCCCTATCAGCCTGCAGGACAGTCAGGCAATTAATGCACTAGTTTGTTTGTGAACTCGCGCACATTTCTTGGTTTATATGGACTCGTTGATACTAGTGAGCCATCATCCGTGTTCAAGAAGTTGTGCATTTTTGGTGTAGTAGTTGTGCCTTGTCAAGGTAAGCTATTCGCCCCGCATGACAGTGTTATGTCGCCTTATAGCTCCTTGACCGGCGAGTCAGATCGGGGCGGTACGAAAAGCTTTTGTCATGCGTGTAGTTTAAGTTAAGCGATCATGCTGTGAACGGCGCTGTTTAAAGGATTTTTTGCGGACTTTTCATTTTTTCACGGAACTTTTTTCCCTTCGCCGGTTCGCACGCGGAAGTACAGCAAGGAGGCGCGATGTCGCTGTGTTTGACTATCACTAGTTATCACAAGATTACCCCTGGTCAATGCCCTGAAAAACTAATGGACCAGGGAATGATGGCAATTGGCCGCAGTTCCGATAATGACTGGGTACTTCCTGATCCCGAACGCTTAGTTTCCGCGCGGCACTGTGTCATCCAATACAAGGATGGCCGTTATTATTTGACCGATAACAGTACTAATGGTGTGGAGTTAGTCCGTGCCGGTATTCGTATGCGCCGGGGTAGCAGCGAGCCTCTGGAAGATGGCGAGGTTATTCGCATTGGCGATTATGAAATCAGTGCGCGCATCGATTTCAGTCTGAACCGTCCGGGGGCTGAACCCTTTTCCGGGGACAGCTCCAATAGTTTCGAGGCGCTGATGGGGCGTCAGGCGGCGTCGCCGACCCCTATCGAACCGATTTCCATGGCCCCGGTGGCGCACTTCCAGGGTGCCTCGGCCCAGGACACCTTTCCCGATCTGTTCGACTTTCTCGCCCCCAGCGCGACCCCGCCGGCCACCCAGCCGGACCACGTGCCGGCCGAGCAGCACGATTTTCGCCCGCCGACCCCCACCGCGGTGCCCCAGCCCGTGGCACCACCTGAGCCATCGGCGCCCCAGGGCGGGGCGGTGATTCCGGAGGACTGGGACCTGTTCGGCTCGACGCCCGCAAGCCCTGCGCCAGTGCCCAGTGCGCCGCCCGTGGTTGCCCCGCCGGTGGTTGCCGCCGCGCCGATTGCCCACCAGGCCTCGTTCGCGGCAGAACCCGCGCAGCCGCAGCCGCAGCCGCAGCCGCAGCCGCAGCCGATCGCCCAGGCGCCCGTGGCACCGGTGGTTTCCGAAGTGGAGCTGGCTCCTGTTGTCACGCCCGCGCCGGCCCCGGTCGCCCCACAGGGGGATCTGCTCCAGGCCTTCCTGCGCGGGGCCGGGCTCGATCAACTGCGTATCGAGCCGCAGCAGGCCCAGGCCCAGATGGAAAGCCTGGGTCGCAGCTACCGGTTGATGGTCGAGGGCCTGATCGATGTGTTGCGTGCCCGCAGCAGCCTCAAGGGCGAGTTCCGCATGCAGCAGACGATGATCCGCCCGGTGGAAAACAACCCGCTGAAGTTCGCCCCCAATGTGGACGAGGCCATGCTCCTGCTGCTGCGCCACAGCAACCAGGCATTCATGGCTCCGGATCAGGCCGTGCAGGACAGCTTCGATGACCTGCGGGCCCACCAGCTGGCGGTCATGGCCGGTGTGGAAGCGGCCATCAAGCACCTGCTGGGGCGCTTCGAGCCCACTGAACTGGAAGCCCGCATGGCTCGCCCCGGCGGCCTGGGCAACCTGTTCAGCGGCTCGCGCCAGGCGCAGAACTGGCAGCAGTTCACTGCACTCTACAAACAGATTTCCCAAGAGGCCCAGGACGATTTCCAGGACCTCTTCGGTCGTGAGTTCAGCCGCGCCTATGAAGAACACACCCACCGGCTGCGCCGTTCCTGAGCGCGCCTGGAACACCCGAAAAACACGGATACACGGACAGCTGATACGTCATTGAGGACGCAGGATGATTCAACGATTGCTGACATTGGTTGCCATGCTGGTACTGGCGGCCTGTGCCAAGGACACACCACCTCCCGGCGAACCGGCCAAGGAAGCGCCCGGCGCCACGACTGTGGAGCTGCATTTCCAGGCGGTCAGCGGGCTCAACCCCGGGCCTGATGGCCAGAGCACGCCGGTGCGGGTACGGATCTTCGAGCTGAAGAATCCGGCCACCTTCATGCGCGCCGACTACTTCGCCCTGGCGGAGCGGGCGCCGGCTACCCTCGGCCCGGACCTGATCGACCAGGATGAAGTGCTGGTCAAGCCCGGCGACCAGTTCACCCTCAAGCGCACCCTGGACCCGGCCACCCGTCAGGTCGGCCTGCTGGTGGGCTATCGCGAAGTGGACCAGGCCCTGTGGCGGGTCGGGGTCAACACCGCGCAGCGCCTGAGCAACCAATATCAGATCGTCCTCGACGTCCGCGCGGTCAGCGCCGAGCTCGTGGCATCCCCATCCAGCCCTGCCCAATAGGCAATCGGAGCAACCATGTCCTGGAACAATCGCGTGGTCTGGTCGGAAGGCATGTTCATTGGAACCCAGCACTTCCAGCAGCATGACCGTTACCTGGAAAACCTCATCGACGCCCGCAGCCGCCCGCTGTCGACGGGAGCCTGGGGGTTCTCCGAGCTGCGTATCGATCAGGGCCTGCTGGCCCAGGGCAAGCTGGCCATCGTCAGCGCCCGTGGCCTGCTGCCCGACGGCACGCCGTTCAACATTCCCCATGACGACCTGGCGCCCAGCCCGCTGTGCATCGACGACAACCTGCGTGACGGCCTGGTGTACCTGGCGCTGCCCCTCAAGCGCGCCGGCGCCCGGGACACCGTGGACGAAGGCGAAGAGCTGGGCGGTGCCCGCTACCTGAGCCAGGTGCGCGAGGTGCGTGACGACAACGCACCGTTCGAGAACCGCGCGCCGGTGGCCGTGGGCTCTCGGGCCCTGCGCCTGCTCACCGCCCAGGACGGCCTCAGCGACTACGCCGCCATTGGCGTGGTGCGGGTCAAGGAGAAACGCGCCGACCGTGCTCTGGTGCTGGACGACAGCTACATTCCGCCGGTGCTGGACGTGGCCGCGTCCAAGCCGTTGAGCGCCTTTCGCAGCGAGCTGCTGGGCCTGCTGCACCAGCGCGGCGAGGCCCTGGCCGGGCGCGTGGTGGCATCGGGCGCGGGGGGCGCTTCGGAAATCGCCGACTTCATGCTCCTGCAGCTGGTGAACCGCGCCCAGCCCCTGGTCAACCACCTGAGCCAGATCAGCCCGCTGCACCCCGAGCGCCTGTTCAGCGAGCTGGTGAGCCTGGCCGGCGAGTTCTCGACCTTCACCCACAGCGCCCGGCGCCCTGAGCAATACCCGCAGTACCAGCACGATGAGCTGGCCATGAGTTTCGCCCCGGTGATGCAGGCCCTGCGTGAAGCGCTGTCGATGCTGATCGACAGCAAGGCAACGCCGATCCCCATCGTCGAGAAAGCCTACGGCGTACACGTGGCGATGCTGGCCGACCGCACCCTGCTGGAGAACGCCAGCTTCATCCTGGTGGTGCGTGCCGACGTGCCGGGCGAAACCCTGCGCGGGCGCTTCGCCCAGCAGAGCAAGGTGGGTTCGGTGGAGCACATCCGCGACCTGGTCAACCTGCAGCTGCCGGGCATCGGCCTGCTGCCGCTGCCGGTGGCGCCGCGGCAACTGCCGTACCACGCAGGCTCGACCTACTACGAGCTGGACCGTGGCAGCGAGCACTGGAAACAACTGGTTCACTCCGGCGGCTTCGCGTTCCACGTCGCGGGAGAATTCCCGGGCTTGAACCTGGCCTTCTGGGCCATTCGAGGATAAGTCGCGATGCATCCTTTCGACGATTCGCCAGGGCAGCCGTCCCCGCCCAACGACCGTACCCAATTCATGCCGCGCCCCGGTGGCCGTGCTCCCGAGCCCGGGCGCCCAGCTGCTGCGCCCGCGCCGTCGTTGGCCATGCCGGCGGCGCCGCTGCCGGCCGGCCAGGCCCGTGGCCTGAACCCCCTGGAAAGCGCCGCGGGCCCACTGCTGGCCTTGCTCACAAGGCTGCGCAGCACCCTGGCGCACCCGGCGCCGGCCAGCCTGCGGGCGCAACTGCTGGCCTACCTGCGCCAGTTCGAGGAGCGCGCGGAAGCCGCCGGCGTGCCGCGCAACGACGTGCTGCTGGCGCGCTATGCGCTCTGTACTGCCCTGGATGAAGCCGTGCTGAGCACGCCCTGGGGCAGCACCAGCGACTGGGGCAAGCAGAGCCTGCTGATCACCGTGCACAACGAGGCCTGGGGCGGCGAGAAGGTCTTCCAGCTGCTGGAGCACTGCCTGCAAAGCCCGCGCGAGCGCCTGTACCTGCTGGAGCTGTTGTACCTGTGCATGTGCCTGGGTTTCGAAGGCCGCTACCGGGTGATGATCGATGGTCGCAGCCAGCTCGAGGCCCTGCGCGAGCGCACTGCGGCCACCATCCGCAGCGCCCGTGGCGAGCACGAGCGCGAGCTGTCGCCACACTGGCGCGGGGTCACCGTGGCCCGTGACCGGCTGGCCCAGTTCATGCCGCCCTGGGTCGGCATCGCCATCGGCGTGGCCCTGCTCCTGGCGCTGCTGTTCGGCCTGCGCCTGAAACTGGCGGCGGACGCCGAGCCGGTGTTCAAGAACATCCATGCCCTGGGCGAGATCCCGGTGCAGACCCTGGACCGCCCGGTGATCCAGCCGAAGATTGTCGAGCGTCCGCGCCTGGCGGGCTTCCTCGCCGAGGACATCAAGGCCGGGCGGGTGGCGGTGGAAGATGCCGTCGACCGTTCGGTGGTGACCATCCGTGGCGACGAGCTGTTCGCCTCGGCCAGCGCCAGCATCCTCGACGACTACCAGCCGCTGATGCTGCGCATCGCCGACGCCGTGCGCAAGGTCAAGGGCCAGGTACGGATCACCGGCCACAGCGACAACCGACCGATCGCCACCTTGCGCTTCCCGTCGAACTGGAAGCTGTCCCAGGCGCGCGCCGAATCGGTGCTGCAGATCCTTGCGGCGAAGACCGGGCAGCCGGAGCGCTTCAGCGCCGAAGGCCGCAGCGACACCGAGCCATTGGCAACCAATGCCACCGCCGAAGGGCGGGCACGTAATCGTCGGGTAGAAATCAGCGTATTGGCGGAGGGGGTCGAGTGAAGGCGTTTTTCAGTTTTGTGATTCGCTGGGTGATCCCGCTGCTGGGGCTGATCGCCCTGAGCCTGATCATCTGGTTCATTGGCCCGTTGCTGGAGTTCCTGGTACCGGAAGGCCGGCGTTGGGCGCTGATCATTTTCATCTTCGCGCTATGGATCGGCTACCGGGTGTTTTGCATCATCCAGGCCCGTCGGAATGCGGCCAAGGTCTTGCAGAGCCTGGCCGCCGACACCCCGCCGGACCCGGACAGCGTGGCCACTGCCGAGGAACTGGCCGCCCTGCGCCAGCGCATGGACGAAGCCCTGGCGCTGCTGAAGAAGGCCAAGCTCGGCGGTGACGAGCGACGCAATCTCTACGAGCTGCCGTGGTACGTGATCATCGGTCCGCCGGGTTCCGGCAAGACCACCGCACTGGTCAATTCCGGCCTGCATTTCCCCCTGGCCGCCCAGTTGGGCGCCGGTGCCGTACGCGGCGTGGGCGGCACCCGCAACTGCGACTGGTGGTTCACCGACCAGGCCGTGCTGCTCGATACCGCCGGCCGCTACACCACTCAGGACAGCCACGCCACGGTGGACAAGGCAGCCTGGCTGGGCTTTCTCGACCTGCTGAAAACCCAGCGCTCGCGGCGGCCGATCGATGGCGCCTTCGTTGCCATCAGCCTCTCCGACCTGCTGCTCGGCAGCGAAGCGGAGCGCGCTGCCCACGCCGCAGCGATCCGCCTGCGGATCCAGGAGCTGTACACCCAGCTGGGAGTGCGCTTCCCGATCTACCTGATGCTCACCAAGCTCGATCTGGTGCCGGGTTTCATGGAGTTCTTCGACTCCCTGAGCAAGGAAGAGCGGGCCCAGGTCTGGGGGATGACCTTCGCCCTGGACGACGGCAAGAGCGGTGACAGCCCCCTGGCCCACCTGCCGGCGGAACTGGCGGCCCTGGAGCAGCGGCTCAACGAGCGCCTGGTGGAACGCCTGCAGCAGGAACGCGACCCGGCGCGGCGCGACCTGATCTACGGCTTTCCGCAGCAGTTCGCAGCGCTCAAGGAATCCTTGCAGAGCTTCCTGGAAGGGGTGTTCAAGCCCAATGCCTTCGAAGAGCGGGTACTGCTGCGCGGGGTGTACTTCACCAGCGGCACCCAGGAAGGCAGCCCGATCGACCGCCTGATCGGCGCCATGGCCCAGAGCATGAACCTGGACCGCCAGCACCTGGCGCGGCAGACCGGCACCGGGCGCAGCTACTTCATCGAGAAGCTGTTCAGTGCCGTGGCCTTTGCCGAGCGCGGGCTGGTGGGGGTCAACCCCAAGGTCGAGCGCCGGCGCAAATGGATCGCCCGTGGCGCCCTGGCTGGCACCGTAGCCCTGGTGCTGGTGGTCAGTACCTTGTGGATCATCAGCTACAGGGCCAACCAGGCCTACATTGCCCAGGTCGACCAGCGCGTCGGCCCGGTGCGCCAGGACGTGCAGAACCTCAGCCCGGCCCAGCGCGATGTGCTGGCGGTGCTGCCGCTGCTCAACGCCACCCGCCACCTGGCCGGCGACGCCCCGGGCTGGGCCGAAGGCCTGGGCCTGTACCAGGGCGACATGCTCGAAGCCGAGTCCGCCAGCGTCTATCGCAAGCTGCTGGTGGCGGTGTTCGCTCCACGGTTGATGACCCGCATCGAAGAGCAACTGCACAGCGGCGGCAACTCGGACTTCCTCTACGAGGGGCTCAAGGCCTACCTGATGCTGGCGGACAGCGAGCACTACGACCCGGACTTCATCAAGGCCTGGATCACCCTGGACTGGGATCACACCCTGGCCCGCGACCTGCCGCCCGAGCAACGCCAGGCCCTGACCGGCCACCTGCAGGCGCTGTTCGAGAAGCATCCGCCCAACGCACGCCTGGACCAGCGCCTGATCGACGACCTGCGCCGCCAGCTGCAGCAGCTGCCGGTGGCCCAGCGGGTGTATGACCGGGTCAAGCGCGCCAAGCTGCCGGACGGCGTGCCGGACTTTCGCCTCAGCGAGGCCGGTGGCCGTGACGCCGCGCTGGTGTTCACCCGCAAGAGCGGCAAGCCGTTGAGCGAGCCCCTGAGCGGGCTGTTCACCGCCAAGGGCTACCGCCAGGGCTTCCTCCTGGCCAGCCTCAACCAGGCAGGCACCCTGGCGGAAGAACAGTGGGTGCTGGGTCGCGATCAGGCCGACCAGCAGAACGTCGCCAGCCTTGCCGCCGACGTGCGCCGCCTGTACTTCCAGGATTACCTGCGCCAGTGGGACGCCTTGCTGGCGGACATCGACTTCGTGCCGATCACCAGCGTGGCCCAGGCCGCCGACGTGCTGCGGATTCTGTCCGGGCCCACTTCGCCGCTGAAGAAACTGTTGGTGGCCGTGGCCAAGGAAACCGACCTGCAACAGGAAGAACGCCTGCTGGCGGCCCAGGGCCAGAAGGTCGAGGGCGGTGTGGACCAGCTCAAGCAACGCCTGGGTACCCTGCTGGGCCAGGAACAGTCGGCCAACCCGGCTGCCGTGGCCAGCAGCGAAGACCCGGTGAGCGCGCACTTCGCCGAACTCAACAGCCTGGTGAGCAAGGGCGAGGGCGAGCCGGCGGCCATCGACGGCCTGCTGGCGGACATGAACGCCCTGTACGTGCAGGTCAGCGCCATGGTCGGGGCCAGCGGCGACGCGCTGCTGGGCGAGGCCAAGAACCAGGCCAGCGCCGCTGCGGCGCGGGTCAGCCTGACCGCCGAGCGCCAGCCTCCGGTGGTCCAGGGGCTGGTCAAGTCGGTGGTGGGCTCCACCACCAACACCATGATGGGCGGGGTGCGCAACCAGCTGAACGCGGCCTGGGTCAGCGAAGTGGTGAACGTCTATCGCCAGTCCCTGAGCGGCCGTTACCCGATGTCGCCGGGCAGTTCCCGGGACGCGACCCTGGAAGATTTCGGCCAGTTCTTCGGCACCGGCGGGGTGATGGACAACTACTTCCGCAAGTACCTGCAGCCCTACGTCAACACCTCGACCACCACCTGGAGCTGGCAGCCAGGCGCGGCGCAGAAGCTGGGGATTTCCCCAGGCGTGCTGCAGACCTTCCAGCGCGCTTCGAACATTCGCGATGCCTTCTTCCGCTCCAGTGGCGGTACCCAGCCGGCCGTGCGTTTCGAACTCAAACCGGTGGCGATGGACGCCAATATCAGCCAGTTCCTCCTCGACCTGGACGGCCAGCAACTGAGCTACGACCACGGCCCGAGCCGGCCGGTGGCCATGCAATGGCCCAACCCGGGGAGTATCGGCGTGGTGCGCCTGTCGATCATGCCGCCTTCGGCCACCGGGCGTTCCGGGATCACCCTGGATGGCCCCTGGGCCTGGTTCCGCCTGCTGGAGCAGTCGGATCTGACCGCCACCAATTCGCCGGACCGCTTCAACCTGCGGCTACGGGTGGACGGTGCGAGCATTTCCTACGAGCTGCGGGCCAGCAGCGCCTTCAACCCGTTCAAGAGCCGGGTGCTCAGTGGCTTCAGCCTGCCGGAGCGGCTATGACGGCGCCCGGCCTGTACGGCAAGTTGGCCAGCCGCGGCGATTTTGTCAGCCGTGGCCTGCCACAGAGTTTCATCGGCCCCTGGGACAGTTGGCTGGCGGCGGGGCTGCTGGCCAGCCAGAACGCCCTGGGCGAGCAGTGGCTGAACGCCTACCTGATCAGCCCGTTGTGGCGCTTCGCCCTGGCCCCCGGGGTCTGCGGGCCCCAGGCGGCGGTCGGGGTGGTGATGCCGAGCATCGACCGGGTGGGGCGCTATTTCCCCCTGACCGTGGCTGCGCTGCTGGAGCCCGAGGCTGACCTGGCTTCGTTGGTCGGCGGCCCGGAGCAGTGGTTCGAACAGGTGGAAGAGCTGTTGCTGGCGACCCTGGAAGAGGGCGCCAGTTTCGAAGCCCTGGAAGAGGGCTTGCAGGCCCTGGGCGCGCCAAGCCCGGCCAGCCGGATCGAAGGCAGCCACTACGCCGGCCTGCAGCGGTTTTACGTCAGCGATCCACAGGCCCGGGGCGCGGTACTCGCGGCCCAGGCCTGCGCGGGATCGAGTGCCTGGTGGGGGCGCGGTTCGCAGTACATCAGCCCAATGCTGTTGCGCTGCCAGGGCCTGCCGCCGGCCAGTGAATTTGCGCAATTTTTGCTCGGACAAGAGGGTGCCGTCTAAATGCGTTCAGCGCCGCAACTGTCCTACCAGTCCGCCAGCTACAGCCATGTCGGCATGGTGCGGAAAATCAATGAAGACGCCTGGCTCGAAGCCCCGGAGACCGGCCTGTGGCTGGTGGCCGACGGTATGGGCGGGCACGCCGCCGGGGACTATGTCAGCAGCCTGATCGTCGACAGCCTGCGGGCGGTTCCGGCCGCCGACAGCCTGGACGACTATGTCGCCGCGCTGCGCAACGGCCTGGCCGCGGTCAACGCCGCGGTGCGCGAGGAAACCGCCAACCGTGGGGTGACCATGATGGGCAGCACCGTGGTGCTGCTGGCGGTACGCGGGGCACGGGCCGTGTGCCTGTGGGCCGGCGACAGCCGCCTGTACCGGTTGCGGGACGAACAGTTGGAAGGCATTTCCCGGGACCACAGCTACGTCCAGGACCTGCAGGACAGCGGCCTGCTCAGCGAGGCCGAGGCGCGGGTGCACCCGCGGGCCAACATCGTGACCCGGGCGATTGGCGTCGAGGCCCAGCTGGAGCTGTCCCAGGTCGACCTGCAGGTGCAGGACGGCGACACCTTCCTGCTGTGCAGCGACGGCCTGAACAAGACCGCCGAGGACTTTGAGCTGCGTGACGTGCTCAGCCACAGCGAGCCCAATGACGTGGTGCGCAGCCTGATCCACCTGGGCCTGACCCGGGGCGCTCCGGACAACATCACCGCCATCGTGATCAAGGCCGCAGGACACTGACCATGGACATTCTGATTCCCGGCTTTGACATCCAGGGCGAAATTGGCGAAGGCGCCATGGCCAGCGTGTACCTGGCGACCCAGCGTTCCCTGGAACGCAAGGTGGCACTCAAGGTGATGGCCGCGGCGCTGGCCGCCGACCCGAGCTTCTGCGAGCGCTTCCTGCGCGAGGGCAAGACCCTGGCGCGGCTGTCGCACCCGCACACCGTGACCATCCACGACATCGGCAATGTCGGCGAGCTGTACTACATGGCCATGGAGTACCTGCCCAACGGCACGCTGAAAGAGCGCATCGCCGCCGGGCTGACCCCGGAGCAGGGCCTGACCTATATCCGCCAGATCGCCTCGGCCCTGGGCTATGCCCATGCCCAGGGGCTGGTACACCGCGATGTGAAGCCGGCCAACATCCTGTTCCGCGCCGACGGCACCGCGGTGCTCTCGGACTTCGGCATCGCCAAGTCCCTGGACGACCGCACCCAGTTCACCCAGGCCGGTTTTGCCGTGGGCACCCCGAGCTACATGAGCCCCGAACAGGCTCGTGGCCAGGACATCGACGGCCGCGCCGACCTCTATGCCCTGGGGGTGGTGCTGTATGAAATCCTGGTGGGCGAGCTGCCTTACAACGGCACCGACGCGCTGTCCACGGCCCTGGCCCACCTGACCGAGCCGCTGCCGGAGCTGCCGCTGCACCACGGTCGCTACCAGCACATCCTGCGCAAGCTGCTGGCCAAGGACCCGGCCGAGCGCTACCCGGATGCCGCCGCCTTGCTGGCGGCCCTGGACAACCTGCCGGCCGCCACCGCCGAGGTGGAAGCGACGCTGATCCAGCCCTTGCCGCTGCCACCCCAGGCTGCGTCGCAGCCTGTACCTCAGGGCAACGACCTGGCCGGGCTGACCCCGGTGTCCATCGAGATCCCGCAGCAGGCGCCCCGACCGGCGCCGCGCCGCGAGCCGCCCGAGGAGCCGCCCGCGCCGCCGCGCACGGCCAATCTGCCGCCAGCCGGCAGCGGGCCTTCCGAACAGCGGCGCGGCCCGGTGCTGGCCCTGGCTGGGGTCGCCGTGGCGGTGGCCCTGGCAGTGGCGGGCGCCGGTTATTGGTGGCTGTCGGGCGACAGCCCGGCGCCAGAACCCAAGACCGCCTCGACAGCCGGCACCACGCCTGCGGTGGTGGCGCCCCCGGCCAGTCAGCCGGTGGCCGCGGATGTCGACGGCGGCCAGCGACCGCTGCTGATGCCGGGCAAGAAAACCCTGTTCCAGCGGGTGCTGAGCAAGCCAGGGGCGAGTTTCTCCAGTGAGCCTGGGGCTGCGCCGGGCCAGGCGGTGCCGGCGTTCTCGGTGCTCTACGTGTATCAGCGCAAGAACCTCGACGGCCACTCCTGGCTGCGCCTGGGGGCCGCCAGTGACGGTCGCAGCGCCGGCTGGTTGCCGGCCGAACAGGTCAGCGACTGGAAGCAGAGCCTGGTGCTGAAATTCACCGAGCGTTCCGGTCGTGCACCGGTGATGTTCGTGCGTCAGGCCAGCGAGCTGGAGCGTTTGTTGGCGGACCCTGCGGCGGCCAAGAACCTGCTGCTCAAGGCACAGAAGAATCCCCAGGACGAACAGCAGGTGCTGGCCCTGGAACCCAACGCCAGCGCGGTGCCACAGGACCAGTTCTACCTGCTGCCGATCTTCGATTCCAAGGAGAGTTTCGACGACAACGGCCAGCCGGTGCAGTTGCTCAATGTGGCTTCCATCGACCCGGGCAACAGCCCGCAGAGCATCAGTGACAGTAGCGGCAAGCGCCTGCCGGCCAATACTCCTCCGGCGGCCGGCGATGCCTTCCGCACTGCGGTGGTGCTGGTGGTGGACACCTCGGTGTCGATGCAGCCCTACATCGACCAGGTGCGCGATGTGGTGCACGAGCTGCAAAGCAAGATCGCCCAGCGCGGCGAGCTGGACAGCGTCAGCTTCGGCCTGGTGGGCTTTCGCAACAACACCAGCAAGACCCCGGGCCTGGAGTACGTGACCAAGACCCTGGTGACCCTGGACCAGGGTCGCGATCCCCAGCGCTTCCAGGAGCTGGTGAGCCAGGTCAAGGCCACCAGCGTCTCCAGCCATTCGTTCAACGAAGACGCCTTTGCCGGCGTGATGCAGGCCGTGGAGGGCATGGACTGGAAGGGCTATGGCGGCCGCCTGATCCTGCTGGTCAGCGATGCCGGGGCGCTGCGCAAGAACGACCCTTACAGCCGCACCCAGATGAACGAGGCGGAAGTGCGCCAGGCAGCCCTGGGCAAGCAGATCAAGATCTACGCCCTGCACCTGCGTACCGATGCCGGCAAGAAGAACCACGCCCAGGCGGAAACCCAGTACCGGGTGCTGACCGCCGACGCCAACCCGAAGATCGGCGACCTGTACATTCCGGTGCCCGGCGGCGATGTGGGCAAGTTCGGCGAGCGGGTCGACGAGATCGGCACGGTGTTCGCCGACCTGGTGCATCAGGTGCGCAGCAACCAGAGCCAGGAAGTCCCGGTGCTGGCGGCGGCGCCGAGCATCGCGCAGAAGTCGGCGGCCATCGGCTACGCCATGCACATGGATTTCCTCGGCCGCAAGTCCGCCAGCCAGGCGCCCCAGCTGGTCAGCGCCTGGACCGCCGACCGCGACCTGACCAACCCGGCGCTGCCGGCGTTCCAGGTCTGTGTGATGCTCACCAAGCTGCAACTCAACGACTTGCAGCAGTCGCTGAAACTGATCGTCGACGCGGCGCGCAAGACCCAGACCTCGCCCAAGGATTTCTTCCAGGAAATCGCCAGCGCCAGTGCCTACATGAGCCGCGACCCGTCGGCCCTGCGCAAGGGCGGCAACCTGGCCGACGGCGGCGTGCTGGGGGAATACCTGGAAGGCCTGCCGTACCGCAGCAAGTCGCTGAACATGACCCAGGACCTGTGGCTGTCCCTGAGCGTGGCCGAGCAGGAAGACTTCATCGACGAGCTGGATTCGAAGATCCGCCTCTACGAAACCTTCCATAACGATCTGGCCAACTGGGTGCGCTTCGGTGATGCCGAGCCGGGTGATGCCCTGTACCGCGTTCCGTTGTCGACCCTGCCGTGATGCTCAATCTGGCGCAGGTGCACAAGAGCCGCGGCGAGGGTCGCCAACGCTACAGCCTGGTGATCCCCAGGCTGCAACTGCGTGCCGGTGATCAACTGGCGGTGGTCGGCCCCAGCGGTTGCGGCAAGAGCACGCTGCTGGACCTGCTGGCGCTGGTGCTGGCCCCGGATTCGGCGGCGCGCTTCGAGTTCTCCCCGGCCAGGGATGCCATCGACATTGCCGGGATCTGGCGCGGCGACGGCCACAGCGCGCTGGCGCAGTTGCGCAGCCGGCACCTGGGTTATGTGCTGCAGACCGGCGGCCTGCTGGGCTTTCTCGACGTGCGCGCGAATATCAGCCTGCCCCGGCAGTTGTTGGGGCTGGCGGACGAGGGCATTCCCCGGCGCCTGGCCGAGCGCCTGGAGATCGCCGACCAGTTGCACAAGAAACCCGCCGCGCTGTCGGTGGGCCAGCGCCAGCGGGTCAGCTGCGCCCGGGCCCTGGCCCACAACCCTCAGGTATTGCTGGCGGACGAGCCGACAGCGGCCCTGGACCCCTTGAACGCTCAGCGGGTGATGCAACTGCTGGTGCAGCAGTCGCGGGACCAGGGGGTGTGCTGTGTGATCGCCACCCACGACGAACCCCTGGCCCGGGCCAACGGCTTGCAGGTACGACGCATCGCCTGCCAGCGCGACGCCGATGGCGGAGTCACTGCCACGCTTGGGGAGGCCTGCTGATGCGCGCCTCCCTGACCGCGGCACTGGCCTGGCAGGACTACCGGGCCGACAGCTGGCTGTCGGCCTGTTCGGTGCTGGCCCTGGTGGCGGTGATCGCCCCCTTGCTGGTGCTGTTCGGGCTCAAGTTCGGGCTGGTGAGCAGCCTCACCGAGCGCCTGGAAAAGGACCCGGCGGTGCGCGAGATCATTCCCCTGGGCGGCGGGCGCTTCAGCGCCGACTTCATCGCCCAGTTGGGGCAGCGTCCGGACGTGGCCTTTGCCTTGCCGCGTACCCGGCAGATCGCCGCCACCGCGGACCTGTCCCGGGGCACGGGGGATATCGGCCTGACCGTGGAAATGCTCCCCACCGCGGCCGGCGACCCCTTGCTCGGGCGCTTGCCGGCGCCCCGGGGCATGAGTGGCGTGCTGCTCAGCCGCACCGCCGCCGAGAAGCTTGGGGTGCAGCCGGGGGACTGGTTGCAGGCGACCTTTGGCCGGCAGGTGGCGGGGCGCAGCGAGGTACAGCGGACCCGGGTCCAGGTGGAGGGCGTTCTGCCTCTGGAGGCCTTTGCCCGGGACGCGCTGTTCGCCCCGCTGGCGCTGCTGGAGGCCGCCGAGGACTACCGCGACGGACGCGCTGTGGCGGCCCTGGGCTGGCTCGGCGATGCCCAGGCAACTGCCGGGCAGCGGGTTTACCCGGCGTTTCGCCTGTATGCCCGCGACCTGGGGGATGTCGAGCCATTGCGTCTGTATTTCGCCGAGCGCGGCCTGCTGGTGTCGACCCAGGCCCAGACCATAGCCCAGGTGCAGTCCTTGAGCCGCAACCTGGCCATCGTCTTCTGGGTGATCGCCGGGCTGGCCCTGGCGGGTGCCTTTGCGGCGATCTTCGCCGGGGCCCTGGCGGCGGTGGAGCGCAAGCGCCGGGAGCTGTCGGTGTTGCGCCTGCTGGGGTTTTCCACCGGTGCGCTGCTGCTGTTCGTGGTGGCCCAGGCGCTGTACAGCGCCGGTTTTGCCGCGCTGTTGAGCGGCGCCCTGTATGGCCTGGCCCAGGCCGGGCTGAATCATTTGTTCATGCAGGCGCCCGGCGAATACGCCAGCCACCTGCTGCCGGCCCATTACGGGCTGGCCCTGTTGGCGACGCTGGGCGTCAGTACCCTGGCCGCCGCGCTGGGCGGCTGGCGGGTGTCGCGCATAGAAGCCTGTGAAGGAATTCGCGATGTATAAGTTGATCAGCACCGTGCTGGCCATGACCCTGGCCGGGGCCGTGTGGGCCGAAGAACCGGCGAACAAGATGGACAACCCCAAGCCGTTGCCGGACGACGTCAGTCTGCCGCTGCCCTGCGACGGCGAGATGGTGTTCCGCTACGTCTACGTGCTGGCCCAGGGCACCCTGGACGACCGTGAGGTGAACCTCGGCTACCCCTTCAGCGAGGGCGAGAGCGGTTACCAGCAGTCGTTCATTTCCGGCTATCGCCGGGACTACATCAACGGCCAGTTCACCCTCAAGGACCTGCCTGGCGCCTGGGGCAAGACCATTGGCCCGGCGCTGCCGAAAAGTGGCGCCGGGGTGCCCCTCAAGCCAATGCTGTATTTCATCGGCAAGTACGAGGTCACTGCCCGCCAGTACGCTCAGGTCATGGCCCAGGCCCAGTCCCTGGCCAGCGGTGATCCGGCCCCGGCCTGTGAGGCGCCGGAGGGCCTGCAGGGGCGCCTGCCCAAGGTCAAGCTGTCGCGCTTCGAGGCCGAGCGCTTTGCCGCGGTGTACAGCGCCTGGCTGATGAAGAACCACCGCGACCTGCTGCCGGTCAGCGGCCGTGGCAGTTCCTCGGAAGACGGTGGCCTGGGCTTTGTGCGCCTGCCCACCGAGGTGGAGTGGGAATACGCCGCCCGCGGTGGCCAGGCGGTCAGCCGCCAGGAGCTGGAAGGCCGCCTGTTCCCGCGGCGCGTGGAGGGCAGCGAAGACGACGGCCCGCTGGCGGACTGGGCGGTGTTCAACCAGGTGGCCGGCGGCACCGGCCAGGCCGCGCGCCTGATGCCCATCGGCACCAAGCTGCCCAACCCCATCGGCATGTTCGACGTGATCGGCAACGCCGCCGAGATGGTCCAGGAGTCCTTCCAGCTGGTGCGCGCCGGGCGCCGCCAGGGCACCTACGGCGGTTTCGTGGTCAAGGGCGGCAACTACCTGGAAGGCGAAGGCACGCTGTTCACCGGGATGCGCCGCGAGTACCCGCTGTTTGGCGCCGACGGCACTGAGCAGAGCAACGAAACCACCGGTTTCCGGGTGGCCATCGGCGCGCTGTCGGCGCCCCGTTCGCGCTACAAGGAGCTGTTCGCCCAGTGGCAGAAGGAAGGCCGCCTGGCGTCCCTGACCGATGCCATCGACGACGCCCAGGACCCCACCAAGCGCCTGGACGCCATCATCGCCGCCAGCGTCGACCCGCGCCTGCAGGCGGAGCTGGGGCTGGTCAACGAAGAGCTCAAGCGCAACGTCTCGCTGATCGCCCAGCAGCGCGAGGAGGCGGCCGGCAACCTGATCCAGTCGTCGGCCCTGGTGGCCGAGACCATCAACAACTACAACATCCGCCTGACCAACCTGAAGAAGAGCCAGCAGCAGGCCATCGATGCCAAGGACGAGCCCAGCGCCAAGCTGTTCGCCGAAGCCATCGACAACGGCCGCAGCGCGCTGGACGGGGCGGTGGCGATCTACATCGACAACCTGGCCACGGGCACCCGTTACACCGACGCGGTGATCCAGGCGCAATTTCAACGAATCAAGGAAGAGCTCAATCGCAAGCCGGTGCTCGGCAAGAGCCTGGTGACGCGCGCTACGTTATTCGTTCGCCATGTCGGGAATTATCGCCAGCAACGGCGAGCCGACCCGGCGACGATTTTGAAGGAACTGCTCGCATCGACCGGTCAGAAGTCATGACCGGCCGCTGTCTGTCGAGCCTGGAGGATCTCGGACGACATTGCGTCGCGCCGAGTTGGTCAAACTTAATCGAGATCACGAACATGCTTTTTTCCCGCAACCCATTTGCTTCAACGTCCAAGCGTCACCTGCTGTTGGTTGCCGCCGGGTTCAGCACCGTATTGACCGGTTGCGCGACCTCTCCGGTGTCCAAGGTCGCCTCGACCACCAAGGTCGAGTACTACCCGAGCTGCTACGAGCCGGTGCAGCACCTGCGCGCCACGGATTCGGACATGACCAAGTCGGTGGTCACCGGTGCTGCCCTGGGCGCTGCCGGCGGCGCTTTGCTCGGTGCCCTGACCGGTGACGGCGACCACCGTGGCCGCAACGCCGCCATCGGTGCCGCAGGCGGTGCCCTGGCCGGTGGCGCAGCCGGTTACTACACCGAGCGCCAGAAGCAGATCGCCGACGACAACCAGCGCATCGCTTCCTACGCTGCCGACGTCAACAAGAGCGCGGCCGACATCGACCGCAGCACGGCCTATGCCCGCGCTTCCCAGACCTGCTACCAGCGCGCCTTCGACAGCCTGATCAGCTCCCGCAAGGCCAACACCATCAATGACGTGGAAGGGCGCAAGCGCCTGGCGGAAATCGTCAGCGGCCTGAAGGAGTCCAACGACCTGATCACCGCGGTGAACGGCCGTGCCAGCGAAGACCTGAGCAAGTACAACCAGGCCTACGAGCAGGATCTGCAGCAAGTGGGCGTGCAGCGTACCGACGTGGTGAAAGTCGCCACCGCCGATACCACCACGGTGACCACCGGTGGCAAGAGAAAACAGCCACAGAAGGTCAAGCAGCCCAAGCTGCCGACCGTGCCTCAGGAAGCGGTGAGCACCGAGAGGTCGATCCAGGATGCCAAGATCAAGCAGGCCGAGAGCAACAAGGTCGCGACCACCGGCCAGACCCAGGTCAACAGCATGTGCAAGAACCCGGACCTGGGTGACTGGGCACCGGTGCCTTGCCCTAACGTCTGAGTTGGCGATTGTCTGACAAGATGTCGCGATAAGCGTTGAACGCCAGCCGATCTCCGAGCAATCGAACAGATCGGCTGGCGCTCTTCGAGTTACAGGTTAAACTGCGCCGGCCATCCAATAATTCCACTGAGGCGCCGTGCATGAAATTCCGTTTTCTTCTCTGGGTGCTTGGCCTGTTGATGGGCAAAGCCAGCCGCAACAATCCTGCTTTCCAGCAACAGTTGGGTGACAAGGAGCTGGTGTTCCAGCTGCAGACGCTCGACGGCAAGGTTGCTCGGCATTTTTTCGTCAAGGATCAGCGCGTCACCAGCCGTTCGGGGTTCTATCCCGAGCCGGCATTCGCCATCGCCTTCAAGGATGCCGCCTACGGCTTCGCCACCCTGCAGGCGAAGAACAAGCAGTTGGCATTCATGACCGGTATTCAGGACAAGTCGATCCAGATCAAGGGCAACCCGGCCCTGGTGATCTGGTTCCAGGGGCTGACCAAGTACCTGAAACCGAAAAAGGCCAAGCCCAAGGCTTGACCGGGAAACTTCGCCGGCAAGCCGCCTCCTGCAGGAGTGGGCTGGCCGGCGAATGGGCTCAGGCCTGGCTGAACTGCGAAGCCAGTTCCCGCAGCAGTACTTCGGCTTCCAACACCTTGCTCACCACGTCGTCCGCCTTGTCCCGGGTCAGGCCCAGGCGTTCCAGCAGGGCGTCGGGGATATCCTCGTGGGGCCCGGAGCCGATGCCCCGGCTGCGCAGCAGGCGCACGGCCAGGCACACCAGGTTCGGGTACTCGGCATAGGCGCCGTCGTAGCTCGGGTCGTGCTGGAAGCGCAGGGCGGTGCACAGCTCTTCCGGCATGTCCCAGTAGCGCATCAGCCAGGCGCCGATCTGTTCGCGGCTGATACCCAGCAGGTGCTGTTCGACATAGCTGTGGCACAGGTGCGGGTTGACCTCCAAATGCCGGCAGATCAGCGAGAAGTGCGGCGGGAACACGTGGGCCAGCAGCAGGTAGCCGAAGTTGTGCAGCAGGCCGGCCAGGTAGGTCAGGCCGGCTTCCGGGCGCTGGGCACGGGGCATGGCGCGGGTCAGGCCCTCGATCACCGCGGCGGTGTAGATCGACTGCTGCCAGTAAGGCGTGGCGTGCTGCGGCTGGTCCTTGGGCAGGCTCAGGGTCTTGCCCAGGGCCAGGCCCAGCGCCAGGTTGATCACCAGGTCGAAGCCCAGCACGCGGACGATGGCGTCTTCCACCGAGCGGATCTTGCCGGGCGAGGCGTAGTAGGGCGAGGCGGCCCAGCTGACCACCTGGGCGGCCAGGGCCGGGTCGGTTTCCACCACACCGGTGATGTCGTCGATGGTGGCGTTGGGGTCGACCCGCAGCTTGATGATCTTCTGCGCGGTTTCCGCCAGGGGCGGGATCTCGATGGTGGCTTCCAGGCGCTGCTGGATGCGCCGCGCGGTGAAGGCCTGCATCGCCTGGGAGATCTCCTCGCGGTCATCGTCCGGGCGGTCGAGGTTGGGGCGAATGCTGCTCAGGGGCTCGCCGAAGTTGCCGGCGCTGGCTTTGCTGAGCATGCTCTTGAAGGCTTCGCTGGTGATCTCCAGCAGTACCCCGGGCTCGCCGGAGTTGATCAGCAGGCAGGGCTCGCGCAGCAGGCTTTCTTCGTACAGGCACGGTGAGCTGGTGAGCGCCGGCAGGCCGGGCAGCAGGCTCAGGCTGTGCTTGCCGAGCATGCGCTCCAGGCGTTCGGTGGAAACGGCGGTCAGGCGGCGGCCGGTGAGTTCGGCCAGGCGGTTGAGGTCCAGTAACTGGCTCTGCGGGAACAGCACCATCAGCGCGCCGACGGCGTCGTCCAGCAGTACCGCCTGGACCTTGCGCGCAGCCGGCAGGCCCGGCTGGTCGATCACTTCGTTGTAGCTGATGGCCAGCTTGCCGAGCAGCAACCGGATAACAGACGGAGCGTGTGGGGTTGCAATGTCGAGGGCAACTTCTGTCATGGTCTGGTATCCGTTTTTCTACAATTTGACGAGTATAACCAGCTTGGTTATGGCGAGGGTTCACTAACTGAGTGTTGGTTCACACTTGGCCGTATTGCTGTCCGTGGCGCAGCCAGCGCTCCAGCAACGGGCTGACATGGTCCGGCCAGCGCTCCAGCAGGGCCTGGGCGGCATCGCGTACCGCCGGCAGCAGGTCGGCGTCGCGCATCAGGTCGGCGACCTTGAATTGCAGGAGGCCGGTCTGCCGGGTGCCGAGCATTTCCCCGGGGCCGCGCAGCTCCAGGTCCTTTTCGGCGATGACGAAACCGTCGTTGGTTTCACGCATGATGCCCAGGCGCTGGCGACCGATCTGTGAAAGCGGTGGGTGGTAGAGCAGCACGCAGTGGCTGGCGGCGCTGCCGCGCCCGACCCGGCCGCGCAGCTGGTGCAACTGGGCCAGGCCCAGGCGTTCGGGGTTTTCGATGATCATCAGGCTGGCATTGGGTACGTCGACCCCGACCTCGATCACCGTGGTGGCCACCAGCAGTTGCAGGTTGCCGGCCTTGAACTCGGCCATCACCGCGGCTTTCTCGGGGGCCTTCATGCGGCCGTGGATCAGCCCTACGCGCAATTCGCCGAGGGCGCTGGAAAGGTCTTCGAAGGTGGTTTCCGCGGCCTGGCAGGTCAGTTCCTCGGACTCTTCGATCAGGGTGCAGACCCAGTAGGCCTGGCGCCCTTCCGCGCAGGCGGCGCGTACCCGCTCGATGACTTCGATGCGCCGGCTGTCGGTCACCAGCACGGTGTTCACCGGGGTGCGACCGGGAGGCAGTTCGTCGAGGATCGAGGTGTCCAGGTCGGCGTAGGCGCTCATGGCCAGCGTTCGCGGGATCGGCGTGGCGGTCATGATCAACTGGTGCGGGCACAGGCGGCCGCCCACGCCTTTCTGGCGCAGGGCCAGGCGCTGCTGCACGCCGAAGCGGTGCTGTTCGTCGATGATCACCAGGGCCAGGTTCTTGAACTGCACTTCGTCCTGGAACAGCGCGTGGGTGCCCACCACCATCGGTGCGCCACCGGCAATCTGTTCCAGGGCTGCGCTGCGGGCCTTGCCCTTGAGCTTGCCTGCCAGCCAGGCGACTTCCAGGCCCAGGGGCTCGAGCCAGCGCTTGAAGGTGATGAAGTGCTGCTCGGCGAGGATTTCCGTCGGCGCCATCAGTGCCACCTGGTAGCCGGCCTCCAGCGCCTGCAGGGCGGCCAGGGCGGCGACCACGGTCTTGCCGGCGCCCACGTCGCCCTGGATCAGCCGCAGCATGGGCTCGGGCTGGCTCAGGTCGTAGGCGATCTCGTTGCCCACGCGCTGTTGCGCGCCGGTGGGAGCGAAGCCCAGGTTCTTCAGGTACTTGACCGGCAGTTTCCTGGCCAATGGCAGCACCGGGGCGCGCTGTGAGCGCAGGCTGTCGCGCAGACGCTGCTGGGACAGCTGGTGGGTCAGCAATTCCTCGAACGCCAGGCGGTGCTGGGCCCAGTGGTGCCCCAGGGCCAGTTCGTCGACATCGGCGTCCGCCGGCGGGTGATGCAGGTAGCGGATCGCATCGTCCAGGGGCGCCAGCTGATAGTCCCGGGCCAGCTCTTCCGGCAGCCAGTCGGGCAGGCTGCGCGGGCCCAGCAAGGCGAGGCTCTGTTGGCACAGCAGGCGCAGGCGCTGCTGGGTCAGGCCTTCGGTCAGGGGGTAGATGGGTGTCAGGGTCTGGTCCACCGGCGGCGGCTCGTCGCCGCTGATGGCACGGTATTCCGGGTGGTAGATCTCCAGGCCCGAGGCGCCGGGCCGGGCTTCGCCATAGCAGCGCACACGGGTGCCGCGCTTCAGGCCGTCCTTCTGCGCATTGCTGAAATGGTAGAAGCGCAGGCTCAGGCCGCCGGTACCGTCCTGCAAGCGCACCAGCAGGCTGCGGCGCTTGCCCATGACCACATCGGCGCCACTGACGGTGCCTTCGATCACAGCATCCTGGCCGGGGCGCAGGGCGCCGATCGGCACCACGCGGGTGCGGTCCTGGTAGCGCAGGGGCAGGTGGAACAGCACGTCCTGAAGGTTTTCCAGGCCGACCTTGGCCAGCTTCTCGGCCATGGCTTCGCCGACGCCCTTGAGTGCCGTGACCGGCACTTTCGACAGCTCAGTCATTGCGAGCGCTTAACTCGCGGCGGGCGGCTTGGCCACCGAGCACAGGCGGATCGAGTCGGCGAGGATCTCGATGGCCTTGGGCCGCGGGAAGCTGGCGCGCCAGGCGATGGCCACGGTGCGGAACGGCACGGGCGGGGTCAGGGGGCGGACTTCGATCACCCCGGGGGCGTAGTGATGGCTGTCCACGGCCGACAGCGGCAGGATCGAGATGCCCAGGCCGGAGGCGACCATGTGGCGGATGGTTTCCAGGGAACTGGATTCCACGGTGGTGTGCTTGGCGCCGTCGTTGCCCTTGGTCAGGGTCGGACAGGCCTCCAGGACCTGGTCGCGGAAGCAGTGGCCTTCGCCCAGCAGCAACAGGCTCTTGTCGTTGAGCAGGTTGGCGTCGATGGTTTCCTTCTTGGTCCAGGGGTGGCCGCTGGGCATCAGCACATAGAAGGGTTCGTCGTACAGCGGCAGGGTCAGGACATCGGCCTCGTTGAACGGCAGGGCGATGATGATCGCGTCCAGCTCGCCGTTGCGCAGTTTGTCGCGCAGTACGTGGGTGAAGTTCTCTTCTATATACAGCGGCATCTGCGGGGCGACCCGGTGCAGCTGGGGAATCAGGTGCGGGAACAGGTAGGGGCCGACGGTGTAGATCGCCCCGACCTTGAGCGGTGCGGTCAGCTGGTTCTTGCCGGCCTGGGCCAGCTCACGGATACCCTGGGCCTGCTCCAGGACCTTTTGCGCCTGGGCGACGATGGTCTCGCCCACCGGGGTCAGGCGCACGGCGCTCTTGCTGCGCTCGAAAATCAGCACGCCGAGTTCGTCTTCAAGCTTTTTCACGCCGACCGACAGGGTGGGCTGGCTGACATGGCAGCGCTCGGCGGCATGGCCGAAGTGCTGCTCTTGGGCGAGGGTAACGATGTAGCGCAATTCTGTAAGAGTCATAGCGGGCGTCCGTGAGGTTGCGGCCAAGCATAACGGCTGCAATCGATAGACGCACGTTATCAGACCGAGGGTGGAATGCGACACCCGCCAATGCCTGCTTCAGGCGGCACAAACGCGAAGGGCACCTTGAAGGTGCCCTTGCGGTGGATCAGCGGCGGCCGCGGCTGCGGTCGATCTCGTAGTTGTACGAGGCGGTGATTTCCACGCTGCCGTTGTTGAGCATGTCTGCCGGTGGCTTGGGAAGCGGCTGGGCACGACGGATCATGTCCAGGGTGGCCCGGTCCAGATCGGCATTGCCCGATCTGCCTACCAGCTCATAGGACAGCACCTTGCCTTCGGCATCGACGACGAAGCGCAGGGAGTTGGTGCCTTCCTTGCCTCGACGCTGAGCCTCGCTCGGATAGCGCTTGTACTTGGCCAGGTGCGCCTGCAATTCCCCCTGCCAGTTAGCCTTGGCGGCGGCCTGGGCCGGTGACGGGCCAGGGGTCGCAGGAGCGGGCTGCTTGGACGGAGCCGGTGTGACCGGGGCGTCGCTGGGCTTTTCCTCGGAAGGCTTTTCCTTGGGCGGCTCAGGCTTGACCACCGGCTTTGGCGGTTGCGGCTTGGGCTTCTGCTTCACCGGCTTGGGTACCGAGATAGTCGGCTTCGGCGCTTCGGCCAGTTTCGGCAACGGCAGTTCTTCCACGGGGGCCGGCGGTTGTGGTGGGGTCACCACTTTCGGCGGCGCCGGTGGAGGCGGCACAGGGGCAGGTGCCAATTCCACCACCATGGCTTGGGGGGGGATGGCCATGGGCTGTGGCTTGGACCAGTTGAGGGCGAGCAGGATCGCCAACCCATGGACGCCCAACACCACCGCCAGGCTACCGCTGTAACGCGTCAGTCTTTGGCGCGTCGTGATCATTTCTTGGCTGCCGTCTCAAGTCCGACCAGGCCGACTTTCAGGTAGCCGGCCGCCCGCAGGGTGTCCATCACACTCATCAGGTCGCCGTAATCCACACCTTTGTCGGCCTGGAAGAAGATGGTCGTGTCTTTCTTGCCCTGGGTCCGGGCGTCGAGGATGGCGCCAAGGGTTTCAGCCTTGACTTCGTCTTCGCCGAGGAACAGGCGCTTGTCGGCCTTGACGCTGAGGAACACCGGTTTTTCCGGCCGCGGCGCCGGTTTGGCGCTGGAGGCGGGCAGGTCGACCTTGATGTCCACGGTGGCCAGCGGTGCGGCCACCATGAAGATGATCAGCAGCACCAGCATCACGTCGATGAACGGCGTGACGTTGATCTCGTGGTTTTCGGCCAGGTCGTCGCCTGCGCCTTCTTTCAAATGCAAGCCCATGGCTGATTACCCCACTTTCACCATGTGCGGTTGTGCGGAGCGCTCGTTCGGCTGGTGATCCAGGTCGCGGCTGACCAGCAGCAGGACCTCGGCCGAGGCGTCGGTGACCTGGGCCTTGTAGCCGGTGATGGAGCGAGCGAAGACGTTGTAGATCACCACCGCGGGAATCGCGGCAACCAGGCCCAGGGCGGTGGCCAGCAGGGCTTCGGCGATACCGGGGGCAACCACGGCAAGGTTGGTGGTCTGGGTTTTGGCGATGCCGATGAAGCTGTTCATGATGCCCCACACGGTGCCGAACAGGCCGACGAACGGCGCGGTGGAACCGATGGTGGCCAGCACGCCGGTGCCGCTGCTCATGTTGCGGCCGCAGGCAGCCACCAGGCGCTCCAGGCGGAAGCTGACGCGCTCCTTGATGCCTTCCTTCTCGCGGCTGTTGGCCGAGAGGCGCATCTCTTCCAGGGCATCGTGCACCAGCAGGTTGGCCAGGGTGCCCTCCTTGGTGGCGGTGGCGCTGGCTTCCTTGAGGGTGGTGGCCTTTTTCAGTGCGGCGATTTCACTGCGCAGGCGGCGCTTGGCACCCATCAGCTCGAAGCCTTTGGCGATCCAGATGGTCCAGGTGATGATCGAGGCGATGGCCAGGCCGATCATCACCAGTTTCACGATGATGTCGGCGTTCTGGTACATGCCCCACGGCGACAGGTCATGGGCCATGCCCAGGGTGTTGTCGGCCTCCAGGACTTCAGGAGCGTCTTCGCCGATAGCGGGCTGGCCTTCGGCCTGGACTGGCTCGCCGGCCACTGGGGCTGCGGCTGGAGCGGTCGGGTCGGTGGCCGTATGTTCAGCGGCTGGAGCGGTCGCGGCAGGGGCTGCGGCGGTGGCTGGGGCGTGCTGGTCGGCAAAGGCTGCGGTCGGTGCCAGCAGCAGGCTGCACAACAGCGCTGCAACCGCGCTCATGGCGCGCAGCGGGCTTGGGCGTTTGGTTGGCGAGACGGAGAGTTGGTTGCTTGTCATGCTGGCCGGACCTGAGAGGAGAAAAGGGTGAAATGTCCTTCTAGGCCTCGCAGGGCCGAGAACAAAATGGGCGGTTATTATTGCAAGTAATTCTTGTTAACAGAAGTAATAGAGTATCTTTTTTTCCTTGATTGCTAGCCGTTCGTCCAGTGCGAGGGCTAGTCTTGACCTTTCCCAAAGGAGTTTTCTGATGTCCTCCCCCTCTGTATTGATCGCCGGTTGCGGTGATGTCGGGAGTCGCCTGGCGACTCAACTGCTGGCCGAGCAATGGCAGGTTTACGGCCTGCGTCGCAACGTATCGCGCTTGCCACAGGGGGTGGTGGGCATTGCAGGTGACCTGTTCAGCGAGCAATGCCCCGGGCAATGGCCGCAGAAGTCGCCGGACTATCTGGTGTATTGCGCGGCGGCCACCGAGCATGACGAAGCCGGATATCGCGCGGCTTATGTCGATGGTCTGCAGCATGTACTGGGCTGGCTCAAGCAGCGCGGCCAGGCGCCCAAGCGTTTGCTGTTTGTCTCCAGCAGCAGCGTTTATGAGCAGAAGGACGGTGAGTGGGTGGACGAGACTTCCGTGGCCGAGGCCCAGGCCTACTCCGGACGCATGATGCTGGAAGCCGAGCAGGTGGCTCTGGGCAGCGGTATTCCCGCCACTGTGGTGCGCTTGACCGGCATCTATGGCCCGGGTCGCGAGTGGCTGCTGACCCAGGTGCGCCGGGGTTATCGCGTGGCGATCGAGCCGCCGTTGTACGGCAACCGTATTCACGCGGACGATGCCGCGGGCCTGCTGGCGTTCCTGATCAAGGCGGACCGCAGTGGCACGGCGCTGGATGATTGCTATATCGGCGTGGACGATGCGCCCGCGCCTCTGGCGGAGGTCGTCGACTGGCTGCGCGATTACCTGGGCGTCACCGAATGGGCGGACGATGCCAGCGTGCGTCGTACCGGCAGCAAGCGTTGCAGCAATGCCCGGGCCAGGGCGCTGGGCTGGGTGCCGCGCTATCCGAGTTATCGCGAAGGTTATGCTGCGATTCTGACGACGCAGGGCTAAGTTGCCCGAGCAGCTTGGGGTCGCGGTCGAAGGCTGCGACCGGCTTCCCGAGGGCGTCGCTGCCGACAGGCCGAAGGTCCGGTGGACCTTGTCGCAGCCTGCGGCAGCGGCTACAGGGTAGTTACTGCTTTTCCAGCAACCACTGCTGGCTGCCCGGCGTCAGCGAGGGCACTTCA
This sequence comes from Pseudomonas sp. GW823-FHT02C05, assembly GCF_058797595.1. NCBI lineage: Bacteria > Pseudomonadati > Pseudomonadota > Gammaproteobacteria > Pseudomonadales > Pseudomonadaceae > Pseudomonas > Pseudomonas sp. GW823-FHT02C05. The sequence continues at coordinate 497,855 of NZ_JBXAJU010000004.1, read as the reverse complement.
TCCGCCAGGGCGGTATTCACCGCCTGGAAGATCTCCAGCTGTTGATCCTTGCGCACGAAGATCCAGGAGTTGCCCTGGCCGTTGAGCTGCAGCCAGATGCTATCGTTGCCGCCGCTCATCGAGGCGCAGTCGCCAGCCAGGCACAAGGCGTAGCGATCGGCGCCCGGTAGGCCCTGGACGGCGCCGTTTGCCTGGAACTGCACTTCGTTGCCCAGGCCCGGTCCGTTGACGATCTTCCACTTGCCACCCAGGTACGCCGAGTACAAGGCGCGCTCGAAGTTGGCGCCTAGCGGCGCGCCTTCGGGGGCGGGGTCTTTGGGGCGGTCGAAGACCTGCTCGGGCTCATTGTCGTTGGCCACTTGCAGCAGTTGCTTGCCGTTGCGCTTCAAGTCGGTGGCGGCGCTGCCATAGAACTCGACTTTTGCAGTGCTGGAACCGTCGCCGATGATCTTGCCTTCGACGGTTTCGAAACCGTTGGTGTAACGGGCCTGGCCAGCCTTGGTATTGAGCTCCCATTCCAGGTTCGGGCCGTAGGCCTGGAGGGCTTCACGCAAAGGGCCGCCCTTGGAGGCTGCGTCGATCGCTACCTGATTGATCCAGATGCCGCCCACATCGTTTTTGGCGGGGTCGCTGGCGCAACCGCCGAGCAGTACGGCGAGCAGCGAAACAGCTAGCGCTTGGCGCATGACGAAATCCTTTCAGAACGAAAACGGCGCAGCCTTGAGGGCTGCGCCGCGGGTGTTACTCGATGACCAGAATGGCATCCATTTCAACCTGTGCACCCTTTGGCAGGGCGGCCACGCCAATGGCGGCGCGGGCTGGGTAAGGCTGTTGGAAATACTTGCCCATGATCTCGTTGACCTTGGCGAAGTGGCTCAGGTCGGTGAGGAAGATGTTCAGCTTGACGATGTCCTTGAACGAACCGCCAGCGGCCTCGGCTACCGACTTGAGGTTTTCGAACACCTGGACGGTCTGGGCTTCGAAGCCTTCCACCAGCTCCATGGTCTTGGGGTCCAGAGGGATCTGGCCGGACATGTAGACGGTGTTGCCAGCCTTGATCGCCTGGGAGTAGGTGCCGATGGCAGCAGGTGCCTTGTCGCTGGTGATAACTGTCTTGGTCATGAATGACTCCTTGTAATGGACGGGCTACGCACGCATGCGGGTGATGCGGATGACCCCGGTCAGGGCGCGCAGTTTCTTGATCACGCGGGCCAGGTGTACGCGGTCGTGCACGCTGACCACCAGTTGGACCACGCTGATGCGACCATCGCGTTCGTCCATGCTGATTTTCTCGATGTTGCCGTCGGCGGCGTTGACGCTGCTGGCCAGCAGCGCGATCAGGCCGCGTTGGTGTTCCAGTTCTACGCGCAGTTCGACGTTGAATTCGCCGGTGACATCCTTGGCCCAGGAGAGCTGGATGCACTTTTCCGGGTTGTGGCGGATTTCGCTGATATTGCGGCAGTTGTCCAGGTGCACCACCATCCCCTTGCCGGCGGACAGGTGGCCGACGATCGGATCGCCCGGGATCGGCGTACAGCACTTGGCGTAGCTCAGCACCAGGCCTTCGGTGCCGCGGATTGCCAGCGGGCCTTCCGGGCTTGGCAGCTGTTCGCCTTCGCCCAGCAGGCGGCGCGCCACAACGTAGGCCATGCGGTTGCCCAGGCCGATGTCTTCCAGCAGGTCTTCGATCAGTTCCAGGCGGTATTCCTGGAGAATCGCCTGGATGCGTTCGGCCGGGACCTTTTCCAGGGAGCTGTCGAAGCCGTTGAGCACCTTGTTCAGCAAGCGTTCGCCGAGGCTGATGGACTCGGAGCGGCGCTGCAGCTTGAGAGCATGGCGGATATGGGTGCGGGCCTTGCCGGTGACCACGAAATTCAGCCAGGCCGGGTTCGGGCGCGCGCCCGGGGCGCTGACGATTTCCACTGTGGAACCGCTTTGCAGGGGTTCGGACAGCGGCGCCAGGCGACGATTGATCCGGCAGGCGATGCAGCTGTTGCCGACGTCGGTGTGAACCGCGTAGGCGAAGTCCACCGCGGTGGAGCCTTTGGGCAGCTCCATGATCCGGCCTTTGGGCGTGAACACGTAGACCTCGTCCGGGAACAGGTCGATCTTCACGCTCTCGATGAATTCCAGGGAGTTGCCGGCGCGTTGCTGCATTTCCAGCACGCCCTTGACCCATTGGCGGGCGCGGGCGTGAGTGCCTTTGGGCTGTTCGTCGCCACTGGATTTGTACAGCCAGTGGGCGGCGATGCCGTTATTGGCCATTTCTTCCATTTCCCGGGTACGAATCTGGATCTCGATCGGTACTCCGTGCATGCCGAACAGCGTGGTATGCAGCGACTGATAGCCGTTGGCCTTGGGAATGGCGATGTAGTCCTTGAAGCGTCCCGGCAGCGGCTTGTACAAATTATGTACAGCGCCGAGTACGCGATAGCAGGTGTCTACCTTGTCGACGATGATGCGGAACGCATAGACGTCCATGATCTCGTTGAAGGCCCGACGCTTGCCGCGCATCTTCTTGTAGATGCCGTACAGGTGCTTCTGGCGACCGCTGACCTCGCCCTGGATACCGTCGATGGCCAGGCAGTGGCTGAGGGATTCCTCGATCTTGTTGACGATTTCCTTGCGGTTGCCCCGGGCGCGCTTGACCGCCTGGTAGATCCGCGCGGAACGCATCGGGTGCATCGCCTTGAAGCCCAGGTCTTCGAATTCGATGCGGATGGCATGCATGCCCAGGCGGTTGGCGATGGGGGCGTAGATCTCCAGGGTTTCCTTGGCGATCCGCCGACGCTTCTCGCCGGAAAGTACTTCCAGGGTGCGCATGTTGTGCAGGCGGTCGGCCAGCTTGACCAGGATCACGCGAATGTCGCGGGCCATGGCCATGGCCATCTTCTGGAAGTTTTCCGCTTGGGCTTCGGCCTTGGTTTCGAAGTTCATCTGGGTCAGTTTGCTGACCCCATCCACCAATTCGGCCACGGTTTCGCCGAACTGCGCGCTGAGCGCTTCCTTGGCGATGCCGGTGTCTTCGATGACGTCATGCAGCATCGCGGCCATCAGGCTCTGATGGTCCATGTGCATGTCGGCAAGAATGTTCGCTACCGCGAGTGGGTGCGTGACGTACGCCTCGCCGCTGCGACGGCGTTGACCGTCATGGGCTTGTTCGGCGTAGAAATACGCTCGGCGGACCAGATTGACCTGGTCCGTGCCGAGATAGGTCGATAAGCGATCGGCGAGGGCGTCTATGCTCGGCATGATGTCTCCTGCCGTAAGCTGTGATCCCGCGCCGTGCTACGTCGACCAGGCATAGGCTCAGACGGCCTCGTTGGACTCGTCCTCGAAAGCAGCGAAAAGCGGCTCATCTTCAACGATTTCGGCTTCGGCGATGGCTGCGTAGTCGATCAGGCCTTCAGCGATTTCGCGCAGGGCGACAACGGTAGGCTTGTCGTTTTCCCATGCTACTTTCGGCTCTTTGCCGCCGGTGGCCAGTTGACGGGCACGCTTGGTAGAGAGCATGACCAGCTCAAAGCGGTTATCCACGTGTTCTAGGCAGTCTTCAACGGTTACGCGGGCCATGGTCTTCCTCGTAGCAAATGCAATATGCGCGCTGCCCGGATGGGCGAGCGGACTCAACAGTTTAAAAAATCACCAGCGTTAAGGGAAGCGCTGATTTTTTAACCAAGCCCTTCAACGCGCTGCAAGTGCCAATGTAAAGCGCTTGCAGCGGTTTTGGGAAGTGCTGTTTTAACCCAGGAGTTCAGCCAGCAATTTGCCGAAACGCTGCTGCTGGCGTTTCTGTTGCAACTGATTGGCGCGGAAAATCGCCTTCAGGTCGCCCAGCGCGTGGGCGAAATCGTCGTTGATGATCAGATAGTCGTAGTCGACGTAGTGGCTCATTTCGCTGACGGCTTCGCGCATCCGCCCGTCGATGACCTCGTCACTGTCCTGCCCACGGTTGGTCAGGCGCTGGTGCAGGGCTTGCAAGGACGGTGGCAGGATGAAGATCGAACGGGCCTGGGGCATCAGCTTGCGTACTTGTTCCGCGCCTTGCCAGTCGATTTCCAGAATCAGGTCGTGGCCTGCGTCCAGGGTTTGCTGCAGGTGGCTTTGCGAGGTTCCGTAGAGGTTGCCGAACACTTCGGCGCGCTCCAGGAAGTCCCCGTGCTCACCCATCTTCACGAACGTCTCGCGGGAGACGAAGTGATAGTTCACGCCGTCCACCTCACCGGGGCGCATGGCACGGGTGGTGTGGGAGACCGAGACGCGAATCTCCGGTTTGGCGTCGGTCAGGGCCTTGACCAGGCTGCTCTTGCCCGCGCCCGACGGCGCGGAAATGATGTACAGGGTGCCGGTGCTGTGGGTCATGTCAGTTGCCTTACTCAATATTCTGCACTTGTTCGCGCATCTGCTCGATCAACACCTTGAGGTTGACCGCAGCTTGGGTGCTGCGCGGGTCGAAGGCCTTGGAGCCCAGTGTGTTGGCTTCGCGGTTGAGTTCCTGCATCAGGAAGTCCAGGCGCCGCCCGGCCGCGCCGCCGGACTTGAGCACGCGACGTACTTCAATGATGTGGGTGCTCAGGCGGTCCAGTTCTTCGGCGACGTCGCTTTTCTGTGCCAGCAGCACCATCTCCTGTTCGAGACGGGTCGGATCCAGCTCAGCCTGCATGTCGGCGAAGCGGTCGAGGATCTTCTGGCGCTGGGTCGCGAGCATCTGCGGGACCAGTTCACGCAGGGTCGCCACGTCTTCCTCGATGGAGGACAGGCGTTCGTCGATCAGCCTGGCCAGTTCGGCGCCTTCCCGTTCGCGGCCATTCTTCAGTTCCTTCAAGCCCTGGTTGAACAGGGCCAGGGCGTCACTGTTCAAGGCTTGCGGGTCAGTGGCGTCGGCCACCAGTACGCCCGGCCAGGCCAGGACTTCCAGCGGGTTGAGCGCGGCCGGCTGCTTGATCAGGCTGGCGACGGACTCGGCGGCAGCGACCAGTTGCGCGGCGCGCTCGCGATCCACCTGCAGCGGTTTGCCGGCGGTTTCCTCGATGAAGCGCAAGGTGCACTCGACCTTGCCGCGGGACAGGCCCTGGCGCAGGGCTTCGCGGACCGCGCCTTCAAGGTCGCGAAAGGCTTCCGGCAAACGCAGGTGCGGCTCCAGGTAGCGGCTGTTGACCGAGCGCAGTTCCCAGCTCAGGGTGCCCTGAGTGCCTGCCCGTTCTGCCCGGGCGAAGGCGGTCATGCTGTGCACCATGGAGGTACCTCCGATTCAGCGCCGGCACCAACCGTGAGGGGGGTGGGCGGGCCTGATAAAGATGAATTGAAGCCGACAGGCTGCGAAGGCGCAGGATTGTAGCGCAGTGCGGTCGGAGCCCCCAAACCCTGGCGCTGCCAATGCATTGCAGCTCGTCGCAACAGGACTCATCCGCGGTGTAAATGCTCCTTTGACCTTTTTAGGCGTGCCCTGGCGCGGTTGCGGGCTTTATAATGCTCGGCAGTTTTCCGTCCCCGTACAGGTGTTCCCCTATGAAACGTCCAAGTGGTCGCGCCGCCGATCAGCTCCGCTCGATCCGCATCACCCGCAACTACACCAAACACGCCGAGGGATCTGTACTGGTCGAGTTCGGTGATACCAAAGTGATCTGCACGGTCAGCGTCGAGAACGGTGTGCCGCGCTTCCTCAAGGGCCAGGGCCAGGGTTGGCTGACTGCCGAGTACGGCATGCTGCCGCGGGCTACCGGCGAGCGTAACCAGCGCGAAGCCAGCCGTGGCAAGCAGGGCGGTCGGACCCTGGAGATCCAGCGCCTGATCGGCCGTTCGCTGCGCGCCGCACTGGACATGTCCAAGCTGGGCGACGTCACCCTGTATGTCGATTGCGACGTGATCCAGGCCGACGGCGGTACTCGTACCGCATCGATCACTGGCGCCATGGTGGCCCTGGTCGACGCCTTGAAAGTGATCAAGAAGCGCGGTGGCCTGAAAGGCGGCGATCCGCTGAAGCAGATGATCGCCGCGGTATCCGTCGGCATGTACCAGGGCGAACCGGTCCTGGACCTGGATTATCTGGAAGACTCGGCTGCCGAAACCGACCTCAACGTTGTGATGACCAGCACCGGTGGTTTCATCGAAGTGCAGGGCACTGCCGAAGGTGCGCCGTTCCAGCCGGCTGAACTGAATGCGATGCTGGCCCTGGCCCAGCAAGGCATGAACGAGATTTTCCAACTGCAGCAAGCCGCGCTCGCCGATTGATGGGCGCAGGTCTTCAGCAAGGAGAGCACCATGAGTGATGAACAACTGCCGCTGCCTACGCCGAGCCACGAAGTCCGGCAATGGGCGATGTTTTGTCACCTGTCCGCCTTGCTGGGGATCTGGGTTCCTTTCGGCACACTGATCGGACCGTTGATTCTCTGGCAGATGAAGCGCGAAACCGATCCCTTTATCGATGCCCAGGGCAAGGAAGCACTGAACTTCCAGCTGACCGTCGCCATTGCGTCGGCGGTGTGCTTCCTGTTGATGATCGTGGTGATCGGGTTCTTCATGTTCGGCCTGCTGGCGATCGGAGCCCTGGTGCTGACCATCATCGGCGGAGTCAAGGCTGGCGAAGGGGTGCCTTATCGCTACCCCTTCACCTGGCGCCTGATCAAGTAGCTCGAGCAAGCACAAAAAAGCCGACAGCGATGTCGGCTTTTTTGTGGCGGTGAAAGGACGCTTAGATGGTCAGCGTCCAGTCATAGTCCACGATCAGCGGTGCGTGCTGCGAGAAGCGTGGCTGGCGCGGCAGGCGAGCGCTGCGGACAAAGCGACGCAGGCCGGGAGTCAGCAACTGGTAGTCGAAACGCCAGCCCAGGTTCAGCATCTCGGCCTGTTCGTTGTCCGGCCACCAGCTGTACTGGTCGCCTTCACGGCTGACTTCACGCAATGCGTCGACATAACCCATGTTGCCAATGATCTCGTCCATCCAGGCACGTTCAGGTGCCAGGAAGCCCGGAGATTGCTGGCTGTCGCGCCAGTTCTTGATATCCAGCTTCTGTTGCGCCACGTACAGCGAGCCACAATAAATGTACTCGCGACGTTTGCGCCGCTGTTTATCCAGATAACGGGCGAAATCGTCCATTAGCTTGAACTTCTGGTTCAAGTCTTCATCGCCGTTCTGCCCTGATGGAAGCAGCAAGGTCGCGATGCTGACCTTGTCGAAATCGGCTTGCAGGTAGCGCCCGTAACGATCGGCTGTCTCGAAGCCGAGGCCGCTGATGACCGCCTTCGGCTGCAACCGCGAATACAAAGCCACACCGCCTTGGGCAGGGACTTCGGCATCGCAGGCATAAAGGAAGTAGCCATCCAGTTGGAAGGCTGGGTCGTCCAGTTCAAAGGCAGAGGCGCGGGTGTCCTGCAGGCAGATGACGTCGGCATTCTGTGCCTGCAGCCAACTGAGCAAACCACGCTCCACTGCAGCCTGAATACCATTGACGTTCACACTGATGATCCGCATAAATGGCCCCAAAAATCACGTGCGTGTATGATACCCGAGCTCTACCTAATTAGCTAAATCCGTGGTATCTGGGGTTTTTTCATGCAGGCGTATCAGCGCGATTTCATTCGTTTTGCCATCGATCGCGGGGTTTTGCGCTTCGGTGAGTTCACCCTGAAGTCCGGGCGCACCAGCCCTTACTTCTTCAATGCCGGCCTGTTCAACAGCGGTTCGGCGCTGGCCCAGCTGGGGCGTTTCTACGCCGCGGCGATCGTCGAAAGCGGCATTCCCTTCGATGTGCTGTTTGGCCCGGCCTATAAAGGCATTCCTCTGGCGGCGGCCACTGCGGTGGCGCTTGCCGAGCATCACCAGCGCGATCTGCCCTGGTGCTTCAACCGCAAGGAAGCCAAGGCTCACGGCGAAGGCGGCAGCCTGGTGGGGGCTCCCTTGACCGGCGATGTGCTGATCATCGACGACGTGATCACCGCCGGCACGGCGATCCGCGAAGTGATGCAGATCATCGAGTCCCAGGACGGCGCCAAGGCGGCCGGGGTGCTGATCGCCCTGAACCGTCAGGAACGCGGCAACGGCGAGTTGTCGGCGATCCAGGAGGTCGAGCGTGACTTCGGCATTCCGGTGGTGAGCATTGTCTCCCTGACCCAGGTCCTGCAGTTCCTGGCGGATGATCCGGCGCTCAAGCAGCATCTGCCGGCGGTGGAAGCCTACCGCGCGCAGTACGGAATCTGACCTGTAGGAGCCGGCTTGCCGGCGAAGAGGCCTTTGGGCCTTGAGTTGCCCGCGTGAGTGCCTTCGCCGGCAAGCCGGCTCCCACAAAGATTGCGTCGATAAAAAAGCCCCCGCCCGGGATCCCGGGCGGGGGCTTTTTTGTGCCTGGTGCTTAAGGACGCTTGCGGTTGCTGATCAGGGTGCCGACACCCGTATCGGTGAAGATCTCCAGCAGAATCGCGTTGGGCACGCGACCGTCGATGATCAGCGAACTGCCGACCCCGCCTTGCACGGCTTCCAGCGCGCAACGGATTTTCGGCAGCATGCCGCCGTAGATGGTGCCGTCGGCGATCAGCTCGTCGACCTGCTGGGTGCTCAGGCCGGTGAGGACCTTGCCCGACTTGTCCATCAGGCCGGCGATGTTGGTCAACAGCATCAGCTTTTCGGCTTTCAATGCTTCGGCCACCTTGCCAGCCACCAGATCGGCGTTGATGTTGTAGGACTCGCCGTTGGCGCCGACCCCGATCGGTGCGATCACCGGGATGAAATCACCCTTGACCAGCAGGTTCAGCAGGTCGGTGTTGATCCCGACCACTTCGCCCACATGGCCGATATCGATGATTTCCGGGGTGGTCATTTCCGGCGTCTGGCGGGTCACGGTGAGTTTTTTCGCCCGGATCAGCTCGGCATCCTTGCCGGTCAGGCCGATGGCGCTGCCGCCGTGACGGTTGATCAGGTTGACGATGTCCTTGTTGACCTGGCCACCGAGGACCATCTCCACCACGTCCATGGTTTGCGCATCGGTCACGCGCATGCCATCGACGAAGTGGCTTTCAATGGAAAGGCGCTTGAGCAGGTCACCGATCTGCGGGCCGCCACCGTGCACCACCACCGGGTTGATCCCGACAGCCTTCATCAGCACGATGTCGCGGGCGAAGCCGGTTTTCAGCTCCTCGCTTTCCATAGCGTTGCCGCCGTACTTGATCACCAGGGTCTTGCCGACATAGCGGCGAATATAAGGCAGCGCTTCGGATAGGACCTTGGCGGTATTGGCGGCGGCATCGCGTTCGATGGTCATTCAGGGCTCCGGTGCTTCAAACAATCAAAACGGTAGTTGGAGATCAGGTGCAACACGTTTCAGCTGGGTGTGGAACACATCCTTGATGCGCTGCAGTTCGGCTGCATCATCAGCCTCGAAGCGCAGCACCAGCACAGGGGTGGTGTTGGAGGCGCGAACCAGGCCCCAGCCCTTGGCATAGTCGACCCGCACCCCGTCAATGGTGGTCAGGTCGGCGCCTGCACCCCACTGCGCGTCGTGCAGGGCGTCAATGATGCTGAATTTGCTCTCTTCGGTCACATGGATATTGATTTCCGGCGTAGAAATATCGTTCGGGAAGGTGGCGAACAGCTCTTCCGCGGTGGATTTTTCCTTGCTGAGGATCTCCAGCAACCGTGCGGCGCTATAAATGCCGTCGTCGAAGCCGAACCAGCGTTCCTTGAAGAACACATGGCCGCTCATTTCGCCGGCCAGCAGAGCGCCGGTCTGTTTCATTTTCTTTTTGATCAACGAGTGACCGGTCTTCCACATTAGCGGGCGACCGCCATATTCCTTGATCAGCGGAATCAGGCGTCGGGTACATTTGACGTCGAAGATGATCTCCGCATCCGGGTTGCGCGCCACCACGTCCTTGGCGAACAGCATCAGCAGGCGGTCGGGGAAGACGATGCTGCCGGTGTTGGTCACCACACCGACACGATCGCCGTCGCCGTCGAAGGCCAGGCCCAGGTCGGCGCCGGTTTCCTTGACCTTGGCAATCAGGTCCTCGAGGTTCTCGGGCTTGCCTGGATCCGGGTGGTGGTTGGGGAAGTTGCCGTCCACTTCGCAGAACAGCGGGATCACTTCGCAGTTCAGGGCTTCGATCAATTGTGGGGCAATCACCCCGGCGGCGCCGTTGCCGCAATCCACCACGACTTTCAGGCGGCGGGCCAGCTTGACGTCACGGATGATCTCCTCGGCGTAGCGCGGCAGGATGTCGACCTGGGTGACGCTGCCCTGAGCGCTGCTCAGGTTGTTGCTCTTGAGGCGCTCGTGCAGGGCCTGGATCTGTTCATTGGCCAGGGTGTCGCCGGCGATGACGATCTTGAAACCGTTGTAGTTCGAGGGGTTGTGGCTGCCGGTGAGCATTACGCCGGACTTGCCGGCCAGTACGTTGGCCGCGTAATACAGGGCCGGGGTCGGCACCAGGCCGACGTCGCTGACGTGGCAGCCGCTGTCGTGCAGGCCCTGGATCAGTTGCGCCACCAGTTCCGGCCCGGACAGGCGGCCATCGCGGCCCACGGAGACGTTCGGTTCACCCTGGGCCAGGCTCTGGGAGCCGATGGCGCGGCCGATCCAGTAGGCGGTTTCAGCGGTCAGGGTTTGCGGTACAACGCCGCGGATGTCGTAGGCGCGGAAGATGCTGTCGGGGAATTTCGGGGCGACTTTAGCTGCGTTGCTCATCACTGAGGGTGCTCCATCTGAAGGGGTGCAGTACGGCCGTGGGAGGACAGGCCGGCAGGCTCAAACTGAAGGGTATGACGGCGTTTTCAGCATAGAGTTCGTACTGCGAAAGTGCCATCTGACGGGCTCCGTCCCCTCCGGAACCGGTCAGCAGCCCGGCCTGGCGGGGGCCAGGCGCCCTGCAAAAAAATGCTGGTCCTCGGTCCTTGATTGCTCTCGCAAGGGGGCGGAGCAGGCAGGCTGCCCACTCCGAGAGGCAGATCAGTGGCTGCCGGAGTGGCCGAAGCCACCTGCGCCGCGCTGGCTTTCATCAAAGGCTTCGACCACTTCGAAATGCGCCTGGACCACAGGCACCAGCACCAGTTGGGCGATGCGCTCGCCGACGGCGATGTTGAAGGCGGTCTGGCCACGGTTCCAGCAGGACACCATCAGTTCGCCCTGGTAGTCCGAGTCGATCAGGCCCACCAGGTTGCCCAGCACGATGCCGTGCTTATGGCCCAGGCCGGAGCGCGGCAGGATCAGCGCCGCCAGGCCCGGATCGCCAATGTAGACCGACAGCCCGGTAGGGATCAGCAGCGTCTGGCCTGGCTCCAGAAGGGTGTCTTCCTTGAGCATGGCTCGCAGGTCGAGGCCGGCGGAGCCCGGCGTGGCGTACTGCGGCAGAGGGAATTCGTTGCCGATGCGTGGGTCGAGGATCTTGGCTTGTAAAGCGTGCATGCGAGTTAAACCTGGTTCAGCCGTTCGGCGATAAAAGAGATCAGCTGGCGGGCAATCTTGCCCTTGCTGGTCTGGGCGAAGAGAGTTGCGTGCAACTCCCGGTCAATCACGCTGCAGGCGTTTTCCTCGCTGTTGAAGCCAATGCTCGGGTTGGCAACGTCGTTGGCGACGATCAGGTCGAGGTTCTTGTCCTTCAATTTACGTGCAGCGTAGTCGAGCAAGTTTTCGGTTTCTGCGGCGAAACCGACACTGAAAGGCCGATCCGGACGGCTGGCAATGGTGGCCAGGATGTCCGGGTTGCGCACCATCTGCAGCAACAGGCCGTCACCTTTCGTAGGGTCTTTCTTTAATTTCTGTGGGGCGACGACTTCCGGTCGGTAGTCCGCGACCGCCGCAGAGGCGATGAAAACGTCGCATGGGATCGCCGACTCACAGGCCGCGAGCATGTCCCGGGCGCTGACAACGTCGATCCGCGTGACTCTATCGGGGGTTGGCAGGTGTACCGGCCCAGTGATCAGGGTCACCCGGGCACCGGCTTCAACCGCGGCCTCGGCCAGGGCGAAGCCCATTTTTCCTGAGCTATGGTTGGTGATGTAGCGCACCGGATCGATGTTTTCCTGGGTCGGCCCGGCGGTAATCAGCAGGTGCTTGCCGGTCAGCGCCAGATGCTGGAAGCAATCGGCGGCGCACTGGGCCAGGTCGTTGGCCTCCAGCATGCGGCCCAGGCCGACATCGCCACAGGCCTGGCTGCCGGAAGCCGGGCCGAAGACCTTCAGGCCACGGCTTTGCAGCAGTTGGGTGTTGGCTTGGGTGGCAGGGTCGCGCCACATGGCCTGATTCATCGCCGGGGCGATGGCGACGATGGCATCGGTGGCCAGCACCAGGGTGGTCAGCAGATCGTCGGCAATGCCCTGGGCCAGGCGGGCAATCAGGTCCGCGGTGGCCGGCGCGATCAGCACCAGGTCGGCCCACTTGGCCAGCTCGATATGGCCCATGGCGGCTTCGGCAGCCGGGTCCAGCAGGTCGAGGTGGACCGGGTGCCCGGAGAGCGCTTGCATGGTCAGCGGGGTAATGAATTCACTGCCGCCCCGGGTCATGACCACGCGCACTTCGGCGCCCTGGTCGAGGAGTCGGCGAACCAGCTCCGCGCTCTTGTAGGCGGCAATGCCGCCGCCGACGCCGAGCACGATGCGTTTCCGATACAGCCGCTGCATAGGCCTGTCTTTCCGTTCAGTGATTGCTGCGTGGCATGCCCCCTCCCCAGGTGAAATACCACGCAAAAAAGAGGGGGCTAAGATAGCACAGCGCCCGCTGTCGAACAGCGGCGCCATGCACAGGGAGGTGTGATGAGTATTCGTGACTGGCCCGCGGCGGAGCGTCCGCGGGAACGGCTTCTGGAGCAGGGCGCCATCAGCCTTTCCGACGCCGAGCTACTGGCTATTTTCCTGCGCACCGGGGTGGCCGGTAAAAGCGCGGTGGACCTGGCGCGGCATCTGTTGCGGCGCTTTGGCAGCCTGCGCAGGCTGCTGGAGGCCGATCAACTGACCTTCACCCGCCAACTGGGGCTGGGCCCGGCCAAGTACGCCTTGTTGCAGGCGGTGCTGGAAATGGCCCGACGGCATCTGGCGGAGAAACTGCATCGCCAGTCCGCGTTGGAGAACCCGCTGGTGGTGCGCGATTACCTGAAGTCGATGCTGCGCCACGAGCCCCATGAAGTGTTCGGTTGCCTGTTTCTCGACACGCGGCATCGTGTACTGACCTTCGAAGTGCTGTTTCAGGGCTCCATCGACAGCACCACGGTGTACCCGCGGCAGGTGATCAAGCGCGCCTTGGCGCACAATGCAGCGGCGGTGATCCTCTGCCACAACCACCCGTCAGGCATTTGCGAGCCCAGCCCGGCCGACCGGGTAGTGACCCGACGTTTGCAGGAGGCGCTGGAGTTGATCGATGTGCGGGTGCTGGACCACTTCATCGTGGGGGAGGGCGACCCGCTGTCGATGGCCGAGTACGGCTGGATCTGAATGCGGCCGGCTTCAAGGCCTGGGTGGGCCTTGAAGCCGGCCGGCAGTTCACTTGATGCTGACTTTCGAATAGTCCTGGCGCCCGAAGGGGCTCACCTGGTAGCCCTCGACCTGCTTGCGAGTCAGGGCGAAAGCGGTCGGGTGTGCCAGGGGCAGCCACAGCGCCTGCTGCTGGATCTGGGTCTGGGCCTGTTGGTACAGCTTGCTGCGCACACCCTGTTCGCTGGTGGTCTTGCCGGCCGTGATCAGCTTGTCCAGGTTCTGGTCGCAGTAGCGGGCGAAGTTGGTGCCGGACTTGACGGCGGCGCAGGTGAACTGTGGCGAGAGGAAGTTATCCGGGTCGCCGTTGTCGCCAGCCCAGCCCATGAACAGCAGGTCGTGCTCGCCGGCCTTGGCGCGGCGGATCAGTTCACCCCATTCGATCACGCGGATTTCCGCCTGGATCCCCACTTGGGCCAGGTCCGATTGCAGCAACTGCGCGCCCAGGCTGGGGTTGGGGTTGAGCAGGCTGCCAGAAGGGCGGGTCCAGATGGTGGTCTGGAAGCCGTTCTTCAGGCCAGCCTTGGCCAGCAGTTGGCGAGCCTTTTCCGGGTCGTGGGCGTACCCGGGCAGGTCCTTGGCGTAGCTCCAGGTATTGGGCGGGTAAGGGCCGTTGGCGGCTTCGGCGGTGCCTTCAAAGACCGCCTTGAGGTAGCTGCCCTTGTCGAAGGCCAGGTTGATTGCCTGGCGTACCTCGGGTTTGTCCAGGGGTGGGTGCTGGCTGTTGATGGCGACGAAGGCGGTCATGAAGGCTGCGGTGTGCTCGACCTTCAGTGCCGGATCCTCGCTGGCGGCCTGGACATCCAGGGGCTTGGGCGACAGCGCGATCTGGCACTCGTTGCGGCGCAGCTTCTGCAGGCGCACGTTGGCGTCCGGGGTGATGGCAAAGATCAGCGAATCGACCGCAGGCTTGCCGGCAAAGTAGTCGCGGTTGGCCTTGTAGCGGATCGAGGCGTCTTTCTGGAAGCGCCCGAAGATGAACGGGCCGCTGCCGATCGGCTGGCTGTTGAGCTTCTCCGGGGTGCCGGCCTTGAGCAGTTGCTCGGCGTACTCCGCCGAGTAGATCGAGGCGAAGCCCATGCTCAGGGTGGCGAGGAAGGTCGAATCGGCGTGGTCCAGGGTAAAGCGTACGGTCAGCGGGTCCAGGGCATCGATCTTCTTGATCAGGCTGGGCAACTGCAGGGATTGGGCGTGGGGAAAGCCGCTCTGGGCGATCTTGTGCCACGGATGGGCCGGATCGAGCATGCGCTCGAAGCTGAACTTGACGTCTTCGGCGGTCAGCTCGCGGCTGGGGTTGAAATACTCGGTGCGGTGGAACTTGACCTTGGGGTGCAGCTTGAACACGTAGGTCAGGCCGTCGGCAGAGACCTCCCAGCTGTCGGCAAGGCTGGGGACTACCTTGCCGCTATCGGCGTCGAACTCCACCAGGCGGTTCATCAGCACGTCGGCGGATGCGTTGGTGGTGGTCAGTGAGTTGTACTGCACCACGTCGAAGCCCTCCGGGCTGGCTTCGGTGCAGACGCTCAGCGCGGCAGCCTGGGCCAGGGGGCTCAGGAGAGGGGCGAGCAGGAGCGGGAGGGCGGCAAGACGCATGGTCGGGTTCCTTGTGCAGATCGAAAGCCCATCTGCGAGTGCAGTCTGGAAATGCCTTACCCTAGTGGGCTCTTTGTAAAATGACTATCCCTTTTGTATCGAGTGACGAAACCTCGGGCTCGGCCGGGGTTCCAGGCGTGATTTTCCGCAGGCATGACCGCGCCCAATGGCGGTTTTGTGCCTGGGGTTTCGGGAGAAATATATTCTGCGACGAGCGGTAGATTTCTGCGGTAGCCTTTGCCGCAGGCGTCCGGCGCAAGAAAATCAGGACTTTTCGTCATCCTGGGCACAGCGGTTGTTGTTGCTCTGGGGTCTTTCTGGTATAAAGCAGCGCTCTTTTCTAGGGGCCCGGTTCCTTCGCTTGTAGGTGTAGCCGGTAAGACCCTAAAGAAACGCGGCGCCTGGCGCCAAATGACTGAGAGATTAAGCGGCCAACCCATGCCGGGTTGGGCATGTGGTTTTAGAGGGCTGAGGCATGTCTAGAGTCTGTCAAGTTACCGGTAAGGGTCCGGTGACTGGGAATAACATTTCCCACGCAAACAACAAAACCCGTCGTCGTTTCCTGCCGAACCTGCAGCATCACCGCTTCTGGGTTGAGTCCGAGAAACGTTTTGTGCGTCTGCGCGTATCTGCCAAAGGCATGCGTATCATCGACAAGCGCGGCATTGATGTCGTGCTGGCCGAAATCCGTCGCGATGGCGGCAAGGTTTAAGGGAGCTAATCATGCGTGAATTGATTCGTTTGATCTCGAGCGCCGGTACTGGTCACTTCTACACTACCGACAAGAACAAGCGTACTACTCCGGACAAAATCGAGATCAAGAAATATGATCCGGTTGTTCGCAAGCACGTGATCTACAAGGAAGGCAAAATCAAGTAATTGATTTTTCTTCTGACAAAAAAACCCGCCTTCAAGCGGGTTTTTTTGTGCCCGGGATTCAGGTTTTCTGTTCGAAGGCCACATAGACCTTGCGGCAGGGCTCCAGCACTTCCCAGGTGCCCTTGAAGCCGGCCGGGATCACGAAGCGGTCGCCGACTCGCAGAGTCTTGGCATTGCCGTCGTGATCACGCAGTACCGATACGCCCTGGAGGATCTCGCAGTATTCGTGCTCGGTGAAGTTCACCGTCCACTGGCCCACGGCGCCTTCCCAGATCCCGGCATTGAGCTGGCCGCACGGGCTGGCGTAATGGTTGAACACCGCCTGCTCGGGGTCGCCCTTGAGGATTTTTTCCGCAGCGGGGCGGTAGCGTTCGCCCTCGGTGGTGGCATGGCTGAAGTCGACGACGTTGTGGATGCTCATTGTTGTATTCCCCCGTGATTGCGGCGCGAGTGGCTATGAAGGCCAAAGTCTATGTTTATTAAAATGCACATAGCAATGGCGTTTGCCCGGGCTTTGTCAAATATATTGAAAGTACAGGTGTCGCTGGTTTAGGGTGGCGGGTGCCTTTGGCCGAAAACAGGCTGGCCGGGCAGAATTCTTCAGCAGTGCCGGCGTAGTTCGCATGGCGCTTGTATACAAATAAGAGGAGGACACTCGTATGACCACCCTGACTCGTGCCGACTGGGAACAACGTGCCCGCGACCTGAAAATCGAAGGTCGTGCCTACATCAACGGCGAATACACCGCATCGGCTTCCAGCGACACCTTCGAATGCATCAGCCCGGTAGACGGTCGCGTACTGGCGACCATCGCCAGCTGCGATGCCGCCGATGCCCAGCGCGCCGTGGAAAACGCCCGCGCCACCTTCAACTCCGGCGCCTGGTCGCGCCTGGCGCCGGCCAAGCGCAAGTCGGTGATGATCCGCTTTGCCGGCCTGTTGAAGCAGCACGCTGAAGAACTCGCGCTCCTGGAAACCCTGGACATGGGCAAGCCCATCAGCGACTCCCTGGATATCGACGTTCCCGGCGCCGCCCAGGCCCTGAGCTGGAGCGGCGAGGCCATCGACAAGATCTACGATGAAGTCGCTGCCACCCCTCACGACCAGTTGGGCCTGGTCACCCGTGAGCCGGTAGGCGTGGTCGCGGCCATCGTGCCGTGGAACTTCCCCCTGATGATGGCTTGCTGGAAACTGGGCCCGGCGCTGTCCACCGGTAACTCGGTGATCCTCAAGCCTTCGGAAAAATCCCCGCTGACCGCCATCCGCATCGCTGCTCTGGCAGTGGAAGCCGGGATTCCGGCGGGCGTGTTCAACGTACTGCCAGGCTACGGCCACACCGTCGGCAAGGCCCTGGCCCTGCACATGGACGTGGACACCCTGGTGTTCACCGGCTCCACCAAGATCGCCAAGCAGCTGCTGGTCTACTCCGGCGAATCCAACATGAAGCGCGTGTGGCTGGAAGCCGGCGGCAAGAGCCCGAACATCGTGTTCGCCGATGCTCCGGACCTGCAGGCCGCCGCCGAATCCGCCGCCAGCGCCATTGCCTTCAACCAGGGCGAAGTCTGCACCGCCGGCTCGCGCCTGCTGGTGGAGCGCTCCATCAAGGACAAATTCCTGCCGCTGGTGATCGAGGCCCTCAAGGGCTGGAAGCCGGGCAACCCGCTGGACCCGGCCACCAATGTCGGTGCCCTGGTGGACACCCAGCAGATGAACACCGTGCTGTCCTACATCGAAGCCGGGCATGCCGATGGCGCCAAGCTGGTGGCCGGTGGCAAGCGCACCCTGGAAGAAACCGGTGGCACCTACGTCGAGCCGACCATTTTCGATGGTGTCAGCAACGCGATGAAAATCGCCCAGGAAGAGATCTTCGGCCCTGTACTGTCGGTGATCGCCTTCGACAGCGTGGAAGAGGCGATCCAGATTGCCAACGACACGCCTTACGGCCTGGCAGCTGCGGTGTGGACCGCCAACATCTCCAAGGCCCACCAGACCGCCAAGGCCCTGCGTGCCGGCAGCGTCTGGGTCAACCAATACGACGGCGGCGACATGACCGCGCCGTTCGGCGGCTTCAAGCAGTCGGGCAACGGTCGCGACAAGTCGCTGCATGCGTTCGACAAGTACACCGAGCTGAAAGCCACCTGGATCAAGCTCTGAGTCTTGTCGTTTGAGGCGGGGCAGTGCCCCGCCTGATGTCGATCCATAGCGCAGCCGGACTTTCCGCAAGGGGAGTCCGGCTGTGTTGTCTGTGCCTTGCGAAACAATGATCCACAGGAGCGTGGAAATGCGTTGGGCGACCTATTTCGCCGTTTTGGCCGCAGTCTTGAGTGTCGGCCTGGCCCTGGGCGTGACCATGCCCCTGGTGTCGTTTCGTCTCGAAAGCTGGGGCTACGGGCCTTTTGCAATTGGCGTGGTGGCGGCGATGCCGGCCATTGGCGTGTTGCTCGGGGCGAAGATCTCCAGCCGCCTGGCGGCGCGCTTCGGCACCGCCAGCCTGATGCGCCTGTGCCTGTGGGGCGGGGCGATCTCCATTGCCTTGCTGGCGCTGCTGCCCAGCTATCCGTTGTGGTTGGTGCTGCGCCTGATACTGGGAGTGGTCCTGACCATCATCTTCATTCTGGGGGAAAGCTGGATCAATCAACTGGTGGTGGAGCAGTGGCGTGGCCGGCTGGTGGCGCTGTATGGCGCAAGCTATGCCTTGAGCCAGCTGGCCGGGCCCCTGCTGTTGGGCGTGCTGGGTACTGAGCATGATTACGGTTTCTGGACCGCGGTGGGTTTGCTGGTGGTATCACCGCTCCTGCTGTTGGGGCGCGGCGGGGCGCCGAGCACCGAGTCGTGCAGCGTGACCCTGTTTGACCTGTGGCACTTCTGTCAGAAGTTGCCGGCGATTGCCTGGGCAGTTGCATTGTTCGCTACTTTCGAGGCGCTGATTCTGACCCTGCTGCCGGTGTATTGCTTGAGTCAGGGGTTCACCCAAGACGTTGCCCTGGCCATGGTCAGCACCGTGGTGGTGGGGGATGCACTTTTGCAGCTGCCGATTGGCGCCCTGGCGGATCGGATTTCCCGGCGCGGCCTGTTCACCGGCTGCGCGGTGATCCTGCTGTGTTCCAGCCTGGCCATTCCGCTGTTGCTGGGCACCGTGCTGATCTGGCCACTGTGGGTGTTGTTCGGGGCCAGCGCCGGGGGCTTGTTCACCTTGTCGCTGATCCTGATCGGCGAGCGTTACCGCGATGACGCACTGGTGCGGGCCAATGCCCATGTGGCGCAGCTCTGGGGCATTGGCTGCCTGATCGGGCCGCTGGTGGCAGGGGCCGGCAGCCAGTGGGTGAGCGGCCACGCCATGTTGCTGCTGGTGGCGGCCGGGGCTTTTGGCTTGCTTGTCCTGCTGCTGCGCCAGGGGGCCTTTGGCGAGGCCCAGGCTGCGTTGTAGCCACTCAGAGCATGCGTTCCAGGCCGATGCGGGTGCTCAGCCAGGCATTGAAGCGGCGCCACCAGTTGCCGGGTTCATGGCCCAGGCTGTGCAACTGGCCCTGGTCCTCGGTCACCCAGACCAGCTTGCCGTCCAGCAGCTTGACCTGGTAGCTCAGGGCCGGCGCCATCCCCTGCAGGGCCAGGGCGCGGACATGTTCAGCCAGCTCGGGGCTGTCCACCAGCACCCCGACCTCGGTGTTCCACAGCACCGAACGGGGGTCGAAGTTGAACGAGCCGATGAAGCTTTTTCGTCGGTCGAAGATCATCGCCTTGCTGTGCAGGCTGGAGTCGGAGCCCTTGTAGGAGCCGCTGTGGAACAGGTGCGGCCCGCTGCCACCGCGCTCGCCGGGTTGTCGGCGCAGTTCGTAGAGCTTCACTCCATGTTCCAGCAATGCCTTGCGATAGGGCGCATAGCCGCCATGCACCACTGGCACGTCGGTGGCTTCCAGGGAGTTGGTCAACAGGCTCACCGAGACCCCGGCGTCCGCGCGCCCGGTCAGGTACACCAGCCCAGGCTGCCCCGGAACGAAGTAGGCCGAGATCATGATCAGCTCCTTGCCGACCCCGCTCAGTTCCGGTGCCAGCTGGGTGGTGAGCAGCAGGTGCGGGTCGGGGTCACCCTTGGCCAGGACCTTGGCCGGAGCGTCCCACAGGGCCTGGTTCCAGGCCCAGATCAGTTCCTTGCGCCAGATGTCCATGCGCGGCTGGGTCTGGTAGGTCATCAGTTGCCGGTACAGCGCCTGGTTCTGCCGGCGGCTGTCCTGCAAGGATTCCTCGAGGCGCAGCCGGGTGTTGTCCAGCGCCTTGGTGGAAGGTGTGCTGGACAGGAACTCGCCGATGGGGCGGCTCAGGGCGCTGTTCCAGTACTGGTCGAAGCTGTGGCCCAGTTGCTCGGCCACCGGACCCACGCTGAACATGTCGATGTCGGTGAAGTTCAGGTTGGGCTGGGCGTCGAAGTATTCATCCCCCAGGTTGCGCCCGCCGACGATGGCCACGCTGTTGTCTGCCAGCCAGAGCTTGTTGTGCATCCGCCGATGCTGCTGCGACAGGTTGAACAGGCGGCCCATGGCCCGGGTCAGGCCGGTGCTGCGGCCCAGGTGCAGAGGGTTGAACAGGCGGATCTGGATCTGCGGATGGGCGGCCAGGGTGGCGATGATCTGGTCCAGGCCGTCGCTGGTGGTGTCGTCCAGCAGGATGCGTACCCGCACGCCACGGTCGGCGGCCTTGAGCAGTTCGTCCACCAGCATGCGGGTGCTGATGCCGTCGTGGACGATGTAGTACTGCAGGTCGAGGCTGCTTTGCGCGTTGCGGATCAGCTCGGCGCGGGCCATGAACGCTTCGGTGCTGTTGGGTAGCAGGCGAAAGCCGGAACGCCCCTGGTAGGGCGCGGCCTGGGCCCGGATCGACTGGGCAAAGCCCGAATCACGGGCGGGCAGGGCCTGGCTGGGTTGGTACGGCACCTCGCGGGTAGCGCAGCCGCCCAGCCCGAGGCTCAGCAGCAGAAGCCAGGTGAAGGCCTGTATAGGGTTCAAGTCAGGTCATCTCGCATCACGGCACGGGTTGGCATGGGACGGCTGGCTTCCTGCTTCGGGTCGGGGTCAGTCCGAGGTTTCACTGAGCAGCTTGATGGCTGCAGCGCCGACCTTGCGTACCGCGTCTTCGATCTGCGCGGTTGGCTTGGCAGCGTAGTTCATCCGCAGGCAATTGCGGTACTTGCCCGAGGCGGAAAAGATGCTGCCCACGGCAATCTGCACCCCTTGCTCGAGCAGCACTCGGTTGAGCTTCAGAGCATCAAAGCCCTCGGGGAGTTCGATCCACAGCATGAAACTGCCCTGTGGCCGGCTGGCGCGAGTGCCGGCGGGGAAGTAGCGGCTGACCCAATCGAGCATCAGGTCACGATTGCGCTGGTACTGGGTGCGCATCTTGCGCAGATGTGGCTCGAAGTGGCCGCTCTTGAGAAACTCGGCGATGGCTACCTGGGGCTGCGGGGCCGTGGAGCCGGTGCTGATGTATTTCATGTGCAGTACACGTTCCAGGTAGCGGCCGGGCGCCACCCAGCCGATGCGCAGGCCTGGGGCCAGGGTTTTCGAGAACGAGCTGCACAGCAGCACCCGGCCATCATCGTCGAAGGACTTGATGGTGCGCGGGCGCGGGTAGGTGTAGGCCAGTTCGCCATACACATCGTCCTCGATGATCGCCACGTCGAAGCGCTGGGCCAGGGTCAGCAGTGCCCGCTTGCGCGGCTCCGGCATGATGTAGCCCAGGGGGTTGTTGCAGTTGGGCGTCAACTGTATGGCCTTGATCGGCCACTGTTCCAAAGCCAGTTCCAGGGCTTCCAGGCTGATTCCGGTAATGGGGTCGGTGGGGATCTCCAGGGCCTTCATGCCCAGGCCCTTGAGGGTCTGCATGGCGCCGTGGAAGCTCGGCGAGTCCACGGCGACGATATCCCCCGGTTCGCAGATGGCGCGAATGCTGGTGGACAGCGCCTCGTGGCAGCCAGTGGTGATCACCAGGTCGCCGGCCCCCAGCTGGCAGCCGGAATCCAGCATCAGCCGCGCGACCTGCTCGCGCAGCTCCAGCACGCCGTAGATGTTGTCGTAGTGCAGGCCTGGCATGTCCTGGCGCCGGCTGAGGCGGGCCAGGGCCCGAAGCAGAGGCTTGAGGGTGGGTGTGGTGATGTCCGGCATGCCGCGGCCCAGTTGCACCACGTCCTTGCGCGGCACGGCGCGAATCAGTTCCAGCACCTGGTCCCACTGCGAGATCTCTACCGGTCGCTGGGCCGGGCGGCCAACGGCGGGCAGGGCGGGCAGTTCGCGGCTGGGCGGCACGAAGTAGCCGGACTTGGGCTTGGGCATTGCCAGGCCGTTGTCTTCCAGCAGGCGGTAGGCCTGCTGCACGGTGCTCAGGCTGACCCCGTGCTCGACGCTCAGGGCGCGCACTGAGGGCAGCCGATCGCCGGGGCGGTAGAAGCCCTGCTCAATGCGGGTGCCCAGGAGTTCGGCGAGGTTGACGTAGAGGGTCATGGCATTGGCTCGTAGTGGGGGCGCGAGGACCGGTACAGATGGGGCAAAAATACAGGATTCAGCAGGATTTTTGGCAAAACTGTATGGAGTTAATACCGCTGTATTGAGTCTGTAATGGTTTTTGCGCACCAAGCATCCTATTGGCTCATGGCAACTTTGAGCAAACAGGAGCAATACAGATGAACGGCTTGAGCGATGTGCGTCTGTCGTTACGGAGTCAGGAGCTGCAGGCAGAGCAGGAGCAGGCACTGGCGGCACGCCTGCCACGCTCCGCACCGCCTGGGCTGAGCCCGCTGGGTCTGTACTGGCATCGGCTGCGCACGCGCAAGGCGTTGCTGGAGCTGACTGCCGAGCAGTTGCGCGATGTCGGCCTGAGCCGGGAAGAGGCGCGGGCCGAAGGTCTCAAGCCGTTCTGGCGGCTGTAGGCCGACGCCGCGCAGCCACGGGGAGGGTCAGAGCAGTTCCTTCAAGCGGTGCCAGAGCATGCCCAGGGCCAGCAGCGGCGAGCGCAGATGCTTGCCGCCCGGGAAAGTGATGTGCGGCACCTTGGCGAAGAGGTCGAAACCGCCGCCGTGCTGGCCGCTGATGGCCTCGCCCAGCAGCTTGCCCGCCAGGTGCGTGGCATTCAGGCCGTGGCCCGAATAGGCCTGGGCGTAATACACATTGGGCTGGTCCTTGAGCCGGCCGATCTGCGGCAGGCGGTTGGCGCCGATGCCGATCATGCCGCCCCATTGGTAGTTGATCTTCACTGCGGCCAGTTGCGGGAACACTTCCAGCATCTTCGGCCGCATGTAGGCGGCGATGTCCTTGGGGTCACGCCCCGAATAATGACAGGCACCCCCGAACAGCAGGCGCCGGTCAGCCGAAAGGCGGTAGTAGTCCAGGGCCACGCGCTGGTCGCAGACCGCCATGTTCTGCGGCAGCAGTTCCTGGGCCAGGGCCGGGCTCAAGGGTTCGGTGGCGATGATGTAGCTGCCGGCCGGAAGCACCTTGCCCCCCAATTCCGGATTGAGATCGTTGAGGTAGGCGTTGCAGCCCAGCACCAGGGTCTTGGCCCGGACGGTGCCGCGACTGCTGTGGACCTTGACCTCGGGGCCATAGTCGATGCGGGTCACCGCAGAGTGCTCGAACAGTTGCACCCCCAAGTGCTGCGCCGCCCGGGCTTCGCCCAGGGCCAGGTTCAGCGGGTGCAGGTGGCCCGAACCCATGTCGATCAAGCCGCCAACATAGCGCTTGGAACCCACCACGCTGTGCATTTCATCGGCCTGCAGCAGCCGGGTCTGGTGGCGATAGCCCAGGCTGCGCAGTTCCTCGGCGTCTTCGGCGAAGCCGGCAAGGTCGGCCGGCTTGTTGGCCAGGTCGCAGTAGCCCCAGGTCAGGTCGCAAGGGATCTGGAAACTCTCGATGCGTTGGCGGACGATCTCCACCGCCTCCAGCCCCATGAGCTTCATCTGCCGCACTCCGTCCTCGCCTATCACCTTGGTGAACTGGTCGAGGCCGTGGCCGACGCCGCGAATCAACTGCCCGCCATTGCGCCCGCTGGCGCCCCAGCCGATCTTGTGCGCCTCCAGCAGGACCACGCTGAGGCCACGCTCGGCCAGTTCCAGCGCGGTGTTGAGCCCGGAAAAACCGCCCCCGACCACGCACACATCGGCTGTCAGATTGCCCGCCAACGCTGGGTAGTCAGGTTGCGGCAGGCTGCTGGCGGCATAGTAGGAAGCGGCGTGCTGAAGGCTGGCGGGCATGGGATGCGTCCTGATGATGGTGTCGGTAAAAATGCGCGGAGCATAAGTCGGGCCTTTGCGCCGGGGCAACCGCAGGACGCCCGGTCCTGTCTGCCGCCAGGCATTTAGGGCAGAATTCACGGCTATTCATGCCCCGGTAGTCTTTTTCATGAGCTGTAACCGTCAAATCGTCCGCAGCCTGCGTCAGCAGATTCCCTCTTTCGAGTGCGTTCCCGGCTGCCACGACTGCTGCGGCCCGGTGACCACCTCGCCGGAGGAAATGTCCCGCCTGCCGCGCAAGACCGCTGCCGAGCAGGAAGCTGCCATGGACGAGCTCAACTGCGTGCACCTGGGGCCCAACGGTTGCACCGTGTATGACGAGCGTCCGCTGATCTGCCGCCTGTTCGGCACCACGCCGAGCCTGCCTTGCCCCAACGGCCGGCGCCCGGTGGAGATGATCCACCCCCGGGTCGAAAAACAGATCCACGACTACATGGCCAGCACTCGCCAGGTCCTGGTCTAGCCCCGAGCACCCCGGCTTGCCGGCGAAGGCTGCACCCTCTCGCTTCAATCCGGAATCGGCAGGCTCAGGCTCTCCTTCACTTCTTCCATGACGATGTAGCTCTTGGACTCGCGCACGTGGGGCAGCTTGAGCAGGATGTCCCCCAGCAACTTGCGGTAGGACGCCATTTCCGAGATCCGCGCCTTGACCAGATAGTCGAAGTCGCCGGACACCAGGTGGCACTCCAGCACGTGGGGCAGCTTCAGCACCGCCCGGCGAAACTCCTCGAAGGTATCGCCGGACTTGTAGTCCAGGCTGATCTCGACGAACACCAGCAGGCTGCCCTTGAGGTGCTGCGGATTGAGCCGCGCGTTGTAGCCCATGATGATCCCTTCGCGCTCCAGGCGGCGCACGCGCTCGGTGCAGGGGGTGGTGGAGAGGCCCACTCGCTCCCCCAGCTCGGTGAAGGAAATGCGTCCGTCGGCCTGGAGTATCCGCAAGATATTGCGATCGATCTTGTCCAGGGCCCGACGGGTCTGATGGTTGGTGCGCATAGGGGATGCCCCTCCGTGAAAAGCAATATCGCCGAGAATTCTCGCCAAATATAGGCGGTTATATAGTGAAAATCACTGCTCAATGTTTCTTACACTGCGCCCATCTTTGCTCTGAATAACAAACGTCAGCGGTCAAGCCGCGATGAGGATATGAAAATGCGCGTTCTGGTCTTGGGCAGTGGCGTTATCGGAACCACCAGTGCCTATTATCTGGCTCGAGCCGGATTTGAAGTGACCGTAGTGGACCGTCAGCCGGCCGCCGCCATGGAAACCAGCTTCGCCAACGCCGGCCAGGTCTCGCCTGGCTATGCGTCGCCCTGGGCCGCTCCGGGTGTACCGCTCAAAGCCATCAAATGGCTGCTGCAGCGCCACGCGCCACTGGCGATCAAGGCCACGGCCGACATCGACCAGTACCTGTGGATGGCACAGATGCTGCGCAACTGCACCGCCAGCCGCTATGCGGTGAACAAGGAACGCATGGTGCGCCTGTCCGAATACAGCCGTGACTGCCTCGACGAGTTGCGAGCGGAAACCGGCATTGCCTACGAAGGCCGCAGCCTGGGCACTACCCAGCTGTTCCGCACCCAGGCGCAGCTGGACGGTGCGGCGAAAGACATCGCCGTGCTCAAGGAATCCGGCGTGCCGTTCGAACTGCTGGACCGCGAAGGCATCGCCCGGGTCGAGCCGGCCCTGGCCAACGTCACTGACATCCTCGCCGGTGCCCTGCGCTTGCCCAACGACCAGACTGGCGACTGCCAGATCTTCACCACGCGCCTGGCGGAAATGGCCAGCAAGCTGGGTGTGGAATTCCGCTTCGGCCAGGACATCCAGCGCATCGACTTTGCCGGTGACCGGATCAACGGCGTGTGGATCGACGGCAAGCTGGAAACCGCCGACCGCTACGTGCTGGCCCTGGGCAGCTACTCGCCGCAATTGCTCAAGCCGCTGGGCATCAAGGCGCCGGTGTACCCGCTCAAGGGTTACTCCCTGACCGTGCCGATCACCAACCCGGCCATGGCCCCGACTTCCACCATCCTCGACGAAACCTACAAGGTCGCGATCACCCGTTTCGACAACCGGATCCGGGTCGGCGGCATGGCTGAGATAGCCGGTTTTGACCTCTCGCTCAATCCGCGCCGGCGTGAAACGCTGGAGATGATCGTCAACGATCTCTATCCTCAGGGCGGCGACCTGTCCCAGGCCAGTTTCTGGACCGGGCTGCGTCCCACTACCCCGGATGGCACGCCGATTGTGGGCGCCACGCCGTTCCGCAACCTGTTCTTGAACACTGGCCACGGTACGCTCGGCTGGACCATGGCTTGCGGGTCCGGTCGCCTGCTGGCGGACCTGATGGCCAAGAAAAAGCCGCAGATCAGCGCCGAAGGCCTCGATATTTCCCGTTACGGTAACCCTCAGGAGTCAGCTAAACATGTCAATCCAGCGCCAGCTCACCAATGAGCGCATGAGCCAGATTGTTGTCCACGGCGGTACGGTGTATCTGTCCGGGCAAGTCGGTGATGACATGCAGGCCGGGATCGAACAGCAGACCCGCGAGACCCTGGCCAACATCGAACGCCTGCTGGATCTGGCCGGTACCGACAAGAGCAAGCTGCTGTCGGTGACCATCTACCTGAAGGACATCGATGCCCACTTCGCTGGCATGAACAGTGTCTGGGACCAGTGGCTGCCAAAAGGCGTGGCGCCGGCCCGGGCCACGGTCGAAGCCAAGCTGTGCGAACCGGAAATCCTGGTCGAGCTGTCCGTAGTGGCCGCTCTGCCTTAAGCGACAAGATCCCTCTCCCGGTGCCGGTGGCGGCTCGCCGTTATCCAGCACCGGTTTTTTATTCCCCATGACCGCCTAGAAGTCTGCCGCCATGCGCCCTGCCCGTGCCCTGATCGATCTCCAAGCCCTGCGTCACAACTACCAACTGGCCCGTGAAATTTCGGGAGTTCGTGCTCTCGCGGTGATCAAGGCCGATGCCTACGGCCATGGCGCGGTGCGCTGCGCCCAGGCACTGGAAGGCGAGGCCGACGGTTTCGCCGTGGCCTGCATCGAAGAAGCCCTGGAGCTGCGCGCCGCGGGCATTCGTGCGCCGGTGCTGCTGCTGGAAGGTTTTTTCGAAGCATCCGAGCTGGCGCTGATCGTCGAGCATGATTTCTGGTGCGTGGTGCATTCGCTGTGGCAACTCGAAGCCATCGAGCAGGCGGCCGTGGCCAAGCCACTGACGGTCTGGCTCAAGCTGGACTCGGGCATGCATCGGGTCGGCCTGCATCCCAAGGATTACCAGGCGGCGTATCAGCGCCTGCAGGCCAGTGGCAAGGTCGAGAAGATCGTGCTGATGAGCCACTTTGCCCGCGCCGATGAACTGGACTGCCCGCGTAGCAGCGAGCAGGTGGCGGTATTCGAAGCGGCTCGCCAGGGCCTCGGAGCGGAAATCAGCCTGCGCAATTCGCCGGCGGTCATGGGCTGGCCCAGCGTACCCAGCGATTGGGTGCGCCCGGGCATTATGCTCTACGGTTCGACGCCGTTCGAAGAAAACAACTCGGTGGCCGCGCGCTTGCAGCCGGTAATGACCCTGGAGTCCAAGGTGATCTGCGTGCGTGAACTGCCGGCCGGCGAGCCGGTGGGCTACGGCGCCAGGTTCATCACCGACAGGCCAATGCGCATCGGCGTGGTTGCCATGGGGTATGCCGACGGTTATCCGCGCCATGCGCCTACTGGTACGCCGGTACTGGTGGCCGGCCAGCGCAGCCGCCTGCTGGGCCGGGTGTCCATGGACATGCTGTGTGTCGACCTGACGGATGTGCCTCAGGCCGGACTGGGTTCCACCGTGGAATTGTGGGGCAAGAACATCCTCGCCAGTGAGGTCGCCCTGGCCGCCGATACCATCCCTTATCAGCTGTTCTGCAACCTGCGTCGGGTGCCGCTGGTGTACTCCGAAGACTGAGATTGCGCGGGCTGTACCGAAAGTCGCCTGCCCTCGGGGGAATCGGGGCCAAGTGTTGTAAATACTGAACGCTGTCGCCATGATAACGCTCAATTACAACAACGCCTGATTCCCGCCTAGGAGGCTGCCGCATTGGACGTCGGTGAACGACTACAATCCATCCGTAAACTGAAAGGTCTTTCCCAGCGTGAACTCGCCAAGCGCGCGGGCGTCACCAATAGCACCATTTCAATGATCGAAAAGAACAGTGTCAGCCCCTCGATCAGCTCACTGCGAAAGGTGCTGGGCGGCATTCCCATGTCCATGGTCGAGTTCTTTTCTGAGGAAGTTCTCCAGGAAACGCCTTCTCAGATCGTCTACAAGGCCCACGAACTGATCGATATTTCCGATGGTGCAGTCACCATGAAGCTGGTGGGCCGTGCCCATCCGAGTCGCGCCATTGCCTTCCTCAACGAGATCTACCCGCCGGGTGCCGATACCGGTGAAGAGATGCTCACCCACGACGGCGAGGAAACCGGGATTCTCCTCGAGGGGCGCCTGGAACTGGTGGTAGGGCTTGAAACATTTGTCCTCGAAGCCGGCGACAGCTACTACTTTGAGAGTACGAAGCCGCACCGTTTCCGTAATCCGTTCGATGTTCCGGCGCGACTAATCAGCGCAGCCACTCCGGCGAACTTCTAGATCAAGAGGCGTCCTGCAAGGCTTGCAGAGAGGCCCCCAGCGACATTTTGCCGCGAATAAGACCCCTTCGACTTTGGGGTTGTTTCAGTGTGGCGGGCTAACCGTTATACTTTCGCCCGCCTGCGAAACCGTGGCCGCAGGCGTGACTAGCCACCATTGAGGGTGTACGCGTGAACCTAATTATGAAAATGCTGGCCGCACCAGCAACCGTATTGGCCCTTTGGGCAGTCAGCGCTCAAGCTGCGACTAATGATGATATTGCCAAGCGTCTTGAGCCTGTCGGCCAGGTCTGCGTCCAGGGGCAGGAATGCAAGGGTATGGAAGTGGCCGCCTCTGCGGGCGGTGGCGGTGGCGCGAAATCCCCGGATGACGTGATCGCCAAGCACTGCAACGCTTGCCACGGCACCGGCCTGTTGGGCGCACCGAAAATCGGTGACACCGCAGCCTGGAAAGAGCGCGCCGATCACCAGGGCGGCCTCGACGGCATCCTGGCCAAGGCCATCACCGGGATCAACGCAATGCCGCCTAAAGGCACTTGCGCCGATTGCTCCGATGACGAGCTCAAAGGTGCAATCCAGAAGATGTCCGGCCTGAAATAAGCCGCCATCTTCAGCGAAAAAGCCGCTTACGAGCGGCTTTTTTGTGGGCGTAATTTGCCCTGTGTACTGGTCAATGCAGCAAACTCCCGGCAAGCTCGGTCCAACCTCAATTCATGGACGGTCCCCGGAGGGTCAGATGCTGCAATCCTGTTCTATCGAGCATGCGGTGGATGAAGTGCTCGCGCGTTTGCCGCAACACATTCACATGGGCATGCCCCTGGGGCTGGGTAAACCCAATCGTTTCGCCAATGCCCTGTACCGGCGCATCGCCGGGATGCCGGAACGCCAGCTGACCATCTACACCGCTTTGAGCCTGGGCCGGCCGGCCCTGGGCGACGGTTTGCAGAAGCGCTTTCTCGAACCCTTCGTCGAACGGGTATTCGGTGACTACCCGGAGCTGGATTTTCTCGCTGACCTGCATCGCGACAGCCTGCCGGCGAACATTCGCGTCGAGCAGTTCTTCATGCAGCCCGGCAGCCTCCTGCACAGTGCCCCGGCGCAGCAGGACTACGTCAGCAGCAACTACAGCCATGCCGCCCGGGACATCAACGCAGCCGGTCTGAACCTGGTGGCGCAACTGCTGGCCAGGGATCCGCAAGACCCGGGACGCCTGAGCCTGAGCTGCAACCCGGACATCACCCTCGACATGTTGCCGATGATTGCCAAGCGCCGGGCGCAGGGGGAAACCATCTTGATCCTCGGCCAGGTCCACAGCGACCTGCCCTATATGCCGGGTGATTCGGAAATCGATGCCGCGGACCTCGACCTGCTGATCGACGAGGAGGAGCGCAGTACGTTGTTCTCCACGCCGAACATGCCCGTGGGCATCCAGGACCATTGCATAGGCCTGCACGCCAGCACCTTGGTGCGCGACGGCGGCACCCTGCAGATCGGCATTGGCTCCATGGGCGATGCGCTGACCGCGGCCTTGCTCGCACGGCAGGCGGACAACGAGGGCTACCGCGCACTGCTGGCAGACCTGCAGGTGGATTACTGGCAGCCGCTGATCGATCGCGAAGGGGGTGTCGAGCCCTTTGCCCAGGGGCTCTACGGCTGCAGCGAAATGTTCGTCAACGGCCTGTTGGCCCTGGCCGACGCGGGCATCGTGCGGCGCAAGGTGTACCCGACCGTGGCGCTGCAAGAGCAAGCCAATGCCGGCACCCTGGATCCGGATTCGGCTGTCGGCGGGGTCTCGATCCATGGCGGTTTCTTCCTTGGCCCGCGCAGCTTCTATCAGCGCCTGCGGGAGCTGCCCAAGAGCAGGCTGGCGCAGTTCAACATGACCGCCATCAGCTACATCAACGAGCTGTATGGCCATGAGGAGCTCAAGCGTCTGCAACGCCGGGATGCGCGCTTTATCAACAGCGCCTTCACCATGACCCTGATGGGTGCGGCGGTGTCCGACCAGTTGCAGGGCGGGCGCGTGCTGAGCGGGGTGGGCGGGCAATACAACTTCGTCGCCCAGGGCCATGCCCTGGCGGATGCCCGCTCGGTGCTGATCCTGCGCAGCTGGCGCGAGTCGGCGGGGGAAGTGAGCTCCAACATTGTCTGGGAATACGGCCACTGCACCATCCCCCGTCACCTGCGGGACATCGTGATCACCGAGTACGGCATCGCCGATCTGCGGGGCAAGACGGACGCCAAGGTGATCGAGGCGTTGCTCAATATCAGCGATTCACGCTTCCAGGCCGGATTGATCGAGCAGGCACAGAAAGCCGGCAAGCTGGCGAAGGACTTTCGTCTGGAGCCGCGTTTTGCCGACAACAGCCCACAGCGTTTGCAGAACATTCAGGCGCGTCATCGCCACCTGTTCCCGGAGTATCCGCTGGGCAGTGATTTCAGCGCCCAGGAGCGCGACCTGCTGCGGGCGCTGAACTGGCTCAAGAGCAAGTTCAAGCTCAGCGAGATCCTCGAGCTGGGCAAGGCGGCACTCGACGCACCGGAGCCCGCGGCGTTTGCCGAGCACTTGGAACGCATGGGGCTGGAGAAACCCGAAGGCCTGCGTGAAGACCTGTACCAGCGGTTCCTGCTGGCGGGTCTGCAGGCCACGGCCCCCAACTTGTCGTAGGAGACGGCTTGCCGGCGAATGGGCCTTCAAGTCTTGCGCTGCTCTCAAGGGCGTCTTCGCTGGCAAGCCAGTTCCTACACAAGTCTGTTGCTCTGGCGGGCGGGGTTACTCGATGAAGGTGACCACGCCGCCGGCCAGGGATTTGACCCGGGCCAGGGATTCCACGCGGTAGCCCTGGGAGTCCAGTTCGGCACGGCCGCCCTGGAACGACTTCTCGATGACGATGCCCAGGCCGGCCACGGTGGCGCCGGCCTGCTTGATGATCGAGATCAGTGCCTGGGACGCCTTACCGTTGGCCAGGAAGTCGTCGATGATCAGCACGCGGTCGCTGCTGGTCAGGTGCCGCGGGGAAATGGCGACGGTGCTTTCCACCTGCTTGGTGAAGGAGTACACGGTGGCCGACAGCAGGTTCTCGGTCAGGGTCAGGGACTGGTGCTTGCGGGCGAAGATCACCGGCACGCCCAGGTTCAGACCGGTCATGATCGCCGGGGCTATCCCTGAGGCTTCGATGGTGACGATCTTGGTGATGCCCGAATCCTTGAACAGCGTGGCGAATTCGTCGCCGATCAACTTCATCAACTGCGGGTCGATCTGATGGTTCAGAAAGGCGTCGACCTTCAGTACTTGATCGGAAAGCACGATGCCTTCTTCGCGAATTTTCTTGTGCAGTGCTTCCACGGAGCTTCCTCTACTGGCCACGTCTGGGCCAAAGGTCTGTTAAAAAATAGTCGATTTTAACGCTTTAACATCGCGCGTATATCCGCCAAGGCGCTATTGCCGCGAACGGCCTTCACTTCGGTCGGGGTGTCGTCGTTGCCTTCCCAGGCCAGATCGTCCGGGGGCAGCTCATCGAGGAAGCGGCTTGGCGCGCAGTCGATGATTTCACCGTACTGCTTACGCTTGGCCGCAAAGGTAAAGGCCAGGGTCTGACGCGCGCGGGTAATGCCCACGTAAGCCAGGCGCCGTTCTTCCTCGATGGTATCGGCTTCGATACTGGAGCGGTGCGGGAGGATTTCCTCTTCCATGCCCATGATGAACACGTAGGGAAATTCCAGACCCTTGGAGGCATGCAAGGTCATCATCTGCACGCCCTCGGCGCCGTCTTCCTCTTCCTGCTGACGTTCCAGCATGTCGCGCAGGACCAGCTTGCCGATGGCGTCTTCGACGGTCATCTCGCCGTCTTCGTCTTTTTCCAGGGTGTTCTTCAAGGCCTCGATCAGGAACCAGACGTTACCCATCCGGTAGTCCGCCGCCTTGTCGCTGGAGCTGTTGGTGCGCAGCCAGTTCTCGTAGTCGATGTCCATGACCATGCTGCGCAGGGCGGAAATCGGGTCTTCGCCGGCGCACTGTTCGCGGACCCGGTCCATGAAGCGCTTGAAGCGCGCCAGGCGGTCGGTGAAACGGCTGTCCAGATGTTCGCCCAGGCCGATTTCGTCGGTGGCGGCGTACATCGAGATCTTGCGTTCGGTGGCGTAGTTGCCGAGTTTTTCCAGGGTCGTGGAGCCGATTTCCCGGCGCGGCACGTTGATCACCCGGAGGAAGGCGTTGTCGTCATCCGGGTTCACGATCAGGCGGAAGTAGGCCATCAGATCCTTTACTTCCTGGCGTCCGAAGAAGCTGTTACCGCCGGACAGGCGATAGGGCACCTGGTGGTGCTGCAGCTTCAGTTCGATCAGCTTGGCCTGGTAGTTACCCCGGTAAAGAATGGCGAAGTCGCTGTAGGGGCGGTCGGTGCGCAGGTGCAGGCTAAGGATCTCCATGGCCACCCGTTCGGCCTCGGCATCTTCGTTGCGGCAGCGGATCACGCGGATCTCGTCGCCGTGGCCCATCTCGCTCCACAGCTGCTTTTCGAATTCGTGGGGGTTGTTGGAGATCAGCACGTTGGCGCAGCGCAGGATACGGCTGGTGGAGCGGTAGTTCTGCTCCAGCATCACCACTTTCAGGGACGGGTAGTCGTCCTTGAGCAGCATCAGGTTTTCCGGGCGTGCGCCGCGCCAGGCGTAGATCGACTGGTCATCGTCGCCCACCACGGTGAACTGGTTGCGCTTGCCGATCAGCATCTTCACCAGCAGGTACTGGCTGGCGTTGGTGTCCTGGTATTCGTCCACCAGCAGGTAGCGCACCTTGTTCTGCCATTTCTCCAGGATGTCGGCGTGCTCTTCGAACAGCTTCACCGGCAGCAGGATCAGGTCGTCGAAGTCCACTGCGTTGAACGCCTTGAGCGTGCGCTGGTAGTGGGTGTAGACGATGGCGGCGGTCTGTTCCTTGGGGTTGCGGGCGTTTTCCAGGGCCTCGGCGGGCAGGATCAGGTCGTTCTTCCACGAGCCGATCATGTTCTTGATCTCGTCGACGCCGTCGTCCCCGGAATACTCCTTCTGCATGATGTCGGTCATCAGGGCCTTGACGTCAGTCTCGTCAAAGATCGAGAAGCCCGGTTTGTAGCCCAGCCGCACATGCTCCTTGCGGATGATGTTCAGGCCCAGGTTGTGGAAGGTGGAGACCGTCAGGCCACGGCCTTCGCCACTGCGCAGCAGGGTGCCGACCCGCTCCTTCATTTCCCGCGCGGCCTTGTTGGTAAAGGTCATGGCGACAATGTACTGGGCGCGGATGCCGCAATTCTGGATCAGGTGCGCGATCTTGCGGGTGATCACGCTGGTCTTGCCGGAGCCTGCGCCGGCGAGCACCAAAAGAGGGCCGCCGACATAGTTCACGGCTTCTTGCTGCCGGGGATTGAGTCGGGACATGACGGTAAAAAGGGATCGGTTACGAAAAGGGCGGGCATTTTAACAGGCTGGACGGATTCTGCTGCCTCTGTCCGACTTGTGACGCACAACGCGATCTAAATTTGCCGGTTTTGATACTTTCCCTCAGGATGCGCGCTGAATATGCGTCTAATGTTCGAGTTAGAGCGGTACAAGAAATTGCGTATGATAATCAATATCAATTGTTATTGTTTATTTGCGCGCCATAATGCCCGCCGCCAACTTAATTTGCAGAGTCTAGGGAGCTAGCTTGTCTAAGCCTGTCGAACCCTTGCGTTTGCTGCTACTGGCTGAAGAGCCGGTGTGGACAGCGTTGTTGCGCGAGTGTGTCGCTCCGTTGGGAGACTCGGTGGTATTGATCAGTGCTCCCAGCTGGGAGTCTGTCAGCCGTTTGTTTGAAGACGACCGCAACGCGGTCCTGTTGACCCTTCCTCATTTGCAGCCCGGCCCCGGGCGTTGCAGCCTGCCCACCGTGTTGCTGCTGGACCAGGAACCGCCCGTAGCCCCTGTAGGCGTCAGCGACTGGTTGGTGAGTTCCTGCCTGAGTACCGATGCCCTGCGCCGTTGCCTGCGCCATGTACGTGAGCGCGGCCTGCTGGAAAACACCCTGCAGCGCCTGGCAGAGCAGGACCCCCTGACCGGCATCGCCAACCGCCAGGGGTTCCAGACCTTGCTGGCCGCGCGCCTGGCGGAAAACGAAGGCCGTGGCCTGGCCCTGGGCCATCTCGACCTGGACAATTTCCGCCACGCCAACGACGCCCTGGGCCACCAGGCCGGCGACCGGCTGATCCTGCAGGTGGTCTCGCGCCTGAAAAGCCAGCTTGAGGCCGGCGATCAACTGGCCCGCCTGGGCAGTGATGAGTTTGCCTTGCTCATCGATACCCGCCGCGCCCCACAGCGGGCCGAGTGGATGGCCGAGCGCATCACCGAAGCCATGGCCGAGCCCTATTGGGTCGATGGCGAAAGCCTGCTGATCGGCTGCAGCCTGGGGATTGCCCATGCCCGGGCCAATGCCGGCGCCGACCCGCTGATGTGGCATGCACACATCGCCATGCAACAGGCCAAGAGCACCCAGGGCTGCACCTTTCATATCTTCAACGAGCGGATCAATCGCAACGCTCGCAGCCTGGCCGACCTGGAAAGCGAACTGCGCCGGGCCCTGCGCCGCGACGAACTGGAGTTGCACTACCAGCCCCGGCTGAACCTGCATGACGGCAAGATCGTGGGCCTTGAAGCCCTGGTGCGCTGGCGCCATGGCGAGCGCGGCCTGTTGCCGCCCAGCGAGTTCGTGCCCCTGGCCGAGCAGAGCGGGCTGATCGTGCCCCTGGGCTACTGGGTGATTTCCCGAGCCCTGCGGGACATGCAGGCCCTGCGCGAACGCGGCCTGCCGCCGTTGCACATGGCGGTGAACCTGTCGTTCCGCC
Source organism: Pseudomonas sp. GW823-FHT02C05 (assembly GCF_058797595.1). Taxonomy (NCBI): domain Bacteria; kingdom Pseudomonadati; phylum Pseudomonadota; class Gammaproteobacteria; order Pseudomonadales; family Pseudomonadaceae; genus Pseudomonas; species Pseudomonas sp. GW823-FHT02C05. Next base: position 462,178 of record NZ_JBXAJU010000004.1, on the reverse strand, counting down.
AGTTCCAGGACAGCCAACTGCTTTCTACCCTGAGCCGCCTGATTGCCGAACGCGGAGTCGAGGCCCAGTGGCTGGAATTCGAATTGACCGAGACCGCAGTGATGCGCCGCAGTGACCTGGTGAAGCAGACCATGGATGCCCTGGGTCGCCTGGGAGTGCGTTTCTCCCTGGACGATTTCGGTACCGGCTTCTCTTCCTTCGTCCACCTCAACAGCCTGCCCATTACCCTGCTCAAGGTGGACAAGAGCTTTGTCGGCGGCATGGAGCAGCGCGAAGAGAACCGCAAGCTGGTCCACGCCATGATCAACCTGGCCCATAACCTGAACCTGAATGTGGTGGCCGAAGGCGTGGAGACGGCGGAACAGCTGGCCTTGCTGCGGGGCTTTGGTTGCGACCAGGCCCAGGGCTATCTGATCAGCAAGCCGCTGCCCCTGGCGGAACTGATGGACTATCTGATCTTCGGCAGCAGCCAGCAGGCGCTGCAGGAAGGGACGGTTTAAACCGGCGTCGGTTCGGGCTCAATCCGCCTGGCCGGCCTGGAGAGTCATGGCCGGCACGGGCGGCTCACGCCGGATCATGCGGCGCATTCGCCACTCGAATGCCAGGGTCAGGCTGATGGCCGCACACGCCAGCCCCAGGGCCAGGCCCCACCAGACACCGGTCGGCCCCCAGCCCAGGGTGAAGGCCATCAGCCAGGCCGAAGGTGCGCCAATCAGCCAGTAGCAGCCCAGACCCACCAGGAAGGTAGTCTTGGCATCCTTGAGGCCCCGGATCGCGCCCATGGCAATGGTCTGGGTGCCGTCGAACAGCTCGAACCAGGCGGCCACCGCCAGCAGGCTCACGGCCAGCCGGATCACCTCGGCGAAGGCCGGGTCGTTGTGGTCGAGGAACAGCCCGATCAGTTGGTTGGGCAGCAGCCAGAAGATCATGGCGAACCCCAGCATCGCCACCGCGCCAAAGGCGATGCCCACGCGCCCGGCCAATCGTGCATCGAGCAATTGCCCGGCGCCGTAATGCTGGCCGATGCGCATGGTGATGGCGTAGGAAATCCCCGCCGGCACCATGAACGCCACCGAGACGATCTGCAGGGCGATCTGGTGCGCTGCCAGTTGCGTGCTGCCCATGGTGCCCATGCACAGGGCGGCGAAGGCAAACAGCCCGACTTCCACCGCGTAGGTGCCGCCGATGGGCAGGCCCAGGCGCCACAGTTCCCGCAAGTAATGGGTGTTCAGCCGGGACAGGCCCTGGCGCAGAGGGTACGCGGCGTAGGCCGGGTGGCGCTTGATGTGCCAGGCCAGGGCCACGGCCATGCAGTTGGCGACGATGGCGGTCACCAGGCCAATGCCCACCAGGCCGAGCTTCGGCAGGCCGAACATGCCGGTGATCAGCGCGTAGTTGAGGAGGAAGTTGGCCACGGTGCCGCCCAGGCTGATGACCATCACCGGCGTGGCCCGGCCGATGGCGCTGGTGAAGCCGCGCAGGGCCATGAAACTCAGGTAGCCGGGCAGGGCGAACGGCAGGATCAGCAGGAACTGGCCGGCGGCGTGGACGTTGCTTTCGGTCTGGCCGAACAGCAACAGCAGCGGCTTGAGGTTCCACAGCAGCAGGCCGGCCACCAGGGCCATCAGCCAGGCCAGCCAGAGCCCGGCCTGGGTCAGGCGCGCGGCGCCCTCGATGTCGCCAGCGCCCTGGCGGATCGCTACCAGCGTGCCCACCGCGGCAATCACGCCGATGCAGAAGATTGATACGAAGGAGTAGCTGGCCGCACCCAGGCCGCCGCCGGCCAGGGCCTCGGGGCTCAGGCGGGCCATCATCAGGGTGTCGGTGAGGACCATCAGCATGTGCGCCAGCTGCGAGGCGATCAGCGGCCCCGCCAGCCGCAGGATGGCCCAGAGTTCGGTACGTGCTGGATGCTGCATGGTCATCAGGCTCGATCAGGGGAAAGTCCGGGAGAGCGCTGATTCTCGGCGCTCTTGGCCTATAGCACAAAGGGATAAAAACGATTGCTGGCATGATTAAAACTCATGCGAAGCACTTTCTGCTAGCGTGGCCCTGTCCCCTCCTGGAGTGCCTGTATGTCCCGTCGTCTTCCTCCGCTGTATGCCCTGCGCGCCTTCGAGGCAGCGGCCCGGCACAGCTCGTTCACCCGGGCAGCCGAAGAGCTGTCGATCACCCAGAGCGCGGTCAGCCGGCATATCCGGACCCTGGAGGATCACTTCGCTTGCCGGCTGTTCCAGCGCAGCGGGCGCAACTTGCAACTGACCGAGGCGGCGCGCTTGCTGCTGCCGGGGATACGCGAGGGCTTCGGTGCCCTGGAACGGGCCTGCAATACCCTGCGTGCCGAAGATGACATCTTGCGCATGAAGGCGCCCTCGACCCTGACCATGCGCTGGCTGTTGGCGCGACTCAGCCGCTTCCGCCATTTGCAGCCGGGCAATGAGGTGCAGCTCACCAGTGCCTGGATGGACGTGGACTCGGTGGACTTCAACCAGGAGCCCTTCGACTGCGCGGTGCTGCTGAGCAACGGTCACTTCCCCCCGGACTGGGAGGCCAGCTACCTGTTTCCCGAACTGCTGATTCCGGTGGGCGCGCCGAACCTGCTCAATGATCAGCCCTGGGACGTGGCGCGCCTGGCCGCCACCGAGCTGTTGCACCCGACCCCGGACCGCCGCGACTGGCGCAGTTGGCTGGAGCACATGGGCCTGACGGACCAGGTGTCCCTTAAGGGCGGGCAGGTGTTCGACACCCTGGAGCTGGGGATGATTGCCGCCGCGCGGGGTTACGGCGTGTCCATGGGGGACTTGCTGATGGTGGCCGAGGATGTGGCCCAGGGTCGCTTGAGCCTGCCCTGGCCGACAGCGGTGGCCAGTGGCCTGAACTACTATCTGGTGTGGCCCAGGACCCGGCCCGGAGGCGAGCGTTTGCGGCGCCTCAGCGACTTCCTTCAGGGCGAGGTCCAGGCCATGCAACTGCCCGCCGTAGAGCGCCTGGGCTGAAACGTTGCAGTACCCGGCTGGCGGGGCGTGCAAATATCCCTGCAAAGCGCTCAAGTATTGGCTCGTGCCGCCGAATCCATGGGTTATGGAACCAGCGTTCAGGAAGGTCCTAACTGATTAAAAATCTTAGAATTATGACTGCCGAGGGTGCTGACCGATCAGGATGATCCGCCTTCTCGGCAAGGAGCCATCATGTCCCAACCCCGTGCCCGCATAGCCTCTCAGCTAGGGCTCGCCCTTGCCTTGATACTCGCCCTGGTGATCAGCGGCAGCACCCTGTTCGCCTTGCGTTCGCTGGACTCGGCGAACCTCGACACCCGAGAGGAACACCTGGCCAGTGAAGCCCGTCTGCTGGCCGATCAGCTCAACACGTTCCACGGCAGCCTGCGCGAGAGCACCCAGCGCCTCAGCGGCCTGTTCGAAAACCGCTTCAGCAGCGGCCTGAGCCTGCATCCGGAACAACCGGTGAGCGTGGCCGGGGTGCAGACCCCGGGATTGCACCTGGGGGATGTGGTGCTGAACAACAACTTCGCCGAAGTCGACCAGTTCAAGCAGATGACCGCCGGTGTGGCGACCTTGTTCGTGCGCAGTGGCGATGACTTCGTGCGGGTCAGTACCTCCCTGAGCAAGCAGGATGGCAGCCGTGCCATCGGCACCTTGCTCGACCATGCCCACCCGGCCTATCAGAAACTCATGGCGGGCCAGGGTTATGTGGGCCGGGCCTTGCTCTTCGAACGCTTCTACATGACCCAGTACACCCCGGTGCTGGACCGCAGCGGCAAGGTCATCGCGGTGCTGTTTGTCGGCTTCGATTACACCGATGCGCAAAATGCCCAGTTCGCCAACCTCAAGCGCTTCCGCATCGGCCAGAGCGGCTCCCTGGCCCTGCTCGACGAGCAGAACAAGTGGCTGGTGCCACCGGCCGGCGTGCAGGCGCCGGAGCAGGCGGCGCAGGTCATGGCGCAAGCGGCCAAGGAGCCGGGCAAGGGGCGTTTCTGGAGTGATCAGGGCGAAGACTTCTACAGCCTGGCAGTACCGTTCGAGGGTGGCCCCTGGTCGGTGGTGGCGAGCATGCCCAAGGCAGAGATCCGCGCGGTGACCTGGAGCGTTGGTATTCGGCTGGTGATCGGCAGCCTGCTGGCCATGCTGCTGGCGGTGGGCGCTACGGTCTGGCTGCTGCGCAGCAAGCTGGCACCGCTGAGCGACCTGGTGCGCCAGGCCCAGGCCCTGGGCGGCGGTGACCTGAGCGCACGGCTGAACGTTGCCAGCCATGACGAAATCGGCCAGTTGGCCCGCAGCTTCAACCAGATGGGCGAAGCCCTGTCGACCATGGTCGAGCACATCCGCCGCTCTGCCGCCGAGGTCAACGGCCGGGCCCAGGTGCTGTCCGGCTTGTCCAGCGGTGCATATGAAGGCATGGAGCAGCAGTCCGGCGAGATCACCAGCATGGCCGGGGCGGTGGAGGAGTTCAGCGCCACCTCGCTGAACATCGCCGACAACATGGGCAGTACCCAGCGCCTGGCCCAGGAAAACGCCCAGCAGACCCATATTGGCCGCACCTCCATGCAAGAGGCCTCGTCTTCCCTGGAACAGATCGCCGGAGCCCTCAACAGCACGGCCACGGTGATCAACACCCTGGGCCAGCGCTCCCAGGAGATCGGCGGAATTGTCGGAGTGATCACCGCGATTGCCGACCAGACCAACCTGCTGGCCCTGAATGCCGCTATCGAGGCCGCCCGGGCCGGTGAGCAGGGCCGCGGTTTTGCCGTGGTGGCGGATGAGGTACGCAACCTGGCCTCGCGTACCCGTGAAGCCACGGATGAAATCTCCCAGATGATCAACAGCATCCAGCAGGAAACCGGCCACGCCATCCAGACCATGGAGCAGGGCAACCGCCTGATGCAGGAAGGCCTGTCGCGCAACGCCGACGTGGCCTCGGCCCTGGCCCTGATCGACGAGCAGAGCCGCAGCGCCGGCGAGCAGTTTGCCGCCATCACCACCGCGACCCAGGAGCAGAGCAGCACCGCCACGGTACTCAGCAGCAATCTGCAGAGCATTGCCCAGGCCAACAGCGAGCAGCGTGAAGTGGTGTCCAACCTGGCGGTCACTGCCCGTGAGCTGGAAACCCTGGCCGCGGACCTGCGCCAGGAAGTCGATCGCTTCCGCTGACGGCTGCCGCCTCGCCCCTCAATCCGGGTTGGGGGGCGAAAGTTGCAATGAGGCCTGATTCGACTAAAACAGATGAGCAGTGGTTTGCCCCAAGGACCTCCCTTTCAGCAGGAGCTGGCATGACTCATCTTTCCCGTTTCGTCCCCCGCGCCCTGGCGCTGTCGGCACTCTTGCTCAGCCCGGCGGCGTTCAGCCAGGAAAGCCCGGCGTTCATCGCCCCGGCTACCTGGAATACCCCGTTCAACGGCATCGCCCAGGTGGCCTGTCACAACTGCTACGAGAAGCAATACGCAAGTACCTTCAGCAGCGTGCTCGACAGTGTGCGCACCCTGGAACTGGACTTTTGGGACCAGCGCGATGCGGTGACCGGCGGCTCGCCCCGGCACTGGTTCGTGCGGCACAACCCCGGCACCCTGTTCCAGTCCGGCAACGACAACAATTGCACGGGCAATGGCACCGGCAAGAACGATCTCGAAGCCTGCCTCAACGACGTCAAGAACTGGAGCGACAACCACCCCGGGCACTTTCCCATCACGGTAATCCTCGACAAGAAGCAGGGCTGGTCGAAGGAAAGTTCGGGGCGCACGCCCAAGGATTTCGATGAGCTGGTGACCCGGGTCTTCCAGGGCAAGCTCTATACCCCCCAGGACCTGGCCACGCACATCGGCAGCAGCGCGGGCGCCTTGCAGGGCAACCTCAAGGGCAAGTCCTGGCCCACCGCCAGCCAGCTTCAGGGCAAGGTCCTGCTGGTGCTCAACCACTCGGAAAACCAGAAGCTCTCGCAGTACGCCGAGGCCCGGACTTCCAGCGCCAAGGTGTTCATCTCGCCGGTGACCAATGGCCAGAACGATGTCAGCGGCAAGGTCAGTGGCATGTCCGGCCAGTCGTCCGGCTACGTGGCCATGAACAACATGTCCAAGGGCGACAAGAAGTGGGTGGCCCAGGCCTTTGCCTACAGCCATGTCGGCCGGGTCTGGGGCGATGACGGGGTGTCGTTCGCCCAGCACATCAGCGAGAAGGTCAACCTCTCGGCCTACTACAAGTTCGCCGAGCAGAACGCCGGCGGCTATCGCATCCGGCCGTTCTGAGCTTCACCGGGGTTCGGTCGGTTCACCGAGCCCCGGGTCCACGCGCTTGCCGATGTCCCGCAGGCGCGCCAGTTGATCGACCATGGTCGGTGCTTCATCGACGCTGCTGACAAAGGTCCACAGGTAGGTCATCACCGCATACACATGGCCGGCCTTGATCTCGGGCGACAGCGCCAACTGGCTGATGGCAATGACGAACAGCACCGCTGCCACAGCGCCAAGGAACAGATAGGCCGCGGCTTCCCGATCCGAGAGCCCGATGCGCAGCCGCGACAGCAGGCGATAGTGACGCTGCAGCGAGACCGCGCCGACCCTGGCCACCAGGCCGATTTCCTTTTCCAGCCGGTTATTCAGGCGTTCGTGCAGTTGCTGGTTGCGCCGGGCAAAACGTGGCAGCAGGGTCATGCACAGCAACAGCGCCGTGAGGCAGGCGAGGCCGATCCAGGGTTCGATCACCAGCAGCATCACTGCCGCCCCGACGATCGACACCAGGGCCGTGGCGATGGTCGGCACGTGCTTTTCGAAGAAGTCGACGAACTCCCGGGCCAGCACCACCCGCGCCGCGGCGGTGGAGGTGTCCTGCTGTTGCAGGCGCTGGTTGAGAATCACCGGCACCGCCAGGTCCGCGTAGATGCGGGTGAAGGTACGGGTGTCCACCGCACGCCGCGCCGCGCCCACTACCCAGAAGCCCAGCACCACCAGGGCATAGATCAGCGCATGGGCAGCGTCGCCCCGCAGGATCGAATCCACGGCGAAGCCGGCGAACAGCGGGTAGGCCAGCAGCAGGGCGTTTTCCAGGGCCACCAGGGACAAGGTGACGAACAGCTTGCCCGGATAGGCCCGGGCAATGGCCTTGAGGGTCTGGCTGGCGGTCTGCTGGCCGATTTTCTGGGTTGGATCCACGACGATGAGTGGGGTGACGGCGGACATGAGTGCACCACAAGAGTGATAACGGTTAATATTGAGCGACTGCTCAATTATCTTTGAGCGAACGCTCAAAATGCAAGCGCCGTCCATCCTGGCGCCAAGAGGCCTGATTGCACATGTCGCGTAACGACCGTAAAGACCAGATCATCCAGGCGGCCCTGGAATTATTCCGCAGCAAGGGTTTCGCCGAGGTTTCCACCCGTGACCTGGCCGAGCATGCGGGGCTGTCTCGCAGCCACGTCTATCACTACTTCAGTGACTGGAAGGGGCTGCGCCGCGAAGCCTTCGTGCGGTTTGCCGATGACCAGCTGGAGGCGGTGGGCCAGCCCCTGCGCGGTGCCGCGCCCATGGACGCCTTGCTGGGGTTTCTCCGTGACTGCCTGCCCGATTCCGCCGAAGCCGGCTGGGCGCTGTGGCTCGATGCCTGGGACGAAGCCATGCATGACGCCGAGCTGGCGCAGGCCTACCTGAGGATCAACGGCCAGTGGCGGGACATGCTGGCGGCGATCATTGCCGATGGGGTCCGCACGGGGGTATTCCGCTGCGCCAGCCCCGAGCGCGCGGCAAGGCAACTGTTCGCCCAGACCATGGGTTACGCCGATGACCTGTTGCTGCGGGCTTCCCCCGAAGCTGCCCAGTCGGCGTTGCAGGAAGTCATGGAAGTGGCTGGCCTGCTGCTGGGATTCGAGGGCTGACAGGAAACGGCCAGCGGAGTGGAGTTTGTCCGGCTAGTTGGGGTTTTTGGCCTTGCTGAAACGATTCTTCAGGGCTATAAAAACCGCACAACTCCAAAAAAGGCACTCCTGCATGACTCCGCTGAAACTGCTGGTCACCCTTGGCGCGCTGGCCGCCACCTCCCACGCCATGGCCTGGGACTATGTATTGCTCGATACCGACAAGGCTCCCCGCAACCTGCACCTGACCAGTGAACAGTTGGGGGTCAAGACCGAGCGGCCGTTTTCCGTGACCCTGCGCACCCTGCATGGCGGACGCCAGGAGGGGGTGAGCATCGTCGACATCGACAACGGCGTGATGCAGCTCTCGGTGGTGCCGACCCGGGGCATGAACGTGCTGCAGGCTTCGGTGGGCGATGTGCGCCTGGGCTGGGATTCGCCGGTCAAGGAGGTGGTCAACCCGGCCTTCATCGAGCTTAACGGCCGCGGCGGCCTGGGCTGGCTGGAGGGCTTCAACGAACTGGTGGCCCGCTGTGGCTATGAGTGGGTCGGGCACCCGGGCCTGGACAATGGCGAGCTGCTGACCCTGCACGGACGCGCGGCCAACATCCCGGCGAGCAAGGTCACGCTGCATATCGACGAGCAACCGCCGTATGCCATTCACCTGCGGGGCGAGCTCAAGGAGCAGGCGTTCAAGAAAGTGGATTTCAGCGTCGCCACCGAACTGGTGACCGAACCCGGCAGCACCCGGTTTGCACTCAACGACACCCTGACCAACAACGGCGACTACCCCAAGGAATACCAGGCGCTCTACCACAGTAACTTCAGTACGCCGTTCCTGGAGCAGGGGGCGAAGTTCGCCGCGCCGGTGAAGCAGGTTTCGCCGTTCAATGACAAGGCCCGGGCCGACCTGGCGGACTGGCAGACCTATCGCGGCCCGACCCGCGACTACGACGAAACCGTGTACAACCTCGTGCCCTATGCCGATGCCCAGGGCGAGACCCTGGCGGTGTTGCATAACAAGGCCGGGAGCCTGGGTGTTTCCCTGGGCTTCAACACTCGACAACTGCCGGTGTTTTCCCTGTGGAAAAACACCGACACCCAGGGCCAGGGTTATGTGACGGGTTTGGAACCGGGCACCAGCTTTTCCTACAACCGCCGTTACCAGCGCCCGTTGAATCTAGTGCCGAGCATTGGCGCCAAGGAGCAGCGGCAATTCCAGATTCGCTACAGCCTGTTGGCCGATAAAGCCGCGGTGGATAAAGCCCTGAGCCGTGTCAGCCAGATCCAGGATGGGCGTCAGACCGAAGTGCGGCCAACACCCTTGGTAGACCTGTCCCGGGAATGAACCTTCAATCGGCGCTGGGCCGGTAATGCAGGGCTTCGGCCAGGTGCTCGCGGCTGATTCGCGCGGCCTGTTCCAGGTCCGCTAGGGTACGCGCCACCTTGAGCAAACGGTGAGCGGCCCGCAACGACAGGCCCAGGCGTTCGCAGGCCGCTTCCAGCCAGCGCTCGTCGGTTGTGGATAATTTGCAGTGGCGACGCAGGCCGGGCAGGTCGAGAAAGGCGTTGGCGCAGCCCTGGCGCTCGCGTTGCAGCTCGCGAGCCCCGGCGACCCTGGTGGCGGCTGCGGCGCTGTCATTGCCCGGTTGCGGCTCGGGGTTGAGGGCGGTGGCTTCGCGGGCCACGGTCAGGTGCAGGTCGATGCGATCCAGCAGCGGACCGGATAACTTGTTGCGATAGCGCTGGATCTGCTCCGGTGTGCAACGGCAGCGTCCGCTGGGCTCGCCAAGATATCCACAGGGGCAGGGGTTCATCGCTGCCACCAATTGAAAGCGTGCCGGGAACTGCACCCGGTCCCGGGCTCGGGCAATGACGATCTGCCCGGACTCCATGGGCTCGCGCAGCACTTCCAGGACCTTGCGGTCGAACTCCGGCAGTTCATCGAGAAACAGCACGCCGTGATGGGCCAGGGTGATTTCCCCGGGCTGGGGTTTCGAGCCGCCTCCGACCAGTGCCGCACCCGAAGCCGAATGGTGGGGCTGGCGAAACGGCCGCTGTGGCCAGTAACGCAGGGGCTTGTGGCTGGCCACCGACTGGATCGCCGCGACTTCCAGGGCTTCATCTTCCTGCAGCGGTGGCAGCAGGCCGGGCAAGCGGCTGGCCAACAGGGTCTTGCCGGTGCCTGGCGGGCCGCTGAACAACAGGTTGTGGGCGCCCGCCGCGGCGATCAGCAGGGCGCGCTTGGCGGCGAGCTGGCCTTGCACTTCGCTGAGATCGGGGTAGGGGAAGTGGCTCTGCACCAGGCCGTCGCTGACATAGGGCGCAATCGGCGCGTGGCCGTTGAAATGGGCAACGGCCTCCAGCAGATGATCCACCGCGATCACCTTTAGGCCGCTGGCCAGGCAGGCTTCTTCGGCATTGGCCCGGGGCACCAGCAGGGTATGCCCGGCGTCGCGTGCCGCCAGTGCGGCGGGCAGTACGCCGCGTACCGGGCGCACCGCGCCGGAGAGCGCCAGCTCCCCCAGGCATTCGATGTTGTCCAGGGCCAGGGCCGGCACCTGCACGCTGGCGGCAAGGATGCCCAGGGCGATGGCCAGATCGAAGCGCCCGCCGTCCTTGGGCAGGTCCGCCGGCGCCAGGTTGAGGGTGATGCGCCGGGCCGGAAAGTTGAACCCGGCATTGAGGATTGCACTGCGCACCCGGTCCTTGCTTTCCTTGACCGCGGCTTCCGGCAGGCCCACCAGGGTCAGGCTCGGCAAGCCGTTGGCCAGGTGCACTTCAACACTGACAGCCGGAGCCTGGACGCCGACCTGGGCACGGCTGTGGATGATTGCCAGGGACATGGGGAGAGCTTCCTTGCGACAGCGGGAACCGCGTCCTGCGGTGCTGCAAGGATAGATGATGGGGCTGGCCAGAGGAGCGCCCGAATGGGCACAGGATATGTCGTCGGTGCACGAGCCTTCGCCGGCAAGCCAGTTCCTACAGGACAGGTCTGTAGGAGCCGGCCTGCCGGCGAACCCGGATTCAGATCATTGCGCTGCCGGGTTCAGCCGGGCTTCCAGCTCCGCCACCTTGGCTTCGAGGCTTTCCAGGCGCGCGCGAGTGCGGGCCAGGACCACCATCTGGCTGTCGAATTCTTCCCGGCTGACCAGGTCCAGCTTGCTGAAGCCGCTTTGTAGCAGGGCCTTGAGCTGGCTTTCGATTTCATTGCGGGGCAGGGGTGTTTCACCGCTGAGCAACCGCGAGGCGTGGCCGCTCAGGGCGTCGAGAAGGTCTTTGGGCGCGAGCATGGGAGAGTCCTGAATTGCAGTCGGCCCGCAGTGTATCACGCAGCAACGACGCTCCAGGTGGCCCCGGGTTGCACGTTTTTCGCGCATCTGGCCGGGCGCCAGCGCACCGTTTTTGTGCGTATCCCGGGTGCCGTTTTCCCGCATTCCCTGCCGGCTCGGGGCAAGGGACTGAAATCACTGATTTTTCCCGAGCTGGCAAGCTTTCTGCTTAGACCCTGGTGACCCATGCACTGATGCAGTCGCTGTGACGAATGCAGTGCGGCAGGCGGAGCGGGGTGTGTTTCGTCAGACAGCGGTTAGCTGGCGTCGGTCGGGCTGAGGAAGGCCGACGGTGCGTTACAAAGCCAGGCACTGCGCTTAGACTTGAGTCGGGTTTGTTTTCCTGGGGCAAGTCCACCAATTCGGGAGAGAGTTTCATGAAGCTAGTCACTGCCATCATCAAGCCGTTCAAGTTGGACGACGTGCGCGAGTCGCTGTCCGAGATCGGCGTGCAGGGCATTACCGTCACTGAAGTCAAAGGCTTCGGCCGGCAGAAGGGTCACACCGAGCTGTATCGCGGTGCGGAATACGTGGTGGATTTCCTGCCCAAGGTGAAGATCGATGTCGCCATTGACGACAAGGATCTTGACCGGGTTATCGAGGCGATAACCAAGGCCGCCAACACCGGCAAGATCGGTGACGGCAAGATCTTCGTGGTCAATCTGGAACAGGCTATTCGCATCCGTACCGGCGAAACCGATACCGACGCAATCTAAGCCGCCAAACCCAACGCCCCAGGAGAAAACAATATGACTCTGCGTAAATTCGCAGGGCTAGGAGCCCTTTTGTCCCTCGTAATGCCAGGCCTGGCCATGGCGGCAGACGAAGCGGCGGCTCCAGTCCTCAACTCCGGCGATACCGCCTGGATGCTGACCTCCACAGCCCTGGTGCTGTTCATGACCATTCCTGGCCTGGCGCTGTTCTACGGCGGCATGGTGCGGTCGAAAAACATTCTTTCGGTAATGATGCAGTGCTTCGCCATTACCGGCCTGATCACTGTCCTGTGGTTCATCTACGGCTACAGCATGGCGTTCGACACCACCGGGATGGAAGCCGGCGTGGTCAACCTCAATTCCTTCGTGGGCGGTTTCTCCAAGGCCTTCCTGGCGGGCATCACCCCGGCCAGCCTGACCGGCCCGGCTGCGCTGTTCCCTGAAGCGGTGTTCGTCACCTTCCAGATGACCTTCGCCATCATCACTCCAGCGCTGATCGTCGGTGCCTTCGCCGAGCGGATGAAATTCTCCGCCATGCTGATCTTCATGGGCGTGTGGTTCACCCTGGTGTATGCGCCGATCGCCCATATGGTCTGGAGCGGTCCGGGCTCGCTGCTGGGCGACTGGGGCGTGCTGGACTTCGCCGGCGGCACCGTAGTGCACATCAACGCCGGTATCGCGGGCCTGGTGGCCTGCCTGGTGCTGGGCAAGCGCAAGGGTTTCCCGACCACGCCGATGGCGCCACACAACCTGGGTTACACCCTGATGGGCGCAGCCATGCTGTGGATCGGCTGGTTCGGCTTCAACGCCGGTTCCGCCGCTGCCGCCAACGGCACCGCCGGCATGGCCATGCTGGTCACGCAGATCGCGACGGCTGCCGCCGCCCTGGGCTGGATGTTTGCCGAGTGGATCACCCACGGCAAGCCTAGCGCGCTGGGCATCGCTTCGGGTGTGGTCGCAGGCCTGGTGGCAATCACTCCGGCTGCCGGTACCGTTGGCCCGATGGGCGCCCTGATCATCGGTCTGGCGGCCGGTGTGGTGTGCTTCTTCTGCGCCACCAGCCTCAAGCGCAAGCTGGGATATGACGATTCCCTGGACGCCTTTGGCGTGCACGGCATCGGCGGTATTCTCGGTGCGATCCTCACCGGTGTGTTCGCTGCTCCGTCCCTGGGTGGCTTCGGCACCGTGACCGATGTTGCCGCTCAGGTCTGGATCCAGGCCAAGGGCGTGGGTTTCACGGTGATTTACACCGCGATCGTCACCTTCATCATCCTCAAGGTTCTGGACGCGGTCATGGGGCTGCGGGTGAGCGAGGAAGAAGAGGCGGTCGGCCTCGATCTGGCACAACACAACGAGCGTGGTTACAACCTGTAATCGCGCAAGAAAAAAAAGCCCGGCTCCGGCCGGGCATTTTTTTGCCTGATGTTTGTCATTGAGAAAGGCTGAAAGGATTTTCTGACAAGCATTGGCGTGTTTGCCGTGACGATTTCCGGCAGGGCAAATGCTTACACTAAAGCAGGATTATTCGGCGCTTTGTTTTTTCCCTGAGCGCGCTAGAATGCGCGCCGAAGCGTGGAGATCGGTATGTGGCAACAGACCCTGATTACCCTGCGGGCCAGGCCCCGGGGCTTTCATCTGGTGACGGACGAGTTGCTCGCCGGCCTGCCTGAGTTGAAGGCATGTCGGGTTGGTCTGCTGCATCTGTGGCTGCAACATACCTCGGCCTCGTTGACCATCAACGAGAACGCCGATCCGGCGGTACGGCGTGACTTCGAGCGTTACTTCAACACCCTGGTGCCTCAAGGCATGGCCGGGTACGAACATAACGACGAAGGCGCGGATGACCTGCCGGCGCACTTCAAGGCCAGTTTGCTAGGCTGTCAGCTGACTTTGCCGGTAGCGGCGGGGCGTCTGGCGTTGGGCATCTGGCAAGGCGTTTATCTGGGCGAGCATCGCGATCATGGCGGTGCTCGCAAAGTCCTTGCCACCTTGCACGGTGATAAGGCATAAGCCGCTGAGTATCAGTGGACGTTGATTTTTTTCCAGCGGCCTTCGACAGTCGGCACAGCTGGGCTATAACTAATCTGCTTTTCGCAAGTCATGAGGTAGAACATGAGCGACGATGATCTGGAAAACGACGACCTCGAAGTAGGTGACGAAGACGAAACCGAAGAAGGTCTTGAAGCGGCTGCCGACGATGTGGCGGAAGACGATGGCAGTGATGTTCCTGCTCCAACCGCCAAAGGCAAGGCCAAGGCTGCCGTCTCGGTAGACGAGCTGCCGAGTGTAGAAGCCAAGAACAAGGAGCGTGATGCACTGGCGCGTGCCATGGAAGAGTTCCTGGCCCGTGGCGGCAAAGTGCAGGAAGTCGAGGCCAACGTGGTCGCCGATCCGCCCAAGAAGCCTGATAACAAGTACGGCAGCCGGCCTATCTGAGCCTTGCACCTTGCTTGCTGAAAAAGCCCGCCGTCGCTGCGGGCTTTTTCATGGGCACCCTTCTCGGAAACGGCGCCGAGCGCCGGCGCTTGCTGTAGGAGCGAGCTTGCTCGCGAAAGCGCCGGTTCAGGCGCCGCGATGCCAGCGGGCAAGCAGCCCGGGTAGTTCAATCAGGCTGCGGATCTCGGCGTCTGGAGCGCGTTCGGCTTCCCAGGTCTTGCCGTTGGGATTGAACCAGATCGCACGCAGCCCTGCCTGCTGTGCGCCGGCAATGTCATCCCCCGGGTGGTCGCCGATATGCACGGCGGTGTCGGCAGTCGCTTCGCCACGCTGCAAGGCTTCGTGGAACAGCCGGGCGTCGGGCTTGGCGATGCCGATGTCCTCGGCGCACAGCGCGAACTTGAAATAGTCCGCCAGGCCCAGGCGGCGCACGTCGGCGTTGCCGTTGGTGACCACGCCAAGGGCGAAGTGATTGGCCAGGGCTTCCAGGGTCGGCTGGACTTCTGGAAAGATCTCCAGCTGATGCCGGGCATGCAGGAAAACTTCAAAACTCTGGTCGGCCAACTGGTTGGCCTGGGCATGGTCATACCCGGCTTCTTCCAGGGCATGAAACAGCACCTGGCGGCGCAGGGCGCTGATCCTGTGCTTGAGGTTCGGCTGGGCGAGCAGCACCCGCTCGCGAATGGCCCACAGATGCTCCACCGGCACGCCTCCGAGATTCGGTGCGTGTTCGGTCAGCCACTGGCGCAGGGTGGCTTCGGCACTGACGATGACCGGGGCGGTATCCCACAGGGTGTCGTCGAGGTCGAAGGTGATCAGCTTGATGGTCATTACTCACCGCCTTTGTTGCGTTTGGCCCGTGGGTGGGCGCTGTCGTAGACCGCCGCCAGGTGCTGGAAGTCCAGGTGGGTGTAGATCTGCGTGGTCTTGATGTCCGAATGCCCCAGCAGCTCCTGCACGGCGCGCAGGTCCTGGGAGGATTCCAGCAAATGGCTGGCAAAGGAATGGCGCAGCATGTGCGGGTGCAGGTTCTGCCCCAGTTCGCGCTCGCCGGCGGCCTTGACCCGCAGCTGGATGGCCCGCGGCCCCAGGCGCCGGCCCTTCTGGCTGACGAACAGGGCACCATCAGGCGGGTTGCTCAGGGCGCGCAGGGGGAGCCATTGCTCCAGGGCTGACCGAGCCTTCTTGCCCACCGGCAGGACCCGGGTCTTGCTGCCCTTGCCATGGACCTGCACCAGGCCGTCCGCCAGGTCCAGCTGATCGAGGTTGAGGCTGGTCAGTTCGGAAAGGCGCAGGCCGCAGGAGTAGAAAAGTTCGAGAATCGCCTGGTCGCGGTGGGCCAGGAAGTCGTCTTCCACGGCGCCATCGAGCAACTGCAGGGTGCGGTCGGTGTCCAGGGTCTTGGGCAGGCGTCGTTCGCCCTTGGGCGGCGCCAGGCCGTTGGCCGGGTCGTGAGTGCACAAGCCTTCGCGGTTCAGGTAGTGGTAGAGCCCGCGTACCGCTGACAGCAGGCGCGCCAGGCTGCGGGACGACTGGCCCTGCTGGTGCAGGCGGGCAATCAGGCTGCGCAGGCCCTGGATGTCCAGGTCGGTCCAGCTGCGCACCTGCATTTTCTCGCAGAACCCCAGCACCTTCTCGAGGTCGCGCCGGTAGGCTTGCAGGGTGTGGGGCGACACCTGGCGCTCACTGCGCAGATGCGCGCAGTAGGCGTCCAGCTGTTGTTGCATGGTCAGCGTACCGAGCGCAGCGAGTGGGTGAAGCGTGGCAGAACGCGGCCGGTGACTTCGGCGATGTAGTTGAGGAACAGGGTGCCCACCGAGCTCTTGTAGTGCTGCGGATCACGGCTGGCTATCGCGAGTACGCCATGCATGCCCTGATGTGCCAGGGCCACCACAGCGGTAGAACCGATCTGCTTGCGCTGCTCTTCGCCGAAAAGGAAATCCAGCTCGTGTTCGCGCAGGCTGCCGCTGACGCTCTTGCCTTCGGACAACAGGCCGCCGATGGCGCCCTGGGCTTCGGCGGCGGAGACCCAGCGACCCACCGGCATGGCGCTGTCGCTGAACAGGATCAGGCTGACGAAGGGCACCTGGAACTCCTGGCGCAGGCTGTCTTCGACGCTCATCACCACTTCTTCCAGGCTGGTGGCGTCCATCAGCGCGAGGATCAGGCGGCGGGTCTTGTCGAACAGCCGGTCGTTGTCCCGGGCCACGTCCATCAGCTGCGACAGGCGATGGCGCATCTCGATGTTGCGCTCGCGCAGGATCTTCATCTGCCGCTCCACCAGCGATACGGTGTCGCCGCGCTGATGGGGAATGCGCAAGGCCGGGAGCAGTTCATCGTGGTCGACGAAGAAGTCCGGATGGGCCTCCAGGTAGGCGGCGACGGCTGCCGCCTCCAGGTTTTCGGACGGTGATTGGTCGGGCGTTTCGGCAGGAACCTGCGGCTGATCAGTCATGGATTTCGCTCACTTAAAGACGCACCTGTCCTTCGTATACGCGCACTGCCGGGCCGGTCATCATCACCGGTTGGCCAGGGCCTGCCCATTCAATGGACAGGCGCCCGCCCGGCAGGTCGATCAATAGGGGCGAATCCATCCACCCCTGGCTGATCGCGGCCACAGCAGCAGCGCAGGCGCCGGTGCCGCAGGCCTGGGTTTCCCCGGCGCCGCGTTCCCAGACCCGCAGTTGCGCGCGCTGGCGGTCCAGGACCTGGAGAAAACCGACGTTGACCCGCGCCGGGAAGCGCGGGTGGTGTTCGATCTTCGGACCCAGCTCGTGCACCGGCGCGCTGTTGATGTCATCCACCCGCAACACGGCGTGGGGGTTGCCCATGGACACCGCGGCCAACTGCACCTGGCGGCCATCGACGTCCAGGGTGTAGCTGTCGGCCTGGGCCGGCGCCTGGAACGGAATGTCCGCCGGTACCAGGCGCGGCGCGCCCATGTTGACGCTGATCTGGCCGTCGTTGCGGATATCCAGCTCGATCACGCCGCTCTTGGTCTCGACGCGGATCTGGCGCTTGGTGGTCAGGCGCTTGTCCAGCACGAAGCGGGCAAAGCAGCGTGCACCATTGCCGCACTGTTCCACTTCGGAGCCGTCGGAGTTGAAGATCCGGTAGCGGAAATCCACATCCGGGTTGCTCGGGGCCTCGACGATCAGCAACTGATCGAAGCCAATCCCGGTATTGCGATCACCCCATTGTTTGGCGTGCTTGGGCAGAATATGCGCGTGCTGGCTGACCAGGTCGAGAACCATGAAGTCATTGCCCAGGCCGTGCATCTTGGTAAAACGCAGCAGCATGGTCTTACTCCGGCAGCAGGCTTTCGCCAGCGAATAACTCGGCTACCGTCTCGCGGCGACGTACTTCAACAGCCTGGTCACCATCGACCAGTACTTCTGCGGCACGGCCGCGGGTGTTGTAGTTCGAGCTCATGACGAAACCATAGGCACCAGCGGAATGCACCGCCAGCAGGTCACCCTCGGCCAGGGCCAGGGTGCGTTCCTTGGCGAGGAAGTCGCCAGTTTCACAGATCGGGCCGACGATGTCGTAGGTACGGGGTTCGGTATCTCGCGGGCGCACGGCGCTGACATCCATCCAGGCCTGGTACAGCGCCGGGCGGATCAGGTCGTTCATAGCGCCGTCGACGATGGCGAAATCCTTGTGTTCGGTGTGCTTGAGGTATTCGACCCGGGTCAGCAGGACGCCGGCGTTGGCCACGATGAAGCGGCCCGGTTCGAATACCAGGGCCAGGTCGCGACCGTCCAGGCGCTCGCGCACGGCCTTGACGTAGTCGGCGGCCAGCGGTGGCTCTTCGTCGCGATAGCGCACGCCCAGGCCGCCACCCAGATCGATGTGGCGCAGGTAGATGCCGCATTCACCGAGGCGGTCCACCAGGTCCAGCAGGCGGTCGAGGGCGTCGATGAAGGGTTCCAAGGTGGTCAGTTGCGAGCCGATATGGCAGTCGACACCGACGATTTCCAGGTTCGGCAGCTGCGCGGCGCGGATGTACACATCCTCGGCGGTGGCAATGTCGATGCCGAACTTGTTTTCCTTGAGCCCGGTGGAGATATACGGGTGGGTACCGGCATCCACGTCCGGATTGACCCGCAGCGAGACCGGTGCACGAACGCCCAGCTCGGCCGCTACCAGCTGCAGGCGCTCCAGCTCTTCGGCGGACTCGACGTTGAAGCAGTGGACGCCGACTTCCAGGGCACGACGCATGTCGTCACGGGTCTTGCCAACACCGGAGAAGACAATCTTGTCGGCTTGCCCGCCCGCAGCCAGGACCCGCTCCAGCTCGCCCCGGGAGACGATATCGAAACCGGCGCCCAGGCGCGCCAGGACATTCAGTACGCCCAGGTTGGAGTTGGCTTTTACCGCGAAGCAGACCAGGTGCGGCATGCCGGCCAGGGCCTGGGCATAGGCCTGGTACTGGGCTTCGATGTGCGCACGGGAATAGACGTAGGTGGGCGTACCGAAACGTTCGGCAATGGCGGACAGGGCTACGCCTTCCGCGAACAGCTCCCCGTCGCGGTAGTTAAAAGCGTCCATGGTTTGCCCTTAGTAGGTGTCGTGCTTGTGCGACTGCGATTGCGACTTCGCCTGCTCTTCAGGGGATTTGCTGTCATCAGGCAGGTACAGCGGACCTTTCTGGCCGCAGGCGGTAACGAGGCAAGCAACCGCGACGAGCGCAGCAAGGGAAGAGATCAGGCGCTTCATGGCGAAATCCTTGAGAATGCGTAAATTGCGCCCGAGTATACCGGCCACCCGGCAGCTTGCCTATGCAGCGTAACTCCCGTCCAGCGGGCCTTTGCCAAGGCCCGGCCGGTGGCTTTGGTCGGGCGGTCGTGCAATGGGCGTCGCATTTATTTCCTCGTTCGGTATCCTTTGCATTCGCCGGGGAGCGCCCGTATCTTGCGGCGCTTGAGCGTGAGTAGACACTTTTCGAGGTTCCCGCAATGAGTTTGACCGAAGCCCGTTTTCACGACCTGGTGGATGCCACCCAGCAGACGCTGGAGGATATTTTCGATGAGAGCGACCTGGACATCGACCTGGAAAGCTCGGCCGGGGTGCTCACCGTCAAGTTCGACAACGGCAGCCAGGTTATCTTCAGTCGCCAGGAGCCTTTGCGCCAACTCTGGCTGGCCGCGCGTTCGGGTGGTTTCCACTTCGACTACGACGAGGAAAGCGAGCGCTGGATGTGCGACAAGAGCGAAGAGCAGTTGGGGGAAATGCTGGAACGCATTGTCCTGGAGCAGGCCGACATCAAGCTTGAGTTCGAAGGGCTCTGATACCGTGACCCAGCCCGCCCCGGCCCGACCGCCCAAGCCGCTCTACAGCAACGTCAGCCCGGCGGTGAGTTCACCGTGCATCAGCCTTTGTCGCCTCGATGAGGAGAAGGTCTGTCGCGGCTGTTTTCGCCATGTGGAGGACATCCGTGAATGGCGTTCGGCCGATGATCAGCGCCGGCGAGTGATCTGCGCCCAGGCGCTGCAGCGCAAACAGAGTGCGGCGGCAGGCGAGATTTAGCTTCGTACTCGTACGGTTTGTTTATTCAGTGTGCTGTGATAGTGTCCAGCTTCGCCTCGCTACATCGAGGCCGGTGAGAACCCCGTCTTATTTGGCGGGGTTTTGCTTTTTTGTGCAGAAAAAATAGGAGTCAGCCAGGATCATGAGTACTGCACCATCCATCATCCTTACCCGCCTTGACGTGCAACGTCTGGAGCGCCTGATCGACAGTCTGGACGACTCGCTGCCAGGTGTCATTGCACTGCAAACCGAGTTGGATCGTGCCGAAACGCTGGTGGGTCACGATGAAGTACCGGCCGGTGTCGTAACCATGAATTCGCGTGTGCATTGCCGTGAAGAAAGCAGCGGCAAGGACTACCACCTGACCCTGGTGTATCCACAGGACGCCAACGCCGACGAAGGCAAGATTTCCATCCTGGCACCGGTGGGCAGCGCTCTGCTGGGCCTGCAGGTAGGCCAGTACATCGACTGGCCGGCTCCGGGTGGCAAGACCTTGAAGCTGACCCTGCTGGAAGTTGAATACCAGCCGGAAGCCGCAGGCGACTACCACCTCTGATCCTTGGCTAGACCTGCTCGAGCGCGTCGTTCAGTGCGCGCTCCAGGCTGGCCTTGTAGCGCAGATACAGGATGCTCGGGCTTTGCACGTCACCGAGCAGCCCTGAAAGATCCAGGTCAGTGATGTAGCAGCGATAGCGCTCTGTTTCATGGCGCTGCCCGACGATTTCCTGGGCCACCGCGGCGAACAGTTGATCGCCATATTCCAGATCGGAAAACTCCCGTTGATTGCAGTACAGCGAGACCTGCACCTGGCCCGGTGCGGCCTTGCCGATGATCGCCTGTACGTCATAGAAGGCTTTGTCCACCGGCGTCGGTGGGGCTGGCCGCGGCTCTACCCGACGTGCGCGGCCCGTGCCTGAGGGCAGAATCTGCAAGTAGAGTGTGTCCAAAGGTTTCTCGGGCTGGTTGCTGTCCATCGGCAGCAGCGCCTCGCGGCGGTAGAGAATCGACTGCAGGAAGCGCTGCAGGGGCACCAGCAGGCTGTGTTCGTCGTGATAGGGCAGGGTCTGCTGCCACAGCGCGTTGTACTCATCGAGCACGTAAAGCTCCGCGTACTCGTCGACGATCCGATAGAACACCTGGATGCAGTCCGGCTGGCCCATGGGCAGGATCAGCGCCAGGTCGTGGTCTTCCAGGGCCATCGGGTCAAGGTGCAGTGGGCTGTAGCGGCTTTGCTCCTGCCCCAGGTACTCCAGCAATGCGGCAGGGGTTGCCATGGCCCGGTGCCGAACCTGCCCGGGCACCAGTTCAAGCACGTGGTAGTGCTGCTGCACCTGGATCAGGTAGCGGTAGTTGAGCTGGCTGAGCAACAGGTTGTGCGCGGTTTCGAACAGTTCTTCCACCCGGCGGGCAATGAATTGCGCGCGGTTGTGACAGAAGCAGCGTACCCGCAGCCGCGGCTGCGTGCCGCCCGGCAGATTGTTCAGGTAGTCCCGCAGGCAGTCGAGCAGCGCATGCTCGGCGTCGTAGCGGCCGACCATTACCTCGTTCCAGCTATTGAGGGTGACCTGATCCAGGGTCAGCACCAGATTCTCGCGTACCCCGGCATAGCTCAGGGAGTCGGTGCGCTCGGTGGTCATCAGAATGTTCAGGTCGCGGTGGTGCTTGAGGGGGTCGACCCCGACGTTCACCAGGATCAGCACTTCGCCGGGCACGGCGGCGTGCAGCAACTGTTCCTCGCTGACCGTCGTCAAAGGCAGTGGCACGGTCTGCTGCAGGCTGCCCAGCAGGTTGAACAGTTCGAATTCGCTCAGGTCGCTGCTGCCCGGGTGCAGGGCCAGGCGGGTACTGCTGTCGATCACGCCGTTGCGATGGCACCAGGTAAGCAGCTCCAGCAGCTCGCGACTGCGCTTGATCGGGGCGAAATGCTCCCACTCCAGGGCGGTCAGGCTGCCGTTGTACAGCCCCCAATGGTTCTGTCCGGGTTCCTTCTTGTTCGGTGACTGCACCAGGGTCAGGGTGTCTTCAGCCAGGTCCGGGGCGATGCCGGGGTTGATGAACTCGATCTTCCCGGCCTTGCGCTCGAAGGCCGCGTACAGGCGCCGGCCCAGGACATTCAGGTCACGCTTGTTGATCAGGCTGGCGGCCTGCTCGGTGCGGGCGAACTGGGTCAGGAAGCGATAGCTGTAGTTGAGCTCGTTGACCAGGGCCCGGCGCTCGCTGCTGACCTGGCGCACCTTCCACTGGCTGCGGCTGTCCAGCAAGGCCAGTTGGCGTTGGTCCCAGCCCCATTCACTGGCCAGGCGCTCCAGTAGAGCGCGCTGCCAGTTCGGGCTGCGGGTGGCGTTGCCGACGGTAAGCTTGCGGTTGACCTTGAGGTACAGGCTGCGCCGTACCAGCTCCAGGCGCTCCGGCTCGCCGCGAGCCTTGAGGTATTCCTCGATGCGCCGGTAGACCACGATGTAGGGGTCCAGCTCATCCAGGTCCAGGCGGTTGGCAAACACCGCCTGCTTGAAGCGCAGGCTCAGGCACTGGACCTTGGGATGCTCGCTGGCATAGACCTCGATCAGCAGCAGCTTGAGTACGGACTTGTAGGGCGACTCGATGCCCTTGAACAGTTGCCACAGCCCGGCGCCGATGAACTCGCCGGGCGGAATGCGTGCCATGTGGCCCAGGTCGAGGTTTTCCTCGGCGGGGACAAAGCGCTTGGACAGCAGGGTGTCGATGTACTGTTCGTAACGGCGTTCTTCGTACACCGGTACCAGCCACCACAACGGCGTGCGCCCGGCCAGCCAGATCGCGGTGCGGTAGAACTCGTCCAGCAGCAGGTAGTGCTGGGTGGTGCCGCAGTCGTCCGAACTCAGCTGAGTGTCCCGCTCCCCGCGGACAAAGCGGTTGGGGTCGATCAGGAAAAAATGAGCTTCAGCACCCTGGCCGGCCGCCCAGGTCTCCAGCAATTGGCACTTCTTCTGCAACTCGGCCAGCTCGTTTTCGCCCAGATCCGGCGCATGGCACACCCACACGTCCATGTCGCTCTGGTCTGCCTGGGCCAGGGTCCCCAGGCTGCCCATGAGAAACAGGCCATGAATCGGCCGTGGCGGGTTGCCGTGGCGCGGCTTGTAGGAAAACGATCGGGTCAGGCGCTGGGCTTCGGCCAGGGCCTGGGGGTCGGGTTCGTAGCAGGAAAGCCCCGCCGGGGTGGCTCCGGATACATAACCGGGCAACAACGGGTGATTGACGTGAAAGAACAGCGGCAACAGGTTGAGGACCAACTGCTGGCGTGTCGACAGTCCTTCCATTGCCCGGGCCATGCGCCCTTCATTGAGCTTCAGGAAACGCGCACGCAGTTGGCTGAGAACCTTGCGATCGATTCCTTCATCCAGATCGGGACGGATTTCATGGGTATGGGGCATTTCAAGCGGAGCTCGAACGTGGCGGTATTGAAGACGGCGAGCAGTTTACCGTCAGACAGGGCTCAGCCTTAAACTGATTTTATTTTTTGACGCCAGATTTCTAGCGTATTCAGAAGGAGGCGCCTACGGAATCCGACAGACGGGAACCCCGCAGGCCGATGCAGGTTGTTCAGGCGACTTCTTTGACGTTCAGGATGGTCAGCAGGCCCTGGGCATGTTCAGCGGCGTCCCGCCCGAGGCTGGTCAGATAGCCTCCATCGGGTTGGGTGATCAGTTCCTTGTCAAACAGGCGTTGGGCGGCGGCGATGGCAGAAGGGGCGGCGGTCTGATGGATTTTCAGGCCTTCCTGGGAGTTGTCCAGGTTGAAGAGTGCAAGGATTTCCAGTTCGGCAACCAACTCAGGGGTATACGACATAAGGACTCCAGACTTTCTAGGAATTAGAGGTCAGCGTTCTTAAGGTGAACGCAGAAAGGCGGCGTGTCCAGCGTTCGCTGAGGAGTTTTATCCCCGGGTGCAGCGGTATTTGGCCGCAGGGTGGTGGCAGTGTAGTCGGGGCGCGAGGCACGGGCGGGAAAGAGTGCCGGAGCCTGCGCTCCGGCAGCGCGGTGTCACTGCTTTTCGGGAGGCAGTTCCGGCAGGGCGCGAAGGGCGGCTTCGTACCATTGGGTGTCGAAGGCGCGGTCCTGTTCGAGGATGGCGTCGATCTCGATCGCCAGTACATGGGCCATCAGATTGAGGATTTCCTCGCGCTCGTAGCCCACCAGGGTGAGCTTGTTGAACGTGGCCTTGGCCGCTGGTGGGTTGTCGCTTTCGATCTGGTTCTCGATCGCTTCGATCAGGGTATTTTCGGCGAACTCTTCTTCGTCGGTGTCGATATCGGTTGGCTCGCTCATGGCAGGCTCCTCAAGGAAAGGTCGCCAGTTTACTCGTATTCAGCGGCTCGATGCTGCTGGCCAGAGTGGGATTAACCTTCTATAAAAAACCCTGCCAACCCCTGCACGGCCTGGAGGCTACGGGATGTTCAAGCTCTATGGGTTCGCCATCAGCAACTACTACAACATGGTCAAGCTGGCCTTGCTGGAGAAGGGGCTGCCTTTCGAAGAGGTGCTGTTCTACGCCGGCCAGAGCCCCGAGGCGCTGGCTATCAGCCCTCGGGGCAAGGTTCCGGTGCTGGAGGTGGAGCAGGGCTTCATCAGCGAAACCAGTGCGATTCTCGATTACCTGGAGCAGGTGCGGCCGGCGCCGGCGCTGCTGCCGAAGGACGCGTTCGAACGTGCCCAGGTGCTGGCACTGGCCAAGGAGATCGAACTGTACATAGAGCTGCCGGCCCGGGCCTGTTTCCCCGAAGCGTTCTTCGGCGCGACCCTGCCCGAGGCGATCAAGGAGAAGGCCGGGATCGAATTGCTACAAGGCTTTGCCGCATTGCGCCGGCATGCCCGGTTCGCCCCCTATGTAGCGGGCGCCAGCCTGAGTGTGGCGGACCTGTATTTTCAGTACAGCGTGAACCTTGCCCTGATAGTCGGGGACAAGTTGTTCGGAATCGATTTTTTGGCCGAGATGCCCGAGGCCCGGGCCTTGCTCGAGCGCCTGGAGCAGACCCCCGCCGCTCGGCGCATCGCCGCTGACAAGGCGGCACTGATGGCCGCCAGAAGGTCAGGGCGCTAGGAGCCTGCTCGCACCGGCAGAGGATGCCGGCGCGGGCAGGCTCGCAAGGGCTTAGCGGCTGGCCAGCAGGGCCTGGCCGCGGACCACTGCCGCCCGGACCTGGGCCGGTGCGGTGCCGCCGATGTGGTTACGGGCATTCACCGAGCCTTCCAAGGTCAGCACGGCGAACACGTCCTGTTCGATCTGGTCGCTGAACTTGCGCAGCTCTTCCAGGCTCATTTCCGCCAGGTCCTTGCCGGTTTCCACGCCGTACTTCACCGCATGGCCGACGATTTCGTGACAGTCGCGGAACGGCAGGCCACGGCGCACCAGGTAGTCCGCCAGATCGGTGGCGGTGGAAAAACCGCGCAGGGCCGCCTCGCGCATGATGGCGTGCTTGGGCTTGATGGCCGGGATCATGTCGGCGAAGGCCCGCAGCGAATCGCGCAGGGTATCGGCGGCGTCGAACAGTGGTTCCTTGTCTTCCTGGTTGTCCTTGTTGTAGGCCAGGGGCTGGCCTTTCATCAGGGTCAATAGGCCCATCAGCGCGCCGAATACCCGGCCGCTCTTGCCCCGTACCAGTTCCGGCACGTCGGGGTTTTTCTTTTGCGGCATGATCGAGCTGCCGGTGCAGAAGCGGTCCGGCAGGTCGATGAACTGGAATTGCGCGCTGGTCCACAGCACCAGCTCTTCGGAAAACCGCGACAGGTGCATCATCGCCACGCTGGCGGCGGCGCAGAATTCAATGGCGAAGTCCCGGTCCGAAACGCTGTCCAGGGAGTTGCCGCCCACGGCTTCGAAGCCCAGCAACTGGCAGGTCAGCTCGCGGTCGATCGGGTAGGTGGTGCCGGCCAGCGCGGCGCTGCCCAGGGGCATGCGGTTGGTGCGCTTGCGGCAGTCCACCAGGCGCTCGTAGTCACGGCTGAGCATCTCGAACCAGGCCAGCATGTGGTGGCCGAAGGTCACCGGCTGGGCAGTCTGCAAGTGGGTGAAGCCCGGCATGATGCTCTCGGCTTCACGCTCGGCCAGCTCCAGCAGGCCTTTTTGCAGGCGGGTGATTTCACCGAGGATCAGGTCGATCTCGTCCCGCAGCCACAGGCGGATGTCGGTGGCCACCTGGTCGTTGCGGCTGCGGCCGGTGTGCAGTTTCTTGCCGGTGATGCCGATGCGGTCGGTCAGGCGCGCTTCGATGTTCATGTGCACGTCTTCGAGGTCCACGCGCCAGTCGAAATGGCCAGCCTCGATCTCGCCCTGGATGGTCTTCAGGCCGTCGATGATGCTGTCGCGCTCGGCATCGGTGAGCACGCCGACCTTGGCCAGCATGGTGGCGTGGGCGATGGAGCCCATGATGTCATGGCGATACAGGCGCTGGTCGAAAGT
Source organism: Pseudomonas sp. GW823-FHT02C05 (assembly GCF_058797595.1). Classification (NCBI taxonomy): domain Bacteria; kingdom Pseudomonadati; phylum Pseudomonadota; class Gammaproteobacteria; order Pseudomonadales; family Pseudomonadaceae; genus Pseudomonas; species Pseudomonas sp. GW823-FHT02C05. The sequence continues at coordinate 435,879 of NZ_JBXAJU010000004.1, read as the reverse complement.
GACAGAGGCGGTGAAGCGGGCGACGAAGGCGTCGACGGGTTCACTGAAGCGGCCGCCCCAGGACTGATTGGTCTTGTCAGTGCTCATGAATTCGCTCGTGATCTGCTGAAGGAAGATGGCGTGAAAAACAGGCGCCGATAATAACAGGGTTGCCCGGGCTGTCGCTGGCGCTGGTCGGCAGCTTTTTTCTGCGCCGGACACCTGGGCGGCTTGTCGCCGGCCTCGGGGGCGCAGAGACTGAGGTCGGCGCAGTCGAAGGTGCTTCCTGCGAGGTGAGCGCCTTGAGTGCGGAAGGTGATATCGGTCAAACGATATTTATCGATTGAGCAATATCGTCTTGGCAACCGTCTACAGTTGGACAGGAGGACCGGCACAATTGCGTAACACCCCTCGCGTGTTCGCAGTGGCCCCCTCCAGCAAGTTCACACCGCGCAGGGCCAGGCAATCCGTCCACCAAACGAGACGGGTGCGGGCAGGGTGGGCGGCGACCACAATCACGAGGGGGGCTTTGTGTTGAATACCAGCATTCCCTGCGACGTCGTCGCGCATCAGCCGACCTTGAGCGGTATCGGGCAGGCACGGGCAAATATTGGTGCCCGACTTGCGGCACTTTTTGGCCTTCGCACTAGTCTTAGCGTGGATCGCGGTGACGGACGTCACTCCACCTGTCTACGCTATCCTTGTGCGAGACTCACGCAGGAATCCAGCGCAATATGAATGTCCTGATCGTTGATGACGAACCCCTAGCCCGCGAGCGCCTGAGCCGGATGGTCAGTGAGCTCGAGGGATACAGTGTCCTGGAGCCTAGCGCCACCAATGGCGAAGAGGCGTTGAGCCTGATCGACAGCCTGAAGCCGGATATCGTCTTGCTCGACGTCCGCATGCCGGGGCTGGACGGTCTGCAGGTCGCCGGCAAGCTGTGCGAGCGCGAGACGCCTCCGGCGCTGGTGTTCTGCGCTGCGCCGGACGAATTCGCCCTGGAGGCCTTCGATGCCAGCGGCGTCGTCCACCTGGTCAAGCCAGTGCGCTCCGAGCTGTTGCTGGAGGCCTTGAAAAAGGCCGAGAAGCCCAACCGTGTACAACTGGCGGCACTGACCCGGCCCGCGGCCGAAAGCGGTAACGGCCCGCGCAGCCATATCAGCGCCCGTACGCGCAAAGGCATCGAGCTCATCCCCCTGGCCCAGGTGGTGTATTTCATCGCCGACCATAAATACGTGACCTTGCGCCACGAGGGCGGCGAGGTGCTTCTGGATGAGCCCCTGAAGGCTCTGGAAGATGAATTCGGCGACCGCTTTGTGCGTATCCACCGCAATGCGCTGGTGGCCCGCGAGCGTATCGAGCGTCTGCAGCGCACACCGTTGGGGCACTTCCAGTTGTACCTCAAGGGCCTCAATGGCGATGCGCTGATTGTCAGCCGGCGGCATGTGGCGGGCGTGCGCAAGATGATGCAACAGCTCTAGGCCAGGGTTTGAGCCCCGCAATGGGTGAAGCCTGGCGTCGGGAGGAGGCTAGGTTTCTGATACAAGTCAAAGCTGATTTGGTTGAGCTGTTATTATCTGCCGTATCTATTCAGTACGGATTGATCCATGTCCTCTCGCGAAATCCGCATCGCTACCCGCAAAAGTGCTCTGGCCTTGTGGCAGGCCGAATACGTCAAAGCCCGTCTGCAAGAGGCCCATCCGGGTCTTGTCGTGACCCTGGTGCCCATGGTCAGCCGCGGCGACAAACTATTGGACTCGCCCTTGTCGAAAATCGGTGGCAAGGGTCTGTTCGTCAAGGAACTGGAAACCGCGCTGCTGGAAAACCAGGCCGATATCGCCGTGCACTCGATGAAAGATGTGCCCATGGACTTCCCCGAAGGCCTGGGTCTGTTCTGCATCTGCGAGCGCGAAGATCCGCGTGATGCCTTTGTTTCCAACACCTACGCCAGCCTCGACGAGTTGCCTGAAGGCAGCGTGGTGGGCACCTCCAGCCTGCGCCGTCAGGCTCAGTTACTGACCCGTCGCCCCGACCTGCAGATCCGTTTTCTGCGGGGCAACGTCAATACCCGTCTGGCCAAGCTGGACGCTGGCGAATACGACGCCATCATCCTCGCGGCCGCTGGCTTGATCCGCCTCGGATTCGAGGATCGCATCAGCTCCTCCATCAGTGTCGACGACAGCCTGCCCGCCGGTGGCCAGGGCGCCGTCGGCATCGAGTGCCGCAGTGCCGACATTGAAATCCACGCCTTGCTGGCCCCCCTGCATCACGCCGACACGGCCAGCCGGGTAACCGCCGAGCGCGCACTGAACAAGCACCTCAACGGTGGTTGCCAGGTGCCGATTGCCTGCTATGCGGTGCTGGAAGGCGAGCAGATCTGGCTGCGTGGCCTGGTGGGCGAGCCTAGCGGCGGCCTGCTGCTCAGCGCCGAAGCTCGTGGCCCTCGCGCATCGGCCGCCGAGCTGGGTGTGCAAGTGGCGGATGCCCTGCTGGCCCAGGGTGCCGCTGACATTCTGCGCGCGGTCTACGGCGAGGCGGGCGAGGAGTGACTGGCTGGCGCCTGCTGCTGACCCGGCCGGCCGAGGACTGCGCCGCGCTGGCGGCGATCCTGGCGCAGTCCGAGATCTTGAGCAGCAGCCTGCCATTGCTGGAAATCCAGGCGTTGCCGGTCAGTGACTCGCAGCGGGCTACCCTGCTGGCATTCGACCAGTACTGTGCGGTGATTGTGGTCAGCAAGCCGGCGGCGCATCTTGGCCTGGAGCTGTTGCGCCAGTATTGGCCGCAACCACCAGACCAGGCCTGGTTCACCGTAGGCGCCGCTACCGCGCAGATCCTTGCGGATGCCGGCTTGCCAGTGGCCTATCCCCAGCAGGGCGATGACAGTGAAGCCTTGCTTGAACTTCCCCAATTGCGCGAGGCTATCCGCCGGCCTGATCCACGGGTGTTGATCGTGCGCGGGGAGGGTGGGCGCGAGCTGCTCTCTGAGCGCTTGCGCGCCCTAGGTGCTAGTGTCGATTATCTGGAACTCTACCGCCGCTGCCTGCCGCACTACGCCGAAGGCGCGTTGCTCCAGCGGATTGAAGTGGAACGCTTGAACGGGCTGGTGGTCAGCAGTGGACAAGGTTTCAGCCACTTGCGGCAGCTGGCGGGGCCCGCCTGGCCGCAACTGGCGAAGATGCCGTTGTTTGTTCCAAGCCCCCGGGTCGCCGACATGGCGCACGCCGCAGGGGCGGAAAAAGTTGTGGATTGTCGCGGCGCCAGTGCCGCGGCTTTGCTAACGGCGTTACGGGAGCAACCCGTGCCCGTTCTCTAAACGCAAAGGATGGATACGTGAGCGAAACAGCCTTGCCTAAAGATGAAGCCCAGCCGGTGCCCGAGACACCTGCTGAACCCACGAAACCAACCGTTGAGCGTCGTGGCAACGGGTTGGCAATTCTGGCCCTGCTGCTGGGGGCGGCGGGCGTCGCCGTTGGTGGCTGGGGGATCTGGCAGGTGCGCCACCTGCAAGCCAATAACCAGCAGCAGTTCAGTCAGTTGCAGGCCCTGGGGGATCAGGCCCAGAGTCTCAAGCTCAGCGAACAGCGCTTGAGCGAACGCCTGGAACAACTGCCCGCGGCCGATGAGCTGGAAGATCGGCGGCGTCTGGTGGCCCAGTTGCAGGGTGACCAGCAGCGCCTGAACCAGCGCCTGGAAACCGTACTGGGCGCCAGCCGCAAGGACTGGCGCCTGGCAGAAGCCGAGCACCTGTTGCGCCTGGCCAGCCTGCGTCTTTCGGCGCTGCAGGACATCAGCAGCGCTAGGGCCCTGGTCCAGGGCGCCGACGATATCCTGCGGGAACAAAACGATCCGGGAGCCTTCGCAGCCCGCGAGCAGTTGGCCAAGAGCCTGGCGGCCCTGCGCAGCACCGAGCAGCCGGACCGCACCGGGCTGTTCCTGCAACTGGGGGCTTTGCGTGACCAGGTGCTGGAACTGAGCGCCGTGGCTCCGGAGTACAAGGACCGCGGTGAATCGCTGCTCGGCCTGACAGCCGATGGTGACGGCGCCAGCCGCTGGGCCCAGTGGTGGGATCAGATCTCGCGCTATTTCCGCATCGACTTCAACGCCGACAAGAACATCCGTCCCTTGCTGGCCGGTCAGGGCCTGACCCAAGTGCGCCTGGCCCTGAGCCTGGCGCTGGAGCAGGCGCAGTGGGCTGCCCTGAACGGCCAGGCCGCGGTCTATACCCAGGCGTTGACCGAAGCCCGCGACGTGCTCACCGGCAACTTCAATCAGGACAACCCGCAAAGCAAGATCATGCTCGAGCGCCTGGCCGAGCTGAGCAAGCAGCCGGTGACGGTCGTCACCCCGGACCTGGCCAAGACCTTGAGTACGGTCCAGGCCTACCTGGAGCGGCGTAACCTGAATGTCGAGGAGTCGGTCAAGCCTCTGGCCAAACCTGCGGCGAACAACGCCCAGGAGACGAGCCCATGAAGCGTACCTATGTGATCGTCCTGCTGGTCATTGCGGCCATCGGCCTGCTGGGTCTGGCCATTGCCGAGCATCCCGGGTACGTACTGATCGCCTACAGCAACTTCCGTTACGAATCGAGCCTGTGGGCAACCCTGGCCCTGGTGGCGCTGGTCTGGCTGGTGGTCTGGGGCATCAAGCTGCTGATCGAGCTGGTGATGGTGTCCGGTGGTGTGGTCAATCCCTGGTCACGGCGCAATCGCAGCCGCCGGGTGCAGATCGCCATCGAGCAGGGTCAGATGGACCTCGCCGAAGGGCGCTGGGCCAGCGCGCAGAAGCACCTGCAGCGTGCCGCCGAGGCCGAGCGCCAGCCGCTGCTCTACTATCTCGGCGCTGCCCGGGCGGCCAACGAGCAGGGCCACTATGAAGAATGCGACCGGTTGCTGGAGCGGGCGCTGACCCGCCAGCCCCAGGCAGAGCTGGCCGTGGCCCTGAGCCACGCCCAACTGCAGACGGATCGCGGCGACACCGAGGGAGCCCTGAGCACCCTGCAGGCCATGCATGAGCGCCATCCCCATAGTGTCCAGGTGCTGCGCCAGTTGCAGCGCCTGCATCAGCAGCGTGGCGACTGGTCGGCCCTGATCCGTCTGTTGCCCGAGTTGCGCAAGGACAAGGCGCTGCCGGCCAGCGAACTGCAGGAACTGGAGCGTCGGGCCTGGGGTGAAAACCTGTCCCTGGCCGCGCGTCGTGAAGAGGATGAGGTGGCCGGCCTGCAATCTCTCAATCGTGCCTGGCAACAGTTGACCTCGGCACAGCGCCAGGAGCCGCAGTTGGTGCTGGCCTATGCCGAACAACTGCGTCAACTGGGCGCGGGGGCCGAGGCGGAAGAGGCCCTGCGCACGGCAATCAAACGCAAGTACGAAAGCCACCTGGCACGGCTCTATGGCCTGGTGCGTGGCAGCGATCCGTCGCGCCAGTTGCAGACCGCCGAGCACTGGCTGAAAGAGCATGCGGACGATCCGAGCCTGCTGCTGACCCTGGGCCGCCTGTGCCTGCAGAACAGCTTGTGGGGCAAGGCCCGGGACTATCTGGAAAGCAGCCTGCGCTTGCAACGCAATCCCGAAGCCTGTGCGGAACTGGCGCGCCTGCTGGCACAGCTGGGGGATACCGAGCGCAGTAACCAACTGTTCCAGGAAGGTCTGGGCATGCTCGATGAGCGCCTGCTGGCCTCACCGCTGCCGGTCCCGGTGCGGGCCTGAGGTGTCCCGGGGCCGGTTGCCTGTTTCAGGCAACCGGCCCTTTTGCTGCTGTACCTGCGGCGCTGTTGTCGATCGGTTGCGACATAGCGCTTCTTGAAAGCAGCGAGCGCTTTCTCTACCGTGGCTGCCTGTTTCTCCCGTTACGGATATCTCATGTCGCTGGCCGGCTCCCGCTTGCTGTTCTCCCTGGTGTTCCTGGTGGGGGCCTTGGCCTCGTGGGCGGCGTTCAACCTGCAAACGGGTGGCGGCCTCGAGTCCTGTTCGCTGTGGAGCGTGCAGCGCCTGCTGTTGCTGGCATTGGGTGGGGTCAATCTGCTGGCCGTGATCCAGGGGCCAGGGCGCGTGGGGCGGGCGGTCTACTGGGGGCTCAACCTGCTGTTGGGCCTGCTGGGGGTGGTCACCGCGGGACGCCATGTGCTGTTGCAGAACATTCCTTCCGAACAGTTGCTGGCCTGCCTGCCGGACATGTCCTTCATGCTCCGCCAGTTGTCCTGGTGGCAGGCGTTGAAGCTGACTTTCATGGGCACCTCCGATTGCGCTGAGGTCACCTGGACCCTGCTGGACATGAGCTTGCCGGAGTGGAGCCTGCTGTTTTTCGTGATCATGCTGATCTTTAGCGGCTATCGCCTGTGGCGTCAGCTACGGGGCGCGCGCAAGGCCGTGGCGTTGCCCTGAGTCAGTGTTTGGCAGGAGGGCGGGGATTAAACGCTTGTATGAACTTTATCTCCTGCGTACCTTGATGCTGTAGTCGAGCGGGCATAATCTGGCCCGCACCTGTCACTGGAATTATGTTGCTCGATGCTGTTGTGCCTGACCGGATCCAGAGTCTCCAGAAAGGAGCGGCGGGCAAGCGGCATGACCCATAAGGGAAGAGAGATCACCATGCTCGAAAGTTGTCAGAATGCTCAGGAACGCTGGGGTGGAGTGCATCTGCTGATCGACCGCTGGTTGCAGGAGCGTCACGAACTGGTTCGAGCCTATGATGCGCTGGGCGCGGAGCCCGAGGCACTGAGTGAGAGCAAGAAGCCGCTGCAGGAATTCTGCGGGATCCTGGTGGACTACGTCTCCGCCGGCCATTTTGAAATCTACGAACAGCTGACCAGCGAAGCCAAGGCGTTTGGCGACAAGCGCGGGCTGGAGTTGGCCGACACCCTCTACCCACGCATCGACGTGATCACCGAAAAGCTTCTGGCGTTCAATGACCTGTGTGACGCCGGCCAGTGCGTGGCGCAGAAGTTCAAGGAACTCGGTGGCCTGCTGCACGAACGCTTCGAGCTGGAAGACTGTCTGATCGAAGTGCTGCACAACGCCCACAAGCAGGAAGCTGTGGCTCAGGCCTGAGAACAGGAACCTACCAGGAAAAACGGCACGCCTCGGCGTGCCGTTTTTCGTTGTGGCGCTTCAGCCAGCGACACCGAGCAATTCGATGTCGAACACCAGTGGGGTGTAGGGCGCGATCAGGTCCCCGGCGCCTTCGGTGCCATAGGCCTGGTTCGACGGGATTACCAGGCGCCACCGGGCTCCGGTGGGCATCTGCGACAGTGCGCTACGCCAGCCGGCGATCACGCTGTCGAGGCGGAACCATTGCGGCTGCTGGGTCTGATCGAACACGGTGCCGTCTGGCAGGCGCCCGGTGTAGCGCACCTGGACCGAGCCGTTGGGGCTGGCCTTGTTGCCGCCGCCAGGGCTCAACTCGGTCAGCAGGATGCCGTCTGCCAGTTGGCGGACCCCGGGCTTGGCCTTTTCTTCATCGAGAAAGCGCTGTTCGTTTTTCAGCGCGATCTCTGTCTGAGACTTGGCCGACTGTTCGCTGATCTGTGCGTCGTGCTCGGCAAGGATCTGTTCGATGCGTTCGCTTTTCAGCGCCAGAGGCTTGCCTTGATAGGCGGCCCTCAAGCCTTCGACCAGGGCCTGGATCTGCAGGTCGGGCACCTCATCGCGCAGGCGCTCACCGAGGCTTGCCCCCAGGCTGTAGGCAAGATCGTGAGCGTTGTTGGATGGTGCTTCGGCAGCCGCCTGAGCCAGTGGCAAGAACAGGCTCAAGGATAAAAACAGGTAACGCGACATGGGCACTCTCCGGCCTGAGTTGCGGTGGATTATGCCAGCGACAAAGCGCTCGTTGGTGAGCAACTTCGATGGGGGCGAAGAACATTTTCGTTCGGCTGCAACGCCAGGCTTTCGATACTGTCAACATGCCCTAGCGGCGGTAGCAGCAGAGGTCTAGTATGAGCCGCAACTCACGTCAGCCAGGAGGTAAACCATGTCGGCCAATAAGAAGCCTGTAAATACTCCGTTGCATTTGCTCCAACAGCTGTCGGGCAGCTTGCTCGAACATTTGGAAAACGCTTGTTCCCAAGCCTTGGCTGATGCTGAAAAACTGCTCGCCAAGCTGGAAAAACAACGGGGCAAGGCGCAGGAAAAACTGCACAAATCGCGCACCAAACTGCAGGACGCTGCGGCGGCCGGCAAGGCCAAGGCACAAGCCAAGGCGAAGACCGCGGTCAAGGAACTAGAAGATTTGCTGGACGCCCTGAAAGAGCGTCAGGCACAAACCCGCAGCTACATTCTGCAACTCAAGCGCGATGCCCAGGAAAGCCTGAAACTGGCTCAAGGCGTGGGTCGTGTGAAGGAAGCGGTAGGCAAGGCATTGAGCTCTCGTGATGCCAAGCCGGCAGCGGTAGCAGCTAAAAAACCAGCGGCCAAGCCTGCTGCCAAGGCACCGGCCAAACCTGTTGCCAAGCCGGCGGCGAAAAAGCCTGTTGCTGCCAGTGCAGCCAAGCCCGCCGCGGCCAAAACCGCAGCCGCCAAGCCTGCTGCCAAACCAGCGGCCAAGCCTGTTGCCGGCAAAGCGGCGGCTGCCAAACCGGTAGCTGCCAAGCCAGCCGCCAAGCCCGCTGCGAAGCCTGCGACCAAAGCCGCTGCGGCCAAGCCAGCTGCTAAACCTGCCGCCAAGCCCGTAGCCGCCAAGCCAGCAGCGAAACCTGCTGCCACCAAGACCGCTGCGGTTAAACCGGCTGCCGCCAAACCGGCCGCTAAACCAGCAGCGAAACCCGCCGCTGCAAAAGCTCCGGCCAAACCCGCGAGCAAACCTGCAGCTGCCAAGCCAGCCGCGGCATCGGCGGCCAAGCCTGCCGCCAAGCCTGCTGCCGCCAAACCCGCAGCAAAACCCGCTGCCAAGCCGGCCGCGAAAAAGCCTGTTGCCAAGCCCGCAGCCGCCAAGCCTGCTGTAGCCAAGCCAACTGCTCCAGTTGCCAAACCTGCAGCTCCCGCGCCCGCAGCGGCCAAGCCTGCAACTCCTGCTCCGGCTGCCTCGCCGGCACCAGCTGCAAGTGCACCTGCTGTTCCTGCGTCGGCTCCAGCCAGCAACCCTTCCAGCGCTTCCTAAGCGCCGGCCACCGCGATGCGCAGTACCTGCAGCGCATTGCGGTTCCGGACGGCGGCTTCGGCCGCCAGTCCTTCCAGCCAGTCATTCAGGCTCCGGGCCTGAGCTTCGGGCCACTTTCGTGCCCCTTCCTGCAGACGCAGCAGCAACTGCCGTTCGGCATCCAGCTCCAGGGCCTTGAGTTGTTCGCGCAAGGTGCTCAGTTGCACGTCGCTGGCCGCGGCGGCTCGCCACTCAATCCGCAGTTTGCGCAGGGGTTCGACCACCTCCTGATACCAGGGCGCAGCCAACTCTTCGAGCGCTTGCAGGCGCTGCTTATCGCAGTCGACCCCCCTTTGGCCAAGCCAGGCGCCACAGAGCAGCAGACAGACATTGGCCCCGCCATCCTGCAGCTGCAGGCAGGCCTCCTGCACACCGGGCAGGGCGTAGGTCTTCAGGGCAAAGCTCCACAGGTCAGGGGACATATTGCTACTCGCGCCAGTTGCTAACGAAGCTGGTAGACTCCGCCGCCATTATGATTCGACTTCAGAACCTGACTTTACAGCGTGGCCCGCAACGTCTGCTAGAAGACGCCGAGCTAACCCTGCACGCCGGCCAGAAAGCCGGCCTGATCGGTGCCAACGGCGCCGGCAAATCCAGCCTCTTTGCCTTGCTGCGCGGTGAGCTGCACCCGGACTCGGGTGACTGCTTCCTGCCGGCCGACTGGCGCATCGCCCACATGCGCCAGGAGGTCGATACCCTCGAGCGCCTGGCGGTGGACTATGTGCTCGACGGCGACTTGCGCCTGCGCCAGGTGCAGCGTGACCTGGCCGCTGCAGAAGCGGCCCAGGACGGCGCCGCGCAAGCGCGCTTGCATGCCGAGCTGGACAGCGCCGACGGTTACACCGCCGACGCGCGGGCGCGCAAGCTGCTGGCTGGCCTGGGTTTCACCAACGAGCAGATGGACCGTCAGGTCGGCGACTTCTCCGGGGGCTGGCGGATGCGCCTGAACCTGGCGCAGGCGCTGATGTGTCCCTCGGACCTGCTGCTGCTCGACGAACCTACCAACCACTTGGATCTCGACGCCATCATCTGGCTCGAAGAGTGGCTCAAGGGTTACCCCGGCACCTTGCTCCTGATCTCTCACGACCGGGACTTCCTCGATGCCGTGGTCGATCACGTGGCCCACGTCGACCAGCGCAAGATCACCCTCTATCGCGGTGGCTACAGCGCCTTCGAACGCGCCCGTGCCGAGCGTCTGGCCCAGCAGCAGCAAGCCTACGAGAAGCAGCAGGCGCAGCGCGCGCACATGGAAAGCTACATCGCCCGCTTCAAGGCCCAGGCTACCAAGGCCCGGCAGGCACAGAGCCGGATCAAGGCCCTGGAGCGCATGGAGGAGCTGTCGGCGGCCCACGTCGATTCGCCCTTCGATTTCACCTTCCGTGAGTCGACGAAGATCTCCAGCCCGCTGATCGACCTCTCCGATGCCCGCCTGGGCTATGGCGAGCGTGCGGTCCTGGAGAAGGTCAAGCTGCAGCTGACTCCGGGCGCGCGGATCGGCCTGCTGGGGCCCAACGGCGCCGGCAAGTCGACCCTGATCAAGAACCTCTCCGGCGAACTCCAGCCGCTGTCCGGGCGCCTGACCCGGGGCGAGAACACCGTTGTCGGTTACTTCGCCCAGCATCAGCTCGATTCCCTGGACTCCAAGGCCAGCCCCTTGCTGCATCTGCAGCGCCTGGCGCCCACCGAGCGCGAGCAGACCCTGCGCGACTTCCTCGGCGGCTTCGACTTCCGCGGCGCACGGATCGACGAGCCGGTGCTGAACTTCTCCGGCGGTGAAAAAGCCCGTTTGGCCTTGGCTCTGATTGCCTGGGAGCGGCCCAACCTGCTGCTGCTCGACGAACCCACCAACCACCTGGACCTGGAGATGCGCCTGGCCCTGACCATGGCCCTGCAAGAGTTCAGTGGTGCGGTGCTGGTGGTCTCCCACGATCGCCATCTGCTCAAGAGCACCACCGACAACTTCTTCCTGGTGGCCGACGGCAAGGTCGAAGAGTTCGACGGCGACCTGGACGACTACACCCGTTGGCTGGTGGATTACCGCCAGCGCAATGCCCCGGTCAGCAACACGCCGGTGAACCCGGACAAGACCGACAAGAAGGCCCAGCGCCAGGCCGCCGCGGCGTTGCGTCAGCAACTGGCACCGCACAAGCGCGAGGCCGACAAGCTGGAAGCCGAGTTGGGCAAGGTGCATGAGCGCCTGGCCAAGATCGAGGCCAGCCTGGGCGACAGCGGTTTGTACGAGGCTGCGCGCAAGGATGAGTTGCGGGATCTGCTGGCCGAGCAGGCCAAGCTCAAGACCCGTGAGTCCGAGCTGGAAGAAGCCTGGATGGAGGCCCTGGAACTGCTGGAAAGCATGCAGGCCGAGCTGGAGGCGCTGTCCTGATGGAGGCGCTGCAATTACCGTTGCCGGCCCAGTGGATCGGCCCGTTGTGGATTGGCGTGCAGATCCTGCTGATCCTCCTGGCGGGCTACCTGGCCCAGCGCTTCGTGGCTCGTGGCCTGACCCGCCTGGGCGAGCGCTACCCGTTCCCGCCGCAGTTGCTGATGCCCCTGCGGGGCGGCCTGCGCTGGCTGATCATGGGCAGCGCGGTGATCTTCGTGCTGGAGCGCCTGGGGGTTTCCGCCACGGTGCTGTGGACCGCCCTTTCAGGCTTCGTCGCCGTGGCGGCGGTGGCCTTCTTCGCCATGTGGAGCGTGCTCTCCAACCTGCTCTGCGCGATCCTGATCTTCACGGTTGGCCCGTTCCGCCTGGGTGACGTGGTGGAGCTGGTGGACACCGTCGACAAGCCTGGGGTCAAGGGCCGGGTCGTGGCAATCAACCTGCTGTACACCACCCTGATCGAAGCCGAGGAAGCCGGCACCGGCAGCGCCATGGTCCAGGTGCCCAACAGCCTGTTCTTCCAGCGCTCGGTGCGCCGCTGGCGTGGCACTGATGTGCTGCCCGTGGGCAGCGGCGAAAAGTAACCCCTTCCTCTGTAGCCGTTGCATCACCTTTGGGCGAAAAAAATATGGTCAGCCGCCAAGCGGAGGATTAGCTTAGGCAGTCACGACCAATTCGATCCGAGGTGTGCGATGGTGCTTGAGACATGGCTGGCGTTCTTTGCCGCCAGTTGGGTAATCAGTCTTTCCCCGGGCGCCGGCGCCATTGCGTCGATGTCCTGCGGCCTGCAATACGGTTTCTGGCGCGGCTACTGGAACGCCCTGGGGCTGCAACTGGGCCTGGCCATGCAGATTGCCATTGTCGCGGCCGGTGTTGGGGCCATTCTCGCGGCCTCTGCCACGGCCTTCTATGCCATCAAGTGGTTCGGTGTCGCCTACCTGGTGTACCTGGCGGTCAAGCAGTGGCGCGCGCTGCCCAGCGACCTCAGTGATGACGCCGCCATTCGCCCCATCGGCAAACCCCTGGCCCTGGTGTTTCGCGGTTTCCTGGTAAACATCAGCAACCCCAAGGCGCTGGTGTTCATGCTGGCGGTGTTGCCGCAGTTCATCGATCCCCATGCCCCCCTGGTCAAGCAGTACCTGATTCTCGGCGCCACCATGATCGTGGTCGACCTGATCGTCATGGCCGGCTATACGGGGCTGGCATCCAAGGTCCTGCGCCTGTTGCGCACCCCGGTCCAGCAGCGGCGGATGAACCGCACCTTCGCCGGCCTGTTCCTCGGCGCCGCGGGTTTTCTGGCAACTATCCGCAAAGCGGCGGCCTAGGTTTGCAGGAACAAGAAAAGGCGACCCACCGGGTCGCCTTTTTCGTTTGCGTGCGGTTTAGCGCAGGGTCACTGGCGCCGTGTCCGGCGGCTGGTTGTTGCGCATCGGCGCTTGGCGCGGTTGCTCGCAGCTGTCACGACCCAACTGCCGGGTGACGTCTTCGCCCAGGGGCTTGGACACTTTGCGCACGCAGGGGAGCGGGTGCTAGCTGGGCGTGAGGCTGGTGGCCTGTGAGCGAAGATGTTTCAGCGGGGCTGATAAGCCTTGAGTGAAACTCGTTGGGAGGGAACAATATGTTACTTCTTATTTCCCTTTGAGATTTATTCATGATTGCCCCTTCCCGTTTACTGGCGTTGCTAGTGTTGCCGGTGCTGGCGCTTTTCAGCTTCAACCTGCTGGCCGATACCGTCGACGGCGCGCCCAAGGCCCTGCATCTGCTGGATTACATTGGCGCGGACTATCCCGCCACGGTCGAGGGGGGCAAGGTCATTGACGAGTCCGAGTACCGTGAGCAGGTGGAGTTTCTCGGCGTCCTGCAGGGGTTGATCGCCGATCTGCCGGCCAAACCGGAAAAGGCTGAACTGGAGCAAGGCGTTGTCAGCCTGCGCAAAGCGGTGGATGACCGCGTCGATGGCAATCAGGTAGCTCGCCAGGCGCGGCAGATGGGGGCTCGGCTGGCGGTAGCCTATGAGGTCAGCCAGGCGCCGATCATCACCCCGGATCCGACCCGTGGCGCGCCGTTGTACGCCCAGCACTGCTCGGTGTGCCATGGCGAGCAGGGCGCCGGCGATGGTCCGGCGGGCGTGGGCATGACCCCACCACCGGCCAACCTGCGGGATGTCGAACGTCTCGACCGCCTGAGCCTGTATGCCATCTACAACACCCTGGGGTTGGGCGTGGAAGGCACCGACATGCCGTCCTTCGCTGATCAACTGGATGATCGCCAGCGTTGGGACCTGGCCACCTACATCGCCAGTTTCAGCGCCGACCCTGCGGCCGCCAAGGGCGAGCAGAGCTTCAATCTGGCCGACCTGGCCCGGCAGACTCCGGGTGAAGTACTGGCCGCCCAGGGCCCTCAGGCAGCCGCGACTTTCCGTGCCCAGCGGGCCCAGCCGCCTCAGGTCAAGCGGGGGCCGGCGCAGTTGCTGGACTACACCGCATCGACCCTGGACAAGAGCCTGGCGGCCTATCGCAGCGGTGATCACGAACAGGCCTACGATCTGTCGGTAGCGGCGTACCTGGAAGGTTTCGAGCTGGTAGAAAGCTCCCTGGACAACGTCGATGCCAACGTCCGCAAAGATACCGAAAAGGCCCTGATGGCCTACCGGCAGTCGTTGCAGGACGGTTTGCCGGTGGCCCAGGCCGAACAGCGTCTGGACGCGGCCAAGGCCAAGCTCAAGGAGTCCGCCGAGCTTCTGGGCGGCGACAGCCTGAGCTGGTCTCTGAGTTTTATTTCCGGCCTGCTGATCCTGCTGCGCGAAGGCCTGGAAGCGATCCTGGTGCTGGCGGCCATCCTCGCCTTCCTGCGTAACACCGGCCAGCAATCGGCGGTGCGCAGTGTCAACGTCGGCTGGGGACTGGCCTTGCTGGCCGGCCTGGGTACCTGGGCCTTGGCGGCCTACGTGATCGATGTCAGCGGTTCCCAGCGTGAACTGCTCGAAGGCGCCACCGCGCTGTTCGCCAGTGTCATGGTGCTGTGGCTCGGGGTGTGGATGCATGACCGCCGGCATGCGGCGGCCTGGCAGGACTACATCAAGAGCAGCCTGGTGGGCGGCGGCGGGCGTTTCGGCTTTGCGGTGCTGGCGTTCTTCTCGGTCTATCGCGAGCTGTTCGAAGTGATCCTGTTCTACGAAACCCTGTGGCTGCAGGCCGGCCCTGCCGGGCACAACGCGGTACTGGCCGGTGGCGCCACCGCCCTGGTGCTGCTGGTGGGGCTGGCCTGGGTGATCCTGCGGGGCTCGGCCAAGCTGCCCCTGGCGCTGTTCTTCGGCATCAACGCGGCACTGCTCTGCGCCTTGTCGGTGGTGTTCGCCGGGCACGGCGTCAAGGCGTTGCAGGAAGCGGGTATCTTCGGTACGCGGCCAGTGCCGTTCTTCGACTTCGACTGGCTGGGTATTCATGCCGACGCCTACTCGCTGGGTGCCCAGGCGGTGGCGATCCTGGCGATCGTGGTGCTCTACAGCCGCAGCCGCATGAGTGAGAAGCGCCGCGTGCAGGCTTCCTGAGCCGGCGTAGTTGATTGCGGGCAAGCCCGCTCCTGAAGGGGCGGCTTGCCCGTTCTGCATTCTGGAGGGAGAACATTCAATGCGTGTCTGGATCGATGCCGATGCCTGCCCCAAGGCGGCCAAGGATCAAGTAGTGCGCTTCGCCCTGAAGCGCCAGTTCGAAGTGGTGCTGGTGGCCGGACAGGCGCAGATCAAGCCGGCCTTCGCCTGCGTCAGGCTGATCGTGGTGCCCAGCGGCCCGGATGCCGCCGACGATTACCTGGTGGAGCACGCAGTGCCCGGTGAACTGGTGATCTGCAGTGACGTGCCGCTGGCCGACCGCCTGGTGAAAAAGGGCGTGGCGGCCCTGGACCCGCGGGGCAAGGAGTTCGACGCACAGAACATGGGCGAGCGCCTGGCGGTGCGCAACCTGTTTACCGACCTGCGTGAACAGGGGCAGGTCAGTGGTGGGCAAGCGCCCTATGGCGACCGGGAAAAACAGGCCTTCGCCAACGCCCTGGACCGCATCCTGACGCGCTTGGCGCGCCAGGCCTGAGGGGCGCTCGCTAGAGGCTCACTTGTCGCCTTCGTGGGTCAGCTCCAGCACCCGGTCCACCAGTTTGTTGATGCCCGAGGCCGCTTCGCTGATGGATTTCGCCAGCATGTAGGCGGGGGTGCTCACCAGTTTGCGCGCCTTGTCTTCGATGATCTCGCCCACTGCGCATTCGGCGTGGGTGGCGCCCATCTTGCCCAGGGCGGCTGCGGTGTCGGCATCGTTGCCGATGGTGCAGGTCACGCCGGGGCCGTAGATCTTCGCGGCCATGGCCGGGGCGATGCACATCAGGCCCACCGGCTTGCCGGCTTCGGCAAAGGCTTCGGCCAGGGCCAGGACGTCGGCCTGGACTGTGCAGGCAGCGCCTTCGGTGGCGAAGCTGGAGAGGTTCTTGGCCGCCCCGAAGCCACCGGGAATGATCAGCGCATCGAAGTCTTCGACGCGGGCTTCGCG
This sequence comes from Pseudomonas sp. GW823-FHT02C05, assembly GCF_058797595.1. Lineage (NCBI taxonomy): Bacteria > Pseudomonadati > Pseudomonadota > Gammaproteobacteria > Pseudomonadales > Pseudomonadaceae > Pseudomonas > Pseudomonas sp. GW823-FHT02C05. Next base: position 419,856 of record NZ_JBXAJU010000004.1, on the reverse strand, counting down.
CAGGTCCTTGACCTCACCCCGGGCGATGCGCGCCGATTCCACCAGCACGTTGCGGCTCTCGGCCATGGTTTCGCCGGTCAGGTGGTTGAGCACATGCATCTGGGGGATGTTCGGGGCGAAGCACTGCACCTGGGCGCCGCGTTGGTCGAGGCGCAGCAGGGTGATCACGCTTTCGTGGATTTCGGCGCCGTCGAACACGCCGCAACCGGAAAGGATCACTGCAACTTTTTTGCTCATGGGTTTTTCTCCAGATTCATGGCGCTAAATGTCCGCCTGTTTGTCACACCTGGCCATAGGGGGATGGAGTCGTCGGACCTAATCTTGGTTATCGATATCGATCGGGTCGCGCCATGAACCTCATCCTCTATGCGGTGCCGTTTTTCTTTGTGTTGATTGTTGCTGAATTGTTGGCCGATCGCTGGCGGGGAGTGAATAACTACCGGGTTGCCGATGCGGTCAATAGCATCAGCACCGGCGTGTTGTCCACCACCACGGGCCTGCTGACCAAGGGGCTGGGCCTGGTCACTTATACCTTCGCCCTCCAGCACTGGGGGCTGTTCGAGCTGCCGGCGCACAGCCTCTGGGTATGGATCGGGGCCTTTGTCCTGTACGACTTCTGCTACTACTGGCTGCATCGCTGCGGTCATGAACGCAATATCCTCTGGGCCGCTCACTCGGTGCACCACCAGAGCGAGGACTACAACCTCTCCACGGCTCTGCGCCAGACCAGCACCGGCTTCCTGTTGAGCTGGATCTTCTACCTGCCCCTGGCGGTACTCGGGGTGCCGCTGGTGGTGTTCGTCACGGTGGCAGCCCTCAATCTGCTGTATCAGTTCTGGGTGCATACCCGGCACATCGGCAAGCTGGGCTGGTATGAATGGTTCTTCGTGACCCCCTCCAATCACCGGGCCCATCACGCGCAGAACGCTCTTTATATGGATCGCAACTACGGCGGGGTGTTCATTCTCTGGGACCGGCTGTTCGGCACCTACCAGGAAGAGGACGACAACGAGCCCGTGGTGTTCGGCGTGACGACCCCGCTGGCCAGTTGGAACCCGCTGTGGGCCAATCTGCAGTTCTATGCCCAGCTCTGGAATGATGCCCGGCGCACCGAGCATGTGCGGGACAAGCTGCGGATCTGGTTCATGCGCACCGGCTGGCGCCCGGCGGATGTGCAGGCCCGTTATCCCCTGGCCAAGACGGAGCTGAGCCAGTTTCGCAAATTCGAGGTGGCCCTGGATGTGCGGCGTCAGGTGTACGTGGTGCTGCAGTTCGCGGTGTATGTAGCCCTGGGCAGTTACCTGATGAATGCCCAGAGCAGCCTGTCGGTCCAGGCACTTTTGCTGGGCTGGGGCGCGATGGCCTTGGGTCTGTTCGTACTGGGCGCGGCTCTGGAGGATCGGCCCTGGAGCCTGAAACTGGAAGGGGCGCGGCTGCTGCTGAATCTGCCCCTGGTATGGCTGGCGCCGCTGGTCGGTCTGTGGCCGGCCAGCCCCCTGGCCTGGGTGGCGCTGGGCAGCTACAGCCTGCTGAGTGTCTGCGGGCTGTATGGCTGCGGCTCGCGTGTTACTCGGCTGGCGTCTTAGGTTCCCGGGCGGAGGCCTGTTCGGCTTCGTAGATCTGCTTGGCCAGGCGTGCGTTCTTGAAGCGCCGGCGCAGCCACAGGCCGAAGCCCAGGACCAGCAGGGCGCCCAGCACCCACAGCTCGTACTTCTTGATGCTGCCGAGCATGCCTTCCATGACTGCGCCGAAATGGTAGGCCGCCTGGGCCAGGGCTATGGCCCAGATCGCTGCGCCGATACCGTTGAGCAGCAGGTAGCGGCCCGGCGGATAGCCGGACAGGCCGATGGCCACCGGCATCACGGTGCGCAGCCCGTAGACGAAGCGAAAGCTCAGTACCCAGATATCCGGGTGCTTGCGGATATGCTCCAGCGCCCGGTCACCCATCATTTGCCAGCGCGGTTTGCGCGCCAGCAGCTTGCGGCCATGCTTGCGCCCCAGGAAGTACCACAGCTGGTCACCGGCGTAGCTGCCGAAGAAGGCAACCACCATCACCAGGTTGATATCCATGTATCCGCGGAACGCGAGAAATCCGGCAAGAACCAGAATGGTTTCGCCTTCGAAAAACGTGCCGAGAAAGAGGGCGAAGTAGCCGAAATCCTGAAGAAATTGTTGGAGCATTGTCTGGATGCTGGCGAAATGAACGCGCAGCCTACCCCTTCGACGACGTTCGGGAAAGTATCGAAATGTGTCTCGACGTGAACAATCCGGCCAATGACAATGAGTGTTGCTGCCGGTCAACAGCTTGAGCACAACTGTCATCTGTTCGTCATAATGCCCGCTTATAACTGTCCCGCTCGTCCGCCAGCGCGAGCCCTGGAGTCCGCCGTGAGCTTTACCCCCGCCAACCGCCTGTTTCCAGCCACTCGTCTGCGGCGCAACCGTCGCGATGACTTTTCCCGCCGTCTGGTGCGGGAAAACCGCCTGAGCGTGGATGACCTGATCCTGCCGGTGTTCGTGCTCGAGGGTGAGAATCGCCGCGAGGCGGTGGCTTCGATGCCCGGGGTCGAGCGCCTGACCATCGACCTGCTGCTGGAAGAGGCGGCGAACTGGGTCGAACTGGGAATTCCGGCACTGGCACTGTTTCCGGTGACGCCCGGGGCGCTCAAGTCCCTGGATGCGGCCGAGGCCTGGAACCCCGACGGCATCGCCCAGCGTGCCACCCGCGCCCTGCGCGAACGCTTTCCGGCTCTGGGGGTGATCACCGACGTTGCCCTTGATCCGTTCACTACCCATGGCCAGGACGGCATCCTCGACGAACAGGGTTATGTGCAGAACGACATCACCGTCGACGCCCTGGTGCGCCAGGCCCTGTCCCATGCCGAGGCCGGCGCCCAGGTGGTGGCACCGTCGGACATGATGGACGGGCGGGTCCAGGCGATCCGCGAGGCCCTGGAACTGGCTGGGCATGCCAACGTGCGCATCATGGCTTACTCGGCCAAGTACGCCAGCGCCTACTACGGCCCCTTCCGCGATGCGGTGGGCTCGGCGTTGAACCTGGGCAAGGCCGACAAGGCCTCGTACCAGATGGACCCGGCCAACGGCCAGGAAGCCCTGCATGAAGTGGCGGCGGACCTCGCCGAAGGCGCGGACATGGTCATGGTCAAGCCGGGCATGCCGTACCTGGACATCCTCTGGCGGGTCAAAGATGAATTCAAGGTGCCGACCTTTGTCTATCAGGTCAGCGGCGAATACGCCATGCACATGGCAGCAATCCAGAATGGTTGGTTGGGTGAGGGGGTTATTCTTGAATCCCTGACCGCTTTTAAACGTGCAGGTGCCGATGGCATCCTGACTTACTTTGCCGTTCGTGCTGCTCAATTGTTACGAGAGCAAAAATAGCCCTCCCAGGAACACGCGATGAATACTGAAGGACTCTCAGAAGTTGCCGTAAAAGAAGCTCAGCCGGTGGTCGAGCAAGTGGTGGAGACCCCGCCGGAACTGGAGCCAGTGGCCCCGGTCGCGGTGGCCGAGACGCAACCGGCACCGGCCATCGTCATTCCCAACCTGGATGACAGCAGCCTGTACATCCACCGCGAGCTGTCGCAGCTGCAATTCAACATCCGCGTGCTGGAGCAGGCACTGGATGAGTCCTATCCGTTGCTGGAGCGCCTGAAGTTCCTGCTGATCTTCTCCAGCAACCTGGACGAGTTCTTCGAGATCCGCGTGGCGGGCCTGAAGAAGCAGATCACCTTCGCTCGCGAACAGGCCGGTGCCGACGGTCTGCAGCCGCACCAGGCGCTGGCGCGCATCAGCGAACTGGTGCACGGGCATGTCGACCGCCAGTACGCGATCCTCAACGACATCCTGTTGCCGGAACTGGAAAAACATCAGATCCGCTTCATCCGTCGCCGCTACTGGACCACCAAGCTCAAGACCTGGGTTCGCCGCTATTTCCGCGACGAGATCGCGCCGATCATCACCCCCATCGGCCTGGACCCGACGCACCCTTTCCCATTGCTGGTGAACAAGAGCCTGAACTTCATCGTCGAGCTGGAGGGCATCGACGCCTTCGGGCGCGATTCGGGTCTGGCGATCATCCCCGCGCCGCGCCTGCTGCCGCGGATCATCAAGGTGCCCGAAGAAGTCGGCGGCCCTGGCGACAACTATGTGTTCCTCTCGTCGATGATCCACGCCCACGCCGATGACCTGTTCCAGGGCATGAAGGTAAAAGGCTGCTATCAGTTCCGCCTGACCCGAAACGCCGACCTGGCAGTGGACACCGAGGACGTCGAAGACCTGGCCCGTGCGCTGCGCGGCGAGCTGTTCTCCCGTCGCTACGGTGACGCGGTGCGCCTGGAAGTGGCCGACACCTGCCCCAAGCACCTGTCGGACTACCTGCTCAAGCAGTTCAACCTGCACGAGACCGAGCTGTACCAGGTCAACGGCCCGGTGAACCTGACGCGGCTGTTCAGCATCACCGGCCTGGACAGCCACCCGGAGCTGCAATACATCCCGTTCACCCCGCAGATCCCCAAGCTGCTGCAGAACAGCGAGAACATCTTCAGCGTCATCAGCAAGCAGGACATCCTGCTGCTGCACCCGTTCGAATCCTTCACCCCGGTGGTCGACCTGCTGCGCCAGGCTGCCAAGGACCCGCATGTGCTGGCAGTGCGCCAGACCCTGTACCGCAGTGGTGCCAACTCGGAGATCGTCGACGCCCTGGTGGACGCGGCGCGCAACGGCAAGGAGGTCACCGCGGTGATCGAATTGCGTGCGCGGTTTGACGAAGAGTCCAACCTGCAGATGGCCAGCCGTCTGCAGGCGGCCGGTGCGGTGGTGATCTACGGCGTGGTGGGGTTCAAGACCCACGCCAAGATGATGCTGATCCTGCGTCGCGAAGCCGGCGAGATCGTGCGTTATGCGCACCTGGGTACCGGCAACTACCACGCGGCCAACGCCCGTCTGTATACCGACTACAGCCTGCTGACGTCCGATGACGCCCTGTGCGAAGACGTCGGTAAACTGTTCAGCCAGTTGATCGGCATGGGCAAGACCCTGCGCATGAAGAAACTGCTGCATGCGCCGTTCACCCTGAAGAAGGGCATGCTCGACATGATCGCCCGGGAGACTCAGTTCGCCCTGGACGGCAAACCGGCGCACATCATCGCCAAGTTCAACTCATTGACCGATCCGAAGATCATTCGCGCGCTGTACAAGGCCAGCCAGTCGGGCGTGCGCATCGACCTGGTGGTGCGTGGCATGTGCTGCCTGCGTCCGGGCATTGCCGGGGTCTCGCACAACATCCACGTGCGCTCGATCATCGGCCGCTTCCTGGAGCACACCCGGGTGTTCTACTTCCTCAATGGCGGCGAGGAACAGATGTTCCTTTCCAGCGCCGACTGGATGGAGCGCAACCTCGACAAGCGGGTCGAGACCTGCTTCCCGGTGGAAGGCAAGAAGCTGATTCTGCGGGTCAAGAAAGAGTTGGAGAGCTATCTCACCGACAACACCCACAGCTGGAGCCTGCAGTCCGACGGCCGCTATATCCGCAATACGCCGACCGGCAACCAGAACCCGCGCAGTGCGCAGGCAACCCTGCTGGAGCGCCTTGGCAGCCCGGTACTGCCGGTGCGCTAAGCGCGTCAGGCGTCGCCGATAATAAAAAGGCCAGCCCGATCACCGGGCTGGCCTTTTTTGTGCGGCTTGCAAGAACTGTAGGCGCTGGCTTGCCAGCGAAGGCGCCCCTGAGGGCGATGCAAGGGGTAGCGGCCTTTTCGCCGGCAAGCCGGCTCCTGCAGCTCCGTGGCAGGGTCAGTTGACGTTGAGCACGATGCCCACCCGGGTCAGCCATTCGGCTTCCAGGGCGAAGTCGGCCTGGGTCAGCTGGTTTTCATCCAGCCAGTTTTCCGGGAACTCCACGTCCAGCTGATCGCCCAGGGCGCTGAGGCTCACCTGAGGCATTTGCTGGGTGCCACGGATGTGATGGAAGAGGATGGCGAAACGCAGCAGCACGCACAGCCGGATCAGCTTGATGCCGTCGTCGCCGAACTCGGCGAATTTTTCCTTGGGGATGTTGCGGCGGTGGCCGCGCACCAGGAGAGCCAGCATCTGCTGGTCTTCCCGGGAGAAACCCGCCAGGTCCGAGTGCTCGATCAGGTAGGCACCGTGCTTGTGGTAGTGATAGTGGGCAATGTCCAGCCCCACTTCATGGACCTTGGCCGCCCAGCCCAGCAGTTCGCGCCAGATGCCGTCTTCCAGGTCCCAGTCCGCGGCCACCTGGTCGAAGGCGCGCAGGGCCTTGCCTTCAACGCGCGAGGCTTGTTCCAGGTCGACGTGGTAGCGCTCCATCAGCGAGCTGAGGGTGCGTTCGCGGACGTCTTCGTGATGATGGCGGCCCAGCAGATCGTAGAGCACGCCTTCACGCAGGGCGCCTTCGCAGTGATCCATGCGTTGCAGTTCCAGGGCATCGAAGATCGCTTCGAGAATTGCCAGGCCGGCGGGGAAGATCGCCCTGCGGTCGGGCTTGATGCCTTCGAAGTCGATCTTCTCGGCGTCGCCGAGCTTGAACAGCTTGCGCTTGAGCCAGGCCAGCCCTTCGGCGTTGACCTCGCCGCTACCCTGGCCGCCAGCCTTGAGGGCCAGGCCAATGGCACGAATGGTTCCGGACGAGCCGATGGCTTCGTCCCAGGTCAGGCGATGCAGGGCATGTTCGATGCTCATGATCTCCAGGCGTGCGGCGGTGTAGGCCTGGGCATAGCGGGCAGGGGTGATCTTGCCATCGCGGAAATAGCGCTGGGTGAAGCTTACGCAGCCCATCTGCAGGCTTTCGCGCAGCAGGGGTTCGAAGCGCTGGCCGATGATGAATTCGGTACTGCCGCCGCCGATGTCGGCCACCAGGCGCTTGCCCGGGGTGTCGGCGAGGGTGTGGGACACCCCGAGGTAGATCAGGCGGGCTTCTTCACGGCCGGAGATGACTTCCACCGGGTGGCCGAGGATTTCCTCGGCACGGCGAATGAACTCGCCGCGGTTGCGGGCTTCGCGCAGGGCGTTGGTGCCGACGATGCGCACCGTGCCCTGGGGCATGCCGTTGATCAGTTGGGCGAAGCGCTTGAGGCAGTCGAGACCGCGCTGCATGGATTCTTCGTTGAGCTGGCGTTCTTCGTCGATGCCGGCGGCCAGTTGAACCTTTTCTCCGAGCCGCTCGAGAATGCGGATTTCACCGTTCCGGGCCTTGGCCACGACCATGTGAAAGCTGTTGGAGCCCAGATCGATCGCGGCGATCAGGGACAGATTCTTGGCTTGGGATTGGGGCATGGTTGGGGGTCTCGGTCGATAACCTCGCCATCCTGCCACGATCAACGGCTCGCGCCAACGCGCAGTGTCCAATGCGTTGATTCAACGCATAAAAGCCTGCGCCGGGGCGGTGGGCCGGCGGTTCCCTGGCCAGTAAAGATCCCGTTCAATCGGGCGAGCCGCTCCTTGGCAGCCAGGCAAAGACCCAGCTGCAACAGGTGCGTGGTGCCGGCCGGGGTTGCCGAATGGCCTGTGCAACCCGCGCAACGTCCCCAGCTGAGCTATACCCAAACTCGTGGGGCACCATAGTTAGAGTCAATCATCTCCGGCTTCCTGAACGCGGGAAGGGCAGATATGATGGGCCACGTTTTTTTGCTTACAACCTGGAGAATTCCATGAGCAGCGATCTTATCAAACACGTCAGCGACGCCAGCTTCGAGGCCGACGTACTCAAAGCCGAAGGCGCTGTACTGGTCGACTACTGGGCCGAGTGGTGTGGCCCATGCAAAATGATCGCTCCGGTTCTGGACGAAATTGCTGAAACCTACAAGGGCAAGCTGACCGTTGCCAAGCTGAACATCGACGAGAACCAGGAAACCCCGGCCAAGCATGGCGTGCGTGGTATCCCGACCCTGATGCTGTTCAAGAACGGCAACGTCGAAGCTACCAAGGTTGGCGCACTGTCGAAGTCGCAACTGGCTGCCTTCCTCGACGCCAACATCTAAGCGTCGATTTTCAGTGCCCTGGAAAAGCCCCGCAAAATGCGGGGCTTTTTCGTAATTGAGGGCTAGACGCTCCGAAACTCAGGTGTTACATTCGGCCCCGCACTGGTTTCTCCATTGCCCCCTGCAAGCCGTCGCCGACGCTCTCCTTTTCGAATTAGTACGCGATCCTGTCGCCTTCTCTGCGGCGCGGCCTCATTAAGCCCAAAGCTTAATTTCCCCCCTCTATAAATGATTACGTCATTCCTATATGAATCTGACTGAACTCAAGCAAAAGCCGATTACCGAACTGCTCGAATTGGCCGAACAGATGGGCATAGAAAATATGGCCCGTTCGCGCAAGCAGGACGTGATTTTCTCCCTGCTGAAAAAGCACGCGAAAAGCGGTGAGGAAATCTCCGGTGATGGCGTGCTGGAGATCCTCCAGGACGGCTTCGGCTTCCTTCGCTCTGCTGACGCCTCCTATCTCGCTGGCCCGGACGATATCTACGTCTCGCCAAGCCAGATCCGTCGCTTCAACTTGCGCACCGGTGACACCATCGTTGGCAAGATCCGCCCTCCCAAGGAAGGCGAGCGTTACTTCGCGCTGCTCAAGGTCGATACCATCAACTACGACCGCCCAGAGAACGCCAAGAACAAGATTCTGTTCGAAAACCTGACGCCGCTGTTCCCGACCGTGCGCATGAAGATGGAAGCCGGCAACGGTTCCACCGAAGACCTGACCGGTCGTGTGATCGATCTGTGCGCCCCGATCGGTAAAGGCCAGCGTGGTCTGATCGTTGCTCCGCCAAAGGCGGGCAAGACCATCATGCTGCAGAACATCGCGTCGAACATCACGCGCAACAACCCTGAAGTTCATCTGATCGTGCTGCTGATCGACGAGCGTCCGGAAGAAGTGACCGAAATGCAGCGCACTGTGCGCGGCGAAGTGGTCGCCTCCACCTTCGACGAGCCGCCAACCCGCCACGTGCAAGTGGCCGAGATGGTGATCGAGAAGGCCAAGCGCCTGGTCGAACACAAGAAGGACGTGGTGATCCTGCTGGACTCCATCACCCGTCTGGCCCGTGCCTACAACACCGTGATCCCGAGTTCAGGCAAGGTCCTGACCGGTGGTGTCGATGCCCACGCCCTGGAGAAACCGAAGCGTTTCTTCGGCGCCGCGCGGAATATCGAGGAAGGCGGCTCGCTGACCATCATCGCCACCGCGCTGGTTGAAACCGGCTCGAAGATGGATGAAGTGATCTACGAAGAGTTCAAGGGTACCGGCAACATGGAACTGCCCCTGGACCGCAAGATCGCTGAAAAGCGCGTCTTCCCGGCCATCAACATCAACCGTTCCGGCACCCGCCGCGAAGAGTTGCTGACCGCCGACGACGAGCTGCAGCGCATGTGGATCCTGCGCAAGCTGCTGCATCCCATGGATGAAGTCGCTGCCATCGAATTCCTGGTCGACAAGTTGAAACAGACCAAGACCAACGATGAGTTCTTCCTGTCGATGAAACGCAAGTAAATCGATCAGGCCAGCAAGAGCCGGGGAAACCCGGCTTTTTGCTATCTGACATTCTCTATTCTGAACCTGTGGGTTCGGCGCTAAACTGCCTGCCCCGAATGCCACGGCGAAAACGAGGCTCACGCATGCAGTATCGCGACTTGCGCGACTTTATCAGCGGCCTGGAACAGCGCTCGGAACTCAAGCGCATCCAGGTTCCGGTGTCCCCAGTGCTGGAAATGACCGAGGTCTGCGATCGCACCTTGCGTGCCAAAGGCCCGGCCCTGCTGTTTGAAAACCCCACCGGTTATGACATCCCCGTGCTCGGCAACCTGTTCGGCACCCCCGAGCGCGTGGCCCTGGGCATGGGCGCCGAAGCGGTCAGCGAACTGCGCGAGATCGGCAAGCTGCTGGCGTTCCTCAAGGAGCCGGAGCCGCCCAAGGGGCTCAAGGACGCCTGGTCCAAGCTGCCGATCTTCCGCAAGATCATTTCCATGGCGCCCAAGGTGGTCAAGGATGCGGTGTGCCAGGAAGTGGTGATCGAAGGCGACGACGTCGACCTTGGCATGCTGCCGGTGCAGACCTGCTGGCCGGGCGATGTCGGCCCGCTGATCACTTGGGGCCTGACCGTGACCAAGGGCCCGAACAAGGACCGGCAGAACCTGGGTATCTATCGTCAGCAGGTGATCGGCCGCAACAAGGTGATCATGCGCTGGCTGAGCCACCGCGGCGGCGCGCTGGATTACCGCGAGTGGTGCGAGAAGCACCCGGGCCAGCCGTTCCCGGTGTCGGTGGCGCTGGGCGCGGACCCGGCGACCATTCTCGGCGCCGTGACCCCGGTGCCGGACAGCCTTTCCGAATACGCCTTCGCCGGTCTGCTGCGGGGCAACCGCACTGAGCTGGTGAAGTGCCGTGGTAACGACCTGCAGGTTCCGGCCACGGCTGAAATCATCCTTGAAGGGGTGATCCATCCCGGCGAGATGGCCGATGAAGGCCCGTACGGCGACCACACCGGCTACTACAACGAGGTCGACAGCTTCCCGGTGTTCACCGTGGAGCGCATCACCCACCGCATCAAGCCGATCTACCACAGCACCTACACCGGCCGGCCGCCCGATGAGCCGGCGATCCTCGGCGTCGCGCTGAACGAAGTCTTCGTGCCGATCCTGCAGAAGCAGTTTCCGGAAATCACCGACTTCTACCTGCCGCCCGAAGGCTGTTCCTACCGCATGGCGGTGGTGACCATGAAGAAGCAGTACCCGGGCCACGCCAAGCGGGTCATGCTGGGTGTCTGGTCGTTTTTGCGACAGTTCATGTACACCAAGTTCGTTATCGTCACCGACGACGATATCAATGCCCGGGACTGGAACGATGTGATCTGGGCCATCACCACGCGCATGGACCCCAAGCGCGACACGGTGATGATCGACAACACCCCGATCGACTACCTCGACTTCGCCTCGCCGGTGTCTGGCCTGGGTTCGAAGATGGGGCTCGATGCGACTCACAAGTGGCCTGGAGAAACCACCCGAGAGTGGGGCCGGGTCATCGTCAAGGATGAGGCGGTCACCCGCCGGATCGATGCCATCTGGAATCAGTTAGGAATAGATTGATGCGTGTAACCTTGCAGCCCTCCGGAGCCGTGCTTGAGACGCTGCCCGGCGAGCGGATTCTCGATGCGGCGCGGCGCCTGGGCTATGAATGCCCGCAGAGCTGCCGCAATGGCAACTGTCATGTCTGTGCGGCGCTGCTGGTGGAGGGCAGCGTGCAGCAAGCTGGCGACGTGCGTGATCACGGCGAGTTCTACACTTGCATTGCAGAGCCGCTGGAAGACTGCATCGTGCTGTGGGATGGCGTCCTTGCGCTGGGAGAATTGCCGGTGCGCAGCCTGTCGTGTCAGCTTACTGAATGCCTGGAGGTCGGCGGCGATGTCTGGCGGGTCAGGCTGCGGGCACCGGCCGGCAAGCCGCCGCGTTATCACGCCGGGCAGTACCTGATGCTGGAGCGGGATAACGGTGAGAAGTCGGCCTTTTCCCTGGCATCGGCGCCTCACAGCGGGCGAGATCTGGAACTGCATGTGCTGGTGCGCGAGAACAGTGCGCAAAGCCTGATGGAGCAACTGCAGCGCAACCGCATGGCTCGGGTGCAGTTGCCTTTTGGCGACACCCACCTGGCCGAGTTGCCGGATGGGCCGCTGGTGCTGATCGCCGCCGGTACCGGCATGGCGCAGATGCACAGCCTGATCGAGCATTGTCGGGCCGCCGGCTTCAAGCATCCGGTGCACCTGTATTGGGGCGTGCGCCGGCCGGAAGATTTCTACCAGCTGGAACACTGGGACGAGTGGCAGCAACTGCCCAACCTCTACCTGCACAAGGTGGTCAGCGACCTGTGTGGCTGGGAGGGGCGCTGCGGCATGCTGCATGAAGCGGTGTGCGAGGACATTACCGACCTGTCGGCGGTACACGTTTACGCCAGCGGCTCGCCGGCGATGATCTACGCCACCCTGGATGCGCTGGTGAGTGCCGGGATGGATGCCCACCAAATGCGCGCCGACGTGTTTGCCTACGCCCCGCGGCCCTGACTGCATCGGGCCTGCGCGGCGCGTTATAACTCTGTATATAGCTTATCGGTATTTATCTAATTAAATAAATGCCGGTAGGTTATATATAAGCCTCCAACTTATGTGCCACTGCTTAGTGGCACTTAACTTGCCTTGAAACTCATGTGTCTTGCAGTTACTGCCAAGCGTTCTATTAAGTAACTTCTTTTACACGGGGAGCCGAACGCTATTCGCCATGACAGCCCTTGAATCCAGTTATCTGAATCTGGCTTACCCTCCGCGGCTCGATCTGGGCCCGCAGCTGACGCACGACCAACTTCGCAGTTCCATGCAATCCACCATGGCCCGGCACAAGGGCGGGCCGGTGTGGCTGTTCGCCTACGGTTCACTGATCTGGCGGCCGGAATGCTCGGCGGTCGAACGCAAGCGGGGCAGGGTGCATGGTTATCATCGCGGCCTGTACCTGTGGTCCCACGAGCATCGCGGCACGCCGGAGCTGCCGGGGCTGGTGTTCGGCCTGGATCGTGGCGGCTCCTGCAGCGGCTTCGCCTATCGGCTGCCGGAAGAGCAACTGGACGCCTCGCTGTACGCTCTGTGGCAGCGTGAAATGCCTTATCCCTCCTATCGCCCGCACTGGCTCAACTGCCGTCTTGAGGATGGCAGCCAGGTTCAGGCCCTGGGCTTTGTGCTGGAGCGACACCTGCCCAGCTATGCCGGCAATCTGCCGGACGATGTCCTGAACCAGGTGTTCGAAAGCGCTTGCGGGCGGTATGGCACCACCCGCGATTATGTCGAACAGACGGTCCAGGCCCTGCGCAGCCACGCCATGCCGGATCGCAACCTGGAGGCGCGGCTCAAGCGCTGCAAGGGGTCGGACGCCCATTGAGGCCCTGTAGCCGGTCTTAGCGCACCTGCACCACGACCTTGCCCACCGCTCTGCGCTGGCCGAGATCATCGATGGCTCGCGCAGCCTCCGTCAGCGGATAGACCTGAGAGACCAGCGGCTTGAGCTTGCCCTCGGCGAACCAGCCGAACAGTTGCTGGAAGTTCGCCGCATTGTCCTGGGGCTGGCGCTGGGCGAAGGAGCCCCAGAACACACCCACCACCGCTGCACCCTTGAGCAGGGCCAGGTTCACCGGTAGCTCGGGGATGCGCCCGCTGGCGAACCCCACCACCAGCAGCCGGCCGTTCCAGGCGATGGAGCGGATGGCCTGGTCGAACAGGTCGCCGCCCACCGGGTCGTAGATCACATCTGCGCCATTGCCGCCGGTCAGGCGCTTGATCTCGTCCTTCAGGCTGCTTTCGCTGTAGTTGATCAGTTCATCGGCACCAGCGGCCTTGGCCACGGCGAGCTTTTCCGCGCTGCTGGCAGCGGCAATCACCCGGGCGCCCATGGCCTTGCCGATTTCCACGGCGGCCAGCCCGACCCCGCCCGAGGCACCAAGCACCAGCAAGGTTTCACCGGGCTGCAGGTTGCCGCGCTGCTTGAGGGCGTGCATCGAGGTGCCGTAGGTCATGCTGAAGGCGGCGGCTGTATTGAAGTCCATGGCGGCGGGAATCGGCAGCACGTTGTAACCGGGGACGGCCACCTGCTCGGCGAAGCTGCCCCAGCCGGTCAGGGCCATGACCCGGTCACCGGCCTTGAGGTGGCCGACCTTCTCGCCCACTGCGCTGACCACGCCGGCCGCTTCGCCCCCCGGGGAGAAGGGGAATGGCGGCTTGAACTGGTACTTGCCCTCGATGATCAGGGTGTCCGGGAAGTTGACGCCTGCGGCATGCACTTCCAGCAGAATCTCGTTCTTCTTCGGCACGGGGCTTGCGACCTCTTCCAGCACCAGCGTTTCGGCAGGGCCGAAGGCTTTGCACAGCACGGCTTTCATCAGGGCTATTCCTTTGGGAGTGGTGGCCGATAAGTGTAGGAGTGTGAATCAGGCGGTCAACGAGCATGCCCGGTCCTGATGACCAGCCATAAGCTTGTGCTTGGGCTCAGGCGGGCGGGCCTTTATGCTAGGCCGCAAACCGGATTAAGGAGCGAATTGTGAAAGCGTGGATCATGTTGCTGCTGGCCCTCTCCCTGCCCATGGCAGCGATGGCCGAAGAGGCCAAAGAAGGTGAAGCACCGAAAGTCAGCTACATCAGCCTGAACCCACCCTTCGTGGGCAACTACGGCCTGGACGGCGGCCCTAAACTCAAGGTCTACAAGGCCGACGTGGCCCTGCGAGTAACCGGCGACGCCTCGGCCCAGGCGGTCAAGGCCAACGAGCCGCTGATCCGCAACCAGTTGGTGGCGCTGTTCGCCCAGCAGACCAGCGACACCATGAATAACGTCGAAGCCAAGGAAAAGCTGCGCCAGGAAGCCCTCAAGCAGGTGCAGCAAGTCATGAACGACGAAACCGGCAAGCCGGTGGTGGAAGACCTGTTGTTCAACAACCTGATCATTCAGTAAGCCTGCCCCCGCTACAGGCGTAGGAGCTGGCTTGCCAGCGAAGGCGTCCCAGCGGCCCTTCGCCGGCAAACCGGCTCCTACGTGGTGTGGGTCATGAAGCCAGGCTCTTGCGAAAGCGCGCCAGGGCGATGGCGAAGAACACCAGGCCGATGGTCGCCAGGGCCAGCAGGTCGGGCCAGACCACACTGACTCCCGCATCGCGGAACAGGATCGCCGCGCTGAGGCTGACGAAGTGCGTCGACGGCGAACCCTGCATCACCCACTGCAGCCACTGCGGCATGCTGTCCAGCGGCGTACTGCCGCCGGACAGCAGCAGCATCGGGATGATCACCGGAATCGCCAGCAGGCCGAACTGCGGGGTCGAGCGGGCCAGGGTGGCGAGGAAGATCCCCAGGGCGGTACTGGCGAACAGATAGAGCGCAGTAACCATCAGGAACAGCGCCATGGACCCCGCCAGCGGCACCCCCAGCACACCCTTGACTATCACCTCCAGCGATACCCAGGTGCACAGCACCACCACCAGCATGTTGCTCCAGACCTTGGCCAGCATGATCTCCAGCGCTGTCAGCGGCAGCACCAGCAGGTGATCGAGAGTGCCGTGCTCGCGTTCGCGCAGCAGCGCGGTGCCGGTGAGCACGATGGCCAGGATGGTGATGTTGTTGACGATCTGGATCACCGCCAGGAACCAGCCGCCCTCCAGGTTGGTATTGAACAGGGCGCGGGTGGTCAGCAGTGCCGGGGCCTTGCTGGTGGCGTCCGCCTGGTTGGCGTAGGTGAGCAGCTCGCGCTGGAAGATCCGGCCGATGTAGCCGGCGCCCATGAAGGCCTGGCTCATGGCGGTGGCATCGACGTTGACCTGTACCGCAGGCTGGCGCCCGGCCAGCAAGTCGCTCTGGAAGTTGGCCGGGACATTGATCACAAAGGTGTACTGGCCGCTGTCCATCACCGAGTCCAGCTGGTCATAGGGCAGCGGCACCGGGACCTGGAACTCGGGGGGTTGCAGCGCTTCGGCCAGTTGCCGGGAGAGGGCGCTGTGATCTTCGTCCACCAGGGCCACGCTGGCGTTGTGCACGCCGATCACCGAGCCGGCGGCGGGCAGGTAGATGGCCACGGTGAAAGCATACATCAAGAACAGCAGCAGCACGCTGTCGTGGCGCAGGCTGGTGAGCTCCTTCAAGCCCAGGCGCAGGATATGGGCGAGACGATTCATCAGACCTCCTGCTTTTTCAGCATGACCAGGCTGAGCCCGGTGAAACCAAGGAAAAAGCCCACCAGGGCCAGGCACTGGGGCCAGAGTTCGCGCAGGTCCAGGGCCTTGGTGAAGGTGCCGACGGCGATGTCGAGGAAGTAACCGGCGGGAAACAGCTGGCCCATGACCGCCGCCGAGCCTTCCAGGGACGAGCGCGGCACGATCAGCCCGGAAAACTGGATGGTGGGCAGGCTGGTGATGATCATGGTGCCCAGAATCGCTGCGATCTGAGTGCGGGTGAACGCCGAGATCAGCAGCCCCATGCTGGTGGTGGCCAGCACATAGAGCACGCCGCCCAGGGCCAGGGTCAGGCCGCTGCCCTTGAAGGGCACGCCGAACAGCCAGCGGTTCATGGCCACCAGCAGGGCCAGGTTGATCAGGCTGACGGCCAGGTAGGGCGCCTGTTTGCCAAGGAGGAACTCCAGGCGGGTCAGGGGCGTGGCGTAGAAGTTGGTGATCGAGCCCAGCTCCTTTTCGCGGACGATGCCCAGGGCCGTGAGCATCGCCGGAATGAACGCCAGGATCAGCGCCATGACCCCGGGGCCGATGGCATTCACGCTGACCACGTCCTGGTTATAGCGAAAGCGCGTTTCCAGCTTGGCCGCCGGCCTGGTGCTGAGGGCCGGGCTGCTTTGTTCCGCCAGCAGCTCGAGGTTGGCCTGGTGCACGGCCTCGACATAGTTGCGGCTGGTTTCCGCACGAAACGGCATGCCGCCATCCAGCCAGGCCGCCACCGCGGGCTGGCGTCCGGCATAGAGGTCACGGCCAAAGCCGGGAGGAATCTCCAGGGCCAGCTTGATCTCCGAGCGTTGCAGGCGCCGATGCAGTTCGGCGGAGCTGCGGATGGTCGGTTTCTCCTCGAAGTAGCGTGAGCTGCGGAAGGCTTCCAGGTAGGCACGGCTCTGTGGCGTCTGATCCTGGTCGTAGACGGCGAAGGCCAGTTTCTCCACGTCCAGGGAAATGCCATAGCCGAAGATCACCATCATGAAGATCGCCCCCAGCAGGGCGAAGCCCAGGCGCACTTTGTCCCGCAGCAGTTCCTTGCCCTCGCGGCTGGCCACCGCCAGCAGGCGCGCCAGGCTCAGGCCCGAACGCGGGGCGGCTAGGGTGCCGGCAGCGGTGGGGGTAGCCGCCTCCGGTGATGGCGCAGGTGTGTCCGGCGTGCCCTGGGCCTCTTCCAGGCAGCGGACGAAGGCGGCCTCCAGGGTGTCGCCGGCAAACTGTTGCTGCAGCGCCGCCGGGGTGTCGCAGGCCAGTACCTTGCCGGCGTGCATCAGCGAAATGCGGTCGCAGCGCTGGGCCTCGTTCATGAAGTGCGTGGACAGGAAGATGGTCACTCCCTGTTCCCGGGACAGCTCGATCAGCAGGCGCCAGAAGTCGTCTCGGGCCGCCGGGTCGACCCCGGAAGTGGGCTCGTCGAGGATCAGCACTTCCGGGCGGTGCAGCACTGCCACTGCCAGCGACAGGCGCTGGCGCAGGCCCAGAGGCAAGGCGCCGGACTGTTGTTCGGCAATCGCCCCGAGGTCGAAGCGCTGGATCAGTTCCTCGATGCGCGGGCCGCTTTCGGCTTTCGGCAGGTCGAACAGGCGGGCGTGCAGTTCCAGGTTCTGGCGCACGCTGAGCTCGCCATACAGGGAAAAGCTCTGGGACATGAAACCGACCCGCTTGCGGGTGGCCAGGTCCTTGGCGTCCACCGGGTTGCCCAACAGCTTGGCGCTGCCCTCGCTGGCGGGCATCAGCCCGGTGAGGACCTTCATGGTGGTGGTCTTGCCGCAGCCGTTGGAACCGAGGAAACCGAAGATCTCCCCGCGGCCGATGGCGAAGCTGACCTTGTTGACCGCGGTGAAGTCGCCGAAGCGCAGGGTCAGCTCATGGGCCTCGATGGCGATGTCCTGGTTGTCGCCGGAACGCGGCGGAATCACCAGGGGCTGGTTGTCATGACCGCTGTCGCCCTGGAAATGGGTGAAGGCGTCGTCCAGCTTGCCGCTGGCGGTGATCTGCGCCAGCTCCTGGCTCAGGCCCTGGGCGATCAACTTGCCCTGGTCGAGCATCAGGCAGTGCTCGAACTGTTCGGCCTCCTCCATGTAGGCGGTTGCCACCAGCAGGGTCAGTTGCGGGCGTTGCCGGCGTACGTCTTCGACCAATTCCCAGAAACGCCGGCGCGACAGGGGGTCGACCCCGGTGGTGGGCTCGTCGAGGATCAGCAGGTCCGGTTCGTGGATCAGCGCACAGCACAGGCCAAGCTTCTGTTTCATCCCGCCGGACAGCTTGCCCGCCGGGCGTTCGGCGAAGCGCAGCAGGTCGGTGGCCAGCAACAGGCTGTGCATGCGCTGTTCGCATTCATCCTTGGGCAGGCCGAACAGGGTGGCGAAGAAGCGGATGTTCTCGCTGATGGACAGCTCGGGATACAGGTTGCCCCCCAGGCCCTGGGGCATGAAGGCGATGCGCGGATAGAGGCTGCTGCGGTGGCGCCGTTGCGAGATCGGTCCGCCGAGCACGTCGAGCTCGCCCTGCTGAAGTTTCTTGACCCCGGCGATCAGCCCCAGAAGGCTCGACTTGCCGGCGCCGTCCGGGCCGATCAAGCCGCAGCGGGTGCCCGCTGGCAGGTTGAAGCTGATGTCGCTCAGGGCCTGCTGTGAACCGTAGCGATGGCTGATGCCGTTCGCTTGCAGCGCCAGGGCGCTCATTGCAGGTTGGCCGGCCAGTCCACGGGAGCGGTGCGCACATAACCGGCGCCGGGCATGCCCGGTTTGGCCTGGGGCACGGCGGCGGGTTGAGTCAGGCGCACCTTGACCCGGAACACCAGCTTCTGGCGCTCGTCCCGGGTTTCCACCTCTTTGGGGGTGAATTGGGACTTGGCCGCGACGAAGCTGATCTTCGCCGGCAGGGGCTGGCTGGGCAGGGCGTCGAGGAGGATCCGCGACTCGTCGCCAACGGTCAGGCGGCCGGTGACCGAAGCCGGCAGGTAGAGGTTCATGTACTGGTCATTGGGGTCGATCAGCAGCAGCACACGGCCGCCGGCGCCCAGCACTTCGCCGGGTTCGGCCAGGCGCAGTTGGATGATGCCGTCGATGGGCGCCCGCAGGCTGCTGTCGTCGATTTCGCTGGTGAGCTGGGCAACCTGGGCCTGGGCGGCGCCGATGGCGGCCTTCACCGCTGCGACCTGGGCCTGGGCCGCCAGGACTGCTGCGTTGCCGGTGTTCAGGCGGGCCTGCTGCTGGTCGATGATCTGCTGGCTGGCGAAGCCGCGCTTGAACAGCTCCTGAGAGCGCCTGAGTTCCTGATTGGCCAGCAGCAGTTCGCTCTGGCGCAACTGCACATTGGCTTCGGCCGCGGACAGGTTCTCTCGGGCGCGCAGCACTTCGGCCTCGGCCTGATTGCGCTGGGCTTCCAGGGTGCGGGTGTCCATGCGTGCCAGCAACTGGCCTTGAAGCACCTTGTCGCCTTCGTTGACCCGCACTTCCGCCAGGCGCCCGGGAATCTTGCTGGCGATCTGCACTTCGGTGGCTTCGAGCCGGCCGTTGCCCATGCTCAGGCCTTCGGGCAGGCGATCCTGGAGGGATTTCCAGTAGCCGAAAGCACCGGCGGCGAGTAACAGAATCAACAGGGAAACAGCAAAAAGGCGGGAGGAACGGTGGTTCGTCGACATGTGTTCTGCGTCCTGCGGCAATAGCGTCCAAGTCTGACGGCTCAAGGCTTTCTACGGCTTGATGCCCGTCAAATGAAAGGGCCAAGCCTAAACCTATTGTTTGCAGGCTGCATGATGATCGGGGCAAAAAAACGTTCGGGCTGGCGCCGTGGACAGATCCGACTCCCGGCGCCAGGGGGCGGGGTGGTCAGCGCAGGGCGAGTACGGCAGCCCATTGTTCGGCGGTGACCGGCATGACCGACAGGCGGCTGCCTTTGTGCACCAGAGGCATTTCGGCGAGCGCTGCCTGCTGCTTGAGGTAGTCCAGGCGCAGCACCTTGTTGAAGGTTTCCACATGGGCCACGTCAATGGCGCTCCAGGCATTCTTTTCGGCACTGGATTTGGGGTCGAAGTAGACGCTGTCCGGCTCCAGGGCGGTGGGGTCCGGGTAGGCGGCCTTGATGATCCGGCCGATGCCGGCGATACCCGGTTCCGGGCAGCTGGAGTGGTAGAAGAAGAACTCGTCGCCTACCGCCATGGCGCGCAGGAAGTTGCGCGCCTGGTAATTGCGCACCCCGTCCCAACGGGCTTGGCCGAGTTGCTGCAAACCCTGGATCGAGAGTTCGTCGGGCTCGGATTTCATCAGCCAATAGGCCATTTTTCTTACCCTCCAAAGGGTGATTGGGCAGGTTGTCGGGCAATTTTATGACAAACCGACGGTCGGTTGACGTCAGCATTTGCGTGTCGGTTCACGTTATCGCAGAATGCCGGGATTTTAAGCTTGACGCTGCTGCATGGCCTGTTATGGAAACCATGCCTGGAGCGTGTGTGATTTGCCTGAGGGGGGGCAATCGATGAAACGCCAACCGGATTTACTATGGATTTTGGTTATTTTGTTCGGTTTGGGCGTTGTGACCACCGGTTATGCGCAGAGCTTATGGGCCAGCAAGACCGATGCTCCCATCGAAATCGCACAACAGCAGCCGCAGCCTTTCAAGCGCTGAACCCGCTCGGGTGCCGCTGATCGAACGCGGCACCTATCGAGCGAAGTACCATCCCCGATCCGTCACCGTACCGTGCAAGGGTACATCCCAACTGGCCTGGTCCAGCTTTCCGACTTTCTGACATTCATGGGCCAGCCCCAGCAGCTTCGGCTTGCGCCAGTTCTGGCGCCGCGCAAGGTAGGCCAGGCTGCGGTCATAAAAGCCGCCACCCATCCCCAGGCGTCCACCTTCTTCATCAAAGCCAACCAGGGGCAGCAGCACCAGGTCCAGGGCCCAGACCTTGCGTTGCCGCGCGCAATTGACCCGGGGCTCGAGAATGCGAAAACGATTGGGCCGCAGCGTTTCTCCCGGGAGGACCCGCTGGAAAACCATCTTGGTCCGGGGCCAGGCGCTGAGCACCGGCAGGTAGGTGGCCTTGCCCCGGCGCTGGGCGGCACGCAGCAGCAGGCGCGGGTCGATTTCACCGTCGGTGGGCAGATACAGGGACAGGTGCCGTGCCCGACGAAACACCGGGTCCTGAGCCAGTTGGCGGTACAGGCCAAGGGCTGCCTGGCGTTGCTCGGCAGGGCTCAGGGCGCGACGGGCCTTGCGCAGCATGCGGCGAAGTTGCGGGCGGGAAAGCGGCGCAGGTTCGGTCATGAAAGAGGCTATGAGAAGGTCGGATTTGGCAGAACAGCCTACCCGGAAAAACCAATGCCAGCATGGATAACTGGCATTGGCTGACAATTCAGGCTCCCCAGGCGAACCGCTGTCGACTTAGCCCTTGAACCCGAAAGTTCAAGGCGGAAGATGCAGCAGGCTTTAAGGCTTTCCGTCTAGCGGACATGCACACCAGCCCAACGTGCAACTTCCAGGGTAGTGCGAATCGGCTCAGGGACATCGCCAACTGGCAAGCACCCCAGGGAGTGGCGGGAGTATACCGCAACCGCTGTCAGGAATCAGCTTTGCTTGTGTCCGAATCGGTGGCCAGAACCAGGTCAACACGCTCCAGCAGATCCCTCACCTGTTCCCGGGTGGTGGCGCTGGCCTGCACATCCGGACGCTCCTGGCGGTGCAGCAGGTCGTGGGTGATGTTCAGGGCGGCCATGACCGCGATGCGATCGGCGCCGATGACTTTGCCGCTGCTGCGGATCTCGCGCATCTTGCCGTCCAGGTAACGGGCGGCGCTCACCAGATTGCTGCGCTCTTCCTGGGGGCAGATGATCGAATACTCTTTGTCGAGGATCTGCACGGTAACGCTATTGCTTGAACTCATGAGTCTTGCTCCAGGGCCTTGAGGCGCGAAATCATCGATTCGACCTTACGCCGGGCGATTTCGTTTTTTTCAATGAGGTGCGCGCGTTCCTCGCGCCAGGTCTTTTCCTGAGCTAATAAGAGTGCGTTTTGACTCTTTAGTTGCTCGACCCGGGTAATAAGCAGTTCGAGTCTGGCCATCAGTGCGTGCAGGTCGGTGTCTTCCATTGTGTCCCACTGAAGTTGGTCTGATGAGTGGCAACTGGCTGGGCAGCGCCTCAATGGCCTGAGCAGTCGTGGCGCATCTGGCGTTGTCCGGTCGGCAATCTGTCTGTCGCCCGAGGCCCTGCGGGCCACTGTAACGGGGCGCAAAGCACAACGCGGCGCTGGCAATGAATGATGACACGCCCTACGATACAAGGCCTTCATTCTAGACATTGCGCCGCTTGGCGCCTAGCTGCCCATGCCCATTCAGAATTCCCCGTACAACGCCTTCACCACCCTGCTCAGCAGCAGCGGTCATCCTGTTTCTCCTGCCGAGCTGCACGGCCTGTTGCTGGGTCGCAGCTGCGCCGGCGCCGGCTTCGAAGTCGACGGCTGGCTGGTGGACGCCGCCGAACTGCTCGAAGGCGAGCCGCAAGACAACGTGCGCAGCGCCTTGATCGGCCTGCAGGAGATGGTCAAGGGCGAGCTCACCAGCGATGACATGACCGTGGTCCTGCTGCTGCCCAGCGACGACGCCCCCCTGGCCGAGCGTGCCGCTGCCCTGGGCCAGTGGTGCCAGGGCTTCCTCGCCGGTTTCGGCCTCAACTCCCGCGACAGCAGTGCCCTTAGCGTCGAGGCCACGGAAGTGTTGCAGGACCTTGCAGCCATTGCTCAGGTCCAGGACGCGCTGGAGGAATCCGATGACGGTGAAAGCGACTACATGGAAGTGATGGAGTACCTGCGGGTTGCGCCTCTGCTGCTATTCACCGAGACCAACAAGACTGTTGCGCCGGCTGCCAAGCCTTCTCTGCACTGACTGACAGGGAACTGCGTCCGCCCATGATTCATATCCCGAAAGCGGAATACAGCCGTCGCCGCAAGGCGCTCATGGCGCAGATGGAGCCCAACAGCATCGCGATCCTGCCGGCGGCGGCCGTGGCCATTCGCAATCGCGATGTGGAGCACGTCTACCGCCAGGACAGCGATTTCCAGTACCTCAGCGGGTTTCCCGAGCCCCAGGCGGTGATCGTGCTGATCCCCGGCCGGGAGCACGGCGAGTACGTGCTGTTCTGTCGCGAGCGCAACCCGGAGCGCGAACTCTGGGACGGTTTGCGGGCCGGCCAGGAGGGCGCGATTCGCGACTACGGTGCCGATGACGCATTTCCCATCACTGATATCGACGACATCCTGCCGGGCCTGATCGAAGGCCGCGACCGGGTTTACTCGGCCATGGGCAGCAACCCCGAATTCGACCGTCACCTGATGGACTGGATCAATGTGATCCGCTCTAAAGCGCACCTCGGCGCCCAGCCGCCGAACGAATTCGTTGCCCTGGATCATCTGCTGCACGACATGCGCCTGTATAAATCGGCGGCAGAAGTGAAGGTGATGCGCGAGGCCGCACGGATTTCCGCCCAGGCCCATATCCGCGCAATGCAGGCCAGCCGTCCCGGGTTGCATGAGTTCAGCCTGGAAGCCGAGCTGGATTACGAATTCCGCAAGGGCGGGGCGAAGATGCCGGCCTATGGCTCGATCGTCGCGGCGGGCCGCAACAGCTGCATCCTGCATTACCAGCAGAATGACGCCGTGCTCAAGGACGGTGACCTGGTGCTGATCGACGCCGGTTGCGAGATCGACTGCTATGCCAGCGATATCACCCGCACCTGGCCGGTCAACGGCAAGTTTTCGCCGGAGCAGAAGGCGATCTACGAACTGGTGCTGGCTTCCCAGGAAGCGGCGTTTGCCCAGATCGCCCCGAACAAGCACTGGAACCAGGCTCATGAGGCGACGGTCCAGGTGATCACCGCCGGCCTGGTGCAACTGGGCCTGCTGGAAGGCGATGTGGACCAGCTGATTGCCAGCGAGGCCTACAAGACGTTCTACATGCACCGTGCCGGACACTGGCTGGGCATGGATGTACACGACGTCGGCGAGTACCGGGTCGGCGGCGAGTGGCGGGTGTTGGAGGTTGGCATGGCGCTGACCGTGGAGCCGGGCATCTACATATCCCCGGACAACCAGCAGGTAGCGAAGAAGTGGCGCGGCATCGGCGTGCGCATCGAGGACGACGTGGTAGTGACCAAGCAGGGCTGTGAAATTCTGACAGGTGGCGTGCCCAAGAGCGTGGCCGAGATCGAGGCCTTGATGGCCGCTGCGCGGACCCAGGCGTCATGAGCCGGGTCAATCTGGCCATCATCGGTGGCGGTCTGGTAGGCGCGAGCCTGGCCCTGGCGCTGCAGGCCGGGGCCAAGGCCCGGGGCTGGAAGATCGTGCTGATCGAGCCCTTCGCCCCGGGCGACAGTTTCCAGCCCAGCTACGACGCCCGCTCCTCGGCCCTGTCCTTTGGCGCCCGGCAGATCTACCAGCGCCTGGGGCTGTGGCAGGCGATCTCCCGGCGGGCCGAGCCGATCAAGCAGATTCACGTGTCCGACCGTGGGCGGTTCTCCACCGCGCGCCTGTCGGCCATGGAAGAAGGGGTGCCGGCCCTGGGCTATGTGGTGGAAAACGCCTGGCTCGGCCAATGCCTGTGGCAAGGGCTGGACAAGGACGTGATCAGCTGGCGCTGCCCGGCCGAAGTCACCCGTCTGGAGCCCCTGGCAGGCGGCTATCGCCTGACCCTGAACGACGAAACCACCCTGGAATGCGATCTCGCCGTGCTGGCCGACGGCGGCCGCTCCGGCCTGCGCGAACAACTGGGCATCGGGGTCAAGAACCGCCCCTATAACCAGAGTGCGCTGATTGCCAACATCACCCCCAGCGAAGCCCACAACGGCATGGCCTTCGAGCGCTTCACCGATGATGGCCCAATGGCCTTGCTGCCGCTGCCGGATAATCGCTGTGCACTGATCTGGACCCGCCAGGGCATGGATGCACAGCGTCTGGCCGACCTGGACGAGCGCAGCTTCCTCAGTGAATTGCAGGGCGTGTTCGGTTACCGCCTGGGAACCCTGAAACAAGTCGGCGCCCGCCATCTCTACCCGCTGTCCCTGGTGGAAGCCGAGGAACAGGTGCGCCCGCACCTGGTGGTGCTGGGCAATGCGGCCCACAGCCTGCATCCGATCGCCGGCCAGGGCTTCAACCTTTCACTGCGCGATGCCCAGGCCCTGGCGGACGCCTTGTTGGCCAGCGAAGCGCTGCCGGGGGATTTTGCCGTGCTGCAGGCCTACCGCGAACGTCAGCGCCTGGACCAGAACCTGACCGTGGGCTTCTCCGATCAGGTCACCCGGCTGTTCGGCAGCAAACTGCCGCTGCTGTCCGTGGGGCGCAACCTGGGCCTGCTTGGCCTGGACCTGCTGCCACCGGCCAAACGCTGGTTCGCTCGCCAGGCCATGGGCCTGGGCACTCGCCCGGATGCGTGACTGGCTGACCCGGCGGTTCGGCAAGGCCCGCCTGTTGCGCTGGGTGTTGAACCTGTACCCGCCCTACCTCGGGGCTGGCGTGCGGGTTCGGCACATCAGTGCGGATTTCCGTGACGTCCAGGTCTGCATGGGCCTGGGCTGGTACAACCGCAACTATGTCGGCACCCAGTTCGGCGGCAGCCTGTATTCCATGGTGGACCCGTTCTTCATGCTGATGCTGATGGAGAACCTGGGTCCCGGCTACATCGTCTGGGACAAGGCCGCGACCATCGATTTCATCGCCCCGGGCAGAGGGCCGGTGTTTGCCCGGCTCAGTATCGACCAGGCGCTGCTCGACGATGTTCGCCAGCAGACCGCAACGGGCGAGAAGTACCTGCCGCAGTGGCAGGTAGAGATTCATGACGGCTCCGGCACCCTGGTGGCGCGGGTCGATAAAACCCTTTATGTGCGGCTCAAGCCGCCAGTGAGACAGGCCTAAAGCATGGAAATGCGCGCAGATGTGCTGATTGTCGGAGCCGGAATGGTCGGCAGTGCCTTGGCGTTGGCGTTGCAGGGCAGCGGCCTGGAAGTGCTGCTGCTCGATGGCGGTTCCCTGAGTGTCAAACCCTTCGATGACCAGGCGCCGTTCGAGCCTCGGGTCAGTGCCTTGTCGGCGGCCAGCCAGCGCATCCTGGAGCGCCTGGGCGCCTGGGACGGCATTGCCCGGCGCCGTAGCAGCCCCTACTGCGACATGCAGGTCTGGGACGGCAGCGGCACCGGGCAGATCCACTTCTCGGCGTCCAGCGTGCATGCCGAGGTGCTGGGTCATATCGTCGAGAACCGGGTGGTTCAGGACGCCTTGCTCGAACGCCTGCATGAATGCGATATCGGCCTGCTGGCCAATGCCCGTCTGGAGCAGATGCGCCGCTCCGGCGACGACTGGCTGCTGACCCTGGCGGATGGCCGGCAATTGCGTGCGCCGCTGGTGATCGCTGCCGATGGCGCCAACTCGGCCGTGCGCCGGCTCACCGGTTGTACCACTCGCGAGTGGGATTACCTGCATCACGCCATCGTCACCAGCGTGCGCAGCAGCCAGCCTCATCAATTGACCGCCTGGCAGCGCTTCACCGATACCGGCCCGCTGGCCTTCCTGCCCCTGGTACGGGACGGGCAGCATGATTGGTGTTCGATTGTCTGGTCGACCACCCCGAGTGAGGCCGAGCGCCTGATGGCGCTGGACGACGAGAGCTTCTGCGCCGAACTGGAGCGCGCCTTCGAAGGCCGCCTGGGTTCGGTGATCAGCGCCGACCCGCGGCTCTGCGTGCCGTTGCGCCAACGCCATGCCAAGCGCTACGTGGCCGAAGGCCTGGCGCTGATCGGCGACGCCGCCCACACCATCCACCCGTTGGCGGGGCAGGGGGTCAACCTGGGCTTCCTCGATGCCGCCGTGCTGGCCGAAGTGCTGCTGCAAGCGGCCAGCCGCGGTGAGCGCCTGGCCGAGGTCAAGGTGCTGAGCCGCTTCGAGCGCCGGCGCATGCCCCACAACCTGGCGCTGATGGCGGCCATGGAGGGCTTCGAGCGGCTGTTCCAGGCCGACCCGTTGCCCATGCGCTGGCTGCGCAACACCGGCCTCAAGGTGATCGACCAGATGCCCGAGGCCAAGGCCCTGTTCGTGCGCCAGGCCCTGGGCCTGAGCGGCGACTTGCCGGAACTGGCCAGAGCCTAGGCGCCGGCTTGCTGGCCAAGCGTCGCGAGGACGAGCCTACGCAACATCTGGTAACTCCTCAGCGCCGGGTTCGGTTGAGATGGCAAATGGGAGTCCTTATCATTTCGCCTCACTTTGAAATCGAGAGACCGCTCCCATGTTGGCACCGAAGCGTCTACTGACCGCCCTGGCCCTCACACTCATCGGTGGCACCGCCTACGCCGCCGATGAAGTCGTGGTCTACTCCTCGCGTATCGATGAGCTGATCAAGCCGGTGTTCGATGCCTACACCCAGAAGACCGGGGTGAAGATCAAGTTCATCACCGACAAGGAAGCGCCGCTGATGCAGCGGATCAAGGCCGAGGGCGAGAACGCCACCGCCGACCTGCTGCTCACCGTGGATGCCGGCAACCTCTGGCAGGCCGAGCAGATGGGCATCCTGCAGCCGTTCACCTCCAAGGTCATCGACAGCAACATTCCCCTGCAATATCGCTCCTCCAACCACGCCTGGACCGGCCTGAGCCTGCGGGCGCGGACCCTGGCCTACTCCACCGACCGGGTCAAACCTTCAGAACTGACCACCTATGAAGCCCTGGCGGACAAGCAGTGGGAAGGCCGCCTGTGCCTGCGCACGGCGAAGAAGGTCTACAACCAGTCGCTGACCGCCACGCTGATCGAGACCCACGGTGCGGAGAAGACCGAAGAGATCATCAAGGGCTGGGTCAACAACCTGTCTACCGATGTGTTCTCCGACGACATCGCGGTGCTCGAGGCGATCAACGCGGGGCAATGCGACGTCGGCATCGTCAACACCTACTACTACGGCCGCCTGCACAAGCAGAAACCGAACCTGGCGGTGAAGCTGTTCTGGCCGAACCAGGGCGATCGCGGGGTGCACGTCAACCTGTCGGGCATCGGCCTGACCAAACACGCACCGCACCCGGAAGCAGCCAAGGCCCTGGTGGAATGGATGACCACGCCTGAGGCGCAGAAGATCTTTGCCGACGTCAACCAGGAGTTCCCGGCCAACCCGGCGGTAGCGCCTTCCGCGGAAGTGGCCAGCTGGGGCAAGTTCGTAGCCGACACCCTGCCGGTTGAAATCGCCGGCAAGCGCCAGGCCGAAGCCATTCGCCTGATGGACCGCGCTGGCTGGAACTGAGCCTGCCGTTATACTGCGCCCCGCTTTTGCGGGGCGTTTTCTTTAGCGGCTGGGCTTTTGTGGCGAGGGAGCTGGCTCCCGTTCCACCGCGCAGCGGTGGCCAGCCCTGAATACGTGATTCAACTGGCGTAACGTGGTTGCAGCCGTTGGGGCGGCCATGGCGCCCAGCGGGTGCCGCTCCCTGGCCCCACGCGTTTTGCGCAAGTATTTTTGTCTGTTCCACCTGCCCGAGAGTTTTTTGTGGCCCATCCCGCTCAACGTCGCTGGTATCCCCTGGTCTTTGCCGTAGCGGCCCTGGTCCTTTTGCCGCTGAGCGTGCTGCTATTGTCCTGGCAGGCCGTCGACCAGCAGATCTGGTCCCACCTGTGGGACACGCAAATGCCGCGGCTGTTGGGCAATACCCTGACCCTGGTGCTTGGGGTGGGCGTTGGCGTCACGCTGCTGGGCGTGAGCCTGGCCTGGCTCACCAGTCTCTGCGAGTTTCCCGGACGGCGCTGGCTGGACTGGGCCTTGATGCTGCCCTTTGCGATCCCGGCCTATGTGCTGGCTTTCGTCTTTGTCGGCCTGCTGGATTTTTCCGGGCCGGTGCAAAGCCTGCTGCGGGAATGGTTCGGCAGCGGCCTGCGACTGCCGCGGGTACGTTCCACCGGTGGGGTGATCCTGGTGCTGGTGCTGGTGTTCTATCCCTATGTCTACCTGCTGGCGCGCAACGCCTTCCTGGCCCAGGGCAAGGGGTTGATGGAGGCCGCGCGGGTCCTCGGGCAATCGCCCTGGCAGGCATTCTGGCGGGTGGCGCTGCCCATGGCGCGGCCGGCCATCGGCGCCGGGGTGGCCCTGGCGCTGATGGAAACCCTGGCGGATTTCGGTGCGGTGTCGGTGTTCAACTTCGATACCTTCACCACCGCTATCTACAAGACCTGGTACGGCTTCTTCAGCCTTTCCAGCGCCGCCCAGCTGGCCAGCCTGCTGCTGCTGGCGGTGATGCTGGTGCTGTACGGCGAGCGCCGCGCCCGTGGCGCCAGCCGTACCGGTAACGAACGGCCCCGGGGCAAGGCGCTGTACCACTTGCGCGGGCTCAAGGCGTTGGCGGCCACGGGCTGGTGCCTGCTGGTATTCGCCTGTGCCTTCGTGATTCCGCTGCTGCAGTTGCTGGCGTGGTTCTGGCAGCGCGGGCGCTTCGACCTGGATGAGCGGTATGCCGGCTTGATCATCCACACCCTGTACCTGGGCGGCATGGCGGCGCTGATCACTGTCAGTGTGGCTCTGCTCCTGGCCTTTGCCCGACGCCTGGCGCCGACCCGGGGCATCCGCGCCGGGGTCAGCCTGGCCAACCTGGGCTACGCCTTGCCCGGCTCGGTACTGGCGGTATCGATCATGCTGGCCTTCAGTTACCTGGATCGCGAGCTGGTGATCCCGCTGTCCGGCTGGTTGGGCGGGGCCGGCAAGCCGCTGCTGCTGGGCAGCCTGTCCGCCTTGCTGCTGGCCTATCTGGTGCGTTTTATCGCCGTGGCCTACGGGCCGCTGGAAAACAGCCTGGAGCGGATCCGCCCGTCGCTCCCCGAAGCGGCGCGCAGCCTGGGGGTCGCTGGCCCGCGACTGTTTTTCAAAGTGTATCTGCCGTTGTTGCTGCCCGGGACCTTGAGTGCCGCCTTGCTGGTGTTCGTCGATGTGCTCAAGGAAATGCCCGCCACCTTGCTGATGCGCCCGTTTGGCTGGGACACGCTGGCGGTGCGGATCTTCGAGATGACCAGTGAAGGGGAGTGGGCCCGGGCCTCGCTGCCGGCACTGACCCTGGTGCTGGTGGGCCTGCTGCCGGTGATTGGCCTGATCCGCCGCTCGGCCCATCGAATCGGTTAGGTGCCAGCCTTGCACCTTGCAGCTACAATGCGCGGCATTCGGTGCGGCCTGTTGTTTGGCCGGGACGCTGAAATCGGCTGAAAGCCATCTATTTCAAGGCTTTCACACCAACAGCGCCAGTCCGCACCCTCGCCACGCCCGGAAGGAGAAACCCATGGGACAGCGTACGCCTCTGTATGACCTGCATCTCGCCCTCGGCGCGAAAATGGTCGATTTTGGCGGTTGGGATATGCCCTTGCATTACGGCTCGCAGGTCGAGGAGCACCATCAGGTGCGACGTGATTGCGGTGTGTTCGATGTATCCCACATGACCGTGATCGATGTCAGCGGTACCCAGGCCAAGGCCTGGCTCCAGCGGTTGCTGGCCAATGATGTCGAACGCCTGCACAACCCCGGCCAGGCTCTGTACAGCACCATGCTCAATGAACGGGGCGGCATCGTTGACGACATGATCGTCTATCGCCTCGAAGACGCTTATCGCCTGGCGCTCAATGCCGCCACCCGTGATCAGGACCTGGCCTGGATGCAGGCGCAGCTGGGGGATTTCCAGGTGCAGCTGCACGAGCGCCCGGAGCTGGCGATGCTGGCGATCCAGGGCCCTCAGGCGCGGCACAAGATTGCCGAGCTGGTAACCCAGTCCCGCGGCACCCTGATCCAGCAGCTCAAGCCATTCGAAGCCGGCTTTGACGGCGACTGGTTCATTGCCCGGACCGGCTACACCGGCGAGGACGGTCTGGAGATCGTCCTCCCTGCCGACCAGGCCCCGGCCTTCTTCAACGACCTGGTGGGGGCGGGGATCTCGCCCATCGGTCTGGGCGCCCGGGACACCCTGCGCCTGGAGGCCGGCATGAACCTCTATGGCCAGGACATCCATCAGGATGTCTCGCCCCTGGCGGCGAACATGGCCTGGAGCATTGCCTGGGAACCGGCGTCACGTCAGTTCATCGGTCGCAGTGCCCTGGAAGCCGAACGGGCGGCCGGGGTGAAGCAGAAACTGGTGGGCCTGGTGCTCGAAGAACGCGGGGTTTTACGCGCGCATCAGGTGGTTCGCATCGTCGATGTTGGCGAAGGTGAGATCACCAGTGGTAGTTTCTCCCCTACGCTGAGTAAATCGATCGCACTGGCGCGGGTGCCGATGGCCACCGCCGACCGTGCCGAAGTGGAAATCCGCGGCAAGTGGTACCCGGTCCGGGTGGTCAAACCCACCTTCGTGCGCCACGGCAAAACCCTGATCTAACTATTTCCAGCAGGCATTGCGCCGCTGACACTTCTTCTTGAGGACACAGAACATGAGCGATATCCCTGCCCACCTGCGTTTTGCCGACAGTCACGAATGGGCCCGCCTGGAAGCCGACGGCAGCGTGACCGTAGGTATTAGCGACCACGCTCAGGAAGCCCTGGGCGATGTGGTTTTCGTCGAGCTGACTGAAGTCGGCAACGTGTTTGGCGCAGGGGACCAGGCCGGTGTGGTGGAGTCGGTGAAAGCCGCTTCCGACATCTATGCGCCGGTGGCCGGTGAAGTGATTGCGGTCAACGAAGAGCTGAGCGCCAGCCCCGAGTTGCTCAACAGCGATCCGTACGGTGCCTGGATCTTCAAGCTCAAGCCAAGCAACCCGGGCGATCTGGACAAGCTGCTGGACGCCGCCGGCTACAAGGCCGCCATCGGCGAGTAAGCCGTTCTCGCCGGCGCGTCCGCCCCGTTTGCGCAGGGCGGGCTTGCTGGCGAAGGCTCTTAAGCCTGCAGCACCTCTTTCACCGCCGCCACCGCGCGTTCCACGTCGGCCTTGCTCATGGCGGTGAACATCGGCAACGAGACGATCAGCCGACCGACCCGTTCCGCTACCGGGAACATCCCCTCCTTGAAGCCGCGCTCGCGGTACAGGCTCAGCAAGTGAATCGGCGGGTAGTGATAGCCGATGCCAATCCCGCGTTCCTGCATCTGCTCCATGAAGGTGGCGCGGGCCGGCTTGCCATCCTTGCGCTCTGGCAGTACCAGCTGGAACAGGTGCCAGTTGCTGTTGGTGAAGTCCGCCGGCGGTAGCTGGGCGCCATAGCGGGCCTCGAAATCGCTGCCAAAGCATTCGAAGTAGTGCCGGGCCAATTCACGGCGATGGGCGGTGATCGCCTCGATATGGGCGAACTGCCCCAGGCCGATGGCGGCCGCCACGTCGGTCATGTTGAACTTGCCCCCAAGCACATCCACATCCAGGCCGTCGAAGCCGTTGCGGGTCACGCCCTGCAGGCGGTACTTCTCGGCCAGGCGCACCTCCTCTGGCGTGTTGAGCACCAGGCAGCCGCCCTCGGACGAGGTGACGTTCTTGTTGGCCTGGAAGCTGAAGGACACGAAGTCGCCACCGGCACCGATGCGCTGGCCGTTCCAACTGGAGCCCAGGGCCTGGGCGGCATCTTCCACTACCCGCAGGCCGTGCTTGTCGGCCAGGGCGTAGAGGCGGCTCATGTCCACCGGCAGCCCGGCCAGGTACACCGGGATAATGGCCTTGGTGCGTGGGGTAATGGCGGCTTCGACCTGGGCCAGGTCGATATTGCGGGTGACCGGGTCGATATCGGCGAACACCGGCGTGGCCCCGACTTCGAGGATGACGTTGGCGGTGGCCACCCAGGAAATCGGCGTGGTGATGACTTCATCACCGGCACCGATGCCGGCAATGCGCAAGGCGATCTCCATGGTGCAGGTGCCGGAGTTGAAGGTGCGTACCGTGCGCCCGCCGAAAAACTCCGAGAGCTGGGCTTCGAAGGCCTGGACCTTGGGGCCGCTGGTGATCCAGCCCGAACGCAGGACTTCGCCGACAGCGGCGATGGTGGGTTCATCGATGGTGGGTTTGGAGAACGGCAGGAAAGGCAGTTGGCTCATGACGATGGGACACCCGATAAGCGGACGATAGGGGCACAGGTTGCGATGCGCCGGGGCTGGCGCGTTGACGTCGAGCATGATGGTACCGATTGCCCCGGGACGCCAGAGCATCGACGCGGGAAATCGACTGCTATGCTGCTTGGCACCCTGTTGCAGCGACGCTGAGCGCCGTTTATCGGAGAGAGCCGGTCATGTCCCAGTTGCTATCTTTGAGCCAGTTACGCGAGCCCAACGCTTTTCTCAACCGGCACCTGGGGCCCGACGCCGAGGAGCAGCAAGCGATGCTCGCCAGCCTCGGGCTGGGCAGCCGGGCCGAACTGATCGAGCAGACGGTGCCGCCGGGAATCCGCTTCAACCGCGCACTGGACCTGCCGCCGGCCCTGGACGAAGCGGCCGCCCTGGCCAGGCTCAAGGGTTATGCCGGGCAGAACCAGGTCTGGACCAGCCTGATCGGCATGGGTTACCACGCCACCCTGACGCCGACGGTGATCCTGCGCAACGTGCTGGAGAACCCCGGCTGGTACACCGCCTATACCCCCTACCAGCCGGAAATCGCCCAGGGCCGGCTCGAAGCCTTGTTGAATTTCCAGCAGATGACCATCGACCTCACCGGCCTGGACCTGGCCAACGCCTCGTTGCTGGACGAAGCCACCGCCGCCGCCGAAGCCATGGCCCTGGCCAAGCGCGTGAGCAAGTCTTCGAGCAACCTGTTCTTTGTCGATGAACACTGCCACCCGCAAACCATTTCCGTGGTCCGCACCCGGGCCGAAGGCTTCGGTTTCGAGCTGGTGGTCGGCGGGGTCGACGAATTGTCCGGGCACCAGGTGTTCGGCGCGTTGCTGCAGTACCCGGACACCCATGGCGAGATCCGCGACCTGCGGCCGCTGATCGACCAGTTGCACGCCCAGCAGGCCCTGGCCTGTGTCGCGGCCGACCTGCTCAGCCTGTTGTTGCTGACCCCGCCGGGCGAACTGGGGGCCGACGTGGTGCTCGGTTCGTCCCAGCGCTTCGGCGTGCCCATGGGCTACGGCGGCCCCCATGCGGCGTTTTTCGCCTGCCGCGACGAGTACAAGCGCGCGATGCCCGGGCGCATCATCGGCGTGTCCAAGGATGCCCGCGGCCAGGTGGCCCTGCGCATGGCCTTGCAGACTCGCGAGCAGCATATCCGCCGCGAGAAGGCCAACTCGAACATCTGCACCGCCCAGGTGCTGCTGGCCAATATCGCTGGTTTCTACGCCGTCTATCACGGCCCGGCCGGGCTCAAGCGCATTGCCCAGCGGGTACACCGGCTGACCTGCATCCTCGCGGTCGGCCTGGAGCGCCACGGCATTGCCAGGGTCAATCGGCACTTCTTCGACACCCTGACCCTGGAGGTCGGCGGCAGCCAGACGGCGATCATCGAAAGCGCCAGGGCGCAGCAGATCAACCTGCGGATTCTCGGCCGTGGCCGGCTGGGGCTGAGCCTGGATGAAACCTGTGACGAAAGCACCGTGGCCCGTTTGTTCGACGTGTTCCTGGGTGCCGACCACGGGCTGGATGTCAGCAGCCTGGACGCCGAGGCGCTGGAGTCGGGGATTCCCGACCCGCTGCTGCGACGCACGCGCTACCTGACCCACCCGGTGTTCAGTGCCCATCACAGCGAAACCGAAATGTTGCGCTACCTCAAGCAGCTGGAGAACAAGGACCTGGCGCTCAACCAGTCGATGATTCCCCTGGGCTCCTGCACCATGAAGCTCAATGCCAGCAGCGAGATGATCCCCATCACCTGGCCGGAGTTCGCCAACCTGCATCCCTTCGCACCCCGGGAGCAGGCTGCCGGCTATGGCCTGCTGATCGCGGAGCTGGAGCGTTGGCTGTGTGCCATCACTGGTTTCGACGCCATCTGCATGCAGCCCAACTCCGGGGCCCAGGGCGAGTACGCCGGGCTGCTGGCGATTCGTCGCTACCACGAGAGCCGCCGGCAAGGCGGCCGGCATGTCTGCCTGATCCCGGCGTCGGCCCACGGCACCAACCCGGCCTCGGCGCAGATGGCCGGGATGCAGGTGGTGATCGTCGAGTGCGACGAGGCCGGCAACGTCGACCTGGAAGACTTGAAGGCCAAGGCCCAGGCGGCCGGCGAGCGCCTGTCGTGCCTGATGGCTACCTACCCTTCCACCCACGGCGTGTACGAAGAGGGCATCAGCCAGATCTGCGAAGTTATCCACAGCCACGGCGGCCAGGTGTACATGGACGGCGCCAACCTCAACGCCCAGGTAGGCCTGGCCCGGCCGGCGGACATTGGCGCCGATGTCTCGCACATGAACCTGCACAAGACTTTCTGCATTCCCCATGGCGGCGGTGGCCCGGGCATGGGGCCGATTGGCGTGCGCGCGCACCTGGCGCCGTTTGTCGCCAACCACCCGGTGGTGCCCATCGACGGGCCTTTACCGGAGAACGGCGCCGTCAGCGCAGCGCCCTGGGGCAGTGCGAGCATCCTGCCCATCAGCTGGATGTACATCGCCCTGATGGGGCCGCAGCTGGCGGATGCCAGCGAGGTGGCGATCCTTGCGGCCAACTATCTGGCCGAGCAATTGAGCGGTGCCTTCCCGGTGCTCTACAGCGGCCGCAACGGCCGGGTGGCCCACGAATGCATCCTCGATCTGCGCCCGCTCAAGGCCCAGACCGGGATCAGCGAGGAAGACGTGGCCAAGCGCTTGATGGACTACGGCTTCCATGCCCCGACCATGTCCTTCCCGGTGCCGGGCACCCTGATGGTGGAGCCCACGGAAAGCGAATCCAAGGCCGAGCTCGACCGTTTTATCGAAGCCATGCTGAGCATCCGCGCCGAGATCGCCCAGGTGCAGGAGGGCAACTGGCCGGCCGAGGACAACCCGCTCAAGGGCGCTCCCCATACCCTGGCGGATATCACCGGAGTCTGGGAGCGCTCCTACAGTATCGAACAGGCGGTGCTGCCCACCGCCCATACCCGGGCCCACAAGTACTGGCCGGCGGTGAACCGGGTGGACAACGTCTATGGCGACCGCAACCTGTTCTGCGCCTGCGTGCCGCTGGCGGACTACCGCTGAACGGGCCTCAGTAGTGGTGGCGCGTCCGCGCCGGCTGGCTGCCATGGCTACTGGCACGGGCAGGTTGGGTTTCCAGGGGATAGAGGTGCAGCAACTCTTCCTCGATCACCTGGTTGCTCAGGCCCAGTTCCAGCTCCGGGCAGTCCAGGTCCAGCCAGTCACCGTGCTGCAACTGCAGGTCGCTCTCGCGCCGGCTGGCGCTGTGGAACACATAGTGGACCATGCCCGGTTGCAGGAACTGTTCGTGCTGTTCGAGGAAGGCCTGGGAGTATTTGCGAATAGCCCACCAGTTCTGCTGGTCGAGGCGATAGCTGCGCTGCGGCAACGGCGTGCCCTGGCGTTCGACCCGGACATTGAGTGACAGGCTGTTCTGCAGTTCGCCGAGGATCAGCGCCGGGGCGATGGCGCACTGGCGCAACCGCGATTGCGCGCAGGAACTGGCGTCCTGATGGCTCAGCAACGGGTCGTGAATGTCGTGGCCGAGGCTGAAGCCGACAAAGCGCAACTGGCCGAAGGGGTCCACCAGGTACACGCACACCACCCCGGGCTGGCTGGAAATGCTCTGGGCGTGGTACGGAATCATCAGCGGCTCGCCGTCGGTCTTCAGCAGGCTGCCATTGCCCTTGTAGAACCAGCCCTGGCGGGTGTGCGGAGTGTTCAGGGTGACTTCGCTGACCTGCACCAGCAGGTTGTCCCGAGGCTTGAGCGGTGGGCGCAACGGGCCTTGCTGGGGGCCGTCCGCGGGCAGTTGCGGGTGGGGCGCGAGGCTGCGCAGGTGTTCGCTCCAGCCCAGATGGCGACGGCTGCAGAACAGCAGGGTCTCGTACAGCCTGCCGTGTTCGGAATAGGCCCGCACGCTGCGGCCATTGTGAAAGTCGAACAGCCCGATGGCGCGCTGGTCCTTGTGGCAGACATCCAGCAACAGCAGGTAATCGTCCATGATTCTCTAGTCCTTCAGGGGCAAGGGGGCGGGGAGGATGGGCAGCGCTTCGCGCACGCGCGAACGGCGCGGTTCGAGGGCCTGTTCCTTGAGCAGGAATGACAGCAGCAAGCCGGCCAGGCTGCCGCTCAGGGCCACGTACAGGATCGATGGCAGGCCGAAATGGCTGGCGGCGAACCCGGCCACGGCCGGTGACAACCCGCCACCCAGGATCTCGCCGAACCCCACCACGATTCCGGTCGCCGTCGGCAGCAGGGCCGGGGTGACCGATTCGCTGGTCAGCGGGCCGACCGTCATGCAGATCAGGCTGAAGTTGAAGAACGACAGCAGGAACAGCAGCAGGAACAGCAGCCAGGGAAGGGGCGGGCTGACGATCAGCAGGCCCACCAGGGTGCTGCTGGTCATGAAGCACACCGACACCACCGGCTTGCGCCCGAGACGGTCGGACATGCCGGGGATGATCAATTGGCCGATGAAGCCGCCCACGCCGATGGCCGAGATGACGAAGGCCATGGACAGGGTTTCCAGGTGCATATGGTCGGTCAGGTAGCTGGGCAGCATGGCGCAGAGGACGAACTGGCAGGTGAGTATGCAGAACATGATCAGGATGTTCAGGCTCACGTTGCCGCTCTTGAAAGCCGCCAGCCAGGTGCCTGCGGTGCGGTCGGCCTGGGGCGCCGGCAGCGGTCGGTAGATTTTCCACAGGTAGCCGGCCAGCAGCAGGCCCGGCAGGGAAATGATGGCGAACACCGCACGCCACGAGCCAGTGATTTGCAGGAGGTAAGCGGCGATCAGCGGCCCCAGGCACAGGCCGAGAATCGGGAACAGCGCCTGCTGGATACCCAGGTTCAGCCCGCGCCGGTCGGGGCGCGAGACTTCATTGGTGACAATGATGCTGGTGGGGGTGAAGGCACCCTCGCAGATGCCCATCAGCCCGCGCAGAATCACCAGCCCCAGCACGCCGGTGGCCAGCGCGGAAAAACCGGACAGTAGCGAAAGCACGGCAATCGAGGTCACCAGCACGCGGCGGGTGCCCAGGCGCTCGATCACGCTGCCCATGCCCAGGGCGGACAGCCCCCAGGTGAAGGCCAGCGCGGCGGACAGGTAGCCCAGGTCCTGATAGTCCAGTTGCAGGTCGTGCATGATCACCGGAAACAGCGGCAGGATGATGAAGCGATCCAGCCCCACCAGCCCGAAACTCAGTGACAGCAACAGCACCATGGATCTTTCGTAACGGCTGTTGGCAGCCGTGGTTGGCATTCCAGTGTTCATCGCTCAGCTTCCTTGTGAAACCATGAACCCGGCGCAAGCGCCGTGGGAGGCCACCCGACGTTGCCATGCAGCCCGGCAACGTCAGGTGGGACAGGCACAGGCAGTCACATCAGGCGGTCCACTCGCCCACCGCCATTTCCGCGGTGAACCCCGGGCCGAAGGCTGCCAGCAGGCCGATGTCGCCGCGATTGAGGTTGGAATCGAACTGCCGCTTGAGCACGTCGAACACCACCACGCTGGCAATGTTGCCGGCTTCCGACAGGCTGCTGCGCGATTGCGAGACCCGGTTGGATGCCAGGTCCAGGTGCATCACCAGCTCGTCGAGGATCTTGCGACCACCGGTGTGGAAGATGAAGAAGTCGTTGTGCGCACAGTTCTGTTCGAAGCTCTCGTAGTTGAGCCGCTCCATGACCGGTGCCACGTCCTTGATGGAGTTCATCACCGCCTTGTCGAGGGTGAAGTGAAAGCCGGTGTCCTTCACGTCGTACTTGATGTAGTGCTCGCTCTTGGGCAGGAAGTACGACTCGGTCTTCTTGATCTTGAAGCCGCCGACCTGGTCATCGGCGCGCAGCACGCAGGCGGATACCGCATCGCCGAACAGCGCCGCGGAGATGAAGGCGTGCAGCTTGGTGTCGTCCGGCTGATAGCACAGCGAGGAGAACTCCAGGGACACGATCAGGACGTGGTTGCGGGCATCGAGCCGGGCGAAGTCGTTGGCGCGGTTGATGGCCGCGGCACCGGCCACGCAGCCCAGCTGGGCGATCGGCAACTGCACGGTGGAGGTCGGCAGGGCCAGGTCGTTGATCAGGTGCGCGGTCAGCGACGGCATCATGAAGCCGGTGCAGGAAGTGACGATCACCATGCGAATGTCGCTGATCTGCAGCCCGGCATTCTCGATGGCCTGGCGCGCCGCGGCCGACGACATCTGCCGGGCTTCACGCTCGTAGACGATGCTGCGGTGGGTGAAACCGGTGTGCACTGCCAGTTCGTCGATCGGCAACACCAGGTGGCGCTCGTTGACTTCGGTGTTGGCGATCATGCGCTTGGCCAGGGCCATGCGTGGATGGTCGGCGTGCAGGTTTTCCAGGTGATCGACCATCTGTTGCTGGGTGATCTTGTGTTGCGGAAACATGACGTGTGGAAGGCAAAGTGTAGACATGATGGGTCCTTGGCTTTAAGTAAGCCAACAAGTTAAGGGGTGGGGATAGTCCCCGTTTATAGGCACAGGAATCTGTAGGCCCTAAAGGAAATCAGGGCCTTAAGGCAACTTCGGGGCGTGAAGTTGCCGTTGATGTAACTTTTAAGTTGGATTTTATTTTAATGGCTAACTTCAAGGTGCCTTATATAAAGGCACCTTGAATAACAACTTATATATCGAGTACGAACTTATAAGCGTATTGCCAGGCCAGGTTGCTTTCGCGCACATGCTTGCGGATCACCATGCGCACCGGCGCACCGACTTTCAGCTGTTGCTGATCGCACACATCGACGATTTCCGAAGCGATCACCAGGCCGTCGTCCAGGCGCACCATGGCCATGATGCGCGGCACGGTTTCGCCATAGCCCATGGCGGCCAGGATCGGGTTCTCGGCCGGGGCCATGACCTCGATCTTGCCACTGCGCGCGCAGCGATACGGCTTCACACTCAGGGAGTTGCAAGCGCCGCAGACGGTGCGCCGGGGGAAGAAGATTTCGTTGCATTCTTCGCACTGGCTGCCTTCGAGGCGGTACTTGCCGCCATGCTCGCGCCATTCGCGAAGCATGCTGGCGGTGGTCAT
Source organism: Pseudomonas sp. GW823-FHT02C05 (assembly GCF_058797595.1). Lineage (NCBI taxonomy): Bacteria > Pseudomonadati > Pseudomonadota > Gammaproteobacteria > Pseudomonadales > Pseudomonadaceae > Pseudomonas > Pseudomonas sp. GW823-FHT02C05. The sequence continues at coordinate 380,039 of NZ_JBXAJU010000004.1, read as the reverse complement.
TCTGTGGATCTGTTCTGGGTACATGGACATGGTCCGGGCTCCTTAGTCGTTCGAGAGGACAATCACTGAGTTGTGCGCCGCGTAACCGCCAAGGTTCTGCGACACGCCGATGCGCGCGCCCTTGACCTGGTTGTCGGATTCACCCCTCAGCTGCCGGAACAGCTCGGTGATGTGCAGGATGCCGTCGCAGCCGGAGGCATGGCCGCGGCCGATGTTGCCGCCGTCGGTATTGAGCGGCAGCTGGCCATCCAGGGCGATGCCGCCTTCGAGCACGAAGTCGCCGGCCTGGCCCTTGCCACAGATGCCCATGGACTCCATCTGGATCAGCCCGGCGCCGAGCAGGTCGTAGACCTGGGCCACGTCGATGTCCTTGGCGGTGATCCCGGCTTTCTTGTAGGCGATCTCCGCACAGGCGATGGAGTTGGCCGAAACCGCCATGCCCACATCCTTGGGCAGGCCCGGATGATGCAGGGTCGGGTTGTGAAAGCGCGTACCGAAATAGTGGGAGACCCCGGTATAGGCGCAACCGCGTACGAACACCGGTTTATCGGTGTACTTGTGGGCCAGGTGTTCGGCCACCAGGATCGCGCAGCCACTGGCTTCGCCCCAGGCCAGCATCGAGCCGCAGGCTTCGCTGTTCTTCAACACTTCCAGGGATGGAATCGGCTGGCCATAACGGGTGGCGGTGGGGGTGTTCTGTGCGTAGATGCGCATCTGCCGGCCGAAGGTGGCCAGTACGTCGGCCTCGCGACCGGCATAGCCGAACTTCTGGAAGTACTCGGCGGTGGCCAGGGCGAAGGCATCGGTGTGGGAAATGCCGAGGAAATAATCGTATTCACATTCAGTGCTGGAGCCGATGTATTCGGCGTAGTTGAAGTGATCGGTCATCTTCTCGAAGCCGCCGCATAGGACGATGTCGTACTCCCCGGACGCCACCATCTGGTGGCCCATCTGGAACGACACCGAGCTGCTGGTGCAGTTGGCGGTGCTCATGAAGGTCGGCGCCGGGCTGATGCCCAGGGCGTCGGAAATGGTCGGGCCCAGGCCGCCATATTCGGAAATGCCTTCACCGTGATAACCATAGGCCACGGCCTGGATTTCCCGGGGGTGCATCTTGGCGTCCTTGAGTGCCTTGTAGGCGGACTCGACGATCATTTCCTTGAACGTCTGCCGAACTCGTGAACTTCCGGGTTTCGGCGTATAGGCGGCCGAAACGATTGCAACACGACGTGCGCACATGTGCATGCTCCTTGCGTAGACAGGCGTAATCAGAGATAGGCGGTCAGGGCGTAGTCAGCCCGCAGGTACTTGAACTCGTACTTGATGGACGTGCCGTAGTCGACGTAGATCTTGGATTCCAGCAGTTCGCGCAGAGGCTTGTTGTGCTTCTGGTACTGCTCGATGGCGTCGGTGACGGTCAGGGCGATGGCGTCGCTGCCGGCGCCGAAACCGTAGGACACCAAAAGAATTTTCTGCCCCGGGCGTGCCTGGTCCAGTACGTTGATCAGGCCGAGCAGCGGGCTGGCCGATCCGGCATCGCCAACGTTGCCGGCATAGATGCCCGGTTCCACCTGCTTGGGGTTGAAGCCCAGGTGCTTGGCCAGGGAGTAGGGCGTGGACACCAGGTTTTGCTGGAACACCACATAGTCATAGTCGGCGGGGCTGGTGTGCAGCTTGGCCATCAGGCCTTCGGCGGCGCGGCGGGTCTGGTCTTCCAGGCCGATGCTGTTCTTGTCCGAGCCCAGGCCCATGCCCGAACGAATGTAGCGATCGCCCTGGGGGCGGATGTTGTCGGCGACATCGGCGGCGCAAGAGAAGCTGGCGTCGAATTCGGCGATGACATCCTGGCTGCCGATCAGCAGCGCAGCGGCTCCGGCCCCGGCATAGGATTCGGTCAGGTCGCCCGGCGCGGTGTTGCGGTTGATGGTGTCGGCGCCGATGGCCAGGGCGCTGCCCGTCATGCCGGAAGCCACCAGCGCCTGGCAGATCTGCAGGGCAGAAGTTCCGGACTTGCCGGCGAACTGCACGTCGGCGCAATAGGCGTCGTAGCCGCTGCCGAGCATTTCCAGGATGATCGAAGCCGAGGCCCGTGAGTCATAGGGATTGGTGCAGGTGCCCAGGTACAGGGCTTCGATCTGATGACCGGGGGCTTTATCCAGGGCCCGTTGCGCCGCCAGCACCCCGAGGGTGATGACATCTTCATCCGGTTGCAGCACGGCTCTTTCCGTGACGCCGAGGTTTTCCTCCACCAGCTTGAGGTCGGTGTTTTTCCAGACGTTGATCACTTCCTGGACTTTCAGGCGGCATACCGGAATACCCGCGCCATAGCTGACAATACCTATCTTTTTCACGTTCATTTTCCTCTTGATTCCATTCTTTTCAGAAAACTGGGTCGTGCCTGCTCAGAAGCACCCTTGAAACATACGGAAAACAGTTTTGCTGCCTTTCTCCTGGCCACACCTGATGAAACCTGCAGGCCAGAGCGGTTTAACAGCAGACTCCAAATAGGGGAAAACCCACTCGAAAGCTGTTTTTATTCACCTCACTGTGCTATGATACGGAACGTTTCGTTTAGTAATAATTTCAGACGATCTAATCTCTTAAGGGAAAAGGGCCGAAGCCTCGAATTCGAGGAACTCCAAGTTACAAGGCCTGAGCTGCTCAACCCTTACGCGATATTTTAAAAACTAGATAGATCGGTGTAAGAAATTCATGATTCTTTCAAGAATGAAACGAAACGGACCGTTTCATTTCGATTCGAGGGAATCCTATACCCTGCGTTGCGTTTGTCAAGCGCCCTGCCTGGAGATTTTTTATTGTGGCTCGTACCCCCTCTCGCAGCTCCATCGGCTCTTTGCGAAGTCCCCATACTCATAAAGCCATTCTCACTTCCACCATCGAAATCCTTAAGGAATGCGGCTATTCCGGGCTCAGTATCGAGTCCGTCGCCCGTCGGGCGGGGGCCAGCAAGCCAACTATCTATCGCTGGTGGACGAACAAGGCGGCGTTGATCGCCGAGGTTTATGAAAACGAGAGCGAACAAGTCAGAAAGTTTCCTGATCTCGGCTCGTTCAAGGCAGATCTCGACTTTTTGCTGCGAAATCTCTGGAAAGTCTGGAGGGAGACTATTTGCGGCGAAGCCTTTCGCTGTGTGATCGCCGAAGCGCAACTGGATCCCGCAACCTTGACCCAGCTCAAGGATCAGTTCATGGAGCGCAGAAGGGAAATGCCGAAAAAACTGGTGGAAAATGCCATCAGCAACGGCGAGCTGCCCAAGGACACCAACCGTGAATTACTGCTGGATATGATCTTCGGCTTTTGCTGGTATCGGCTGTTGACTGAGCAACTGACGGTGGAACAGGACATCGAGGAGTTCACTTCTCTGCTGATCAACGGTGTTTGTCCTGGTACGCAACGTTGATCCTTTCGAGCCATTAAGCCCTGGAGTTTCTCGGGCTTAATGGCTGTTGTTTCAGGCTGCGGGGGTGCCAAACTCTCGATACAGGTCCGGCAGGAAGCTGGCCAGATGATTGAACTCACACATGTCGTGCACCGCGAACTCGTAGGCCAGGGTCTCCAGTTCGGCCTCGCCAAAGCCATTTTCCTTCAGCAGCGATGCAGCCTTTTCTGCCCCAGGAAAGCGGGCCATCGACGGGTGCGCCCCGACCCAGTAACGGCTGGTCAGGTACATGCCGTCCGGTACTTCCTTGAACAGATGCACCATCAACGACACCGGTACCTCAGGATGATCCGCCAGGCTCATCAGGGCGCTGACACTGCCGTCGATCTTCGCTTCGCGATACAGATCGGTGTTCAGGCCCAGGCTGGCCGGCTGCTGGAAGTCGATATGCAGGTGCATCAGGCGATCACCGACATATTCCGATGCGCAGAAGGTGTTGCCATACAGCCGTTCCTCAAAACTCAGGGACTCATCGCACAGGCGCTGGTGGTGCACGCATGGGTTGCTGACATGGGCATAGGGGAACCACAGGGTGTAGCGCTCCGATTCCGCGGGGTGCCAGATGAACCACCACTTGAACATCTGCGCGGTGCAGCCGGGGAAGAACTTGCGGCTTTGCACGTAGGCCATCGGGCCCGGTAGCAGGGCGTAACCGGATTCCTCGCTGACAAAGTCCGGTTCGAGCAGGCGATTGATGTCCTCGATGCTCGGGGTCAGGGTGTCTTCCAGGGCCATGGGGCCTTGCTGAATCTTGCGGACGGCGGACAGCGGCACGCGCATTTCCGACCGGAAATACTTGGCGTAGGGCTTGTTCCTGACCGCCGCCTGATTGCGTAGGAACAGCTTCTGCATGGGCAGTGAGAAGTAGGTGAAGGGAGTCATGTTGCGCGCTTCCATGCTGATATCCTTTGGCGTGAATTGACAGATAGCCGCCATTTCGCTGCAACCCTTGACGGAATTGAACGAGAAACTGGCGCTTTGTAGCTAAGCAGTCCATAAACAAAAGTCAAATTTGAATTTAACTTAGTGAGAGCGCCTATGGCCGTTTCCGCTTCCCCGCAGCCAACTGCGGCCCGTACGCCGCGTCAGGATGGCCAGGCTACCCGCCAACAGATCCTGGAGACGGCCGGCCAGCTTTTTGCTGAGCTGGGGTACGCCAACACCACCAGCAAGCAGATCTGCGAGAACTCCAGGGCCAACAACGCCTCGGTCAACTACCACTTCGAGAACAAGGACGGCCTGTATCGGGCGGTGCTGCGCGAGGCCCACGACCGCCTGGTGCGGATCGAGACCATGATCAGCCTGAGTGAAAGCCAGGGCAGCCCCGAGGACAAGCTGCGGGCGATCATCACCGTGCTCATCGAGGGGCTTGGCAACCAGCGTGAGGGCTGGGCGCTGAAAGTCCTGACCCGCGAACTGTTGTCACCCTCCGCGGTGCTGCCGGCGATCCTGGAGGAGCAGGCGTTTCCCAAGGCGAAGATCGTGCGCACCATCCTCGGCCAGATCATGGATCTATCGCCTGAGGACCCGGTTACCCTGCGCAGCGCCGTCAGCGTTTTTGCGCCCTGCCTGTTCCTGCTGATCGCCCATCAGCCGCTGGCGCGCAATGTGTTGCCCGGCCTGGAGCTGGATCCACCGGCGTTGATCGAGCACATGATGAGTTATGCCCTGGCCGGCCTGGCTGCAGTGTCCCGCACACCTGGGGTCTAGCCGGCTGATCGGGCACACAAAAACGCCGACCCTGGGGTCGGCGTTTGCTGTCGGCCATCCCTGGGGCAACGGTTACTCCTGAGCGACAGCGTTCTTCGCCAGGATGGCGTTGGCCAGTTCCATGTCGGTGGCCTTGAGGCCGGGGTTGTCGGCGCGGACTTTCTGCATGGCGGCTTCCAGGTACGGGCCGCGAATGCTGCCATCGCTGGCAACGAAGCTGCCGGCGTCATCCTGGGCGGCGACGATCAACTTGTGGTCCTTGAAGGTCAGGTAGGTGGAGCCGGTGGTGGCCCCGGAGGAAATGACGTTACGCCAGAAGGTGTCGGCCATTGCCGAACCAACGGGAAGAGACAGCAGGGCAAGGGTGGCGACAGCAATTTTCAGACGCATGATGGGTGACTCCGAAAGGGGGTATCTGCATCGTTTGATTCTAGATAACCCCGCGGAGTTCCGTGACTCATCAGTCAAGGTTTTCGACCAACAGGATTGCGCCTTCCTGGCCCACCACCCGCACCCGGGCGCCCACGGGGGCGTCGGCCCCCTTGGCGATCCACACGCCGTCGGCCACCTTGATCCGCCCGCGGCCGTCCACAATCGCCTGGTGCACCACAAAGGTCTTGCCGATCAGCTCCTGGCCCCGCAGGTTGAGGTTCGGCTGATCGCTGGGGCGTACCACGCTGCGCTGGCGGCGCCACCAGTACAGTGCGGTGAGCACCGACAGCAGGCCGAACAGGAGGAACTGCACCTCCCATGACAGGCCGGGAATGAGAAAGGTCAGGACCCCGACTGTGGCGGCTGCGAGGCCGATCCACAGCAGGTAGCCGCCGGCCCCGAATACTTCGAAGATCAGCAGGATGGTGCCAAGGGCCAGCCAGTCCCAGAACGATAGAGCTTGCACAAATGCCAACATGAAGCCTGCCTCAGACCTTCTTGCTGTCGAACGTGGCCTTGACGATCTCGCCGATGCCGCCCACGGCGCCGATGACCTGGCTGGCCTCCAGGGGCATCAGGATCACCTTGCTGTTGTTGGCCGACGCCAGTTTGCCCAGGGCATCGATGTATTTCTGCGCGACGAAGTAGTTGATCGCCTGGACGTTGCCGGTAGCAATCGCCTCGGACACCACTTGGGTCGCCCGGGCCTCGGCTTCGGCCTGGCGCTCCCGGGCTTCGGATTCGAGGAATGCCGCCTGGCGTTCGCCCTCGGCTTCAAGAATCTGTGCCTGCTTCTTGCCTTCTGCGGTAAGGATGGCGGCGGCCCGCAGGCCTTCGGCTTCGAGGATCTGCGCACGCTTGACCCGCTCGGCCTTCATCTGCCCGGACATGGCCGCCATCAGGTCGGCGGGTGGGCTGATGTCCTTGATTTCGATCCGGGTGATCTTGATCCCCCAGGGGGCGGTGGCCTCATCGACGGTTCGCAGGAGTTTCTCGTTGATGCCGTCACGTTGGCTGAGCATGGCGTCCAGTTCCATGGAACCGAGCACCGTACGGATATTGGTTTGCAGTAGGTTGCGGATGGCATGCTCGAGGTTGTTGACCTCATAGGCGGCCTGGGCGGTGTTGACCACCTGGAAGAAACACACGGCGTCGATCTGCACCGTGGCGTTGTCGGCGGTGATGACTTCCTGGGGTGGGATATCCAGCACGCTTTCCATCACGTTGATCTTGCGCCCGATGCGATCCATCACCGGAATGATGATGTTCAGCCCCGGCTTCAGGGTGTTGGTGTAGCGGCCGAAGCGTTCCACGGTCCATTGGTAGCCCTGGGGCACGACCTTGAAACCCATGAAGACGATGGCCACGGCGAGGCCGACGAAAAGTAACAACACGCTTCCGATCTGCATAACATTCTCCTGCTCAGATGTGATCAAGGGGCACAGGGGGCGAGTGTACGGCGGCGCCCGGTCGCGCGCAGAGATACCGTGGCCCTTGCATCATCAGGACACACATCACCGGCGTGCCCGTGGCCTCACAGTTGGAAGCGGGTGACCGAGGTCTGCAAGGTGGCCACGGAGTTTTCCATCTGCTCCACGGTCTGGGTCAGCTCACGCATGGCCTGGCTGTTGCGCCGGGCTACCAGGCTGATCATCTCCACCCGTTGCGCCACTTCGCTACTGGCCTTGGACTGCTCGCCGATGGTGAGGGAAATCTCCTCCACCATCACCGCCGAGCGCTGGGCGCCCTGGCGGATCTCATTGATCGAGGTGCCCGCCTGCTGGGCCATCTGGACCCCGTCGTTGACCCGGCTGACCCCGGTTTGCATGCTGTTCACGGCTTGTTCGGTGGTTTCCCGGATGCGTTCGATCATGCCGGTGATTTCCCGGGTGGACTGTGCGGTGCGGGCTGCCAGATTGCGCACTTCGTCAGCCACCACGGCGAACCCCCGGCCGGCTTCCCCGGCCCGGGCGGCTTCGATGGCGGCGTTCAGGGCCAGCAGGTTGGTCTGCTCGGCGATGCCGTTGATTACCTGGATGATCGAGTGGATCTCTTCCGAGGACTGGCCCAGGGCGGTGATGCTGCGGGAAGACTGGTTCACCGCCTCGGCAATATGGCTCATGCCGTCCACGACCCCGAGGATTACCTGGCCGCCGCTACCGGCCAGGGATTCGGACTGGGCGGCAATGCCCTGGGCATTGCGCGCGTGTTCGGCCACCTGGGCGATATTGCTGATCATCTGCTCCATGGCGGCGGCCATGTTGGTGGCGCCGTCGGCCTGTTCGCTGGCGCCGTCGGCAATGCTCAGCGACGTGTCGCTGAGGCTGTGGGAGCGGCCGCGCAACTCTTCGCTTTCATGGCGGATGGTGGTGATCATCTGCCGCAGGTTGTCTTGCATTTCTCCAAGGGCCTGTTGCAGTTGGCCGGCCTCGTCATGCCTGTCGACGCTGATGGGCGTGGTCAGGTTGCCCTGGGCAATGGCCCGGGCGGTGGCCACGGATTTTTCCAGGGGTTTGAGCACCCGGGTGAGCAGCTGCCGGGTCAACAGGGCCAGTGCCAGGGCGGCCAGCAGGCTGCCGCCGATCAGCCACCAGGCGGCCTGGCGGACCGCACTTTCACTGAGTTCGCGGGTTTGGGCGGTGCTGGCTTCGATCTGGCTGCTGAGGGCGGCGTTGCGGCTCTCCACTTCGCTGAAGCGCTGGGAGAACTCCGGCATTTGCAGGCGCGCGGCCTGTGGGTCCTTGAGGGCCTGCCCGGCGATGTTCTCGGCGGCATGAATGTAGTTTTCCAGCACCGGCTGCAGCTCGGTGATGGCGTTGCGGATTTCCGGTGCCAGGGGCAACTTGGCGTTTTCCGCCAGGGCCTTGCGGAACCAGTCGCCGTGTTCGCGCAGGCTATTGCGGACCTCTTCGCCAGCGGCGGCATCGCCGGGCTGGCTGCTCAGGGCCTCCAGCACATCGGCCCGCAGGGCGTCGTGCATCATGTCGGCCTCCAGGTGGTTGCGCAGGGCGCTGGCGTTGAGTTCGTTGTCCACCAGTGCCCGCGCCAGGCGTGACTGGCCCCATAAACCCAGCCCGGCCACCAGGGCAATGGCCAGGAGGCTGACAACCCCGGTGGCGAGCATGTTTTGACGAATGTTCATACCGGGCTCCCTGCTTATCTCGGCGGTGACTCAAGCGTAGTCCAGCGCCTGGGGTTCGCCTCCTGTGCCGCTATGGGGGCTGGTTGCCGGGCGTGACCCGTAGCACTTCCTCAAGGCTGGTCAGGCCTTGGACAACCTTGTGCGCGGCAGCCAGGCGCAGGCTGCGCATGCCGTCCGCGCAGGCCTGGTGGTGCAGGCGGGCAAGATCCAGGTCGCGATGGATCAGGGCTTTGAGGGGGGAACCCAAGGGCATGATTTCGTAGACCCCGGTGCGTCCGTGGTAACCGGTACCCCGGCATTCGGCGCAGCCCACCGCGCGCTGGCCGCCGGCAGCGGGTGGCAGGTGCCGGGTTCCGGTCAGGCTTTCCCAGTCATCCGCCGTCAGCTGGGCGGGAACCTTGCAGTACGGGCAGAGGGTGCGCAGCAGGCGCTGGGCCATGACCCCGATCAGGGTGGCCTTGATCAGGTAATGGGGCACGCCCAGTTCCAGCAGTCGGCTGATGGCGCCGGGGGCGTCGTTGGTGTGCAGGGTAGACAGCACCAGGTGCCCGGTAAGTGCGGCCTGGATGGCCATTTCCGCAGTCTCAAGGTCACGGATCTCGCCGATCATGATGATGTCGGGGTCCTGGCGCATCAGTGCGCGCACGCCGCTGGAAAAACTCAGGTCGATATTGTGCTGGACCTGCATCTGGTTGAACGCCGGTTCGATCATCTCGATCGGGTCCTCGATGGTGCACAGGTTGACCTCGGGGGTCGCGAGCTTCTTCAGGGTGGTGTAGAGGGTGCTGGTCTTGCCCGAGCCGGTGGGCCCGGTGACCAGGATGATGCCGTGGGCCTGGGTGGTCATGGCTTGCCAGCGGCTCAGGTCATCGGTGCCAAAGCCCAACTGGTCGAAATCCTTGAGCAGGACCTGGGGATCGAAGATGCGCATCACCAGCTTTTCACCGAACGCCGTGGGCAGGGTCGAGAGCCGCAACTCGATTTCGCTGCCGTCGGGGGTGCGCGTCTTGACCCTGCCATCCTGGGGCTTGCGCTTTTCCGCGACGTTCATGCGCCCCAGGCTCTTGAGGCGGCTGACGATGGCCAGGGTGACCTGGGGCGGGAACTGGTAGACGTTGTGCAATACGCCATCGATGCGAAAGCGCAGGGTGCCGTGCTCGCGGCGGGGTTCGATATGGATGTCGCTGGCCCTTTGCTGAAAGGCGTACTGGAACAGCCAGTCGACGATATTGACGATGTGCGCATCGTCGGCATCCGGCTCCTGGTCGCTGGCCCCCAGTTTCAGCAGTTGCTCGAAGTTGCCCAGGCCACTGGCTTTCTGTTCGCTGCTGGCGCCGCTGACCGACTTGGCCAGGCGATAGAACTCCAGGGTCAGGCGCTGGATGTCCAGCGGGCTGGCCACCACCCGTCGCACCGTGCGCTTGAGAACATGGGCCAGGTCTGCTTCCCAGGCACTGACGTAAGGTTGGGCGCTGGCCACGGTAACGCTCTGCCCATCCACGGCCACGGCAAGGATCTTGTGCCGCTGGGCGAAGGCGAAGGACATCAACGGCGTGATGCTGGCCACGTCGATGCGCAGGGGGTCGATACGCAGGTAAGGCTGACCGGCTTGCCGGGCCAGCCAGGCCGTGAGGCTGTCCAGGTCCAGATGTGCGCCGGGGTGCTGCAGGTCGGGCAATTGCTGGCCGGCGATCACTTCCAGGGGATGCAGCAGGTTACCGGCTGCCTGATGCCGGACGCTCATGGCCTGCTCGGCGGCATCCTGGCTGATGCGGCCCTGGGCCAGCAATTCACGCAGCAGTTCGCTGAGGTCCAGCCAGCGGTCCTGGGGAAGGTGCGCGGCGCTCATGGGCGATTCCTTGGGGCTGTTGTCCAGATGTGGGTCTCTGACCACGAACAGCCAAGAATAGTCCCCGGGGCCTCAAGGGAATGCTTGCCAAGGGTTGCAGGGTTTTGCCGGGATCAACCCGCGGCCTGCAGGCGCGAAGGTTCCGCCAGCTCCAGCTCCACGTCACAGACACTGATCAGGTTGCGCAGCTTTGCGCCGATCACCTGGGCCCGATGCCAGCTCAGGTCGTCGAGTTCCACCTCCATATACAGCGTGGCGTCCTGCTGCTGCATCGACACCCGCTGCGGCACCAGGAACTGCAGGGCGAAGTGGTTGAGGATGCGGCACAGCACATCGGCCTCGGCGTCGGCCACTATCCGGTAGTGCACGCGACAGTGAGCATTGTTGAGGTTCCAGGCATCGGCGCGGGGGGCTGGCTCGAAAGGGGGCATGGCGGTCTCCAGGTCAGTGGAGAAATTTTTACATTCGGTTTCGGGTATTTCTTATCTAAGATTGGGTTTATTTGCTTGAATATGAATTGTTCAATTCAATTTTTAATGTTTATGGGTATTTATTATGCATAGCGACTTGGACGCCTATGACCGCCGCATCCTCGCGCTGCTGCAAGAGGACGCCTCGCTTTCCAGTGCGCAGATCGCCGAGCAGGTGGGGTTGTCCCAGTCGCCATGCTGGCGACGGATCCAGCGGATGAAGGAGGAGGGGGTGATCCGCGGCCAGGTGACCCTGCTGGACCGCAAGAAGATCGGCCTCAACACGCAGATCTTCGCCGAGATCAAGCTCAACGCTCACGGGCGCTCCAACTTCACCGAGTTCACCGAGGCGATCCGCGGTTTTCCGGAAGTGCTGGAGTGCTATGTGCTGATGGGCGCGGTGGACTTTCTGCTGCGGATCGTGACCGCGGATATCGAAGCCTATGAACGCTTCTTCTTCGAGAAGCTGTCCATGGTGCCGGGTATCCAGGAGGTGAACTCGATCGTTGCCCTGTCGGAGATCAAGTCCACCACCAGCCTGCCGGTCATGCGCTGAGGGGCGGGGTTACAGGCGCAGGAGGGTTTTCCAGGCACGGTTCTGGAACACCGCGATGGCCTGCTGCTTGCGGGCGTCGAGGGCTTCGTCGGTGATCGGCTCGTTGGCCAGCTGGGCCAGTTTGTTCAACTCGCCATAGAGACGGTCCAGCTCCGGGATCTCCAGCGCGGAGCGGGCGTGGTGCAACCAGGCCTGGATGCGTTCAATGCGCGGCAACTGCTCGGCCAGGTCTTCCGGTTGCTGCTGATAGCGCGGCAGTTGCAGGGAGGTGGCTTCCTCGGCCAGCAGGCGTGGCAACCAGCTGCCCAGCTGTGCGGCGCCCTGGCGGTTGCCCCGGGTGTTGCGGTCAGCGGCCCAGGCCCGGGCCAGCAGCCAGCGCGAGGTATTCAGCGAGAACAGGCCCCAGCGCACGTCCTGCAACTCTTCGATGAACTGCTCCGGCGCGGCCTTGCGCACGTCTTCGTCATCAAGGCCGGCCTGTACCAGCGGACGCCAGTCTTCCAGCAGGGCGTCCAGGGCACTGCGCAATTCAGCGGTGGACTGGCGCGGTGCGGCCTGGCCCAGGCTGCTGGCCAGGGCTCGCAGCTCGGCAAGGTTGTCCACCCAGTCCTGCAGCAGGCGCCAGTGGCCATTGAAGCGGTACTGCTCGGCCAGGCGCTGGCTGCTGCCCAGCAGGTGCCAGGCCAGAGCGGCGAAAGCTTCGTCCAGGGGCGTCTCGGCGCTCAATTGCGGCGCGGGCAGGCTCAGGGAGTAGCTGCCGGCGTCGAACAGGCGATAGCCGCGCTCGGCCTTGCTGATGTCGCAGGGCATCAGCGGCAGGGTCAGGGCCAGCTCCGCTGCCAACTCCAGCAGGGCAGCCGGTTCGCCTTCACGCAGCTCCAGTTCCAGCTCGCAGATTTCTTCCTTTTGCTTGCCGGCGATGACTTGGCCCAAGTCCAGGGCGGCTTCGATCACCACCTTGGCCTTGCCGCGGCCCCAGGCGATTTCCGCGCGCTCGCGGACGAAATCCGTGGTGAACAATGGCTTGAGGGTCTTCTTGTCCAGTTCGGCCAGGGCTTCGGGCCAGCATTGGCCTTCGAGCTTTTTCACGTCCAGCTTGGCCTTGGCCAGTTGCCAGTCGTACTCGTTGCGTTCGGACAGGCCGGCGACGCTCTGGCCGCTGGTCTTCAGGGTCTGGATCACCGCGTCACCGTCGCGACGCAGGCGCAGGGCGACTTTGGCCCGGGCCAGGTCGCGTTCTGGGGTGTCGAAGTACTGATTCATCAGTTCACGGCGTTCCCAGCCACTTTTGTTGCGTTTTTTCAGTAGCGGGTGCTCGCGCAGGGCGGCGAGGGTTTCGCGGCTGACGCGGAGTTTGATTTCGGTTTCTTTCTGCATGGCCGGAAAATCCAGGATCGGGAGCGCAGCCGGGGAATAGTTGGCTGCCAAGGCCGTGCAGTGTACAGGACAAGGCGCCCGCAGGTGCCGCGGCGGTTCCTTCCGCTTGCGGGATGCCTCTATGATGGGCCTCACATTGGGATTCCCGGAGACAGCTCATGCCCCTGCCGTCCATGAAGGATCAGTTTGCCGCGCTGATCGCCGCGCCATCGGTGAGCTGCACTCAAGCAGCACTGGATCAATCCAACCGTGCGGTGATCGACCTGCTGGCCGGTTGGCTCGGCGACCTGGGTTTTGCCTGTGACATCCAGCAGGTCAGCCCCGGCAAGTTCAACCTGCTGGCCAGTTTCGGCAGTGGCCCTGGCGGCCTGGTACTGGCTGGGCACAGCGACACCGTGCCCTATGACAGCGCGCTGTGGCAGACCGACCCCTTGAAGCTGACCGAAGTCGACGGCCGCTGGGTCGGCCTGGGCAGTTGCGACATGAAGGGTTTCTTCGCCCTGATCATCGAGGCAGTGCGGCCCCTGCTGGATCAGCCTTTCAAGCAGCCGCTGCTGGTCCTCGCCACTTGCGACGAAGAAAGCTCCATGGCCGGGGCGCGGGCCTTGGCGCAAGCCGGCCGACCCCTGGGGCGCGCGGCGGTGATCGGCGAGCCTACGGGGCTCAAGCCGATCCGCCTGCACAAGGGGGTGATGATGGAGCGCATCGATATCCTCGGCCGCAGCGGTCATTCGTCGGACCCGAGCCTGGGTCGCAGTGCCCTGGAAGCCATGCACGATGCCATTGGCGAGCTGCGGGGCCTGCGGTTGCTGTGGCAGCGCGAGTACCGCAATGCGCAGTTCAGCGTCCCGCAACCGACCCTGAACTTCGGCTGCATCCATGGCGGCGACAACCCCAACCGCATCTGTGGCCAGTGTTCCCTGGAGTTCGACCTGCGGCCCCTGCCGGGCATGGATCCGGATGTGCTGCGCGAGGCCATCCGGCAGAAGCTCAAGCCGATTGCCGAACGCCATGAAGTGAAGATCGACTATGCGCCGTTGTTCCCCGCGGTCCCGCCTTTCGAGCAGCCCGAGGATGCCGAGTTGGTGCGAGTGGCAGAGCGGTTGACCGGGCATCGTGCCGAAGCAGTAGCGTTTGGCACCGAAGCACCTTATCTTCAGCGCCTTGGCTGCGAGACCCTGGTGCTCGGCCCGGGTGATATCGCCTGTGCCCACCAGCCGGGGGAGTACCTCGAAATGTCACGCTTGCAGCCTACCGTGCATCTATTACGTGAATTGATTGAACATTACTGCCTGACGCCGGCCCAATTTCAGTAAATTGCCGGTGGCCTTGTCCGTACCCATGAGGAGAGTAAGCGTGTTGCCAAGCCTGTTCCGACGATAACCATCAGCCCGCTGTGAGTTTTCCGTTTCGTCCTTTCATAGGCTGCTTTTTATTTACAGGCTCAGGTTCATGCCCGAATACGTCAATTGGCTTCGCCACGCGTCTCCCTATATCAATGCCCACCGCGACTGCACCTTCGTGGTCATGCTGCCCGGCGACGGCGTTGAACACCCCAACTTCGGCAATATCGTCCACGACCTGGTGCTGCTCCACAGCCTGGGGGTGCGCCTGGTGCTGGTGCACGGCTCGCGCCCACAGATCGAAGCCCGCCTGGCGGCCCGTGGCCTGACGCCCCATTACCATCACGGCCTTAGGATCACCGACGCGGCAACCCTGGAGTGCGTGATCGATGCCGTGGGCCAGTTGCGCATCGCTATCGAGGCGCGCCTGTCCATGGACATGGCCTCTTCACCGATGCAGGGCTCGCGGTTGCGGGTGGCCAGCGGCAACCTGGTGACTGCCCGTCCGATCGGCGTGCTGGAAGGCGTCGACTATCACCACACCGGCGAAGTGCGCAGGGTCGATCGCAAAGGCATCAATCGCCTGCTGGACGAGCGTTCCATCGTCCTGCTCTCGCCCCTGGGTTATTCTCCCACCGGGGAAACCTTCAACCTGGCCTGCGAAGACGTGGCCACTCGCGCCGCCATCGACCTTGGGGCCGACAAACTACTGCTGTTCGGCGCCGACCCGGGCCTGCTGGATGAAAACGGCAAGCTGGTGCGCGAATTGCGCCCGCAACAGGTGCCGGCGCATTTGCAGCGCCTGGGGGGCAACTATCAGGCCGAGCTGCTGGATGCCGCCGCCGAGGCGTGCCGCGGCGGGGTCGGACGCAGCCATATCGTCAGCTACGCCGAGGACGGCGCCTTGCTGACCGAGCTCTTCACCCGCGACGGCGGCGGCACCCTGGTGGCCCAGGAACAGTTCGAGCGGGTGCGCGAGGCGGCGATCGAGGACGTGGGCGGCTTGCTGGAGCTGATCAGCCCGCTGGAAGAGCAGGGCATCCTGGTGCGGCGTTCCCGCGAGGTGCTGGAGCGCGAGATCGAGCAGTTCAGTGTGGTGGAGCGCGAGGGCATGATCATCGCCTGCGCGGCCCTGTACCAGATTGCCGATTCCGATGCCGGTGAGCTGGCGTGCCTGGCGGTGAACCCCGAGTACCGCCATGGCAAGCGTGGCGACGAGCTGCTGGAAAGGATCGAGACCCGCGCTCGGGCCCAGGGCTTGAAGACGCTGTTCGTCCTCACCACTCGTACCGCTCACTGGTTCCGCGAGCGGGGTTTCGTGCCCAGCAGTGTCGAGCGCCTGCCATCGGCCCGGGCCTCGCTGTACAACTACCAGCGCAATTCGAAGATCTTCGAAAAAGCCCTCTGAACCCGCCTCTTTGCGCAACTGGCCGCCACGGCCCGATCAATTGATCGAACCGTGGCGGCCAGTTGCACATGTCAGAAAAATTTCATTTCGATACAAAAACTGTAACAAATTGACGGGAGGATAGGCTCTTAGCCATGATTGCGTCGCTTTTTTGATCCTGAATGACGTTTTGCGCTTGTACACGCAGGGGATCTTGGGGGCTGAGTCAGGGGAATATTTTTCAGAAATAAGCTTGCGAGCGTCTACGCTGCGATTCGTCGTCTGATAATGGCGAGCTTTATTCCTGAAAGGTATGAAAAAGAATTAAACAATTCTTTTTGGGTTTATGAGTAATTCATTACCCTGCATGGACCAAATCACTGCGATTAGACCATGGTCGTAGACACAGGTCGTTACGATTGACTTATCAGTCACGGTCTGGCGCTAATCGCGCATCTGTGGCACCCGGGCGTTCGATCCGGGGCCAGGAACCACAAGAATTAGAAACGAGAGGAGCGAAACATGAACAAGTCCACCTTGGCCCTGGCTGTGGCCGTAGGGGTTTTGGCGCAGCAGGCAGGCGCCGCCGGTTTCATCGAAGACAGCAAGGCTACCTTGGGGCTGCGTAACTTCTACATCAATACCGACAACCGCGACGGCGATACCAAAGCTGCTGGCGCTCAGAGTAAGCAGGAAGAGTGGGGCCAAGGCTTCCAACTCAACTTCACCTCCGGTTACACCGAAGGCACTGTAGGTTTCGGTCTGGATGCAATCGGCTTGCTGGGCATCAAGTTGGACTCGGGTGGCGGCACTAACGGTGCTACTCCCACCTCCTATGGCGGTACAGTATTTCCAAGCAAGTCCAATGGCGAAGCTGTTGATAACTACTCCAGTCTGGGCCTGACTGCCAAAGCCAAGATTTCGCAAACTGAATTGAAACTGGGCACCCTGCAGCCAAAACTGCCGGTTATCGTGACTAACGATGGTCGCATGCTGCCGCAAACCTTCCAGGGTGGTCAGATCACTACCAATGAGATCAAGGACCTGACTCTGGTCGGTGGTCAGATCGAGCACGCGAAGGGCCGCAACTCTAGCAACAACGAAGAGTTGTCGATTGCCGGCGCCAATGCTCACACCGCAGCCGGTCGTGACAGCAACAAGTTCATCTACGGCGGTGGCGACTATAAGATCACCAAAGATCTTACTGCTCAGTACTACTATGGCAACCTGCAGGACTTCTACAAACAGCACTTTGTGGGCTTGCTGCACAACTGGGCCATCGGCCCAGGCGTATTGAAGTCCGACCTGCGTTACTTCAACAGCCGTAACGATGGTGCCAATGGCCACGACTCGGCTTACTACACCACCGGTGACTACGGTACTGGCATCACCAAGGGCAAGGTTGATAACCGACTGCTCAGTGGCTTGTTCCTGTACTCGGTTTCCGGCCACACCTTCGGCGGCGGCTATCAGGTCAGCAACGGTGACAGCGACTTCCCTTGGCTGAACCAGGGTGATGGTTCTTCGGCTTACCTGACCACCGACATGCAGATCCAGAAATTCGCGCGTGCCGGTGAACGTACCTGGCAAGCTCGTTACTCCTACGACTTCGCCAAAGTGGGCCTGCCAGGCCTGACTGCTGGCGTTGTTTACCTGCGCGGCGACAACATCGACACATCCGGCAAGGTAGGGTCTACCACTCCACAACGCACAGTCTCGGCTACTGGCCGCAGCGAGTGGGAACGTGACCTGACCGTCGCTTACGTTATTCCGGAAGGTCCACTGAAAAACCTGGGTCTGACCTGGAAAAACGCCATGTGGCGCAACGACATCCCGGGCCAGCGCGATCAGGACGAAAACCGCCTGATCGTCAGCTATTCGATCCCGCTGCTGTAATAGCGTGATAAAGCCTCGCCCGGCGCAATGCCGGGCGAGGTGTTGTTTCAAGTCAGGCCCACCCCCGTGAGCCCTTCCTGAATCCCCCTCTTTTTACAGCTACTCAAGGCCTTCTCGAACCTTGTTGAGAAGGGTGGTCTTCGCTTGTCCGCGAGTCCAGTGAAGAGATTTTTAATATTCAATTCAGTTATTAATAAATCGATATATATTCTTTTTAAATAGTCTCCCGTGCAGGCAGAGTAGCTTCATCACGCACTCACAGGAGCAGCACCCATGAGCCTCAGACTGGGCGACATCGCCCCCGACTTCGAACAGGATTCCAGTGCCGGCAAGATTCGTTTCCACGAGTGGCTGGGCGATAGCTGGGGCGTGCTGTTTTCTCATCCGGCGGATTTCACTCCGGTATGCACCACCGAGTTGGGCTTTACCGCCAAGCTCAAGGACGAATTCGCTCAACGCGGGGTGAAGGCCATTGCCCTCTCGGTGGACCCGGTGGACTCCCATCACAAGTGGATCG
Source organism: Pseudomonas sp. GW823-FHT02C05 (assembly GCF_058797595.1). Taxonomy (NCBI): domain Bacteria; kingdom Pseudomonadati; phylum Pseudomonadota; class Gammaproteobacteria; order Pseudomonadales; family Pseudomonadaceae; genus Pseudomonas; species Pseudomonas sp. GW823-FHT02C05. The sequence continues at coordinate 361,900 of NZ_JBXAJU010000004.1, read as the reverse complement.
AAGACATCAACGAGACCCAGAACACCCGGGTCAACTTCCCGATCCTGGCGGATGCCGATCGCAAGGTCTCGGACCTCTATGACCTGATCCACCCCAATGCCAACGACACCCTGACCGTACGCTCGCTGTTCGTCATCGACCCGAACAAGAAGATTCGCCTGACCATCACCTACCCGGCCAGCACCGGGCGCAACTTCCACGAAATCCTGCGGGTAATCGATTCGCTGCAACTCACCGACAACTACAAGGTGGCCACCCCGGCCAACTGGCAGGACGGTGACGAAGTGGTGATCGTGCCTTCGCTCAAGGACGAGGAAGAGATCAAGCGTCGCTTTCCCAAGGGCTATCGCGCAGTGAAGCCCTATCTGCGCCTGACGCCGCAACCCAACCGCTGATACACCAACCGCCGTAGGAGCCTGCTTGCCGACAAAGGCGGTCGTGAGGCCGGCGCAAGTTTCGCCGACCCTTTCGCGGGCAAGCCCGCTCCTACGGAGCACGCAGGAGCAAAAGATCCATAAAGCAGGGGTTTAAGGCCGTTCCGACGGCCTATTTTTTTGCCTGCGGAAAATACTTCCTTATATATTTTTAAGGAATAAACAAATGAATAAATAAGATTTATAGATATAAAAATAGGCTGTTAAGGTCTCTCCAACTCGGCGAGATCGCATCCCGCGAATCGCTTTCTTCGTTCAAGGAATTCTCTGCATGCTGGTGGTCTCTCTCGGTGGCAGTCCCAGCCAACGCTCCCGTTCCGGGGTGCTGCTGGAGTTGGCCAAGCGCTGGTTACAGCAGCAAGGCGTGGAATTGGTCAGCTACCAGGTACGGGACTTCCCGGCCGAGGATCTGCTCCACGCGCGCTTCGACAGCCCCAAGGTCATCGACCTGCTGCAACAGATCGAACAGGCCGACGGCTTGCTGATTGCGACGCCGGTGTACAAAGCGTCGTTTTCCGGGGCCCTGAAAACCCTGCTCGACCTGCTGCCCGAGCGGGCCCTGAGCCACAAGGTGGTGCTGCCCATGGCTACCGGCGGCAGCATTGCCCACATGCTGGCGGTGGATTACGCATTGAAGCCGGTGCTTTCGGCCCTCAAGGCCCAGGAGATGCTCCAGGGCATCTTTGCCGAGGACAGCCAGATCGCCTACGGCGAGGGCAGCGCCCAGCCGCAATTGGCCGAGGCCCTGGAGCAACGCTTGAAAGAAGCGCTCGAGCAGTTCCACAGCGCCATGGCCCGTCGCCCCAAGCCGCTGGATCCGCATCTGCTCAATGAACGCCTGTTGAGTGCTCGCTGGAGCATTTGAGCCTCACCCCCGATTGAAATACTCGCCTTACTCGCCCGCCAACGGGCAAGCAGGTGCAGCCACAACCCCACAGCAAAAAGGAGAGCGCCATGCGCCCTGTCATTTTGCGTCGCGGTCTGGTCGCTCTGTTTGCTGCGGCTGTGTCCTTCGGCGCCATTGTTCAAGCTCAGGCCGAGACCTTGCGGATCGGTTATCAGAAGTACGGCACCCTGGTGCTGCTCAAGGCCAAGGGTTCCCTGGAGAAGCGCCTGGCGCAGCAGGGCGTCGAGGTGCAGTGGACTGAATTTCCCGGAGGCCCACAGTTGCTGGAGGGCCTCAATGTCGGGTCCATCGACTTCGGCGTGACCGGCGAGACCCCGCCAGTCTTTGCCCAGGCCGCCGGTGCCGACCTGCTGTATGTGGCCTACGAGCCGCCGGCCCCCCATAGCGAAGCGATCCTGGTGCCCAAGGGTTCGCCGATCCAGTCGGTGCAGGACCTCAAGGGCAAGAAGGTGGTGCTGAACAAGGGCTCCAACGTCCATTACCTGCTGGTCCGCGCTCTGGAAGACGCCGGCCTGAAATACAGTGATATCCAGACCGTGTTCCTGCCGCCGGCTGATGCCCGCGCCGCATTCGAGCGGGGCAGCGTCGATGCCTGGGCCATCTGGGACCCCTACCAGGCAGCCGCCGAGCAGCAGCTACAGGCTCGCACCCTGCGTGACGGCTCGGGCATCGTCGACAACCACCAGTTCTACCTGGCCACCAAACCCTACGCGCAACAGCATCCCGAGGTGATTACCGCCCTGGTGGAAGAAGTGCGGGCGGTGGGCGAGTGGTCCAAGGGCAATCCGCAGGAGGTCACCCAACAGGTGGCACCGCTTTTGGGCCTGCCGGCCGACATCACCCTCACTTCGGTTAAGCGCCAGGGCTATGGCGCGGGCTTCCTGACCCCGGAAGTGATCGCCGCGCAGCAGAAAATCGCCGACAGCTTCTACCAGCTCAAGCTGATTCCCAAGCCGTTGAGCATCAAAGACGTGATCTGGACGCCCACCGCCGCCGTGGCCAAAGCGCCGTAATTCGACCCCTTAGGAGACAACTCCATGAGCCTCAATATCTTCTGGTTCCTGCCTACCCACGGCGACGGCCATTACCTTGGCACCGCCGAAGGCGCTCGCGCCGTCGATCATGCTTACCTGCAGCAGATCGCCCAGGCTGCCGATCGCCTGGGGTTCGGCGGCGTGCTGATCCCCACCGGACGCTCCTGCGAGGACTCCTGGCTGGTGGCGGCGTCGCTGATCCCGGTGACCCAGCGTCTGAAGTTCCTCGTGGCCCTGCGCCCGGGGATCATCTCCCCGACGGTAGCGGCGCGCCAGGCAGCGACCCTGGACCGGTTGTCCGGCGGCCGGGCGCTGTTCAACCTGGTAACCGGGGGGGATCCGGACGAACTGGCCGGCGACGGCCTGTTCCTCGACCATGAGGAGCGCTACCAGGCTTCGGTGGAGTTCACCCGTATCTGGCGCCGGGTGCTGGAAGGTGAAACCGTGGACTACGACGGCCAGCACATCAGCGTGAAGGGCGCCAAGCTGCTCTATCCGCCGCTGCAGCAACCCCGTCCGCCGCTGTATTTTGGTGGCTCCTCGGAAGCGGCCCAGGACCTGGCCGCCGAGCAGGTGGAGATGGTCCTGACCTGGGGCGAGCCGCCGGCCGCAGTAGCCGAGAAGATCCAACAGGTGCGGGACAAGGCCGCCAAACTCGGGCGCACCGTACGCTTCGGCATCCGCCTGCATGTGATTGTGCGGGAAACCAACGCCGAGGCCTGGCAGGCTGCCGAGCGGCTGATTTCCCATCTGGACGACGACACCATCGCCCGGGCCCAGGCGTCCCTGGCGCGCTTCGATTCCGTAGGCCAGCAGCGCATGGCCGCCTTGCATGGCGGCCGCCGCGACCAGTTGGAAGTCAGCCCCAACCTCTGGGCCGGGGTCGGCCTGGTGCGCGGCGGTGCCGGTACGGCCCTGGTGGGCGACGGCCCGACCGTGGCGGCCCGCATGCAGGAGTATGCGGACCTGGGCATCGACACCTTCATCTTCTCCGGCTATCCGCACCTGGAAGAGGCCTACCGGGTGGCCGAACTGCTGTTCCCGCACCTGGACATCGAACGTCCCAAGCTGCCTGAGGCGGCGGGTTACGTCAGCCCGTTCGGGGAGATGGTCGCCAACGACATCATTCCCAAAGCCGTGTCCCAGAGCTGAGGTGCGGCCATGAACGGACAACGCATAGTGCAGCGTCTGGCGCCCTGGGGCCTGCCGCTGCTGTTGTTGGCGGTGTGGCAACTGTCGGTGTCGGCGGGCTGGCTGTCGACCCGCATCCTGCCGGCCCCCAGCGCGGTGATCGAGGCCGGGGTCAGCCTGGTACGCAGTGGCGATATCTGGACCCACCTGGCCATCAGCGGCTGGCGCGCCGGCCTGGGTTTTGTCATTGGTGGCGGCATCGGCCTGGCGCTGGGCTTTATCACCGGCCTGTCGAAATGGGGTGAGCGGCTGCTGGACAGCTCGGTACAGATGATCCGCAACGTGCCGCACCTGGCGCTGATTCCCCTGGTGATCCTGTGGTTCGGCATCGATGAGTCGGCGAAGATTTTCCTGGTGGCCCTGGGCACGCTGTTCCCGATCTACCTCAACACCTACCACGGCATACGCAACGTCGACCCGGCATTGGTGGAGATGGCGCGCAGCTACGGCCTGTCCGGCTTCGCCCTGTTCCGCCAGGTGATCCTGCCCGGCGCCCTGCCTTCGATCCTGGTGGGGGTGCGCTTTGCCCTGGGCTTCATGTGGCTGACCCTGATCGTCGCCGAAACCATTTCCGCCAGCTCCGGCATCGGCTACCTGGCAATGAACGCCCGGGAGTTCCTGCAGACCGACGTGGTGGTGCTGGCGATCGTTCTGTACGCGGTGCTCGGCAAGCTGGCGGACCTGGCCGCGCGTGGCCTGGAGCGGGTCTGGCTGCGCTGGCATCCGGCCTACCAGGTCGCCAAAGGCGGTGCCCAATGACGGCTCAACAACCTCCGCGGCTGCTGCAGGGCATTCCCCTGGCGGTGCGCAAACTGCAAAAGACCTTCGGCTCGCGGCAGGTGCTGCGGGAAATCGACCTGCACATTCCCGCCGGCCAGTTCGTGGCGGTGGTGGGGCGCAGCGGCTGCGGCAAAAGTACCTTGCTGCGCCTGCTGGCCGGTCTCGACCAGCCAAGTGCTGGCGAACTGTTGGCCGGTTCCGCGCCCTTGAGCGCTGCCATTGAAGACACCCGGTTGATGTTCCAGGAGGCGCGCCTGCTGCCCTGGAAAAAGGTCATCGATAACGTCGGGCTCGGGCTCAAGGGCAACTGGCGCCCCCAAGCCCTGCAGGCTCTGGAAGCCGTGGGCCTGGCGGATCGCGCCCAGGAATGGCCGGCGGCCCTGTCCGGTGGGCAGAAGCAGCGCGTGGCCCTGGCCCGTGCCCTGATCCACCAGCCGCGGCTGTTGCTGCTGGACGAGCCGCTGGGGGCGCTGGATGCCCTGACGCGGATCGAGATGCAGCAGTTGATCGAACGCCTGTGGCAGCAGCATGGCTTCACCGTGCTGCTGGTCACCCACGATGTCAGCGAAGCGGTGGCGATCGCCGATCGGGTGATCCTGATCGAAGACGGCGAGGTCGGTCTCGACCTGCACGTCGAGCTGCCCCGCCCGCGGGTACGGGGTTCCCATCGCCTGGCGGCGCTGGAGACCGAAGTCCTCAACCGCGTGCTGTCATTGCCCGGCTCGCCGCCGGAACCGGAACCCGTTTCACCCTTGCCCACGCAACTGCGCTGGGCACTTTAAAACAGCCGCTCATTTCGACCCCAGGAGAAACACCATGACCATCAAGGCCATCAACGTACGCAACCAGTTCAAGGGCACCATCAAGGAAATCGTCGAAGGCGACGTGCTGTCGGAAATCGACGTGCAGACCGCTTCCGGCATTGTCACTTCGGTGATCACCACCCGCTCGGTGAAAGAGCTGGAGCTGTCGATTGGCAGCGAAGTGATCGCCTTTGTGAAGTCCACCGAGGTATCGATCGCCAAGTTGTGAACGGCGCCCGATCACGGCCCCGAACGGTGCGAGCCCTTCGGGGCTTTTTCATGGGCGCTGTAAATACCGGTCAGATTTGATACTTTCCCTGCTTTCGGCAAGACCTGAACAGTAAACATGACAACAGAGCAGGGTCCAAATGTGGGGTATCTGGAGTTCGATCGCGACCATTGGGCCGCTCTGCGGGCCGGTGAGCCGATGAGTCTTGCGCCATCCGAGATGGAGACGCTGACCAGTCCGACCCAGCCCATGGCGTCCGAAGAAGTGCGGCAGATCCTCCTGCCGCTGTCGCGCCTGCTGCATTTGCATGCGGCGCAGGTGCAATCGCTGAAGGTGCCGCAGACAGGTTTCAAGGCCCCCTACGTGATCGGTGTTTCCGGCAGCGTGGCGGTGGGCAAGAGCAGTTTTGCCCGGGTCCTGGCGGCGCTGCTGGCCTATTGGCCGGGCAAGCCCAATGTGCACCTGGTGACCACGGATTCGTTCCTGTTCCCGCTGGCCACCCTGCAGGAAAAAAACATCCTGCACCGCAAGGGCTTTCCAGAGTCCTATGACGAGCCGCTGTTCTTGGATTTTCTCCAGGCGGTGTGCCGCCGGGGCGAAGCGGCGCGGATTCCCATCTATTCCCATGTGCGCTACGACATCCTGGCCGATGAGGCGCAGTCGGTGGAGGCGCCGGACATCATCATCCTGGAAGGCTTGAATGTGTTGCAGGGGGAGCAGGGCGAGGGCCTGAACGCCCTGGATTTCATCGACTTCTCGATCTATGTCGACGCTCCCGAAGCGACCATCAAGACCTGGTACCTGGAGCGGTTCGTCTACCTGAAGAACACTGCCTTCCAGTCGGGGGATTCCTACTTCAACAAGTACAAGGGCCTGTCCGATTCCGAGGCGCTGTCAGTGGCCTCCGATACCTGGGACAGGGTCAACCTGAAGAACCTGGTTGAAAACATCCTGCCGACTCGGGAGCGAGCCAACCTGATCATCCACAAGTCGGCGGACCACAGCATCGACCGGTTGCTGCTGCGTCAGGCCTGAACCGGCGTTCAGGGCGGGGTGGGGCGCTTGGCCAGGTAGGGCGGCAGGTACAGGCCCAGGTAGGCATCGAAGACGCGCATGCCTTCCTCGGCCATGCGCGGAGTGATCTGCCCGTGCTGCTGCACGGAGCGGGCATACACCCGATCTCCCAGCTCCATGGCCAGGGCGAACACGTCGACATCGACGGGTAGCGTCGGCAACTCGAAATGATGATCGAACAGCTTGTGCATCAGGTCCCCCAGCTCGATGTCGTGCTGGCGGTCGGCCTGGGTGACTTCGGTCAGGCCGTGCTGGGCGAGGATCAGTTGGCGGGCCGCCGCGTCCTCGCCGTAGATGTCGAGCATGCGTTGCTCCACCAGGCGTGACAGGTCGCGCCAGCTGCTGAGCCGCTCATGGTCGATAGGTTCCAGCAGGCAGGCGCGGAACGCCGCGTGGACATCGGCGGTAAGGGCTTCCAGCAGGGCCGGGACGCTGGCGAAGAAGTGATAGACCGAGGATGGCGGGATCTGCGCCTTGTCGGCCACGCTGTAGATCGACAGGCTGGCCACGCCCTCGGCCGCCAGCAGGGTCCGTGCGGCGTCGAGTATGGAGTCGATCCGGGCCTGGCTGCGTGCACGGGGTTTGCGAAGCGGGGCGGTGCGCGTCATCAGTCTCTCCTACAGGGCAGCGGGCATTGTACGCGAGTGGGCCGTTGTCCCTGTAGCCGCAGCCTGGGCGCATCCGAATCACGGGCATAAAAAAAACGCCGCCGGGATGAACCCGGCGGCGTTCTTCAATGCAGCTGGCGCTTACACGGTGTGCAGGTACCAGTTGTACTCGAGGTCGGAGATGGAGTGTTCGAACTCCTCCAGCTCACTTTCCTTGCAGGCGACGAAGATATCGATGTATTTCGGATCGATGTACTTGGCCATGACTTCGCTGTCGTCCAGCTCGCGCAGGGCATCACGCAGGTTGTTCGGCAGGCTCTGCTCGTTCTGCTCGTAGGAGTTGCCTTCGGTAGGCGCCCCCGGCTCGATCTTGTTGGTCAGGCCGTGGTGCACACCCGCCAGGACCGAAGCCATCAGCAGGTAGGGGTTGGCGTCGGCGCCGGCGACCCGGTGTTCGATGCGCACTGCATCGGCCGAGCCGGTGGGGACGCGAATGGCCACGGTACGGTTGTCCAGGCCCCAGCTCGGCGAGTTCGGCACATAGAACTGCGCGCCGAAACGGCGATAGGAGTTGACGTTCGGGCAGAGGAAGGCCATCTGCGCCGGTAGGGTCTCGAGCACACCGCCGATCGCGTGACGCAGTGCGGCGTTCTGCTCGGGATCCTCGCTGGCGAAGATGTTCTTGCCATCTTTGTCCAGAACCGAAATGTGAACGTGCAGACCATTGCCCGCCTGGCCCGGGTAAGGCTTGGCCATGAAGGTGGTGTCCATCTCATGGTCGTAGGCGATGTTCTTGATCAGGCGCTTGAGCAGGACCGCGTAGTCGCAGGCCTTGATCGGGTCGGCCACGTGGTGCAGGTTGACTTCGAATTGTGCCGGGGCACTTTCCTTGACGATGGCGTCGGCCGGGATGCCTTGTTCCTTGGCACCTTCCAGGATGTCCTGGAGGCAGTCGACGTATTCGTCGAGGTCGTCGATCAGGTAGACCTGGGTGGAGTGCGGGCGCTTGCCGGAAATCGGCGAGCGTGGTGGCTGTGGCCGGCCGTTCACGTTCTCCTGGTCGATCAGGTAGAACTCCAGCTCGAAAGCGGCGCAGATGGTCAGGCCCAGTTCGTCGAACTTGGTCACCACCTGGCGCAGGACTTCCCGTGGATCGGCAAAGAAGGGGTCGCCTTCGAGTTCGTGCATGGTCATCAGCAATTGCGCGGTAGGGCGCTTCTGCCAGGGCTCGTTGCACAGGGTATCGGGGATTGGATAGCAGATCCGGTCGGCGTCGCCGATGTCCAGACCCAGGCCGGTGCTTTCCACCGTAGAGCCATTGATATCCAGGGCAAACAGGGAGGCCGGCAGGTTGATGCCTTTCTCGTAAACCTTGTGGAGGCTGGTGCGTTCGATGCGCTTGCCGCGCACCACACCATTCATATCCGCAATCAGAAGGTCAACGTACAGAACCTCAGGATGTTCCTTAAGGAACGCGTTCGCTTCGTTGAGCTGAACGGCACGCGGGGGTACCGACATGATGCAACACCTTTGTTGTTAAAAATATCAATCATTGATCTTTTCTGGTTTCAGTCAACCCGAACGGCATGCCGAAGTCAAGTAAGGCCTTTTATGCCCTAATAAAGGGCTGGCAAGGCTCTTTTGGGGCAAAACAGGGCGTTTTTTGGGGCTCGGCCGCCTTGGGTACCGCAGGCTTGAGCGGGCCGTGTTGTATTTTTTACGGGGGTGTTGTGTAAAAAAATGAACAAGGCTAAGCTCGAATCAAACCCATAACAGCAATAATACCGGGGTGTTTCATGTCTCGCCTGCCGTTAATCGGCGTCACCGCCTGCTCCAGGCAGATCGGTCTGCATGCTTATCACATCAGTGGCGACGAGTATGTCCACGCAGTAGCCAGCGCAGCCCAGGGCGTGCCGGTGATTATCCCGTCCATGGCGGAACTGCTTTCCCCGTCCGATATTCTGGACGGTCTGGACGGCATTCTCTTTACCGGCTCTCCCTCCAATATCGAACCTTTCCATTACCAGGGTCCTGCCAGCGCGCCGGGCACTGCTCATGATTCTGCACGGGATGCCGCGACCCTGCCGCTGCTGAGCGCCGCCGTCGCAAGTGGCGTTCCGGTGCTGGGCATCTGCCGCGGCTTCCAGGAAATGAACGTGGCCCTGGGCGGCAGCCTGCATCAGAACGTGCAGCAGGTGCAGCCTTTCATGGACCACCGGCACGCCGAACAGCCCGGCCAGCCCCTGGACGCCTGGTACGCGCCCGCCCATGACCTGCATATCAAGGCCGGTGGTGTTCTGGCGGGGCTGGGCCTGCCGGAGCGGATTCAAGTCAACTCGATCCATGCCCAGGGCGTCGAGCGTCTGGCCCCGGGGCTGCGGGTCGAGGCGCTGGCTCCCGACGGGTTGGTAGAGGCGGTCTCGGTAGAAGCCAGCAAGGCTTTTGCACTGGGGGTGCAATGGCACCCCGAATGGCAGGTAAGCTGCAACCCTCACTACCTGGCCATCTTCCAGGCTTTTGGTGATGCCTGCCGCAAGCGGGCAAGACAACGCGACGCCGAAGCGTCACACAAGGCCTGACTTAATAGAGAGTCAGGAAACTCAGCCTAGAGGCATTTATGAGTAACAACCTCGACCAGCTCACCGATTGGTTGAAAGACCACAAGATCACAGAAGTCGAATGCATGATCGGCGATTTGACCGGGATCACCCGGGGCAAGATCTCGCCGACCAACAAGTTCATTGCCGAAAAAGGCATGCGCCTGCCCGAGAGCGTGCTACTGCAGACCGTGACCGGCGACTATGTCGAAGACGACATCTATTACGAACTGCTGGACCCGGCCGACATCGACATGGTCTGCCGCCCGGACCAGAACGCGGTGTACCTTGTGCCCTGGGCCATCGAGCCTACTGCCCAGGTGATCCATGACACCTACGACAAGCAGGGCAACCCCATCGAGCTGTCGCCGCGCAACGTCCTGAAGAAGGTCCTGAAACTCTACGCCGACCACGGCTGGCAGCCCATCGTGGCGCCGGAAATGGAGTTCTACCTGACCAAGCGCAGCGACGATCCGGACTACCCGTTGCAGCCGCCGATCGGCCGCTCCGGCCGCCCGGAGACCGGGCGCCAGTCGTTCTCCATTGAAGCTGCGAACGAATTCGACCCGCTGTTCGAAGACGTCTATGACTGGTGCGAACTGCAGGAGCTGGACCTGGACACGCTGATCCACGAGGACGGCACGGCGCAGATGGAGATCAACTTCCGTCACGGCGATGCCCTGTCCCTGGCCGACCAGATCCTGGTGTTCAAGCGCACCATGCGCGAAGCCGCGCTCAAGCACGACGTGGCCGCCACCTTCATGGCCAAGCCCATGACCGGCGAGCCCGGCAGCGCCATGCACCTGCACCAGAGCATCATCGACATCAACACCGGCAAGAACGTCTTCTCCAATGAAGACGGGACCATGAGCCAGCTGTTCCTCAACCACATCGGTGGTTTGCAGAAGTTCATTCCCGAGCTGCTGCCGCTGTTCGCCCCCAACGTCAACTCGTTCCGTCGTTTCCTGCCCGATACCTCGGCGCCGGTGAACGTCGAGTGGGGCGAAGAGAACCGCACCGTGGGCCTGCGGGTGCCGGATGCCGGGCCACAGAACCGTCGCGTGGAAAACCGCCTGCCGGGCGCCGACGCCAACCCGTACCTGGCCATCGCCGCCAGCCTGCTGTGTGGCTACATCGGCATGGTCGAAGGCCACAACCCGAGCGCGCCCGTGGTGGGCCGTGGCTACGAGCGCCGCAACCTGCGCCTGCCACTGACCATCGAAGACGCGCTGGAGCGTATGGAAAACAGCAAGACCATCGAGAAGTACCTGGGCCAGAAGTTCATCACCGGCTATGTCGCGGTGAAGCGGGCCGAGCACGAAAACTTCAAGCGCGTGATCAGTTCGTGGGAGCGGGAGTTCCTGTTGTTCGCCGTCTGATCCGCCGGGCGCCACTGCCCGCCAGTGGCGCCTTCACTGACACTAAGGAGAGATTGATGACTCATAAAAACCCGCAAACCCGCGAGTGGCAAACCCTCAGCAGTGATCACCACCTGGCACCGTTCAGTGACTTCAAGCAACTGAAGGAAAAGGGCCCGCGGATCATCACCCATGCCAAGGGTGTGTACCTCTGGGACAGTGAAGGCAATCAGATTCTCGACGGCATGGCCGGCCTGTGGTGCGTAGCCATCGGCTATGGCCGTGACGAACTGGCGGAAGCCGCCAGCAAGCAAATGCGCGAACTGCCCTATTACAACCTGTTCTTCCAGACCGCCCACCCACCGGTGCTGGAGCTGTCCAAGGCGATCGCCGATATCGCGCCAGAAGGCATGAACCACGTGTTCTTCACCGGTTCCGGCTCCGAAGGCAACGACACCATGCTGCGCATGGTCCGCCACTACTGGGCGATCAAGGGCCAGCCGAACAAGAAAACCATCATCAGCCGGGTCAATGGCTACCACGGTTCCACTGTGGCCGGTGCCAGCCTCGGCGGCATGACCTACATGCACGAGCAGGGCGACTTGCCGATCCCGGGTATCGTCCACATCCCGCAGCCTTACTGGTTCGCCGAAGGCGGCGACATGAGCCCCGAAGAGTTCGGTATCTGGGCCGCCAACCAGCTCGAAGAGAAGATCCTCGAACTGGGCGTGGACAATGTCGGGGCCTTTATCGCCGAACCGATCCAGGGCGCCGGTGGCGTGATTGTGCCGCCGGACAGCTACTGGCCGCGGATCAAGGAAATCCTTGCCAAGTACGACATCCTGTTCGTTGCCGATGAAGTGATCTGTGGCTTCGGGCGCACCGGTGAGTGGTTCGGTAGCGATTTCTACGACCTCAAGCCGGACATGATGACCATCGCCAAGGGCCTGACCTCCGGCTACATCCCCATGGGTGGGCTGATCGTGCGCGACGAAGTGGTGGCGGTGCTCAACGAGGGCGGCGACTTCAACCACGGTTTCACCTATTCCGGGCACCCGGTGGCCGCTGCCGTGGCCCTGGAAAACATCCGCATCATGCGCGAAGAGAAAATTATCCAGCGCGCCCATGAAAAAGCGGCACCGTATTTGCAGAAACGTCTGCGCGAGTTGAGCGACCACCCGCTGGTGGGCGAGGTTCGCGGGGTAGGGCTGCTGGGGGCCATCGAACTGGTCAAGGACAAGGCCACCCGGGCGCGTTACGAAGGCCGAGGCGTGGGCATGATCTGCCGGCAGTTCTGCTTCGACAACGGCCTGATCATGCGCGCGGTGGGTGACACCATGATCATTGCGCCGCCCCTGGTGATCAGCGAGGCGGAGATCGACGAGCTGGTGGCCAAGGCGCGCAAGTGTCTGGACCTGACCTTGAGTGTGCTCGAGGGCTGAGTGCTAGGCTTTGAGCGCGGTGCTTGCGGGCACTGCGTTCAAAGCAGATGTAAAAGCCTGGTCTTTTCTTGAAAGCCGGCCTTGGATCTTGCCAGACTACCCGCCGTTTTGGTTGCCCGGATATTGGCCGCTGAGCGAGTGGTTAAAAAGAATAATTGGAGCATTACGCATGAAGGCATTAGGTATGAAGTTAGCTGGCAAGACCCTCCTCGCCATGTCCCTGATGGGCGTGATGGCGGCGGCGGCACAAGCGGACGATAAAGTGCTGCACGTTTACAACTGGTCCGATTACATCGCGCCGGACACTATCAAGAAGTTTGAAGCCGAGTCGGGCATCAAGGTTGTCTACGACGTGTTCGACAGCAATGAAACCCTGGAAGCCAAGTTGCTCGCCGGCAAGTCCGGTTATGACGTTGTGGTGCCTTCCAACAACTTCCTGGCCAAGCAGATCAAGGCCGGTGTCTACCAGGAACTGGACCGCTCCAAGTTGCCGAACTGGAAGAACCTCAACGAATCGCTGCTCAAGGCGGTTTCGGTGAGCGACCCGGGCAACAAGCATGCCTTCCCTTACATGTGGGGCTCGATCGGTATCGGCTTCAACGCCGAGAAGGTCAAGGCCGCGCTGGGTGCCGATGCACCGACCAACTCCTGGGACCTGCTGTTCAAGCCTGAGAACGCTGAGAAGCTGAAGGCCTGCGGCGTCAGCTTCCTCGATTCGCCAACCGAGATGATTCCGGTGGCGCTGCACTACCTGGGCTACCCGACCGACAGCCAGGACAAGAAGCAACTGGCTGAAGCCGAAGCGCTGTTCCTCAAGATCCGTCCTTCGATCGCCTACTTCCACTCCTCCAAGTACATCTCCGACCTGGCCAATGGCAACATCTGCGTCGCCGTGGGTTACTCGGGCGACATCTACCAGGCCAAGGCTCGTGCCGCCGAAGCCGGTGACAAGGTCAAGGTCAGCTACAACATCCCCAAAGAGGGTGCTGGCAGCTTCTATGACATGGTGGCCATCCCCAAAGACGCGGAAAACGTCGAAGGCGCCTACAAGTTCATGACCTTCCTGCAAAAGCCTGAAGTCATGGCCGAAATCACCAACGCCGTGCGTTTCCCCAACGGTAACGCGGCTGCAACCCCATTGGTCGATAAAGACATCACCAGCGACCCGGGCGTCTACCCGCCAGCTGAGGTGCAGGCCAAGCTGTACGCGATCGCCGACCTGCCGGCCGCGACCCAGCGCATCCTGACCCGCAGCTGGACCAAGATCAAATCCGGCAAATAAGCCGATTTGCAGCACTCCCTGTTGCCGTCGTCGTGGCGAGGGCGGCAACAGGAAACAATTAAATGACAGAAAGTTTTGCTGGATTGGTTTATCGAGGGTAAGTTGCGCGCCGGTTTTGTTGCTGGGCAGCTTGGAGGCTGTCAGGTAGCGCGGGGCAACTTGGGCCCAACTATTTAAGAGGACCTCCACTTGCCTATTTCTTTATTTCGCAAAGCCATGCTGGCCGCCGCCGGCCTGACGCTGATGGCTGGCGTCCAGGCTGCACCGACCGTGCATATTTATAACTGGTCCGATTACATCGGTCAGAACACCCTGGCCGAGTTTGAAAAGGCCACCGGTATCAAGCCGGTGTATGACGTATTCGATTCCAATGAAACCCTGGAAGGCAAGTTGCTGGCCGGCCGTACCGGTTATGACGTGGTCGTGCCGTCCAACCACTTCCTGGGCAAGCAGATCAAGGCCGGGGCTTTCCAGAAGCTCGACAAGAGGCTGCTGACCCACTATTCGAACCTTGACCCGGTACTGCTCAAGCGTCTGGAAATGAACGATCCGGGCAACCAGTACGCGGTGCCGTACCTGTGGGGTACCAACGGCATCGGCTACAACGTCGACAAGGTCAAGGCCGCCCTGGGCGTGGACAAGATCGATTCCTGGAGCGTGCTGTTCGAGCCGGAGAACATCAAGAAGCTCAACAGCTGCGGCGTGGCCTTCCTCGACTCCGCCGACGAGATGATGCCCACGGTCCTCAACTACCTGGGCCTGAACGCCAACAGCACCAACCCCCAGGACTACAAGAAGGCTGAGGCCACGTTGCTGGCAGTGCGTCCTTACGTGACCTACTTCCATTCGTCCAAGTACATCTCGGACCTGGCCAACGGCAATATCTGCGTGGCCATCGGGTTTTCCGGCGATGTGTTCCAGGCCAAGGCCCGGGCCGCCGATGCCGGCAAGGGTGTGAACATCGCCTATGCGATTCCGAAGGAGGGCGGTGCCCTGTGGTTCGACATGCTGGCGATCCCCAAGGATTCGACCAACGTCAAGCAGGCCCACGCCTTCATCAACTATTTGCTGCAACCTGAAGTGATCGCTCAGGTCAGTGACTATGTCGGTTATGCCAACCCCAACCCCGGGTCGGACAAGCTGATGGAGCAGTCCATCCGCACCGACGAAGCGGTCTACCCACCGCAGGAAGTGCTCGACAAGACCTACGTGTCCACCGAGTTGCCACCCAATATCCAACGCTTGATGACCCGCAGCTGGACCAAGGTCAAGACGGGTAAATAGTTCCACAGGCTCAAACTATCCAAGGTCCGCCCGCATGGGGCGGGCTGCAAATTTTGTTGGGAGTTTCGCAAATGGCAGTTGCCTCCGGCGCCTATAAGAAAGCCCTCGAGGGCGACCAGACACCTAAGCAGGTGCTGGTCAAAATCGACCGGGTCACGAAGAAGTTCGACGAGACGGTTGCCGTGGACGATGTGTCCCTGGAAATCAAGAAGGGCGAGATTTTCGCCCTGCTCGGCGGTTCGGGTTCAGGCAAGTCCACCTTGCTGCGGATGCTGGCCGGTTTCGAACGGCCAACGGAGGGGCGAATCTTCCTCGATGGTGTAGACATCACCGACATGCCGCCCTACGAGCGGCCGATCAACATGATGTTCCAGTCCTACGCCTTGTTCCCCCACATGACCGTGGCCCAGAACATCGCCTTCGGCCTCAAGCAGGACAAGATCCCTGCCGCCGAGATCGACGCCCGGGTGGCAGAGATGCTCAAGCTGGTGCAGATGAGCCAGTACGCCAAGCGCAAGCCGCACCAGCTCTCCGGTGGCCAGCGCCAGCGCGTGGCCCTGGCCCGTTCCCTGGCCAAGCGTCCCAAGCTGCTCTTGCTGGACGAGCCCATGGGCGCCCTGGACAAGAAGCTGCGCTCGCAGATGCAACTGGAGCTGGTGGAGATCATCGAGCGCGTGGGCGTGACCTGCGTAATGGTGACCCACGACCAGGAAGAGGCCATGACCATGGCCGAACGCATCGCCATCATGCACCTGGGCTGGATCGCCCAGATCGGCAGCCCGATCGACATCTACGAGACCCCGGTCAGCCGCCTGGTCTGCGAATTCATCGGCAACGTCAACATCTTCGAGGGTGAAGTGGTGGACGATGCCGAGGGTCACGCCCTGATCACCTGCAAGGACCTGGACCGCAGCATCTATGTCGGCCACGGCATCAGCACTTCGGTGCAGGACAAATCGGTGACCTACGCGATCCGCCCGGAAAAGCTCCTGGTGACTGCCGAGATGCCGACCTGCGAGTACAACTGGTCCAGCGGCAAGGTCCACGACATTGCCTACCTGGGCGGCCACTCGGTGTTCTACGTCGAGCTGCCGAGCGGCAAACTGGTGCAATCCTTCGTCGCCAACGCCGAGCGCCGTGGTGCGCGGCCGACCTGGGGTGACCAGGTCTACGTCTGGTGGGAAGACGACAGCGGCGTGGTACTGCGCTCATGAACATGCGAAAGCTCAAGCGCCGACTCAATCGAATAATTCCCGGTGGCCGTCAGCTGGTCATCGGGGTTCCGTTCATCTGGCTGTTCCTGTTCTTCATGCTGCCGTTCTTCATCGTCCTGAAGATCAGCTTCGCCGAAGCGGACGTGGCCATTCCGCCGTACACCGAGATCTACAGCTACGTCGACCAGAAGCTGCAGTTGCTGCTGAACCTGGGCAACTACGCGATGCTCGGCGACGACGAACTCTATATCGCCGCCTACCTCGGCTCGCTGAAGATGGCGTTCTTCAGCACCATCCTCTGCCTGCTGATCGGCTACCCGATGGCCTACGCCATCGCCAGTGCCCGCAAGGAATTGCAGACGGTGCTGGTGCTGCTGATCATGATGCCGACCTGGACCGCGATCCTGATCCGCGTCTATGCCTGGATGGGCATCCTCAGCAACAACGGCCTGCTCAATGGCTTCCTGATGTCCATGGGCTGGATCAACGAGCCGCTGCAGATCCTCAACACCAACATCGCGGTGTATATCGGGGTGGTCTATTCCTACCTGCCGTTCATGATCCTGCCGCTGTACGCGAACCTGGTGAAACACGACACCAGCCTGCTGGAGGCCGCGGCCGACCTGGGTTCGAGTACCTTCAACAGCTTCTGGAAAATCACCGTGCCGCTGTCCAAGAACGGCATCATCGCCGGCTGCATGCTGGTGTTCATCCCGGTGGTGGGTGAGTTCGTGATTCCGGAACTGCTGGGCGGTCCGGAAACCCTGATGATCGGCAAGGTGCTGTGGCAAGAGTTCTTCAACAACCGTGACTGGCCGGTGGCATCCGCCCTGGCGGTGGTGATGCTGGCGATCCTGATTGTGCCGATCATCCTGTTCAACCGCAGTCAGGCCAAGGAAATGGAGGGCAAGGAATGAAGCGCTTCAGTTTCTCCAGCCTGATGCTGGTGCTCGGCCTGTTGTTCATCTACCTGCCGATGCTGATCCTGGTGATCTACTCGTTCAACGCCTCCAAGCTGGTGACGGTGTGGGGCGGCTGGTCAATCAAGTGGTACATCGGCCTGCTGGATAACCAGCAACTGATGGGCTCGGTGATGCGCTCCCTGGAAATCGCCTGCTACACCGCTGTAGCGGCGGTGGCACTGGGCACCCTGGCGGCGTTCGTGCTGACCCGGATCACCCGCTTCAAGGGCCGTACCCTGTTCGGTGGCCTGGTCACCGCGCCGCTGGTGATGCCGGAAGTGATCACCGGTCTTTCCTTGCTGCTGCTGTTCGTGGCCATGGCCCAGGCGGTCGGCTGGCCTCAGGAGCGCGGCATCGTCACCATCTGGATCGCCCACACCACGTTCTGCGCCGCCTATGTGGCAGTGGTGGTGTCGGCTCGCCTGCGTGAGTTGGACCTGTCCATCGAAGAGGCGGCCATGGACCTGGGCGCGCGGCCGTGGAAGGTGTTCTTCCTGATCACCATCCCGATGATCGCGCCTTCGCTGGCGGCGGGCGGCATGATGTCCTTCGCCCTGTCCCTGGATGACCTGGTACTGGCCAGCTTCGTTTCCGGCCCGGGTTCCACCACCTTGCCGATGGAAGTGTTCTCGGCGGTGCGCCTGGGGGTGAAGCCTGAGATCAACGCCGTGGCCAGCCTGATCCTGCTGGCGGTGTCCCTGGTGACCTTCCTGGTCTGGTTCTTCAGCCGGCGCGCCGAAGAAGCCCGCAAGCGGGCGATCCAGCAGGCCATCGAGGAAAGCGCCGCCGATTCCTGGAAACAGCCGGACGTGCGTCGGGCCCAGGCGCCGGAAACCGCCTGACTTGCGGTTGTGTCATCAAAAAACCTCGCCCCGGTTTCCGGGAGCGAGGTTTTTTATTGGCCCTTGCCGGGGCAAGCGTCCTTCAGAAGGGGATTGGGCTTGCGGGTCTCTTCGCTGGCCAGCCAGCTCCTGCAACGCTGGTGGTGGGTCAGGATTGCCAGGGTGAACGGCGAATCACCTCGACGAAATTCAACGCCTTGAACCCTGGCTGCTGGTCGGCCAGGACGTCGGTCTTGACGTTGCCGAAGGTGGTTTGCGGGCGATGGCGCAGGCCGTCGGCGAAGGCGCAGATGATGCATTCCTTGAAGCCTTCACCGCGCGGGTGGGCGTGGACCACGGCTTCACGCTGGGCCGCGGGGAACGCGGCGTAGTCGATGCCCAGCACATCCATCTCGACCCCGGCGGTGACCAGGGCCACGGTAGGGCGCAGGTGCTGGGGGATGCCTGGGGTGGTGTGCAAGGCGATGGACAGCCAGACCTGCTCGATATCGTCGGCGCTGAGGCCGTAGGGCTGGAGAAAGTCGCGTGCGGCGTTGGCGCCGTCGACTTCGAAGCGCTGGTCGGCGCTGCGCAGGCCCTCCACCAACCCCAGGTCGTGGAACATGGCGCCGACGTAGAGCAACTGCGGGTCGTAAGCCAGCTGCCGGCGTTCGCCGCTCAGGGCGCCGAACAGGAACACCCGGCGCGAGTGGTGATAAAGCAGGTCGGATTCGACATCGCGGATGTACTCGGTGGTGGCCCGGGCCAAGGCGCTGTCGGGTATCCGGATCCCGGCGATGGTGGAGCTCATGGGGCGTTCCTCGTGGCGGGCGCCGTGCTGGCGCTGGAGCCTTCAGTCTGTTACCGGCCCTTTCGGCCCACAATCGCACCGGGGCTGCGATCCCGGCCAACCTGCGTGCATTTCCTGCCAGTGCTATGTTCCCCCGAGCTTTGCTTGCGACAATTGCCCGCCGCTCGGGGTTGCCGGGCGCGGGTCATAGAGGGCTGTTTGCACCATGGGTAGAAGCGTTGCCGTGCTGGTTTTTCCGGGTGTCCAGGCTCTCGATGTCACCGGGCCCATGGATGTGTTTTGCGAAGCCAACCGGTTTCTGCCGGCCGAGGATCATTACCGCTTGCGGGTGATTGGCGTCGAGGCTGGGGCGCAGGCCTGTTCCAATGGCCTGCTGTTGCAGGCCCATTGTTCCTTCACCCAGGCCCTGGAGCCCTTTGACCTGTTGCTGGTGGCGGGCGGCCCACAGGTGCCTGGCAGCCAGTTCAGCCCGGCCTTCTACGCCTGGCTGCGCGAGGCCTGCGCCCGGGCCAAGGGCTTCGGCTCGATCTGCAACGGCGCGTTCATCCTGGCCCGGGCCGGGTTGCTGGAAGGGCGCACGGTGACCACCCACTGGAGCGATGCACCGGCGCTAGCTGAGCTGTGCCCGGGCACCCGGGTCGAGGCTGATCGACTGTACGTCCAGGACGGCAGGCTGTTCACTTCGGCGGGGGTCACCGCCGGCATCGACCTGTCGCTGTACCTGCTGGCCCAGGATCATGGTGCGGGGGTGGCCCTGAGCGTGGCCAAGCGTCTGGTGGTGTTCACCCAGCGCACGGGGGGGCAGTCGCAGTTCAGCCCGTTTCTGCTGCCCCAGGCCGAGACCACCTCCACCGTGGCTCGGGTCCAGCAGCATGTGCAGGACCGGTTGCAGGCGGACCTGAGCATTGCCGAGCTGGCCCGGGCGGTGAACATGAGCCCGCGCAATTTTGCCCGAGTGTTCGTTCGAGAAGCGGGGGTGACTCCGGCGGAATTTGTCGAAGGCGCGCGGATGGATGCGGCGCGGGGGATGCTCGAACGCAGCGCGGCGCCGCTCAAGGCCGTGGCCTACGCCTGCGGTTTTCGCGATGCCCAGCACATGCGCAGCGTGTTCAACCGGCGCCTGGGGCTGACCCCGCAACAGTTCCGCCTGAACTTCAGCACCGTACCCTTGTAGGAGCCGGCTTGCCGGCGAAGGCGTCCTTCAGCGGAGTGCAGGGCTTGCGGGCCTCTTCGCTGGCCAGCTCGCTTCTACACCCGCCGCTGGTCAAGGCGCGGGGACCCGGGGGCGTGCCGGCAGCAGCTTCAGGGTGCTGCGGGTGTTGGCGGTGACTTCCTCGTCGCTGAAGTGCGCCTGCTGGTAGACCCCTTCGATATAGGCTTCGGCCTGATCGTCGTAATGCTTGTCGAACAGCACGCCACTCTGGCCCAGCGGGTTGATGGTCAGGCTGTGGGCCGGGTCGGCGAAGTCGATGATGCGCCGGGTCGAGGGCCCGTAGACCACTGACCAGGGCGCCGGGCCGATCTTGGCGGTGAGGTTGTTCGGCACCTCGTGGCTACCGGGGGCGTCCAGGGGGCCGACGTTGAACAGCCGGTCCAGGGGCTTCTGCATGCCCAGCGGGTGGCCGTGGGTCAGCGTGTGGGCCTGGCCCCAGCGCCATTGCGCCGGGTTGGCGCCCAGGGTCAGGCGCAGGTGGTCGATACTGGCGCGCCAGGCCAGCTTGACCGTGTCGGCGCGGCTTTCGCGCTGGGGCGTGGTGCGGTTGTCCCACCAGGGCGAGTCGGGGTCCGCCGCCAGCCGGGGCAGGGCGGCGTCCACCACCCGGGCCTGGATCAGGGCGTCGAAATAGGCGTCGCCGAGTTTTTCATGGAAAGTGGCATCGGCCAGGTTGAACAGGAACTGGTTGAACAGCGTCGCGCTGGTGGATTCCAGAGGATAGTCGCCCTGCCATTTCGCCAGTTGCTCCACCAACTTCAGTTCCTCGGGGTCGCTGACCACTTCACGCAACACCGGCAACAGCGGCGCCAGCAGGCGCGGCCCGTAGGCGGTGGTGGTGCCCAACTGCAGTTTCTGGGTGTTCTCCAGGTCCCATTTCTGGCTCTTGTCGCTGAGCTGCCGATCCAGTTGCTGACCACGGTCGGCCAGGTTGTAGTAGCCGGGGATCTCCATGCCGGTGGGGGATACCGGCTGGAAGTTGGCCGAGACGATATAGCCCCGGGCCGGGTTCTCTTCCTGGGGGTTGGCGCTGAAGGGGTAGAAGCCTTCCTTGTCCGCCAGGCTGGTGCTGCCATCGAGGATGAAGGCCGGCTTGGCCCCCGCCGGGCGCTTGGGCAGGAGCGCCGCCGCCCACCAGCCGATGTCGCCCTTGGCGTTGGCCCAGACGATGTTCAGGCCCGGTGCATGGACCTTGGCGGCCGCAGCGCGGACCTTGGCCAGGGTGTCTGCGCGGTTGAGCTGGTAGAAGCCGTCGAGGATCGGGTTCGGGGTTTCCAGGAAACCCCACCACATGGCGATCGGCGCCTTGCCCACGGCGGTGCCGAGCATGTCGTTGATGATCGGGCCGTGGGGCGACTGGCGCAGGGTCAGGGTCACCGGGGCCTGGCCCTTGACGGCGATCTGCTGCTCGCTGGTGATCAGGTCCACCCACTTGTCGTGGAACCAGACCTGATTGGGGTTCTCCGGGTTGACCTTTTCGGCGATCAGGTCGAGGTCATCGTTCTGGAACATGGTCAGGCTCCAGCCGAAGTCCAGGTTGTGGCCGAGGAAGGCGAAGGGCACCAGCGCCTGGTGATGACCGTAGAGTTCAAAGCCAGGGGCCGAGAGCTGGGCCTCGTACCACACCGACGGCAGCGAGTAGCGGATATGCGGGTCGCCGGCCAGCAGCGCGCGGCCGCTCTTGGTCCGCGAGCCGGAAACCACCCAGGCATTGCTGCCCTCGAATTGCGGCAGCCCGGCTTCTTCCAGGGCTTGCTGGCTCAGGCGGGCGATTCGGCCCAGGCCCTGCCAGTCGACGGCGGCCAGTGGCGCTGAAGGTGGGGTCTTGCCCTTGGCCAGCACGCCCTTGGGCTGCCAGTCGAGGTCGAACACCTTCAGGTAGTCATTGCCCAGCTCGTCGCGGATGTAGGTCAGCAGCGGCTCGGTGCGAAAGGCCATGGCAAAGCTGTAGGCCATGAAACCGGCGACGCTGACGGTGTCTTCTGCGGTGAAAGGCCGCTTGCGGATACCCAGGACGTCGAACTCGATGGGGCTGGCGTGGCTGTCCTGATACTGGTTGATGCCGTCCAGATAGGCTTCCAGGGCCTTCCAGGCGGGTGACTGATGGTCGAGCCCGGCGATATAGCTGTCGGCCCGTTCGCGAATCCGCAGGCTGCGGAACAGTTTGTCGGTGTCCACCAGCTTGGGCCCCAGCACCTCTGCCAGCTCGCCCCGGGACAGGCGCCGCAGCACTTCCATCTGGAACAGCCGGTCCTGGGCGTGCACGTAGCCCAGGGCGCGGTACAGGTCGGCTTCGTTTTCGGCGCGAATGTGCGGCACCCCGCGTTCGTCGTAACGCACGGTGACCGAGCCTTGCAGGCCATTGAGCTCGACCTGGCCCTGACGCGTCGGCTGCTTGCTGTACAGGTAGCCGGCAAGCCCTGCCAGCAGGGCGAGGATCAGTACGGCGACGACGGTCAGGCTGCGTTTCATGCGGGCTCCTTGCTGTTGTTGTATTCAATGCCGCCTTGTGAGAGCTGCAGAGATTTAGCACAAGTCAGGGGCCCCGCGCAGGAGGCAGTCCTTGATTAGTCGCGAATGCCTTGTTCGGCCGGCCAGGGGCAGTAGCAGCCGATGGCCAGGGTGTGGGTGGCGCTGACCGGGCGATTGTCCTCAAGGGCCTGGAGGATGGGCTCGATGAAGCTGTTGCTGGAATTGCAGGTCAGGCCTTCGCTGTAGGGGCCGAAGTAGGCCAGCTTGCCGTTGCGGTCCCAGATCGCCACTGCCGGGCTGGCAGGGATCTGTTCCGCTCCGGGCAGGCTGTCGAGGTGCTTCAGGCGGCTCAGGGTGGCGGGTAGCTGGCCGTGGCTGCCGGGCTTCTGTACGGCATAGAACTCTACGCCCCGCGGGCCATAGGTTTCGATCAGCTCGGCCAGGTGCTGCTGGTTACCGACATTGCAGGGGCAGGCCGGGTCCCAGAAATGCACCAGGCGGATCGCCCCGGGGCCGGCCAGTTCGGCGGGCAGTTGCAACGGGTCGCCGGAGAACATCGCGGTGTGCTCGCTGAACGCCCGCAGATAGCGGCCCTGGAACCATTCGTAGGCGTTCCACAGCACCACGGCGCAGATCAGGACGAGCAGGCTGGCAAGCAGGGGCGTGCGGTAAGACTGGCGCATTAAGATCGGTCCTCGAAGGTCGCGTAGCTTGCCATGCTTGCCGCGACAGATGAATATCGCAGGCCCAGAAAGCCCGTTTTGTCGCCGGTACCCCCGCTTTGGAACTCTCTATGCCCGCCACTTTCGACCCCGACCACCTGCGTGCCAGCCTGCAACCTCTGGTCGCCGGGCAGCCTTTGTCGGTGGAGGGGCAGGCCTATCAGCGCTTCTATGGGCTGGATTTCGCCGGGCGGGCGCTGGTGCCGCGCAGCCGCATGGGGCGTTTCCAGGTGGACGGCTACGACGTGGTGAGCCAGGTCTGGTGGCCGGAGCAGCCACGGGCCACGCTGTTTCTGTTCCACGGCTTCTATGACCACATGGGCTTGTACCGGCATGTGATCGAGTGGGCGCTGCAACGGCGTTTCGTGGTGATTTCCTGCGACCTGCCCGGGCACGGTCTTTCCAGTGGCGAGCGGGCCAGTATCGATGATTTCGCGGTGTACCAGCGGGTGCTGCAAGGCCTGTTCGCCGAGGCCCGGTCTCTGGAGCTCCCCGAGCCCTGGCACCTGTTCGGGCAAAGCACCGGCGGCGCGATCATCATGGACCACCTGCTCAACCAGGGCGCCGAGAGCCCGGCCCAGGGGCAGGTGATGCTGCTCTCGCCTCTGGTGCGGCCGCGGGCCTGGGGCTGGTCGATGCTCAGTTATTACGCGCTGCGGCCCTTCGTCACCGGCATTGCCCGGCGCTTCAGCGAAAACTCCAACGACCCGGATTTCCTCGCGTTCCTGCAGGTCGACCCGTTGCAGCCGCAACGCTTGCCGACGGCCTGGGTGGGAGCGCTGTCGCGCTGGATCAAGCGCCTGGAGGCGGCGCCCCGCAGTTCCAGGCAGCCGTTGATCGTTCAGGGGGATGCGGACATGACCGTGGACTGGCAGCACAATCTGCAGGTGATTCGCGGCAAGTTCGCCGCGCCCGAGCTGTTGATGCTGCCCGATGCGCGGCACCACCTGGCCAATGAAATCCCGTTGTATCGCGATCAGTACTTCGCCTTTCTGACCCAGCACCTTTAGAGATTGGTGCAGCCGCTGCCGCAGGCTGCGAACGGCCCTAAGGGACGCAAGACCCCAGGCTACTGCAGGCTCGTCAGGCGAGTGCCATGCAAGGGCCTGCGGGCTCGGCAGCGGTCACAGGCGAGTTGCCGGGTCAGGGGGCGAGGCTGGAAGTGCTCTGGCCGACCGCCAGGCCGGCGCGAATCGCCGCCAGGGCGGCCTGGTAGTAGGCCTTGCCTTCGCTGGATTCGGCGAAGGTGGCGAACTCTTCCAGCTCCGTGTCGGACAGATCCCGATAGACGTACAGCAAGGTGTTGTTCAGGTCGTTGCCGATCTGCTGCATCAGCCGCTGGCGCTGGCCGTTGAGCATGCCCTGGGCCTGGCCGCCCCCCAGCAGGCCGGGAATCATCTGGCTCAGGCTGTCGGCGGCGACACCGGCAATCGCCAGGCTCACCTCTGCGCCCGCTTCCCGGGCCGGCAGGGCCTGGGCCAGGTGGCCGATGATCAATTGGCGGTTGTCGCTGGCCTGCATCTTCGGCAGGCCCTGGGCGTTCTTGGCCAGCTGGTCGCGGCGTGTCGCCAGCAGTTCGGCGGCGACGATCTTGCGGCCCAGGGGCGACTGGAAGAAGGCCAGGGCCGGTGCGGGGTCCGCCAGGTTCTGCCGCAGTTGGGCCTCGGCGCGACGGTCCACGGCCTGGGGTGCGAAGCGCTGGTTGCTGTTGTCCACCAGGGCTTGATAGACCGCCGGCGGCAGGCTGCTCTGGTAGCGCTGCTGGGCGGCGCTGAGGGCATCGTTGAAATGCGCGCGCTGTTGCGCCCAACCGGCGACCTGGTACAACTGGTCGTGGCTGTCTGCCCAGGCAGGCAAGGCGCAGAAGATCAACAGTGAGAAAAGCAAACGGCGCATAAGGACTCCTGTCAGCAGGCGACTATTCTCCGGGGCAAGAGGGTGGTTGTCGAGAATTCGTATCAGCATCCCTCGGCAAACCGATGATGTGTAAGCCCATTGAAAAAAATGCTTCATCCTCCGCTCTGCGGCTCTGTCAGATTTTTCTGAGGCTGGATACTATGCGCGCCATGCAAATACCCTCTGATCATCCGCTGTTGTTGAACATTGTCGACGACCTGGCCGCCTGTGGCTGGTCGCAGCAAAATGTCTTCCTGTCCGAGGCTCTGACCCTCGAACTGGCGGCTGAGTGCCGTAAACGTGCGGCTGAAGGTGAACTGGCGCCGGCGGCGGTAGGACGCGGGCCGGCCCAGGAGATCCGCGAGGGTATTCGCGGCGACCATATCCAGTGGCTCGAACCCGGTCAGGCCCAGGCCTGCGATAGCTACCTGGAACTGATGGACAGCCTGCGCGAGGCTCTGAACCGAGGCCTGTTCCTGGGGCTTGAAGATTTCGAATGCCATTTCGCGATGTACCCGCCGGGAGCCTTCTACAAGCGCCACGTGGATCGCTTTCGCGATGACGACCGGCGCATGGTCTCGGCGGTGGTCTACCTCAATGAGGAGTGGCTGCCCGAGCAGGGCGGGCAATTGCGCATGTACCTCAATGACCGGGGGCAATACGATGTAGTCCCTGTCGGGGGGCGGCTGGTGGTGTTTCTTTCCGGCGAAGTCCCCCATGAAGTCATGCCTGCGACCCGGGAACGCTTGTCCCTGACCGGCTGGTTCCGGCGCCGTGGTAACGAGCCGTTCTGAATATGCACAAGATCCTGGTCAGCCGCTGCCTGTTGGGCCACCGCGTACGCTACGACGGCGGTGCCAGCGGCCCGTTCGATCAACTGGCCGCCTGGCAGCAAGAGGGACGAGTGGTTGCCTTGTGTCCGGAGGTTGCTGGGGGTTTGCCCACGCCACGGGCGCCGGCGGAGATCCCCGGCGGGCAGGGTGTCGATGTGCTCGAGGGGCGGGCACCGGTGATGACCTGCGAAGGTGAAGATGTCAGCGCCCAGTTCCTGGCTGGCGCCCGCCAGGCCCTGGAACTGGTGGAAAAGCACCGGATCCGCGTTGCCGTGCTCAAGGCCCACAGCCCATCCTGCGGCAACCTGCTGACCTATGACGGCAGCTTCAGCGGGGTCAAGGTTTCGGGGGAGGGCGTCACCGCCGCGTTGCTCAAGCAGCACGGGGTGCAAGTCTTCAGCGAGCTGCAACTGCCCGAGGCCGCCAGCGCCCTGGCCGCATTGTCCTCGTAGCCGCTGCCGAGTTTTAGCGAGGCTGCGAAAAGGCCCTAAGGGCCTTGCTTGACGATTTCCCGCCGACCTCTAGCAGCCATGAAGCCCCTGCGTCCCTTCGGGCCGTTCGCAGGCTGCGGCTACAGGTCAATCCAGGCAGCTTGTGTCGTTTACTGCCCGGCTTCGGCCTTCGGCGGTTTGCTCGCGTCCATGCCGAACCATTTCTCCGACAGGGCCATCAGGCGCCCGTCGGCCTTGATCCGCTGCAAGGCGCTGTCCAGGCTCGCGCGAAACGCCGGGTTACCTTTCTGGAAGGGGATCGCCAGGCTCAGGGTCGGTCCGACCTTGGCGCCTTCTTTCACCGGCAGGCGGCTGTCGCGAATGGCGTAGGGAATCAGCAGGCGATCGCTGATGGCAGCGTCGATCTGCTTGTCCGCCACGTCCTTGATCGGCTGCTGGGCATCGGCGTAGCTGCGCAGGTTGATCCCTTCCACAGTCCGCGCCTGATCGACGAACTGGCTGCCCTGGGCCACCCCCAGCGCCTGGCCGCGCAGGGCCTGCAGGGAAAACAGCGGACGCTGCTCTTCCTTGCGCACAATCAACTGCGCACTGGAATAGCTGTAGGGTTCGCTGAAATCGAAACGATCCTTGAGTTCCGGGGTCATTGCTATGTGGTTGATCGCCACGTCGAACTTGCCGCTTTCCACTCCCGGGAGCAGTTCGGCGGCCTCGGTCACCACGAAGTCCGCGCGTACGTCCAGTTCACTGGCCAGCAGTTGCCCCAACTCCACCTCGAAACCGGTGAGTTTGCCGTCGTCCTTGAAATTGAAGGGCGGTGTATCGGCTTCCAGGGCGATGCGCAGCTCGCCGCGGTCATTGATATCGTCCATCAGTTCGGCTTGAGCGCAAGTACTCGCAAGGGGCAGCAAAAGTAACAGGCCAGGCAGGAAACGCATGGTCACTCCTTGAATTTATATGAGCGATGCGCCGTTCAGGCTCGCTTTGCTAAGGTGTTGAGTGCCTTCGACAACGAATTGCCACGAAGTTGTCATAACCGTAAAAGATTTGCGGAAAAACTGGAGAAGATAATGAAAATTTTTATGTCGCGTGCTGCTTTGGCCGGTCTGTTGCTGGGAACCTCGATGCTGGCCGGTGCAGCGGAAATTCCGCGTACCGAGGCACCTGCCGGCGCCAAGGTGACTATCGTTTCCCCGGCCGACGGGGCCACCGTGGACAAGACCTTCAAGGTCAAGTTCGGCGTTGAAGGCATCGCCCTGGCTCCGGCGGGCGATCAGACCGCCAACACCGGCCACCATCACCTGCTGATCGATGTCGATCAGTTGCCTGCCGAGAACCTGCCGATCCCGATGGACGCCAACCACCTGCACTTCGGCAAGGCCCAGACCGAAACCGAAGTGACCCTGACCCCCGGCAAGCACACCCTGCAACTGGAACTGGGGGACAAGAACCACGTGCCTTTCAACCCAGTGATCGTTTCCAAGAAAATCACAGTAACAGTGAAATAATCGTAAACACGATAAAAAAGGGAGCCCAGAGGGCTCCCTTTTTTGTGCCGCGGTCGAGGCTTAGAACAGCACGCGGCAACGGATGGTGCCGTTGATGTGCTGCAGCTTCTCTTGCGCCAGGTCCGAGTACTCGGCGTCGACGTCGATCACCACGTAGCCGACCTTCTCGTTGGTCTGCAGGAACTGACCGGAGATGTTGATGCCGTTTTCGGCGAAGACCTTGTTGATCTCGCTCATCACGCCCGGAATGTTCTCGTGGATGTGCAGCAGACGGTGCTTGCCCGGGTGGGCCGGCAGCGCCACTTCAGGGAAGTTGACCGAGGACACCGAGGTACCGTTGTCGCTGTACTTGACCAGCTTTTCTGCCACTTCCAGGCCGATGTTGGCCTGGGCTTCAGCGGTGGAACCGCCGATGTGCGGGGTCAGGATCACGTTGTCCAGGCCGCGCAGCGGGCTTTCGAACTCTTCGTCGTTGGAGCGCGGCTCCACCGGGAATACGTCGATGGCCGCGCCGATCAGGTGCTTGTCCTTGATCGCGTCCGCCAGGGCGTCCAGCTCGACCACGGTGCCGCGGGCGGCGTTGATCAGGATGCCGCCCTTCTTGATGGCGCGGATTTCCTTCTCGCCGATCATCCACTGGGTGGCCGCGGTTTCCGGCACGTGCAGGGTGACGATGTCGGACATGCCCAGCAGTTCGTGCAGGTTGCCCACCTGGGTGGCGTTGCCCAGTGGCAGCTTGGTCACGGTGTCGTAGAAAAACACCTGCATCCCTAAGCCTTCGGCCAGGACCGACAACTGCGTACCAATGGAGCCGTAGCCGACGATACCCAGCTTCTTGCCACGGATTTCGAAGGAGTTGGCCGCGCTCTTGATCCAGCCGCCACGGTGGCAGGAAGCGTTTTTCTCGGGGATGCCACGCAGCAGCAGGATGGCCTCGGCCAGCACCAGCTCGGCAACCGAACGGGTGTTGGAGTAAGGCGCGTTGAACACCGCGATGCCGCGCTCGCGAGCGGCGGACAGGTCAACCTGGTTGGTGCCGATGCAGAAGCAGCCCACTGCGACCAGTTTCTTCGCGTGGTCGAAGATCTCTTCGGTCAGTTGAGTGCGGGAGCGAATGCCGATGAAGTGTGCATCGGCGATCTTTTCCTTGAGCTGGGCTTCCGGCAGAGAACCGGTGAGGTACTCGATGCTGGTGTAGCCGGCGGCCTTGAGGACGTCGACAGCGGATTGGTGGACGCCTTCGAGGAGAAGGAACTTGATCTTGCTCTTATCGAGAGAAGTCTTGCTCATCTGCGTAAACCTGTGTCCCGGAGAAAAATGGCAGGGAAGTGGACAGCTTGAGCTGACCTGGGCGGCACTGGGCCGACACCGCAGAAAGGCCCATGGGCACTCTCCTGCGGGGGCGGTATGCTAGCATACGCGCCCCGCTAAACACTCATTCCTGCGACGTGAAGCGTTCTCAGGATGACCATGAATTGTTCGAGAGTTCTGTCGATGACCAATCCTGCCCTGATTGATGAGCTGAAGACCCTGGTTGAGCCTGGCAAGGTGCTGACCGACGCTGACTCCCTGAATGCTTACGGCAAGGATTGGACCAAGCATTTCGCCCCGGCCCCGACAGCCATTGTGTTTCCGAAAACCATCGAGCAGGTCCAGGCCATTGTGCGCTGGGCCAATCAGCACAAGGTTGCGCTGGTGCCTTCGGGCGGTCGCACCGGGCTTTCGGCGGCAGCGGTGGCAGCCAACGGCGAGGTGGTGGTGTCCTTCGACTATATGAACCAGATCCTCGACCTGAACCTGACCGACCGCACCGCAGTGTGCCAGCCGGGCGTGGTCACCGAGCAGTTGCAGAACCTGGCGCAAGAAAACGGCCTGTACTACCCGGTGGATTTCGCTTCTGCAGGTTCCAGCCAGATTGGCGGCAATATCGGTACCAATGCCGGCGGAATCAAGGTGATTCGCTACGGCATGACCCGCAATTGGGTGGCTGGCATGAAGGTGGTCACCGGCAAGGGCGACCTGCTGGAGCTGAACAAGGACCTGATCAAGAACGCCACCGGCTATGACTTGCGCCAGCTGTTCATCGGCGCCGAGGGCACCCTGGGCTTCGTGGTCGAGGCCACCATGCGCCTGGACCGGGCCCCGAAGAACCTCACGGCGATGGTCCTGGGCACCCCTGATTTCGACTCGATCATGCCCGTGTTGCACGCCTTCCAGGGCAAGCTGGATCTGACGGCCTTCGAGTTCTTCTCCGACAAGGCCCTGGCCAAGGTCCTGGCCCGTGGCGACGTACCGGCACCGTTCGAGTCCGACTGCCCGTTCTATGCGCTGCTGGAGTTCGAAGCCACCACCGAGGAAGTGGCCAACCACGCCCTGGAAACCTTCGAGCACTGTGTCGAGCAGGGCTGGGTGCTGGACGGCGTGATGAGCCAGAGCGAAACCCAGTTGCACAACCTGTGGAAGCTGCGCGAATACATTTCCGAGACCATTTCCCACTGGACGCCGTACAAGAACGACATTTCGGTCACTGTGTCGAAAGTCCCGGCCTTCCTTCAGGAAATCGACGCCATCGTCGGCAAGCACTACCCGGACTTCGAAATCGTCTGGTTCGGCCACATCGGCGACGGCAACCTGCACCTGAACATCCTCAAGCCGGACAACCTGAGCAAGGACGAGTTCTTTGCCAAGTGCGCGACGGTCAACAAGTGGGTGTTCGAGACGGTCGAGAAGTACAACGGCTCGATTTCCGCGGAACACGGCGTGGGCATGACCAAGCGTGATTACCTGACCTACAGCCGCTCGCCGGTGGAGATCGAGTACATGAAGGCGGTCAAGGCCGCGTTCGACCCGAACGGCATCATGAACCCGGGCAAGATCTTCGCGATCTGAGGCCGGGTAGTGTCCAGATAACGCACACAAGCAGGAGTCGGTAATGAGCTATCAGCACCAGTATGTCGACGGTACCCGGATCCATTTTCCGGTGGGCAAGGTGGTGTGCATCGGTCGCAACTACGCCGAGCACGCCAAGGAGCTGGACAACCCGGTACCTACCGAACCCCTGTTGTTTATCAAGCCGGGCAGTTGTGTGGTGCCCCTGGAAGGTGGGTTCGCGATTCCCACCGAGCGTGGTTCGGTGCACTACGAAGCGGAAATCGCGGTGTTGATCGGCAAGCCGCTCTCCACCAAACCCAGCCGCGAAGAAGTGCTGGATGCCATTTCCGGCTTTGCCCCGGCACTGGACCTGACCCTGCGGGACAAGCAGGCCGAACTCAAAGCCAAGGGCCTGCCCTGGGAAATCGCCAAGTCGTTCGACGGCGCGGCGGTGATCGCGCCCTTTGTGGTGGGCAGTACCTTCGCCGACCTGACCGACATCGGCATCCGCCTGACCATCAACGGTGAAGTACGCCAGGACGGCAACAGCGCCATCATGCTCAACCCCATAGTGCCGATGATCCAGTACATGGCCGGTTGTTTCTCCCTGCAGGCCGGCGATGTGATCCTCACGGGCACGCCGGTCGGGGTTGGGCCGCTGAATGTCGGCGATGAGCTGGTGCTGGAGCTTCCCGGTGCCAGCCGTTTCACCAGCAGCGTCCGTTGATCCGAATCTTTCTGCGCTGGGCCCGGTAATCCTGGGCCCGGCGCAGAGAGATCAGCGGCTTTAACCGTTTTTTCACATTTTATCCCGGATAATTCCGAAGCTTATGGTTCGCGGATCTGAAATCCCTGTGCTACTACCTTTGGCCGCGTTTCTGGAATCTGTGTGATGGACGCCCACCCTCTACCTAAACCTCGTCTCATCCGCCGCTTGCGATTGCGCATGCGCTGGTATTCCTGGCTGCTGTTGGCGGGCGTGATCTGCTATGGCGTAGCCAGCCTCATGCATTGGGATGACCGTGGGGCTCTCTGGGTCCAGGAAGGTTTTGTCAGTACCGCTGAGCGCAGCTCCAGTATCTGGCTGCCCAGCTACCGGGCGGTGATCGATGCCAAGGTCCTGCCAGGCATGGAGCGGGACGAAGCCTCCGATCTTTCCTATAACCCCCAGACCAAGACCCTGTTTTCGGTAATGGGCAAACACCCATTCCTGGTGGAGCTGTCGCTGCAAGGCGACGTCCTGCGCAAGATGCCTCTGGTGGGCTGGAGCAACCCGGAAGGGGTCGCGGTCCTGGAAAATGGCCTGCTGGCGATTGTCGATGAGCGCGAGCATTCGCTGGTGATCGTCAAGGTCGATGCCAATACCCGGTCGCTGAATGTCGCGGACTTCCCCAAATACGACCTGGGCCCTTCGGCAGACCAGAACAAGGCGTTCGAAGCCATTGCCTGGAACCCGCGCAAGCAACAGTTGCTGCTGGGGGAGGAGCGCCCGCCGGCGTTGTTTACCTGGAGCAGCGACGGTAGCCAGGTACTCAAGGGCAACAAGCAGAAGCTGACCAGCGACGAACTCGACTTGCGCAACCTTTCGGCCCTGGGTATCGACCCGCGCACCGGCCATACCCTGGTGCTGTCGGCTGATTCCCATCTGCTGCTGGAACTGGACGAGCAGGGCGAGCAGGTCAGCTTCATGGCCCTGCTCGGCGGCTTCAATGGCCTGGAAAAAACCATTCCCCGGGCCGAAGGGGTGGCCATGGATGAGGCCGGCAACCTGTACATGGTCAGCGAGCCCAACCTGTTCTATCGCTTCGAAAAGCAGTGAGCCCTAGCCTGGCACTCGAGCCGGGCCATTCAGGGCATTAAGCTTTAATTCAGGCGGCTGTGATATTTCATCAGCCTGTCCTGATTTCGAGCCTGCCCGCCATGTATCGCCTCACCCGCCTGCAACCCCTTTACCTGATCCTCTGCCTGATGGCCGTGCTGCTGGCGGTGTTTGTCCATAACCACAGGTTGTGGCAGCGCGCCTGGTTCGACTGGCAATCCTACTGGCAGGTGGCGGCCCCCCAATCCCTGGGGCTGGGCGATTACCGGGTCGTGCTGGAGGCGCAGCCCATCGAGGGCCTGGATGAGGTCTCGGCGCTGACCTACGATCCGCTGCGCAATAGCCTGTTCACCGTGACCAACAAGAATTCCGAACTGATCGAGCTGTCCCTGGACGGGCAGATCCTGCGCCGCATCGCTCTGGTAGGCTTTGGCGATCCGGAAGCGGTGGAGTTCATCAGTGCCAATACCTACGTGATCAGCGACGAGCGCCAGCACCGGCTGATCAAGATCCAGCTGGACGATGAAACCACGGCGGTGGATGCGGCAGAAGCCGAGCAGATAACCCTGGGCGTGCACCTTGCCGGCAACAAAGGCTTCGAGGGGCTGGCCTACGACTCCCAGGGCAAGCGCCTGTTCGTCGCCAAGGAGCGCGACCCGATGCTGATCTACGAAGTGCAGGGCTTCCCCCATCAAGATCCGGAGCAGTCCTACGGGATGCATGTGGTGAACAACCCCAAGCGCGATGCTGGTCTGTTCGTGCGTGATCTATCCAGCCTGCAATACGACGAGCGCAGTGGCCACCTGCTGGCACTGTCGGACGAGTCGCGGCTGGTGGTGGAGCTGGATGTCGAGGGGCGCCCGCTGAGTACCCTGGCCCTGGGCAAGTGGCGCCAGGGCCTGAGCAAGGCAGTGCCTCAGGCGGAAGGGATGGCCATGGATGACGCCGGCACCCTGTACCTGGTGAGCGAACCGAACCTGTTCTACGTCTTCAAGAAACCGATGTAGGAGCCGGCTTGCCAGCGAAGAGGCCTTCAAAACCGCCTTCGCCCGCTCGCCGGCTCCAATCCGCAGGCCGGCTCAGGCCTTGAGGGTCTTCACCCCTTCGGCGGTACCCAGCAGCAGCACGTCGGCGGGGCGTGCAGCGAACAGGCCATTGGTGACCACGCCGACAATGGCATTGATCTGGCTTTCCAGTTCCACCGGATTGGTGATCTGCATGTTGTGCACATCGAGGATGATGTTGCCGTTGTCGGTGATCACGCCTTCGCGGTACACCGGGTCGCCGCCCAGTTTCACCAGTTCACGGGCCACGTGGCTGCGGGCCATGGGGATCACTTCCACGGGCAGCGGGAAGTTGCCCAGCACCGGCACCAGCTTGCTGGCGTCGGCGATGCAGATGAACGTCTTGGCCACGGCGGCGACGATCTTTTCCCGAGTCAGGGCGGCGCCGCCGCCCTTGATCAGGTTCAGGTGCTCGTCGCTTTCGTCGGCGCCGTCGATGTAGAACTCCAGGTCGCTCACGGTGTTGAGCTCGTAGACCGGAATCCCGTGGCCCTTGAGGCGCGCGGCGGTGGCTTCGGAGCTGGCCACGGCGCCGTCGAAGGCGCCCTTGTGCAGGGCCAGGGCGTCGATGAAGCAGTTGGCGGTGGAGCCGGTGCCGACCCCGACGATGCTCTTGTCATCGAGTTTCGGGAGGATAAGGTCGACGGCGGCCTGGGCAACGGCCTGTTTGAGTTGATCCTGGGTCATGCGGGCTCCGAAGCGGGCAAGGGGGGCACAAAGGCCGGCATTATAGGCGCCGCGGCAGATCAGGTCATTGCCCGTTTGGCTAATCGGCCGGGCTTCAGAGAAGGCGAGGGGGCGGCTAAAACCTCTGTATTCGTGTGGTCGCCCGGGCAAACGCTGGGTTAGACTCCCTGGCCCTGCCCAACCCGCTCAGTGATGCTTTCCGATGCTCGAACAGTACGTCAAGAAGATCCTCACCTCGCGCGTTTATGACGTTGCCGTAGAAACCCCATTGCAGACTGCCCGCCAGCTTTCCGAGCGGCTGGGCAATCAGATCTGGCTCAAGCGTGAAGACTTGCAGCCGGTGTTCTCGTTCAAGATCCGTGGCGCCTACAACAAGCTGACCCAGCTCAGTGATGCCGAGCGCGCCCGCGGCGTGGTCACTGCGTCGGCGGGCAACCACGCCCAGGGCCTGGCCCTGGCGGCCAAGGTGCTGGGGGTCAAGGCTACTATCGTGATGCCCAAGACCACCCCCGAGATCAAGGTCGAGGGCGTGCGCTCCCGTGGCGGCAAGGTGGTACTGCACGGCGATACCTTCCCTGAAGCGCTGGCCTACTCCCTGAAGCTGGTGGACGAGAAGGGCTACGTCTACATCCATCCCTACGATGATCCGCACACCATTGCCGGGCAGGGCACGGTGGCCATGGAGATTCTGCGCCAGCACCCCGGCCCGCTGGATGCGATCTTCGTTCCGGTCGGCGGCGGCGGCCTGATCGCCGGCATCGCGGCCTATGTGAAATACCTGCGCCCGGAGATCAAGGTCATCGGCGTCGAGCCGGACGACTCCAACTGCCTGCAGGCGGCCATGGCTGCCGGTGAGCGCGTGGTGCTGCCGACCGTGGGGATCTTCGCCGACGGCGTGGCGGTGGCGCAGATTGGCCAGCACACCTTCGACATCTGCAAGGATTATGTGGATGAAGTGATTACCGTCAGTACCGACGAGATCTGTGCGGCAATCAAGGATATCTACGACGATACCCGCTCGATCACCGAACCTGCCGGCGCCCTGGGCGTTGCCGGGATCAAGAAGTACGTCGAGCAGCGCGGTATCAGCGGGCAGACCCTGGTGGCCATCGACTCCGGAGCCAACGTCAACTTCGACCGCCTGCGCCACGTGGCCGAGCGCGCCGAACTGGGCGAAGGCCGCGAAGCCATCATCGCCGTGACCATCCCCGAGAAGCCCGGCAGCTTCAAGGCCTTCTGCGAGGCGGTGGGCAAGCGCCAGATCACCGAATTCAACTACCGCTACAACACCGGCAGCGAGGCGCACATCTTCGTTGGCGTGCAGACCCACCCGGAAAACGATCCGCGCAGCGCCCTGATCGCCAGCCTGACCGAGCAGGGCTTTCCGGTGATCGACCTGACCGATAACGAACTGGCCAAGCTGCACATCCGCTACATGGTCGGCGGCCATGCCGAGAAGGTCAGCGACGAAGTGGTGCTGCGTTTCGAATTTCCGGAGCGTCCGGGGGCGCTGTTCAACTTCCTCAACAAGCTGGGCGGGCGCTGGAATATCTCGATGTTCCACTACCGCAACCATGGTGCGGCGGATGGCCGGGTAGTCGCCGGCCTGCAAGTGCCGGCCGATGAACGTCACCTGGTGCCCGCGGCGCTGGAGCAGATCGGCTATCCGTACTGGGATGAAAGCGACAACCCGGCCTACCAGCTGTTCCTCGGTTGAACGACTACGCTGAGGATCGGAGCCTTAAGGAAGCGAAAACATGGAAACACTGACCACGCTGAAGACGCTTCATGTACTGGCCACCGTGCTGCTATTGGGCAGTGCGCTGGGGCTGGCGATCTGGGTCTGGCGCCTGCGCCGCCAGGGGGATGCCACGGTTTATAGCCGGGTGCTGCACCGTCCGGGCCTGTTCGGCTGGCTGTTGCTGGCGCTGGGCATGCTGACATTGCCGTTCAGCGGTTGGTGGCTGGTGCATCTGGTGGGTTGGCCGCTAGGGCAGACCTGGGTCCTGGGTTCCAGTGTGCTCTACACCCTGGGGGCCTTGGCCTGGCTGTGGCTGATGGTGCGCCTCAACCGCCTGCGGGTGGCCAAGGTTGCCAGCGGCCTGGCGTTCACCCTGGTGCTGGCGGTGTTCAGCGCCGCATGTTTCGTGACCATTGCCGGTCTTATGGGCGCCAAGCCGGTCTAACTCTCAAGGATTGCCATGAAGGTCGTTCTGGTGGGGGCCACAGGGTTTGTCGGCCGTCATCTGCTGGCGGCATTGCACGCTGCCGGCCATCAGCTGATTGCCACCAGCCGTCGCCCGCAGCCCCAGGGGTTGCCCGGGGTGGAGTGGCGCCAGCTGGATCTCGATTGCCTGGGCCGCGAGCCCCAGCCCTTTGCCCTGCCTGCCGACACCGACCTGCTGATCAACGCCGCGGGGCTGTTGAGCACTGATGCGCGGGCGTTGAGCCTGACCCAGGACCTGGGTACCCGCGCGCTGTTCGATCTGGCGGCGGCCCGGGGCGTGCGGGTACTGCAGATTTCCGCATTGGGGGCCGGGATCCTGCCCCAGGTGCCGTTCCTTGCCAGCAAGGCGGCGGCGGATGATTACCTGCTGCAGTTGGGGGTACCGGCGGTGGTGCTGCGGCCCTCGCTGGTGCTCGGCGCTGGCGGTGCCAGCAGCGGCTGGCTGACGAGGCTGTCGCCCTGGCCGCTGATTCCTTTGCTGTCCGCCAAGGCGCAGATGCAGCCCTTGCATATAGAGGACTTGAGTGCCGCGGTGCTGGCGCTGCTCAGGCAGTGGCCGCAGGAATCCATGGTTCTGCCCCTGGTCGGCCCGGAACGCATGACCATGGCGCAACTGCTCGATCACCTGCGGTCGGCCCAGGGCTGGGGCCCGGCGCGCTACTTCAAGCTGCCAGCGGTCTTGCTGCGGCTGGTGGCCGCTGCTGGCGATCGCCTGGGCTGGCGAGCCTTGAACCGGCAGAGCCTGGCCATGGCCCGCCACGACAACCTGGCGGATCCGCAGGTGCTGGCCTCGGTCTGCGGGTATCACGCGGCGCCGCTGGCGGCCCGCTTGCAGGACTGGCCGCAGGCGGCGCAAAGCACCCAACTGGCCCTGCGCCCGCTGTTGCTGGCAGTGATGGTGCTGATCTGGCTGGGTACCGCGCTGGTGTGCATCGGCCCGGGTTACGACTGGGGCCTGCGGATCATGGCCGAGGCTGGCGTGCAGGGCGTCTGGGCGGCCCTGGCGGTGATCGGCGGTTCACTCTGTGATGCGCTGCTGGGTGTCGGCCTGCTGCTGCGGCGCTGGCGCCGGCGGGCCTTGCAGGCGCAGTTGGGGCTGATGCTCGGCTACACCCTGATCATCAGCCTGATCCTGCCGCACTTCTGGTTTGACCCTTATGCCGCCGTCGCCAAGAACCTGGTGCTGATGGTGGCGACCCTATGGCTGCTGTGGACCGAACCCCGCCAATGAGCGCTTACCTGCTGTTGAAAACCCTGCATATCCTGTCCTCCACCGTGCTGTTCGGCCTCGGCGCGGGGTCGGCCTATTACGCCCTGCGGGCCTGGCGCAGTGGCCGGGTGGAAGTAATTGCCGTGACCTTCAAGCACCTGGTGTTCGCCGACTGGGCCTTTACCGCCACCACGGCGGTATTCCAGCCGTTGAGCGGGCTGGGTCTGGTGCACCTGGCAGGCTGGTCGCTGCAGCAGGCGTGGCTGATGTGGAGCCTGGGCCTGTATGTGGTGGCGGGGCTGTGCTGGCTGCCGGTGGTCTGGTTGCAGATCCGAGTGCACAAGATGGCCGAGCAGGCCCTGCAGGACGGGACGCCGATGCCGCTGCGGGCAACCCTTTATATGCGCTGGTGGTTCGCCCTGGGCTGGCCGGCGTTCCTGGCCTTCATGGCGATTTTCTATCTGATGGTGGCCAAGCCGGCGTAGGTTTTTTCGCTGGCAAGCCAGCGCCTACAGCCGGCTCGCCGGCGAGCTGTCTAGTCGCGCAGGCTGATGACCTGCCAGCCACGTTTCTCGGCCTCGGCCCGCAGGTTCGGATCCGGGTCAACGGCCACGGCGGTGGTCACTTGCTCCAGCAGGGGCAGGTCGTTCATCGAATCGCTGTAGAAGTAGCTGTCTTCCAGGCTGTGGCCGGTCTCTTCCAGCCAGCGGTTGAGGCGGGTGACCTTGCCTTCACGGAAGCACGGCACATCGGTACTGCGCCCGGTGTAGCGGCCATCCTGCATTTCGCATTCGGTGGCGATCAGGGTTTCCACGCCCAGGCGTTCGGCGATCGGCGCGGTCACGAAACGGTTGGTCGCGGTGATGATCACCAGCTTGTCGCCGGCAGCGCGATGCTTGTCCAGCAGGGCCTGGGCCTTGGGCAGGAGGATCGGCTCGATGCAGTCGCGCATGAAGTCGCGGTGCCACTCTTCGAGCACGGCCATGTCGGTGCGGCCGAGGATTTCCAGGCAGAAGTTCAAGTAGGCGGCATTGTCGAGCTTGCCGGCCAGGTAATCCTGATAGAACTCGTCGTTGCGGGTCTTGTAGGCGACGGCGTCGAGGAAGCCCCGCTCGCACAGATAGTCGCCCCAGGCGTGGTCGCTGTCGCCGCCCAAAAGCGTGTTGTCCAAGTCGAATAAAGCCAGGCGCATTGCAGTTACTCGCTGAAAAGTCGCGGAAAAAGGTGCCCAGAATACGGTCTTTTCACAAGAGTGCACATAAGGTAAGCAGCCTCGTTGCTGCATTCCCAAGCTTTGTGGAACAATGCGGCGACATGCGTTTGCGAGGTTGTAGCCGTGATCGACCCCGATGGTTTCCGCCCCAATGTCGGGATCATTCTGACCAATGATGCCGGACAGGTGCTATGGGCTCGCCGTATCAATCAAGATGCCTGGCAGTTTCCTCAAGGGGGAATCAACCCCGATGAGACGCCGGAAGACGCCTTGTATCGCGAGCTGAACGAAGAAGTGGGGCTGGAGCGCGAAGATGTGCAAATTCTCGCCTGCACCCGGGGCTGGTTGCGCTATCGTTTGCCGCAGCGTCTGGTCCGGACCCACAGCCAACCGCTGTGCATCGGCCAGAAGCAGAAATGGTTTCTCCTGCGCCTGATCTCCAACGAGCAGCGGGTGCGGATGGATTTGACCGGTAAACCGGAATTCGATGGCTGGCGCTGGGTCAGTTATTGGTATCCGTTGGGCCAGGTGGTGACATTCAAGCGCGAAGTGTATCGCCGCGCTCTCAAAGAGCTTGCCCCGCGCCTGCTAGTGCGCGACTGACGACGGAGTTCGACCCCGAGCCATGCTCAATACGCTGCGCAAGATCGTCCAGGAAGTTAACTCCGCCAAGGATCTCAAGGCGGCGTTGGGGATTATTGTATTGCGCGTCAAAGAGGCCATGGGCAGCCAGGTCTGCTCGGTCTATCTGCTGGACCCGGAAACCAACCGTTTCGTCCTGATGGCCACCGAGGGCTTGAACAAGCGCTCCATCGGCAAGGTCAGCATGGCGCCCAACGAAGGCCTGGTAGGCCTGGTGGGCACTCGCGAAGAACCCCTCAACCTGGAAAACGCCGCCGACCACCCGCGCTATCGCTACTTCGCCGAAACCGGTGAGGAGCGTTACGCCTCGTTCCTCGGTGCGCCGATCATTCACCACCGCCGGGTGGTGGGCGTGCTGGTTATCCAGCAAAAGGAGCGGCGCCAGTTCGACGAAGGCGAAGAAGCCTTCCTGGTGACCATGAGCGCCCAACTGGCCGGGGTTATCGCCCATGCCGAGGCCACCGGTTCGATCCGTGGCCTGGGTCGCCAGGGCAAGGGCATTCAGGAAGCCAAGTTCGTTGGCGTACCGGGCTCGCCCGGCGCGGCGGTGGGCAGCGCGGTGGTGATGCTGCCGCCGGCCGACCTGGATGTGGTGCCGGACAAGCACGTCACCGACATCGACGCCGAACTGGCCCTGTTCAAGAGCGCCCTGGAAGGGGTGCGGGCCGATATGCGCGCGCTGTCGGAAAAGCTCGCCACTCAATTGCGCCCTGAAGAGCGCGCGCTGTTCGACGTCTACCTGATGATGCTCGACGACGCCTCCCTGGGCAGTGAAGTGAAGGCCGTGATCAAGACCGGGCAATGGGCCCAGGGCGCGTTGCGCCAGGTGGTCACCGATCACGTCAACCGTTTCGAACTGATGGACGATGCCTACCTGCGCGAGCGGGCCTCGGACGTCAAGGACCTGGGCCGCCGGCTCCTGGCCTACCTGCAGGAAGAGCGCCAGCAGACCCTGGTCTATCCCGACAACACCATCCTGGTCAGTGAGGAACTGACCCCGGCCATGCTCGGCGAGGTGCCGGAAGGCAAGCTGGTGGGCCTGGTCTCGGTGCTGGGTTCGGGCAACTCCCACGTGGCGATCCTGGCCCGGGCCATGGGCATCCCGACGGTGATGGGCCTGGTGGACCTGCCGTACTCCAAGGTCGACGGCATCCAGATGATCGTCGACGGCTACCACGGCGAGGTCTACACCAACCCCAGCGACGTGCTGCGCAAGCAGTTCGCCGATGTGGTGGAAGAAGAACGGCAACTGGCCCAGGGCCTGGATGCCCTGCGCGACCTGCCCTGCATCACCCCCGATGGCCATCGCATGCCGCTGTGGGTCAACACCGGCCTGCTGGCCGATGTAGCCCGGGCGCAGAAGCGCGGGGCCGAAGGCGTGGGCCTGTATCGCACCGAAGTGCCGTTCATGATCAACCAGCGCTTCCCCAGCGAGAAGGAACAGCTGGCGATCTATCGCGAACAGCTGGCGGCCTTCCATCCGCAACCGGTGACCATGCGCAGCCTGGACATCGGCGGCGACAAGTCGCTGTCGTACTTCCCGATCAAGGAAGACAACCCCTTCCTTGGCTGGCGCGGGATCCGCGTGACCCTCGACCACCCGGAGATCTTCCTGGTACAGGCCCGGGCGATGCTCAAGGCCAGCGAAGGCCTGAACAATTTGCGCATCCTGCTGCCGATGATTTCCGGCATCCACGAGCTGGAAGAAGCCTTGCACCTGATCCACCGGGCCTGGGGCGAAGTGCGCGATGAAGGCACTGACGTACCGATGCCGCCAGTGGGGGTGATGATCGAAATCCCCGCCGCGGTGTACCAGACCAAGGAACTGGCGCGCCAGGTGGACTTCCTCTCGGTGGGCTCCAACGACCTGACCCAGTACCTGCTGGCGGTGGACCGCAACAACCCACGGGTGGCCGATCTCTACGACTACCTGCACCCGGCGGTGCTGCAAGCGCTGCAGAACGTGGTGCGTGATGCCCATGCCGAAGGCAAGCCAGTGAGCATCTGCGGCGAGATGGCCGGTGATCCGGCGGCGGCGGTGCTGTTGATGGCGATGGGCTTCGACAGCCTGTCGATGAACGCCACCAACCTGCCGAAGGTGAAGTGGATGCTGCGTCAGGTCAGCATGACCAAGGCCAAGGAACTGCTGGCGGAAATGATGACCATCGACAACCCGCAAGTTATCCACAGTTCGCTGCAACTGGCGCTGAAGAAACTCGGGCTGGCGCGGATGATCAATCCGGCTTCGAGCAAGACCCTGTAACCGGGTTGTTTTCTTCGCCGGCAAGCCAGCTCCTACCGAAGCGTTCGTGGGAGTCGGCGTGCCGGGGAACGCTTCAGACCTTCAGTTCGACCTCTCCCAGATGCCCGCCATAGGGGCCGAAGCTGCGTTCCAGCAGATGCCGCGAACCATCGGCGTGGACGATCAGGGCCGTGCTGGCTCGTGTGCCGTAGCTGGGGCTGGCGATGAACACGCTGGACAGCAGGCTTTCGGTGGCCAAGCCCACTCCGGTGTCCGGCAGGTCGGCGAAGGGCGCTGTCTGCGGGTCGCTCAACAGCGCCAGCAGTGCCTGGGGCTGTGGATCATGCAACACCTCCTGCAACGCCGCCCTGGCCTTGAGCAGCTTGGGCCAGGGCGTATCCAGCCCGGCATTGGAAAGGCCGTAGACCCCAGGCTCCAGCCGTTGCGGCTGCGGGTCCCGAGCGTTGTAGTGCCACAGTTGCTCGGCATTGCCCAGCAGCAGGTTGAACCCGGCGTACTCCACCGAGCGCCCGACTACATCGCGCAAATAATCATCCAGGGGCACGTCGCCGGCGAGAAAGCGCGCCACCAGTTCACCCCGCGAGCGCCGCGCCGGAGGCTGGTGCGGGTTGCGGATATTGGTCAGGGCGGCAAAGCGGCCCTCGGCGCCGACCCCGAGCCAGGTGCCGCCGGCTTCCAGGTCGCGACCGGCGTGGATCTGCGGCAGTTCCGGCCACTGCCCCAGGGGCAGGCTCGGCCGCGCGTAGAATTCATCACGGTTGGCCGCGACGATCAGTGGCTGAGCATGACCCGGCCGCCAGGCGAAAACGATCAAGCACATTAAGGTGGCCCCCTGTGTGTTTTTGCCCACTTTACGCACAGATCCGGCGGGTATCCATCGCCATCCAGTGGAGTCCGGGGCGGCGCTTCCGTTACCATGCCGATCTATTTTTCGGATGCTCCCATGGAATTTCTGCTCTATCTGCTGCTGGGCGCCTGTGCGGGCGTGCTGGCCGGGCTGTTCGGCGTGGGCGGCGGGATCATCATAGTCCCGGTGCTGGTGTTCAGCTTCACCCTGCAAGGCTTCGATGTCTCGGTGCTGACCCACCTGGCGGTCGGCACCTCCCTGGCCAGCATCATCTTTACCTCGGTCAATGCGGTGCGCGAGCACCATCGGCGTGGCGCTGTGCGCTGGCCGATCTTCGCCTGGATGACCGTGGGTATCCTCCTGGGCGCCGGTTTCGGCGCACTGACCGCCGAGGCGATCTCCGGCCCGCACCTGCAGAAAATCATCGGTGTGTTTGCCCTCGTGGTGGCCTTGCAGATGACCCTGGAGCTCAAGCCCAAGGCCAGCCGCCAGGTGCCCGGCAAGCTGGGCCTGACGGCCGCCGGCGGTGTGATTGGCTGGGCCTCGGCGATCTTCGGCATCGGCGGTGGCTCCCTCACCGTGCCTTTTCTCACCTGGCGCAGCGTGCCCATGCAGCAGGCGGTGGCCACCTCATCGGCCTGCGGTTTGCCCATTGCCCTGGCCAGTGCCTTAAGTTTCATGATTCTGGGCTGGCATGATCCGCTGCTCCCGGCCCATAGTCTCGGTTTCGTTTATTTGCCGGCCCTGTTGGGCATTGCCCTGACCAGCATGGTGTTCGCCCGCATCGGCGCGCGCCTGGCCCACAAACTGTCGCCACGCCTGTTGAAACGCATGTTCGCCGCGCTACTGTTCTGCGTGGGGCTCAGCTTCCTGTTCTGAGTGGTGACGCAATCCTGGCTTAATCCTGGGCTGGCAGTTTGCCCCGGGAATCTGAAGTTCTAACCCTTACGAGGAGTCGCAATGCTGCCTTACCCGCAGATTGATCCGGTGGCCCTGGCCATCGGCCCGCTGAAAATCCACTGGTACGGCCTGATGTACCTGATCGGCATTGGCGGTGCCTGGTTGCTGGCGTCGCGCCGCCTGAACCGTTTCGATCCGACCTGGAGCAAGGAGAAGCTCTCGGACATGGTGTTCTGGATGTCCATGGGGGTGATAGTCGGTGGTCGCCTGGGTTATGTGCTGTTCTACGACCTGAGCGCCTATTTGGCCAACCCGACGCTGATCTTCGAAGTGTGGAA
Organism: Pseudomonas sp. GW823-FHT02C05; assembly: GCF_058797595.1. Lineage (NCBI taxonomy): Bacteria > Pseudomonadati > Pseudomonadota > Gammaproteobacteria > Pseudomonadales > Pseudomonadaceae > Pseudomonas > Pseudomonas sp. GW823-FHT02C05. The sequence goes on along the minus strand of NZ_JBXAJU010000004.1, from coordinate 317,895 downwards.
GGGCGGCATGTCGTTCCACGGTGGTTTCATCGGGGTGATGCTGGCGGCCTGGTGGTTCGGCAAGCGCAACAACAAGACCTTCTTCGAACTGATGGATTTCGTCGCGCCGATGGTGCCGATCGGCCTGGGCGCCGGGCGCATCGGCAACTTCATCAACGCTGAATTGTGGGGCAAGCCCACCGATCTGCCCTGGGCCATGGTGTTCCCGCCGTTCAGCGATCCGGCGCAATTGCCGCGCCATCCCTCGCAGCTGTATCAGTTCGCCCTGGAAGGCGTGGCGCTGTTCCTGATCCTCTGGCTGTTCTCGCGCAAACCACGGCCGACCATGGCGGTTTCCGGTATGTTCGCCCTGTTCTACGGGATCTTCCGTTTCATCGTCGAGTTCGTCCGGGTGCCGGACGCCCAGCTGGGCTACCTGGCCTGGAACTGGCTGACCATGGGTCAGGTTCTGTGCGTGCCGATGATTCTCGGTGGCCTGGGGTTGATCTGGCTGGCTTATCATCGCGCTCCGGCCAAGAGCGCGGCGCAATAAATTCGAACCCCGGGGCGTGCCCCGGGTTCAAGGATGCAGGTAATTCATGAAGCAATATCTTGATCTGGTGGCCCACGTCATCAACAACGGCACCAAGCAGGCCAACCGCACCGGTGTGAACACCATCAGCTTCCCCGGGGCCATGCTGCGCTACGACCTCAAGGAAGGTTTCCCGGCCATCACCACCCGCAAGATGGCCTTCAAGTCGGCCATCGGCGAGATGGTCGGCTTCCTGCGCGGGGTGAACAACGCCGCCGAGTTTCGTGCGCTGGGCTGCAAGGTCTGGGACCAGAACGCCAACGAAAACGCCCAGTGGCTGGCCAACCCGTTCCGCCAGGGCGACGACGACCTGGGCGAGATCTACGGCGTGCAGTGGCGCAAGTGGCCGGCCTACAAACAGATCAAGACCAGCAACCAGGCGGCCATCGACCTGGCGCTGAGCCAGGGCTACCGGCAGATCGCCGCGGGCGAGGAAGACGGCCAGGGCTACGTGGTGCTGTACAAGGCCATCGACCAGGTGCGCCAGTGCGTCGACACCATCATCAACGACCCGGGCAGCCGGCGGATCCTGTTCCACGGCTGGAACTGCGCCCAGCTGGATGAAATGGCCTTGCCGCCGTGCCACCTGCTGTACCAGTTCCACCCAAATGTCCAGACCCGGGAAATCTCCCTGACCCTCTACATCCGCTCCAACGACCTGGGCCTGGGCACGCCGTTCAACCTCACCGAGGGTGCTGCGCTGCTGAGCCTGATCGGCCGCCTGACCGGCTACACGCCGCGCTGGTTCACCTATTTCATCGGTGATGCCCACGTCTATGAAAACCATCTGGACATGCTCAACGAACAGCTCAAGCGCGAGCCGTTCCCGATGCCCAAGCTGGTGATTTCCGAGCGTGTGCCGGAGTTCGCCAAGACCGGCGTCTACCAGCCGGAGTGGCTGGAGCTGATCGAACCGAGCGACTTCTCCCTGGAAGGCTATGAGCACCACGCGCCCATGACGGCGCCGATGGCGGTCTGAGCATCCAGCTACTGCAGCAAGGGCCGCGCGGCCCTTGTCGATTGATCCTGTTGCCCTTATCGACCTGTGCCCGGAGCCGTTCCGGGCATGGCTGTGCCCGGCGGCCAGCTACGCTCTGAGTAGCGGCCCTGCCAGGTGCGGGGTGTGGTCCTTGTGACATTCAACGTGAGCCCCGAATGGAAGAACTCAATCACACCCTGTTCCTGGCCATCAACGCCAGTGCCGGGGCGTCCATGCCGATGCGTGCACTGGCGGTTTTCCTCGCGCAATGGGTGGTACTCAGCGTGCCGCTGCTGCTGGTGGTGTTCTGGGTTTTCGGCGAGCGCCGCCAGCGCATGATCGTGTTGCTCGCCGGCCTGAGCATTGTCCTGGCCCTGGTCTGCAACCTGCTGGTCCGTGAGCTGTGGTTCCATCCGCGGCCGTTCATGATCGGCCTGGGTCAGAACTTCCTCGCCCACGCGCCCGGGGCATCCTTCCCCAGCGACCACGCCAGTGGCATGTTCGCCATGGCTTTCGCGCTGATCCTGGCCAGCCTGCGCAAGACCGGGCTGGTGATGCTGGGCCTGGCGCTCCTGGTGAGTTGGGCACGGGTCTACCTGGGCGTGCATTTCCCTTTCGACATTCTGGGTGGCTGCCTGGTGGGGGGGCTCAGCGCCTGGCTGGTGCGCCAGGGGCTGGCCTGGCAGCAACTGGACCAGCGGCTACTGGCAATCTTCGAAGGGGCTTATCTGCGGCTGACGGCCAGCGTTCGGCGCGGCGCCTGAAACCGCGCCAGGGGTTCAATGCCCGTGGCTGCGCCCGACATGGGAGGGCTCGCTCTCATTGGGGGCCACCGAGCCGCTGACTTCCAGGCGCTGGAGAATTCCGCAGTGCTCAAGGTCCGGGCCCTCGCTGCAGCGCTGGCGCAGGTCCAGCAGTTGTTCCTGCAGGGCCAGCAAGCCGTCAATGCGCGCCTTGACGTGATGGATATGCTCGTCGATCAGGGCGTTGACGCTGGCGCACTGGTCCTGGGGGCTGTCACGCAGGTTGAGCAGGCTGCGGATCTCCTCGAGGGTCATGTCCAGGCTGCGGCAATTGCGGATAAAGGTCAGGCGCTCGGTGTGGGCCTGGGTGTAGAGGCGATAGTTGCCTTCACTGCGGGCCGGTTCCGGCAGCAGCCCTTCGCGCTCGTAGTAACGGATGGTCTCGACCTGACAGTCGGTGAGTTTCGCCAGTTCGCCAATCTTCATTGCCGTCGTCTCCGAATGGGTGCTTGACCCTATAGTGGCTACAGGGTGTTCACTTGGCAACAAGCACCTTAATTCGGAAGGGACCCTAATGAGCGATTCTCTCCACAGCCCGCGCAAAACCGCGGATCAGCAGCCCCAGGCTGATCACGATCACGATCACGATCACGATCACGATCACGATCACGATCACAGCCATGGCCACAGCCATTCCCATGCGCCCGCGGGCAAGTTGCAGCCGGTCAAGGCACACGATCATGCCGCCCACGGCGCATCCTGCTGCGGTTCCGCCGACCTGGCGCCGTCCAGGGTCACCCTGAGCGAGACCCCGACCGCCGGCGCGCGCTTGAGCAGCTTTCGCATCGAAGCCATGGACTGCCCCACCGAACAGACCCTGATCCAGAACAAGCTGGGCAAGCTGGCCGGGGTCCAGGCGCTGGAGTTCAACCTGATGAACCGCGTGCTGGGGGTGACCCACGACCTGCCGAGCACCGCGCCTATCATCGAGGCGGTCAAGTCACTGGGCATGCACGCCGAACCCCTGGAACAGGAGGGTGACCAAGCCGCGCCTGCCGCAGCGCCCGTGAAGAAGCCCTGGTGGCCGCTGGCCCTGTCCGGTATCGGCGCGCTGGCTGCCGAGGTCATCCATTTCACCAATGCCGCGCCCGACTGGGTGATTGCCCTGGTGGCCCTGGTGTCGATCCTCAGTGGTGGCCTGACTACCTACAAGAAGGGCTGGATCGCCCTGAAGAACCGCAACCTCAACATCAATGCCCTGATGAGCATCGCCGTGACCGGCGCAGTGCTGATCGGCCAATGGCCGGAAGCGGCGATGGTGATGTTCCTGTTCACCGTGGCGGAATTGATCGAGGCCCGTTCCCTGGATCGGGCGCGCAACGCCATCAGCGGCCTGATGCAGATGACCCCGGAACGGGTCACGGTGCAGCAGGCAGACGGCAACTGGAGCGAACAGGAAGCGAAAAACGTCGAACTGGGCGCACGGGTGCGGGTGCGTCCCGGCGAGCGCATCGGCCTCGACGGCGAGGTCGTGTCCGGCAACTCCACCATCGACCAGGCGCCGATCACCGGTGAAAGCCTGCCGGTGGAAAAGACTGTGGGCGACAAGGTTTTCGCCGGCACCATCAACCAGGCCGGCTCCCTGGAATACCGAGTGACTGCCGCCGCCAACAACTCGACCCTGGCGCGGATCATCCACGCTGTGGAACAGGCCCAGGGCGCCCGGGCTCCGACCCAGCGCTTCGTTGACAGCTTCTCGAAAATCTACACCCCGGCGGTATTCGCCTTCGCCCTGGCGGTGGCGCTGATTCCGCCGCTATTCATGGGCGGCGTCTGGTTCGACTGGATCTACCGCGCCCTGGTGCTGCTGGTAGTGGCTTGCCCCTGCGCCCTGGTGATCTCCACCCCGGTGAGCATTGTCAGCGGCCTGGCGGCTGCCGCGCGCAAGGGCATCCTGGTCAAGGGCGGGGTCTACCTGGAAGGCGGCTACAAGCTCGACTACCTGGCCCTGGACAAGACCGGCACCATCACCCACGGCAAACCGGTGCAGACCGACTTCCTGTCCCTGGACCCGCTGGCCCAGGACACCGCCCCGGCCCTGGCCGCAAGCCTGGCAGGGCGTTCCGACCACCCGGTGTCCCTGGCCATTGCCCAGGCGGCTGTGGATAAACAGTTGGCCATGCACCCTGTGGATAACTTCGAGGCCCTGACCGGCCGAGGCGTACGCGGCGAGATCAATGGCGAGCTGTACCACCTGGGCAACCATCGTCTGGTGGAAGAGCTGGGCCTGTGCTCCCCGGCTTTGGAAGAAAAACTCTTCGCCCTGGAGAAGCAGGGCAAGACCGTGGTCCTGCTGCTGGACCGCAATGGCCCGCTGGCGCTGTTCGCCGTGGCCGATACGGTGAAGGAATCCAGCCGCGAAGCCATCCAGCAATTGCATGAGCTGGGGATCAAGACCCTGATGCTCACCGGCGACAACCCGCATACCGCCCAGGCCATCGCGGCCCAGGTGGGTATCGACCAGGCCCGGGGCGACCTGCTGCCCACCGACAAGCTGCAGGCCATCGAAGACCTGTACGCCCAGGGCCACCGGGTGGGCATGGTGGGCGACGGCATCAACGACGCCCCGGCCCTGGCCCGTGCCGAAATCGGTTTCGCCATGGCTGCGGCGGGCACCGACACTGCCATCGAGACCGCGGATGTGGCCCTGATGGACGATGATCTGCGCAAGATCCCGGCGTTTATCCGCCTGTCGCGCCAGACCTCGGTGGTGCTCAAGCAAAATATCGTCCTGGCCCTGGTCATCAAGGCGATCTTTCTTGGGGTAACCTTTGCCGGGCTTGCCACCATGTGGATGGCAGTATTCGCCGACATGGGCGTGAGCCTGTTGGTGGTGTTCAACGGTCTGCGCCTGCTGCGCAAATAAGCAACGAGAGAACCCTGTGCTGAGTGCCGAGCTGAAGGCTTTTTACATGGTCGCCCGCCTGGGCAGCATTACCCAGGCGGCGAAGAAGCTCGGCCTCAGCCAGCCCACGGTGACTACCCAGGTCCGCAACCTGGAGAGCCAGTACGCGGTGGAGCTGTTCTACCGAGGCGGTCGCCGCCTGAGCTTGAGCGATGAGGGTGCGCGCTTGCTGCCGATGGTCAAGGAGCTGCTGCAGAAAGAGTCGGACATCGAATTCTTCCTGCGCAACTGCGGGCAGGTGCAGGGCACGCTGCGCATCGCCGCCACGGCGCCGTACTACATCCTCGATCTGGTGAAGACTTTCCGCCAGCGCCTGTCCCAGGTGGAGGTCTCGGTGGAAATCGGCAACTCCCAGCAGGTCCTGGAGGCGCTGGAAGACTACCGGGTGGATGTGGCCGCTTCCTCGCAACTGCTGGAGGATTCGCGGTTGGTCCGCCGGGTGCTGGGCAGCGATCCGCTGGTGCTGGCGGTGCATCGCAACCACCCCCTGGCGGCGCTGGATCACGTGCCCCTCAACGCCCTGGCCGGGCATACGCTGCTGATGCGCGAACCCGGCTCCACCACCCGCAGCCTCACCGAAGGTCTGCTGAAGAACGCCAACGTCAGCTTTGGCCCGCTGTTGGAGATCGGCAGCCGTGAATCGATCCGCGAGGCGGTGCTGCGCAATATCGGCATCAGCATCATTGCCCGCCAGGAAGTGCCCCACGACCCGCAGCTGCGGGTACTGACCATCGAAAACGCGCCGCAGATCGCCGAGTACCTGTATTGCCTCAAGGAGCGCAAGAACGCGCGCCTGCCCGCCGCCTTTCTCGGCCTGGCCCAGGAAATGGCTCCCGCCTGAAAGACCTGCATCGGCCGTGCCGATGCCTTCGCGAGCACATGATTTACAAGTGAACCCAAATCCCTGAATACCACTATCGGTCGTTTTTGCCTTACTGCCATATGACCGACGCATTGCAACTCTAGGATTTGCCTTATCTGCTAGATGAGGTGCGTCCATGAACAACTCCGCTGCAACTGCCCTGAGCAACCCCGGTGCGCCGATGAAGGTGCGCGGTATCCACAAGCGCTTCGGTGCCTTCAACGCGCTGGATAACGTGTCCCTGGACGTCGCCGCCGGGGAGCTGGTGTGCCTGCTGGGGCCGTCCGGCTGCGGCAAGACCACCTTGCTGCGCTGCATCGCCGGCCTGGAACGCCAGGACCAGGGCGAGTTGTACCTCGGGGATCGGGACGTGTCGCTGCTGGCGCCCCAGGCCCGGGACTACGGGATCCTGTTCCAGTCCTACGCGCTGTTCCCCAACCTCACGGTAGAAGCCAACATCGCCTACGGCCTGTCCGGAAGTGGCCGCGAAGAAGCGCGCAAGCGCGTGGCGCAGATGCTGGAACTGGTGGGGCTGACCGGCAGCGAGAAGAAGTACCCCGGCCAGCTGTCCGGCGGCCAGCAGCAGCGCGTGGCCCTGGCCCGTGCCCTGGCACCGGCGCCGTCGTTGCTGCTGCTGGACGAGCCGATGTCGGCGCTGGACGCCCGGGTCCGCGAGCACCTGTGCACCGAGCTGCGCCAGTTGCAGCGGCGTCTGGGGATCACCACCCTGATGGTTACCCACAACCAGGACGAAGCCATGCTGATGGCCGACCGCATTGCCGTGATGAATAACGGCAAGGTCGAGCAGTACGCCACGCCCCAGGAAATCTACGACCGTCCGGCCACGCCGTTCGTCGCCGAATTCGTCGGCCAGGGCAACTGGCTACCCTTCAGCCGCAACAGCGACAGCCATGCCCAGGTTGGCGGCATGAATGTGCGCCTGGCCGACGGCTCGGCCAAGACCGCCTCGGGCCGGCTGTTCTGCCGTCCGGAAGCCATCAGCGTGAATCCGCCGGTGCACGAGGAAAACCTGTTCCCGGCCAAGGTCCGCGAGATCACCTTCCTCGGCAATCGCTGCCGCATGAGCTTCGAACTCAACGAGCTGCCGGGGCATGCGCTGCTGGCCGAGCTGGCCCCGGAAGCCATGCCGCGTCTGGGCGCCCAGGACATCTGGGTCGCCTTGCCGCCGCGCAGCCTTCAGGTGTTTGCCTAAGATGAGCGTGCCAATGTCCCTGCCGCTACCTGCCAAGCGGGTGCGCCAGGCTTCTCGTGCCGAGATCGGCGACCGTATTTTTGTCGTCGGCGGCAAGGTCCTGCTCCTGGTCCTGCTGGGTGTAGCGGTGCTGTTGCCCCTGTTGGCGATCTTCTGGCGCGGCTTCAGCGCCGAGGCCGGGCAGGGCGGAGGCTGGCTGGCGGCTCGCGAGCTGGTGGCCAGCGAAAACTTCCACTGGTTGCTGGGCAACAGCCTGAAAGTCTCCCTTAGCGTAGCCGCTATCGTCGTGCCCCTGGCCTACCTGTTCGCCTACGCCCTGCAACGCACGCTGATTCCCGGCAAGGGCATCTGGCGCGGCCTGTCGCTGTTGCCGCTGATGGCGCCGTCGATGCTCCCGGGCATTGCCCTGGTCTATCTGTTTGGCAATCAGGGGATGCTGCGTGGCCTGTTCGCCGAGAACATCTACGGCTTCTGGGGCATTGTCCTGGGTGAAGTGATCTACACCTTTCCCCACGCCCTGATGATCCTGCTCTCGGCGCTGTCCCTGGCGGACGCGCGGCTGTTCGACGCCGCGTCGAGCATGGGCGCTAGCCCCGCCAAGGCCTTTCGCAGCATCACCTGGCCGGCCACTCGGCAGGCGGTGTTCGCTGCCTTCTGCCTGGTGTTCACCCTGACCATCACCGACTTCGGCGTGCCGGTGGTGGTGGGCGGCGACTATCAGGTGCTGGCCCTGGAAGCCTACAAGGCGGTGGTGGGGCAGCAGCAGTTCGGCCGCGGCGCGTTGATCGGCATGGTCCTGCTGTTGCCGGCCCTGTTCAGCTTCGGTGTCGACGCCTGGCTGCGCCGGCGCCATGGCGACTCCATGAGCGGCCGTGCCCAGGTATTCAAGCCTGCGCCGTCGCCACTGCGCGATGGCTGCTACTTGGCCATTGTGCTGCTGATCTGCGCGGCCCTGCTGCTGGTGTTCGGCATGGCGGTGTTTTCGTCGCTGGTGAAATTCTGGCCCTACAACCTGTCGCTGTCGCTGAACCACTACCAGTTCAACGACACCGCCGGCGGTGGCTGGCTGGCCTACCGCAACAGCCTGACCATGGCCCTGTGCACGGCGCTGATCGGCAGCGTGGTGATCTTTACCGGCGCCTACCTGATGGAGAAGACCCGCGGCCAGCGCGGCTTGGACCTGGCGCTGCGCATGCTCAGTTTCGTGCCCATGGCGGTGCCCGGGCTGGTGCTGGGCCTGGGCTACGTCTTCTTCTTCAACCTCAATGGCAACCCGCTGCATGTGTTCTACGGCACCATGACCCTGCTGGTGGTGTGCACCATCGCCCACTACCTGACCACCGCGCAGATGACCGCCACCACCGCCCTGCGCCAGCTGGATGCCGAGTTCGAGGCCGCCGCGCTGTCGCTCAAGGCGCCGCTGTACCGGCACTACCTGCGGGTTACCGTGCCGATCTGCCTGCCGGCGCTGCTGGATATCGTGCGCTACCTGTTCGTCTCGGCCATGACCACGGTGTCGGCGGCGATCTTCCTCTACAGCCCGGACACCATCCTTGCCGCCGTCGCCGTGCTGAACATGGACGACGCCGGCAACGTCGGCGGCGCCGCGGCGATGTCGACTCTGATCCTGTTCACCTCCGCCGGTGTCTCGCTGCTCCTGGCCTGGGCTTCGCGCGGCCTGCTGCGCCGCTCCCAGGCCTGGCGCCAGGGCACGCCGGGCCACTGATGCGCTTCACCCACCCCCACTCTGATCTGCACTCACTAAGGAACCGCACCATGTTCAAGCCCCTGGCTCTTGCCGCTGCCGTCCTCTCTGCTGTCAGCCTGAACGCCTTTGCTGCGAAGACTGAACTGACGGTCTACACGGCCCTTGAAGCCGAGCAACTGAAGTCCTACAAGCAAGCCTTCGAAAAGGCCAACCCGGACGTGGAGATCAAGTGGGTACGTGATTCCACTGGGATCATCACCGCCAAACTGCTGGCGGAAAAAGCCCGCCCGCAGGCCGATGCGGTCTGGGGCCTGGCCGCGTCCAGCCTGGCGATCCTCGACCAGCAGGGCATGCTGCAAAGCTACGCGCCCAAGGATCTGGGCAAGATCGGCCCGAACTACCGCGACGCCGCCAACCCACCGGCCTGGGTCGGCATGGACGTCTGGGCCGCCACCATCTGCTTCAACACCGTGGAGGCCGAAAAGCAGGGCCTGACCAAGCCGGTGAGCTGGCAGGACCTGACCAAGCCCGAGTACAAGGGCAAGATCGTCATGCCCAACCCGGCCTCCTCGGGCACCGGCTTCCTTGACGTCAGCGCCTGGCTGCAGACCTTCGGCGAGAAGCAGGGCTGGCAGTACATGGATGAGCTGCACCAGAACATCGGCCAGTACGTCCACTCCGGTTCCAAGCCCTGCAAGCTGGCCGCCGCCGGTGAATTCCCGATTGGCATCTCCTTCGAGTACCCGGCCGTGCAGCTCAAGCGCCAAGGCGCGCCGCTGGACATTGTCCTGCCGAAGGAAGGCCTGGGCTGGGAAATCGAAGCCACCGCGGTGATCAAGGGCACGCCTCATGAAGAGGCGGCGAAGAAACTCGCCGACTTCTCCGCCAGCCCCGAGGCCATGGAGCTGTACAAGGAAAACTTCGCCGTGCTGGCCCAGCCGGGCATCGCCAAGCCGCAGACCGAACTGCCGGCCGACTACGAGCAGCGCCTGATCAAGAACGACTTTGCCTGGGCCTCGAAGAACCGCGACGAGATCCTCGCCGAATGGCGCAAGCGCTATGACGGCAAGTCGGAAAAGGTTGCCAAGCAGTAGCCGATCAATCGCCTTCGCCGGCTTGCCGGCGAAGGCGCTCCCCATCCAGGAAACAACTCATGACCAATCACAGCGATCTGCTGATCGTCGGCGCCGGCATCCTGGGCCTGTCCCATGCCTATGCCGCCGCCAAACGCGGTCTGCGGGTGCACGTTTTCGAGCGCAGCGCCACGCCCCTGGGCGCTTCGGTGCGCAACTTCGGCCAGGCCCTGGTCACCGGCCAGCCGCCGGGCACCATGCTGGAGCTGGCCAGGGCCAGCCGCGAGATCTGGGCCGACTGGCAACAGTTGGCGGGCCTGCAACTCAAGCGCAACGGCTCTTTCCTGTTCGCCCGCAGTGAAGCCGAGGAGCAGTTGCTCGAAGCCTTCTGCGCCGGGCGTGCGCTGGAGCACGGCTACCGCGTCGAGCTGCTCCAGGGCGCGGCGCTGAATGATCTGTACGGCGGCCAGTTCCGCCATCACCGGGCGGCCTTGCACGGCCTGGATGACCAGCAGCTGTATTCCCGTGAAGCGATCCCGCAGTTGATCGACTACCTGCGCCGGGACCTGGGGGTGCAGTTTCACTTCTCGACCCTGGTGCGGGATATCCAGCCGGGCCAGTTGCGCAGCACCGCCGGCAACTTCCACGCGCCGCGGATCGTGCTGTGTTCGGGGCACGATTATCAGACCCTGCTGGCGGATCAGATCGCTGCCTTGCAGCCGCAGATCTGCCGCTTGCAGATGCTCCGGGCGCGGCCCGAGGCCAATCTCAACCTGCAACATGCCCTGCTGACCGGTCTGAGTTGCGTGCACTACGGGGCCTTCGCCGACCTGCCGGAAGCCGCCGCGGTTCAAGCGCAGATTCTGCGCGAGGCGCCCCATCTGCACGAGCATGGTATCCACCTGTTGATCAGCCCGACTCCCTACGGTGAACTGATCATCGGCGATTCCCACGATTACGGTAGCGATCCTTCACCGTTCAATGCTGAACAGGTGGACAACTGGCTGCTCGAACTGGCCGAGCAGACCCTGGGTTGCAGGGTCCGGGTGGTGGAGCGCTGGCAGGGTGTCTACGGCGCGCGCGGCCCGGCGCCGTTCTCCTTCCTGGAGGCGGCCCCCGGGGTCCATGTGGCCCTGATGCACACCGGGGTCGGCATGAGCGTTGGCCCGGCCATGGCCGAGGGCAATATCGCCCGACTGCTGGAGGAAGCGTGATGGAGCGGCGACAGCAGGTGGTCGACGAGGTCTTCGGCCTGTACGAGCGTTTCGGCGACTGCGACTACATCGGCGAGCCGGTGTCGCAGATCGAGCACATGTCCCAGGCCTCGCAGTTGGCCCTGGCGGAAGGTTATGACGACGAGGTGGTGCTGGCGGCGTTCTTCCACGATATCGGGCATATCTGCCAGCAGGATGCCGAGAACATGGGCGGCTTCGGCGTGGTCAGCCATGAGCGCCTGGGGGCGGACTACCTGCGCCGGGCGGGTTTCAGCGAACGCCTGGCGCGGCTGGTGGAATACCACGTCCAGGCCAAGCGCTACCTGACCTTCAAGGACCCCGGTTATTACCAGCGGCTAAGCGAAGCCAGCCGGCGCACCCTGGAGTACCAGGGTGGGGTGATGAGCGCGGCAGAGGCGGCAGCCTTCGAACTCGACCCGTTGTGGGCGGTGAGTTTGCGCATGCGCCACTGGGACGAGCAGGCCAAGGAAATGTGGGTGCCGGTGATGGATTTGCAGGTGCTCAAGGACAAGGCGCTGGCATTGCTTTAGCGGGTACAGGCTTGGTTTTTGTGGCCGCTGCCGTAGGCTGCGAACGGCTCCGAAGGAGGCGCCGCTTTTGGGGTTGTTGAAGGTCCTGCGGCCCTTTGCGCAGCCTCGCGGGCTCGGCAGCGGCTACAGCAGATGTTGAGCCAGCCCCTCGATCTGCTCCTGGCGCTCGGCCTGGCTCAGGCGCTTCTGCGGATTGAGCGATGACCACTGCGGGTGCGCCCGGGCCTTGTTCAGGGCCTCTGGCAACTTGCCTTCGCGCCAGCTCTTGTCCTCCGGCGTGGCCAGGCGAATGCTGTCCATGGCCGCATGCCCGCGCAGGTTCAGGGCCTGTACCAGCTGGCGCTGACGCAGGGCCAGCAGGCGCAGCACGCTGTCGTCCACGGTCAGCTCGCGCTGGCCCTTGAGTTTGCCCAGCAGGCGGCTGCCATAGCTGCGGGCGGTTTGCAGGGCGCCGCCGGCAATAGCCCCGGCCAGCGCCGCGGCCCCCAGGGTTAAACCACCCACCAGCAAATCCACCCCTGCGCCGGCCGCGGCTCCGGCGGCGATGCCGCTGCCCACCCGCACCCCCAGTTGCTTGAGGGTTTCCGGGTTGAACAGGTCGTCGCCCCAGCGCCCGTCCAGTAGCGGCAGGTCGCTGGCCGACGCATCCTCGGGGCGGAAGGCGTAGAGCTTGAGCAAGGCCTCGACGCAGCGCTGCTCGCGCTGGCGGATGGCCTGGCGCAGTTCGCCTATGGCCTGTTGTTCCTGTTGGGCGTCGCTGGCTACGCTGCGGCGGCAGGCGGCGCAGTCCACCAGCAGCTCGGCAATCAGCCGCGCTGCGCTGTGCTGGCGGGCCAGGCGCTGGGCCTCTTGGTCGTCGATCAAGCGTTGCAGGGCCGGGCGTGCGTGCTCCAGCAGCAGCGCCAGGCTTTCATACAGGCGCCGTTCGCCGTCCTCCGGTGGCGCCACGCTGTCGAAGCGCACCAGGGCGTGCAGCCCCAGGCGGGCCAGGGCATCGCGCCAGTCGCCTTCGCGCTGCTCGGCGCTGCTGACGAAGTTCAGCACTGGCAGCAGCGGCTTGCCGCAACCGGTGAGCACTTCAAGCTCATCGCGGTACTTGGCCAGCACCGGCTCGCGGGCGTCGATCACATACAGGCCGGCGTCCGAGGCCAGCAGCTGGCGCAGGACCTTGGCTTCCTGTTCGAAGCGCTGGCGGGCCTCGCTGCCGTCGAGAAACCGCGCCATCCGCGCCGGGCCGTCCAGGCGTTCGCCCGGGCGCTCCAGGCGCTCCAGGTAATCCAGCAGGGCGATGGCATCTTCCAGGCCGGGGGTGTCGTAGAGCTCCAGCAGGGCTTGGCCATCCACCGAAAGGCGGGCGCCTTCCACGTGCCGGGTGGTGCTGGGGCGATGGGAGACCTCGCCAAAACCCACGTCCCGGGTCAGGGTGCGCAGCAGCGAGGTCTTGCCGACGTTGGTGTGGCCGACCACGGCGAGTTTCAGTGGCTTGTGGCGGGTATCAGTCATGACCGTTCTCCAGCCAGTCGAGGGGGGCGCAATCGGCGAAGGGCAGCTGCAGCTGGTGCAGGGCGCTGTGCCAGTCGCCCAGGCGATCGGCGTCCAGGGCCTGGCCGGGCGGGGCTTGCAGCAGCCAGACCCGGGTGGCGCTGGCGTTGCGCGCCAGTTCGGCGATCAGCCCCAGGCTGCCGCGGTCCGGCGAGCGCCGCGGGTCGCAGGCGATCACCAGGCGCGCCGGGGGGAAACGGCTCATCTGCTCCAGCAGGCGGCTGCGCGACTCGCGACTGTCGAGGATGCCGGCGTCCTTGACGCTCTCCGGCAGTTGCGGCGGCCAGGGGCGCTGGTTGTCCAGTTCGATGGCCACCAGCAGGGCGCCGCTGCTGTCCTGGGCACTGACGCCGCCTTCGACCCGGTGCAACTGCTCGGGGGCCGCATCGTTGACCCCCAGGCGCTCGCTGCTGGGCATCAGGCGCTCACGCAATTGGGCGTAGCCCGGCAGGTTGAGGTCCAGTTGCAGGCGCGCCTGCCCGTGTTTCCAGCGCCAGCGGCAGAACAGCATCAGCAGCAGGCGCGGCAGCACGCCGTAGATCGTCACCAGCACCACCAGCCAGATGGCCCAGGACTGGCGGATCAGTTCGGTGTTGTAGACATCCCGGGTGCTGGCCTGGATGCTCGCCACGCTCGGCGCGCCAAAGCCCAGGCCACGGGGCAGGGCACTCAAGGTGTTGGTAATGGCCACGAAGGCATCGCTGCCCAGCAGGGTGCTTTCCCAGATAAAGCTGTAGCGGTGGGTGGTCAGCAGCAACAGCAACATGACCACGGCGCTGAACAGGGCCAGGCACCACAGGCCGTTGATCAGGCTGCCCAGGGCCCAGCGGTTGAGCTTGCGCCGTTGCAGCAACAGCAGCAGGGCCGGCGGCAACTGCGCGGCCTTGGCATCGCGGGAGAATTTCTCGCTGAGCCACAGCCACAGGCGGCCCAGGCTGGCGCCGTGCTCGCCGGCGAACAGCAGGCCTGCCAGCCAGCTCAGCAGCAGGATCAGGTTGATTCCCAGCAGGCTGCCCAGGGCCCAGAACACGTTCACCGGTTGCTGGGTGCTGCCCAGGGCGCTGAAGGCCAGGCCGGCACCGCTGATCACCGCCAGAACCGAGAGCGCCAGCAGGGCCAGGCGTGCGCCCTGGTGCCAGTGCAGCAGGGCGCTGTGCAGGCCGTCACGCTGGGCCAGCCACAGGGCGCGGTTCTGGATCCGGGTCGCCAGGTCGCCGCCCTGGTTGCGGGCCAGGCGATTGGCTTCCTGATCTTCCAGCGGGCCGGCGTGTTCCTCGCGCAGGCGCACGGTTTCGGTCAGCCACAGGCGTTGCAGGGGAGTCAGTGCAGTCACGCGTCATTCCATCGCTCAAAAGTGCGCTGAGCATAACTGCTGCAGCGCGGATCGGGGTACGTTGCCAGGTCCTGGTCCTCTGGTATCCTCGCCGGCATGAAAAAATCTCTCCCTCTCAGCCTGATCGCGGCCCTCGCACAAAACCGCGTGATCGGCGTCGACAACAGCATGCCCTGGCATTTGCCGGGGGATTTCAAATTCTTCAAGGCCACTACCCTGGGCAAGCCCATCATCATGGGGCGCAAGACCTGGGACTCTCTCGGCCGGCCGTTGCCGGGGCGGTTGAATATCGTGGTCAGTCGTCAGACCGGCCTGGTGCTCGAAGGTGCCGAGGTCTACCCGTCTTTGGAGGCTGCGGTGGAACGGGCCGAGGAATGGGCACTGGAGCAGGGCGCCAGCGAGCTGATGCTGATCGGGGGCGCACAGCTTTACAGCCAGGGCCTGGAGCAGGCTGATCGCCTGTACCTGACGCGGGTAGCCTTGAGCCCGGCAGGCGATGCCTGGTTTCCGGAGTTCGATGAACAGCAGTGGAAGCGGGTGTCAGAGGTGCCGAACCCGGCGGAAGGGGACAAGCCGGCGTACAGCTTCGAGGTGTGGGAGAAGCGCTGAGCGCTCCGCCAGCCAGCCGGGCTCCCGAAGGAGCCGGCGGGCCGGCGAAGAGATCAATCAGGCCTGAGCCAGTTCTTCGTGCTCATCGGCGTCCAGCAGCGCCTTGTCGGTCTGCTGCATCACCTGGCTGGTGATCGCGCCTGCGGTCATCGAACCGCTGACGTTGAGCGCGGTGCGGCCCATGTCGATCAGCGGCTCCACGGAAATCAGCAGCGCCACCAGAGACACCGGCAGGCCCATGGCCGGCAGCACGATCAGCGCGGCGAAGGTTGCGCCGCCGCCCACACCTGCAACGCCGGCGGAACTCAGGGTGACGATGGCCACCAGGGTGGCGATCCACAGCGGGTCCAGCGGGTTGATGCCCACGGTCGGGGCAACCATCACCGCCAGCATGGCCGGGTACAGGCCGGCGCAGCCGTTCTGGCCGATGGTGGCGCCGAACGAGGCGGCAAAGCTGGCGATGGACTGGGGAATGCCCAGGCGCCGGGTCTGGGCCTCGATGCTCAGGGGAATGCTGGCGGCGCTGGAGCGGCTGGTGAAGGCGAAGGTCAGCACTGGCCAGACCTTGCGGAAGAAGCGCAGCGGGTTGATCCCGGCCAGTGCCACCAGCAGGCCGTGGACCACGAACATCAGCCCCAGGCCGATGTAGGACACCACCACGAAACTGCCGAGCTTGATGATGTCCTGCAGGTTGGAACCGGCCACCACCTTGGTCATCAGCGCCAGCACACCGTAGGGCGTGAGCTTCATCACCAGGCGCACCAGGCGCATCACCCAGGCTTGCAGGGTGTCGATGGCGTTGAGCACTTTCTGGCCCTTGTCGGCATCGTCCTTGAGCAGCTGCAGCGCCGCGACGCCGAGGAAGGCGGCGAAGATCACCACGCTGATGATCGAGGTCGGCTTGGCCCGGGCCAGGTCGGCGAAGGGGTTCTGCGGGATGAACGACAGCAGCAGCTGCGGCACGTTGAGGTCGGCCACCTTGCCTGCGTAATCGCTCTGGATCACTTGCAGGCGGGCCATTTCCTGGGTGCCGGCCACCAGCCCTTCGGCGGTCAGGCCGAACAGGTTGGTCAGGCCGATGCCCACCAGCGCGGCGATGGCGGTGGTGAACAGCAGGGTGCCGATGGTCAGGAAGCTGATCTTGCCCAGGGACGAAGCATTGTGCAGGCGGGCCACGGCGCTGAGGATCGAGGCGAACACCAGGGGGATGACGATCATCTGCAGCAATTGCACGTAGCCGTTGCCCACCAGGTCGAACCAGGCGATGGAGGCCTTGAGCACCGGGTTGCCGGCGCCGTAGAGGCTGTGCAGGGCGATGCCGAAGACCACGCCCAGCACCAGGGCCAGCAGGACTTTCTTGGCCAGGCTCCAGGTGGTATGGCGGGTTTGTGCCAGGCCCAGCAGCAAGGCCAGGAACACCAGCAGGTTGAGGAACAGCGGCAGATTCATTGGGGCTCCGATAAGGCTTGTGCCAATCGCGGCTCAGGGCGATTGCGAACCGGCAAGCCTAACAGCTTGAAATCTATTGAATTAATAACGATATCGCATGGCAACTGTCGTTTTTGGAATAAGCGATTGACGTTCAGGCGCATGTGGCTGGCGCTTACGGGACGCAAGCGGTCGCGTGGAGACGAGAACTGTCACAGGGATTTGTTAGCGTCGAAGGCTTTCACTCAGGGAGAAAACCGCCGATGAAACTCGCTCCGAAATTGCTCGCAGTCGCACTCTGCCTGGGCCTCGCCGGCCAGGCCCTGGCCACCGAGTTGAAGCACTGGCCCGCGGAACAGGCCAAGCAGCTGGACGCGATGATCGCGGCCAATGCCAACAAGGGTAACTACGCGGTGTTCGACATGGACAACACCAGTTACCGCTACGACCTGGAAGAATCCCTGCTGCCCTTCATGGAAAACAAGGGCCTGATTACCCGCGACACGCTTGACCCGTCGCTCAAGCTGATCCCGTTCAAGGACACCGCCGAGCACAAGGAAAGCCTGTTCAGCTACTACTACCGCCTCTGTGAAATCGACGACATGGTCTGCTACCCCTGGGTCGCCCAGGTGTTCTCCGGCTTTACCCTCAAGGAGCTCAAGGGCTATGTCGATGAGCTGATGGCTTCCGGCAAGCCGGTGCCGAGCACCTATTACGACGGTGATGTGGTCAAGACCATCGAGGTCAACCCGCCCAAGGTCTTCACCGGCCAGGCCGAGCTGTACAACAAGCTGATGGAGAACGGTATCGAGGTCTATGTGATGACCGCCGCCTCCGAAGAGCTGGTGCGCATGGTCGCCGCCGATCCCAAGTACGGCTACAACGTCAAGCCGCAGAACGTCATCGGCGTGACCACCCTGCTCAAGGATCGCAAGACTGGCGCCCTGACCACCGCGCGCAAGCAGATCAGCGAAGGCAAATATGACGAGAAGGCCAACCTCGGCCTTGAACTGACCCCCTACCTGTGGACCCCGGCCACCTGGATGGCGGGCAAGCATGCGGCGATCCTGACCTACATCGACGAGTGGAAGAAACCGGTGCTGGTGGGCGGCGACACCCCCACCAGCGACGGCTACATGCTGTTCCACGATGTTGACGTGGCCAAGGGCGGCATCCACCTGTGGATCAACCGCAAGGACAAGTACATGACCCAGCTCAACGGCATGATCGCCAAGCACGCCGCGGCCCAGGCCAAGGAAGGGTTGCCGGTGACCGCCGACAAGAACTGGGTGATCGTCAAGCCCGAAGACATCCAGTAAGCCTGCCCGCTACACCGCCCCTCTGTAGGAGCCGGCTTGCCGGCGAAGAGGCCATTGGGTTTGGCGTCGCTCTCGCGGACGCCTTCGCTGGCAAGCCAGCTCCTACGGTAGGCCGGCGATCTTTTTGTAGGAGCCGGCTTGCCGGCGAAGAGGCCATTGGGTCTAGCGTCGCTCTCGTGGACGCCTTCGTTGGCAAGCCAGCTCCCGCAAGGGGTGTCTGTCGTTCGGTGCGGAGCCGGCGTCCGCTATAGGCGGAGAATGTTTCAACTTGTGACTGCCAAACCCCCTCTGCCATAATCGCGTCCGTTTCCCATCCCCTCGCCTGCTCTCCCTTGTGCCGGGTTTGTCCCCGACTGCACGTAATGGACTACGTTGTGAGCTATCTCTCGATCGAATTCGGCCTCTGCTTCATCCTGTTCTTCGTTCTGTACTGGGGCCTGGGCTTCAGCCTGCGCTTGCAGAACACCCTGCTGCTGGTCGCCAGTTACGCGATCCTTGCCAGCTTCAGCCTGAACTTCCTCTACATCCTGCTGGGCTACACGGCCCTGGTGTACCTGCTCGGCCTGTTGAGCCAGCGTTACCCCGGGCGCGGTTGGGTCAACGGACTGATGCTGCTGCTGGTGCTCGGGGCGTTCTACCTGTTCAAGTACCAGGATTTCTTCACCAGTACGGTGCAGAACGCCTTCGCCCAGTTCGGTGTCGAGGTGTCGCTGCCGCTGCTGGAGGTGCTGCTGCCGGTGGGGCTGTCGTTCTATGCCTTCCACTCGGTCAGTTACCTGGTGTCGATCAACCGCCGTGAGCTGACCCCGGGCTCGCCCTTCGACCTGGCGCTGTACCTGGCCTTCTTCCCCAGCCTGATCGCCGGTCCGGTGAACCGGGCGATTCCCATGCTGGCGCAGATCAACCCGCCGCAGTTGCGCCAGGTGCTGGAGCCGCAGCGCGCCCTGGGCCTGATCGCGGTGGCGGTGGTCAAGCTGTTCTTCCTCAGTTCCTGGTTGGCCAACGAATGGGTCGACCCGGTATTCGACAGCCCGGTGGCCTATTCTGCCGAGCAGATCCTGCGTGCGGTCTACGGTTATTCGTTCCTGATCTACTTCAACTTCAGCGGCTACACCGACCTGGTGACGGGCATCGCCCTGCTGCTGGGCTTCCGCCTGCCGCAGAACTTCAACTACCCCTACGCGGCGCGCAACCTCAAGGAATTCTGGGGCCGCTGGCACATCAGCCTGTCGACCTTCATCCGTGACTATGTGTACATCCCCCTGGGGGGCAACCGCGGCCCGGTGTGGCGCGGCAACCTGAACATGCTGCTGGCGATGCTGATTTCCGGCCTGTGGCACGGCGCCAGCGCCAACTTCATCATCTGGGGCGCGCTGCACGGTATCGGCCTGGCCCTGTACAAGCTGTGCAGCCCGCTGCTGGCCCGGGGGCCGAGCTGGATCGGCGCCGACCTCATGGCGCGGCTGCTGACCTTCCACTATGTGGCGTTCGCCTGGATCTTCTTCCGCTGCGCGACCCTGTCCGATGCCATGGACATGCTCAAGGGCCTGGGCGAGCTGTCCTTGGGCGGCCTGCTCGGCGGCGGCGCCAGCCTGCTGGGCTGCCTGCTGTTCGTGGCCTTCTACCCACGGATCGTGGCGCTGCTGCGCCGCCTGTTCGATGCCGCCACCGGTTTGCCGTGGCTGTTCTATCCAGTGCCGCTGGGGCTGTTTATCTGCGTGGTCATCTTCGCCTCTCCGTCGGGCGTGCCGGGGTTCATCTATGCCAGTTTCTAACCGTTCGCCCTTGTCGATCAGCCTCGGTAGCGCGGCCAAGGTCTTCTACGCCCTGGTGGTCACCAGCCTGCTGCTGGTGTGGTTCAACCAGCAGTCGATCCGCCTCTACTGCCAGCAGAAGTACCACGACGACTGCGAGGCCCCCGGGTTGTCGCAGAACCCGCAGTGGCGCTTTGGCGCGCAACTCAACCAGGCCCTGGAAAATGCCCGGGTGGCCTTTGTCGGCAGCTTTACCGGCCAGGTGATGGTGGCCGAGGCCGCCGCGGAGCAAGAGCTGCCTCCTTTGTCGACGCTGGCCGAGGTACCTGCGCCGGTTGCGACCGCCCATGCTGCGCCGGTGCATCCGGCCCCCGTGCATCCCGCTCCGCAGGCGCCGGCTGCAGTGCACCCGCAGCCGGTGGCCGTGGCCCCGGTGGTCAGCCACCCGCCCAAGGTCGAGCCGGGGGCAACCACGCCGCTGATGGCCAGCCTGGCCACCGGGGATGAAGTGTTCTTCGTCGGTGATTCCCTGATGCAGGGCGTGGCGCCGCACATGGCCAACACCTTGCGCAAACGCTACAACGTCAAGAGCCTGAACCTCAGCAAGCAGAGCACCGGCCTTGCCTACCCGAGCTTCTTCAACTGGCCCAAGACGGTTGAAAGCACCCTGGCCAGCAACCCCAACATTCGCCTGATGGTGATTTTCCTCGGCCCCAACGACCCCTGGGACATGCCGGTGGTCAAGGGCAAGCCGTTCCTGCGCTTCAAGACCCCGGACTGGGAAGAAGCCTATCGCCAGCGCATCGATTCGATCCTCGACACCGCCCAGGCGCATAATGTGCAGGTGATCTGGGTCGGGCCGCCGAACATGGAGAAGCCCAAGCTGTCTACAGCCATGGCCTACCTGAGCCAGCTGTACAAGGGCCAGATCGAGCAGTACCACCAGCACTACGTCTCGGCCAACGAGATTCTCGGTTACCAGAGCGACGAATTCTCCTATTACCGCACCACCGGCGATGGCAAGAAGGTCAAGACCCGGGTCGACGACGGTATCCATTTCACCACCACTGGGCAGAAGCTGATCGCTGAGCGTGTGATCTCGCTGATCAACTTTCCCAGCCAACAATTGACGGAGCACTGACTATGGGGCGACTGCAAGGCATTGCGCTGTTGCTGGGCATCACCTTGCTGAGCAGTTGCAGCCCGACCACCGAGGTCCAGGCCACTCCCGCTTCGGCGCTGGCCAAGTCCGGGATGACGGCGAAAAAAGTCCTGACCACCGGGACCGACCCGAACCTGGCGCTGCTGGCACGCAAATTCAGCACTTCCAACCGCACCCCCATCACCATTGTGCAACTGGGCGACTCCCACACCGCCGCCGACCTGTTCAGCGGTGAGGTGCGGCGCCTGCTGCAGGCGCAATACGGCGATGGCGGCATCGGTTTCGTGGCAGCCACGCCGGTGCCCGGCACCCGCTATGAGCGGGTGATTCTCGGTGCCGCCAAGCGCCAGTGGTCCCTGGTATCGGCACGCAACCAGCAGAGCAACCAGTTTCCCCTGGGCGGCTACCTGTCGCTGCCCCTGACCCCGGGCGCGCGGGTGCATATCGCCGAACGCCAGCCGAGCAACCAGCAGTACCGGATTTCCGCGCTGTACCAGGCGTCCAGCAACAGCACCCTGACCGCCCGGGACAACCTCAACAAAAGCAGCCGCATGCTGGCCGCTACGGGGGGGCAATGGCGCTTCAGCCCGCCGTTCAACAACCTGACCCTGCCCCTGGACCTGAACGTGGCCAATAACCAGGGCCTGGCCCTGGGCGGCTGGAACATCCTTGGGCAGAAGAGTGCCGGGGTGATCTATTCCGCCCTGGGGATCAACGGTGCACGCCTGGACGTGCTGGACAAGTGGCAGCCCGGCTGGCTGGAAGCCCTCAAGGCCCTGCGCCCGGACATGGTGGTGCTGGCCTACGGCACCAACGAAGCCTTCGACGACGACCTGGATCTGCAGTTGTACCGCAGCCAGTTGCAGGAGAAGGTCGCGCTGTTGCGCAAGAACCTGCCCAAGACCGTGATTTTGCTGGTGGGGCCGCCGGATTCCATCAAGCGTCGCAATGCTGGCAGTTGCGCGGCCTCCCAGCCCCAGCCGTTGCGGCAGATCATCCAGATCCAGAAGGACGTGGCGAAGAACAGTCGCACCCTGTTCTGGGACTGGCAGGCGTTCATGGGGGGGGACTGCTCCATCAGCAAATGGCAGGGCAGCGACCTGGCCCGCAACGACCTGATCCACCTGACCGCCGATGGTTATCGCAAGAGCGCCGATGGCTTGTATCGCTTCCTGCGCGGGCAATTGGGCGAACGCATGCCTTGAACTCCCGGCACCGCTTCAGCGGCGCCACCACCTTGAATGCTGCTGTAGGAGCTGGCTTGCCAGCGCAAGCGCCGGCAAGGTCAAAAAAAGCCCCGCACTTGGCGGGGCATTTTCATTGGCAGGCGATGATCACAGGCCGTCGAGCATGGCCTTGTTGCGCACCGCACCCTTGTCGGCGCTGGTGGCCAGCAGGGCGTAGGCCTTCAGCGCGGTGGTCACCTTGCGTGGGCGTGCTTCCACCGGTTTCCAGCCTTTCTTGTCCTGCTCGACACGGCGGGCCGCCAGTTCCTCATCGCTGACCAACAGGTTGATCGAGCGGTTGGGAATGTCGATCAGTACCTTGTCGCCATCCTGCACCAGGCCGATGGCGCCGCCGGCTGCCGCTTCTGGCGAGGCGTGGCCGATGGACAGGCCCGAAGTACCGCCGGAGAAGCGGCCGTCGGTGAGCAGGGCGCAGGCTTTGCCCAGGCCCTTGGACTTCAGGTAGGAGGTCGGATAGAGCATTTCCTGCATGCCCGGGCCGCCTTTCGGGCCTTCGTAACGGATGATCACGATATCGCCTTCCTTCACTTCGTCGGCGAGGATGCCGCGCACCGCGCTGTCCTGGCTCTCGAAGATCTTGGCGTTGCCTTCGAAGACATGGATCGACTCGTCGACACCGGCGGTCTTCACCACGCAGCCGTCCAGGGCGATGTTGCCGTAGAGCACGGCCAGGCCGCCTTCTTTCGAGTAGGCATGCTCGACACTGCGGATGCAGCCGTTTTCACGGTCGTCGTCCAGGCTGTCCCAACGGGTCGACTGGCTGAACGCTGTCTGGGTCGGGATGCCTGCCGGGCCGGCCTTGAAGAAGTGATGCACGGCTTCGTCGCTGGTCTGGGTGATGTCCCACTGGGCGATGCCTTCGGCCATGCTCTTGCTGTGCACGGTGGGCAGGTCGGTGTGCAGCAGGCCGCCACGGGCCAGTTCGCCAAGGATGCTGAAGATGCCGCCGGCGCGGTGCACGTCTTCCATGTGGTACTTCTGGATGTTCGGCGCCACTTTGCACAGCTGCGGCACGTGGCGCGACAGGCGATCGATGTCCCGCAGGTCGAAGTCGATCTCGGCTTCCTGGGCGGCGGCCAGCAGGTGCAGGATGGTGTTGGTGGAACCGCCCATGGCGATATCCAGGGTCATGGCGTTCTCGAACGCCTTGAAGTTGGCGATGTTGCGCGGCAGGACCGACTCGTCGTTGTCGCCGTAGTAGCGCTGGCACAGCTCGACGATGGTGCGTCCGGCCCGCAGGAACAGCTCTTCGCGGTCGCTGTGGGTGGCCAGGGTCGAACCGTTGCCCGGCAGGGCCAGGCCCAGGGCTTCGGTCAGGCAGTTCATGGAGTTGGCGGTGAACATGCCGGAGCACGAACCGCAGGTCGGGCAGGCGCTGCGCTCGTACTCGGCAACCTTCTCGTCAGAAGCGCTGGAGTCGGCGGCGATGACCATGGCGTCCACCAGGTCCAGGCCGTGGCTGGCGAGCTTGGTCTTGCCGGCTTCCATCGGGCCGCCGGAAACGAAGATCACCGGGATGTTCAGGCGCAGGGCGGCCATCAGCATGCCGGGGGTGATCTTGTCGCAGTTGGAGATGCAGACGATGGCGTCGGCGCAGTGGGCGTTGACCATGTACTCCACGGAGTCGGCGATGATCTCGCGGCTCGGCAGCGAATACAGCATGCCGTCATGGCCCATGGCGATGCCGTCGTCCACGGCGATGGTGTTGAATTCCTTGGCCACGCCACCGGCGCGTTCGATCTCGCGAGCCACCAGCTGGCCCAGGTCCTTCAGGTGCACGTGCCCCGGGACGAACTGGGTGAAGGAGTTGGCAATGGCGATGATCGGCTTCTTGAAGTCGTCATCTTTCATCCCCGTGGCGCGCCACAGGGCGCGGGCGCCGGCCATGTTGCGGCCATGGGTGGATGTTTTCGAGCGGTAATCAGGCATGGAGCACTCCGGGCGGCTAATCAGGTAACAAATGGGGAGTGAGCTTCTATTGACCTCGGGAACACTCAGAAATGGCCGTGTGTCCGAAAGCTGCCGATGACGCCGCGGGATCGCCGCGCGCCTCAGCCTGAGCTCATAAACCCGCCGGGGGATGACTGGCGATGAATTCGCCGATTCTACACCGCTGGCGTCAGGAAGGAATGCCGGGGCCGCTCTGTGGCATTGATTGCCTGGATATCACCGGACGCTGCCATCCTGGTTTAGACTCGCCGCCCTTCGATTACCTTCCAATGGAGCTGGAATGTCCGCGACTCTGCAATCCTTCAAGTTCTGCCTGGGCGTCGGCCTGCTGCAGGGGCTGCTGCTGATGTGGCTGTTGTTGTACAGCGATTGGTCCGGCCTGGGCATTGTCGCAACGGGCGCTGCGCTACTGGTGGGCGGCGGGGGGTTGCAAATGCTGGCCGGGCAGCAGCGCCAGTGGCGCACCTGGGGGCTCATGTTGCTGCTGGGCCTGGGGGCGGCGGGGCTGGTACGGCTGTATGACGAGCTACCCTCCAGCCCGCGGATGGAGTACTGCGTGGCGGCCGGGCTGCTGGTCGCCGTGGCCGTGGTGAGCCGGGTGCAAGGGCGGGCACGATTGGGCCGGCGCCTGCTGGGCAATGTCCTCTGGCTGGTGCTGGCCTTGCCATGGCCCTGGCTGGTGCTGAAGCTGTTCGAGCTGTGGCTTGCTTACCGTCATCTCGACCCTTTCAAGAGCGGGTGGATGTCCCTGCTGTTCTTTGCCGGCCCGACCCTGGCCTTCTCCCTTGGCCTGTGCCTGACTGGCCGCGGGCTGGCCCGTTTCAGCGAGGGAGCTGCCACAACCGCCTGATGGCCACCAGGACCCGGGCCAATCCGGGCTTCAGGCCAGGCGCAGGTTCCGGGCGCGGCGGCTGATGCGCTGGTTGACCAGCAGGCCGACGCTGCTCAGGGCGATGAAACTCAGGGCCAGGGTGGTCTGCAGGTCGCTGGCGCTGAGGTTGATCACGGCGCTGATCAGCCCGCCCATGACGAAAATCAGCGTGTTGCCGGCCGAGGCCGAGGCGCCGGCATTGTCCGGGAACAGTTCCATGGCCCTGGACGTGGCGGCGGGCCGGGTGATGGTGGTGCCGGCGGTGCAGATGATCATCGGCACCAGCACCGTGCTGATGGACAGGCCGAACTGGCTGGCCAACAGCAGCATGACCAGCCCGGCGAGGAAGATCAGGCACAACCCGGTAATGATCTGGGTGCCGGGCTCCAGGTATTTGTTGAGCACCCCGGCTACCACCCCGCCAATCACGTAGGCCGCGCCGTAGAGCAGCAGAGTCAGGGAAAACTCGTAGCTGCTGAGCTGCAGTTGCTCCAGGAAGATCAGCGGCGAGACCACGATGAACGAGAAGTGGCAAGCGAAGACGATGGCCGAGATCAGCCAGTAGGCGACGAAACTGAAGTTGCTGCAGACCCGTCGGTAGGCCTGGAGGATGCCGGTGCGCGGGCCGCTCCTGACGATCGGCGGGTTTTCCAGGGTGGCCAGCGCCTTGAGAAACACCAGGACGGCAATCGCGCTGAACACATAGAAGCTGCCTGGCCAGCCCATCAGGCTTTGCAGCAGGGTCCCGGCCAGGGGCGAGAGGGAAATGCACAGGCCGCTGGCGGTGACCATGAGGATCCGCAGGCGGTCGCGCTCCTGGCCGACGAACAGGTCCTGGACCAGCGCCTGGGACAGCACGAAGCAGCCACAGCCCAGTGCCTGGACCACGCGAAACACCAGAAACCAGTTGTAGTCCCTGGCCCAGACGCAGCCCAGAGCGCCGCCGACCGAGACGGCCATGCCGGCCAGCAGCAGGGTCTTGCGGCCCAGGGCATCCGACAGCGGGCCGATCAGCAACTGGGACATAGAGATGCCGATGGCGAACAGGCTGACGGACAGGGCGATGTCGGCGGCGCTGGTAGCAAAGTGTTGGGACAGTGCAGGAAAAGAAGGCAAGAGCACGTCGATCGGGAACACCCCGAGCATGACCATGGCCATGAGCAAGACGATGGCGCCGACCTTCCTGGTCGTGGAGGCAGAGTCATCCCTGATTTCAGGCATCGATCAGTCCTGTCTGGGTGAAGAGTCGGCGGTTGTCGTCGTGCTCGAAGAAACCTGCGCGCTTCATGGCTTGCAGGGTGGCGCCGGCGATCGAGCGGGCGCGCAGCACTTCTGCACTCGGCTGAATCAGGCTGTGGATGGCGGCATGTGCCGCGGCGAGGGGAATGCCGGCCTCGTTCAGGCTTGCGCTCAGCCACTCCTGGTCCACGGCAGCGAAGATGAAAATGATATCGATCAGTTGGCTGGCGGAAAAAACCTGCTGCTGCGGCGACAGTCGTGCCCAGACATAGTCGAACACTTCGCTGAAATAACGACTGTGCCGGGCCTCGTCTTCCAGGTGCTCCCTGAACATCTGGTAGACCGTGGACACCAGCCCGTCACCGGTGATGCTCAGCAACTCCTTGGCAATGATGGTTTCGGAGACGAAACCCAGCAGGAACCAGACCAGGGGCCGTTGAGAATCGGCGCAGCGGGCCAGCAGGTCGTGCATCAGGCGGATGCGCCTGGGCAGTGGCTGCCAGGCTGGCATGGCGTACCCATTCGCCACCTGCTCCGCCAGCTTGAAGGAGAACAGGGCGTGATAGCCCTCGTCGGTATACAACTGCAGGGCCGCGATTTTCATCGTCTCCGGCAGCTCGATCGCCAGTTCCCCGTGGATCAGGGTTTCCACCGAGCGGTTGACGATCTTGTGCTCCAGGATCGTCGTGTAGTGCAGGAAGTACACCAGGTGGTTGGCCGCCAGGCGCTGCTGTACCGTCCTCCCGGCGTGCTGGATGGCCGGGTCGGCGAAGTAGGGGATGAAGGCCGGCGGAAACCAGTCACGGGTCTGCAGTTCCTGTTCGAGCTCGCTGTGGGGCGGTAGCTGGTAGCTGCTCTTGCGCGAGCGCACCGCGGAGCGGTTGTCCCAGTCGCCGAGGGAGTAGGGACGCCGGCCTGCCGGGGCCTCTTTGGACCATGCGGCGGGGTGCATTACTGTTCGCGCTCCCGCTGTTCGATCAGGGCCTTGAGTTCCTTGCATTGCACCTGGCCATCACCTTGGCCGCAGCCGACAAAGAACAGCGGCTGTTCCGCGGCGTCCTGCAGCCCCAGCAATTGCTCCACGCGCTCGTCGCTCAGGGCTCCCGTCAGCCAGGTGTCCAGGCCCAGGGCAGTGGCCGCGAGCTGGAAGGTTTGCGAGATATGCCCGGCCTCGACATAGGCCATGCGGTAGGCCCGGGAGTGTTCGTATTTCCACCACAGCTTGTCGAAGCGGCAGGTCAGGAACAGGCCCAGGGGCAGTTCGTTGACGAAGTGCTGGCCAGCCAGCAGCAGGCCCAGGGGTTCTTCTGGAAGCGGGTGCACGGGCCGCAAGGCGTGCAGCTCCGGGTGGTAGTAATAGAGGCCCGGCTCCAGGCCGCGGACCCTGGCGGCATAGACATAACCCTCGCAGGCGTTCAGGCCACCGCCGGAAGGGCTGCTGCGCCTTGGCCGCAGGGCTTCGGGGACGGTCTCGTCCGTGTCGGCTTCCCGTTCCTTGAGGTAGCCCAGGGACAGGTAGAGCAGGGTGCTGAGCTCTTCCAGGGCCACGGCCTGCTGGGAAAAGGAGCGTGAAGTCTTGCGCTGCAGCAGCACCTGGTTCAGGGAGCTGGCGGTTTCCAGTACCGGCGCGGGCAGGCGGATCAGACCATTGTGGGAGGTTTCGGCAAAGCGGGCTGAGGGGGCCGGGGTGTCCAGTACCTGATCGCAATGCTCGAGGTATTGGGCGGACCACTCATGAATATCCTGGGGCACTTGCTCGAAGGGCAGGTTCTTGGTGCCGATGTGGAAGATCCGCGACAGTTCATCCCAGCCCCATTCAAGTGGCTCGAAAGTCTCGTTGGACAGGAGCCCGGCTGCGGCGAATGCACTATCTATTTCATTCTTGTCGTCATACTGCGAAGGGTCTTCGACAAGTTGTATGAGGCGTGTGGAATAGATCGAGTCCAGTTCGAACTGAGTGTGATCTTTATAGTTCCAGATAACAGTGAAGGGCGGGCGGGCAAGTATGAAAAAGTTCGGGTTTATTTGCATGTTCTTTTAAAACTCTGAACTTGACCAAAGATGAAGCTGGGTAGCCGGCACTCCCCAGTTCATCAATTACTTAGCGGGATTTAGCCGCTGCGAGGCAAGCCAGGTTGGCGATCTTTTTCGATTCGAGGGAGATAGCTTTCATTGTTATTGCTCCTAAACGATTTGAATGAATGTCGCTTCCTAAGCGACTTCCGAAGAGTAGACAGCAATAGAGAGGAATCAAGTAGTTATTAGGTAAGTGATTGCCTAGAGCACTGTAGGATATTGGCTAGTTACTTTGATGGATCATAGGTATATAAACGCGGGTTTCCCTGGGTTATCCAATGGCCCGGGCGGCGAGAGGGGAGAGGCGAGAGGGGAGCGAGGCGCTCGAGCGGTTGCCCAGGGATGCTGTGGCGTCCCTGGGCAGGCAGTGGCTCAGCTGTTGGGCAGCAGGCGGCAGGTGATGCTCTTGATGTAGCGGGTTTCCGGAATGGCCGGGTGCACCGGGTGGTCCGGGCCCTGGCCGCCGCGCTCCAGCAGTTGGATGTTGCGGTCCAGGTGGCGGGCGCTGGTCAGGAGGATGTTCTGCAGGTCGTCCTCGGGCAGGTGCATCGAGCACGAAGCGCTGACCAGGATGCCGTCCTTGTTGAGCAGGCGCATGGCTTGCTCGTTAAGGCGGCGGTAGGCGCCTTCGCCGTTCTTCAGGTCTTTCTTGCGCTTGATGAAGGCGGGCGGGTCGGCAACGATCACGTCGAAGCGCTCTTCGCTGGCCTTGAGTTCCTTCAGGGCTTCGAAGACGTCGCCTTCGATGCAGGTCATTTTCTCGGCAAAGCCGTTCAGCGCGGCGTTGCGCTCCACGCCGTCGAGGGCGAAGGCCGAGGCGTCGACGCAGAACACTTCGCTGGCGCCGAAAGCCGCGGCCTGCACGCCCCAGCCGCCGATGTAGCTGTACAGGTCCAGCACGCGCTTGCCCTTGGCATAAGGCGCCAGGCGGGCACGGTTCATGCGGTGGTCGTAGAACCAGCCGGTTTTCTGGCCCTGGATCACCGGGGCTTCGAACTTCACGCCGTTCTCTTCCAGGGCGACCCACTCCGGCACCAGGCCGAACACGGTTTCGACGTAGCGGCCCAGGCCTTCGGCGTCGCGGGCGGCGGAGTCGTTCTTGAACAGGATGCCGCTGGGCTTGAGCACCTGGGTCAGGGCGGCAATGATGTCGTCCTTGTGGGTTTCCATGGTCGCGGAGGCGATCTGTACCACCAGGATGTCGCCGAAACGATCGACCACCAGGCCCGGCAGCAGGTCGGAGTCGCCGTACACCAGGCGGTAGAACGGTTTGTCGAACAGGCGCTCGCGCAGGGACAGGGCCACGTTCAGGCGGTGCACCAGCAGCGACTTGTCCAGGGCCAGCTTGGCATCGCGCGACAGCAGGCGGGCGCAGATCAGGTTGTTCGGGCTCATGGCGACCACGCCCAGGGGCTTGCCGCCGGCGGCTTCCAGCACTGCCTGGTCGCCTGCCTTGAAGCCGTGCAGAGGGGTGGCGGCTACATCGATTTCGTTGCTGTAGACCCACAGGTGGCCGGCGCGCAGGCGGCGATCGGCGTTGGCTTTGAGGCGCAGGCTTGGCAGGGACATGACGTCGCTCCGGAAAAAAGGGCGCGATTATACCCCGTCGCGGGGCGCAAGCGATGGCCAATGGACCTGCGGCGGGAGCCCTTTGCCGCAACCATTGGGTAAAGTTCCTGTCCGGTCGCCCAACATTCCCGTGTTAGAGGTTAGAATCCCCGGCTCACCCAGAGCGTGTACTTATGTCCCAAGAGCTATCAGCCGAACAGATTCAACAGGCCCTGCAAGGCATCAGCGTGCCGCCCCAACCGCAAATCATGGTGGATTTGCAGATGGAGCAGTACATGCCCGATCCCGATCTGGAGGTGATCGCCAAGCTGATCTCCCAGGACCCGGGCCTGTCCGGCGCGTTGCTGAAGATCGTCAATTCACCGTATTACGGGCTGAGCAACAAGATTGCTTCGATCCAGCGGGCGGTGAATCTCCTGGGTAGCCGTTCGATCATCAACCTGATCAATGCGCAGTCGATCAAGGGCGAGATGAGCGATGAAACCATCGTCACCCTCAACCGCTTCTGGGACACCGCCCAGGATGTGGCCATGACCTGCCTGACCCTGGCCAAGCGCACCGGCTCCCAGGCCGTGGACGAGGCCTATGCCCTGGGCCTGTTCCATGACTGCGGCGTGCCGCTGATGCTCAAGCGCTTCCCCGACTACATGACTGTGCTGGAAGAGGCCTACGGCAGCGCCGGCCCGGAGCAGCGGGTGGTGGACACGGAAAACCGTGCCTTCAATACCAACCACGCGGTGGTCGGCTACTACACGGCCAAGTCCTGGCGCCTGCCGGAGCACGTGACCAACGCCATTGCCAACCACCACAACGCCCTGGCGATCTTCAGCGACGAATCCTCGCGCAACAGCCAACTGAAGAACCTGCTGGCGATCCTCAAGATGGCCGAGCACATCTGCGCGTCCTACCGGGTGCTGGGCAATCAGGTGGAAGACCACGAGTGGAACAGCATCGGCCACCTGATTCTCGATTACGTCGGCCTGTCGGACTACGACTTCGAGAACCTCAAGGAAACCGTGCGCGAGCTGGGCGCGCACTGATCGTTCATTTCGCGATGAGTACCAGGGGCGCATATGCCTGAATTACCGGAAGTCGAAACCACCCGGCGCGGAATCGCGCCGCATCTGGAAGGCCAGAAAGTCAGCCGGGTCATCGTCCGTGACCGGCGCTTGCGCTGGCCGATCCCCGAAGATCTGGACGTGCGCCTGTCCGGGCAGCGCATTGTGCTGGTGGAGCGGCGGGCCAAATACCTTTTGATCAACGCCGAGGTCGGCACCCTGATCAGTCACCTGGGAATGTCCGGCAACCTGCGTCTGGTGGAGGTTGGGCTGCCGGCGGCCAAGCACGAACATGTGGATATCGAGCTGGAGTCCGGCCTGGCCCTGCGCTACACCGATCCGCGGCGCTTTGGCGCCATGCTCTGGAGCCACGACCCGCTGAATCACGAATTGCTGGTGCGCCTGGGCCCCGAGCCGCTGACCGACCTGTTCGACGGCGAGCGCCTGTATCAGCTGTCCCGCGGACGCTCCATGGCGGTCAAACCGTTCATCATGGACAACGCGGTGGTGGTGGGGGTGGGCAATATTTATGCGACCGAGGCGCTGTTCGCCGCGGGCATCGACCCGCGCCGCGAAGCCAAGGGGATTTCCCGAGCGCGCTACCTGAAGCTGGCGATCGAGATCAAACGCATCCTGGCGGCCGCCATCGAGCGCGGCGGCACCACCTTGCGCGACTTTATCGGTGGCGATGGCCAGCCGGGCTACTTCCAGCAGGAACTGTTCGTCTACGGGCGTGGCGGGGAGAACTGCAAGGTCTGCGGCACCGGGCTGCGGGAAATCAAGCTGGGCCAGCGGGCCAGTGTCTATTGCCCGCGTTGCCAGAGCTGAGAAGCTTCGCCGGCAAGCCGGCTCCTACAGGTGTTTGTGGGAGCCGAAAGGGCGCCATATCACTCAAGCCTTGCCGGTGATCTTCCGGTACTTGGCCATCAACTCTTCTTCGGTTTCCGGGCGGGCTTCGTCCAGCGGAATGCAATCCACCGGGCACACCTGCTGGCACTGCGGCTCGTCGTAGTGGCCGACGCACTGGGTGCACAGGTTCGGATCGATGACGTAGATCTCTTCGCCTTGGGAAATCGCCGCGTTAGGGCACTCGGGTTCGCAGACGTCGCAGTTGATGCAATCGTCGGTGATGATCAGGGACATGGGGTACTCCGGCCTGGGCGGCAGGCCCGGGCATGTAAAAACGAATGCGCGCAATTGTGCCGTATTGACGCCCGCAGTGCACGCGGGCGCGATGGCTGACGTCAGGCGAGGGCCCCGGTGCGGGGCCGCGCGGCTTATTTCTTGAAGCGCAGGGTCAGCGCGTCGGCGACCGCCGGGTGTACGAACTTGGTGATATCACCGCCCAGGGCAGCGATTTCACGGACCAGGGTCGAGGAAATGAACGAGTAGCGCTCCGACGGAGTGAGAAACAGGCTTTCCACGTCCGGGGCCAACTGGCGGTTCATGTTGGCCAGCTGGAATTCGTATTCGAAGTCCGAAACCGCCCGCAGGCCGCGCAGGAAGACATTGGCGTTCTGCTCCTTGGCAAAATGCGCCAGCAGGGTGGAGAAGCCGACGACTTCAACGTTGGGCAGATGCTTGGTCACCTCGCGCGCCAGTTCCACGCGCTGCTCCAGGGGGAACAGCGGGTTTTTCTTGGGGCTGGCGGCAACGGCGATGATCACATGGTCGAACAGGCGCGAGGCGCGTTCGACCAGATCGCCATGGCCCTTGGTAATAGGGTCGAAGGTACCTGGGTACAACACTCGGTTCATCGCGTCGTCCTGGCGGGAATCCGTTGGGGAGTCGGATGGTATCGCAGCCTTCCCGGTCGGCCAAGTCGCCTTTTAGGGAAGAAAGCACTATAGACGACGAGAATATCCCGCTTTTTCACACTGATTTCAGGCGCTCCGCCAAGGCGCTGGCCAATTGCGCCGTGAGCCCATAGACCGACAGCTGCGGGTTGGCGCCGATGCTGGTGGGAAACAGCGAGCCGTCGTGGACCGACAGGTTGTGCAGTTGATGGTGGCGCCCGAGGCTGTCGGTGACCGCGGTTTTCGGATCTTCGCCCATGGCGCAACCGCCCATCACGTGGGCACTGCCCAGGCGGGTGCGGTACAGGGCCAGGTCCAGGCCGTCGATCTGCGCCCGCACTTCGTCGAGGCTCTTGGCGAAGCGTGCATCGCTGTGCAGCGGCTTGACCGCCTTGGCGCCGCCGGCGAACTGGATCTCCGCCATGCTGTGGAAGGCCCGGCGCAGTCCGTCCCAGGCGTAGGGTGAAACCTGATAGTCGAGGACCGGGGTGCCGTCACCCCGCAGTTCGACGTTGCCGCCGGTGCTGTCGGGGTGAAAGCCGTCCCGCAGCAGGGCAAGCATGGCGTGGGTGTGGGGCAGTTGCTCCATGGACAGCCCGCTCTGCGGCCCGAACCCGCCCAGCAGGGTGCTGGCCAGGGCCGGCTGCAGGGGCGGCACTTCAAGTTTGTAGGACATCTTGCCGGTGGTGCCGTCCTGCCACTGGAAGTGGTCGGAATAGATCGACTGCGGCGCGCCGTAGAACGGGTTGATCACCTCGTCGAACTGCCCGGCGGAGAAGTTGACCAGGTGCAGGAAGGTGCGTTTGCCCAGGCGCGAATGCGGGTCCGGCGCATCGGAACGCAACAGCAGGGCCGGGCTGTTGATGCCGCCACCGGCCAGCACGTAATGCTTGGCCTTGACCGTGATGGTGCGCCCGGTGGGGGCCACGCAGCGGGCGTCCATGGCCTGGCATTGCAGGCTGGTGACCTTGTCGTCCTTGATCTGCAGGCGCTCCGCCCGGGCTAGGTACAGCAGCTCGCCACCTTTCTCCAGGGTCGCCGGAATGGTGGTCACCAGCATCGACTGCTTGGCGTTGGTCGGGCAGCCCAGGCCGCAGTAGCCCAGGTTCCAGCAGCCGCGCACGTTGCGCGGAATTACGTGCCAGCTGTAGCCCAGGGCTTCGCAGCCCTTGCGGATCACGTCGTTGTTGGCGTTGGGCGGCATGACCCAGGGCGCGACGCCCAGGCGCTGTTCCATTTTCTCGAACCAGGGCGCCATTTCGGCCGAGCTGTGGCCCACCACCCCGTGCTCACGGGCCCAGTGCTCCAGGGTCGGGTCAGGCGTACGGAAGCTCGACGTCCAGTTGATCAAGGTAGTGCCGCCCACGGCGCGGCCCTGGAGGATGGTGATGGCGCCATCCTTGCTCATGCGCCCGATGCCTTCCTGATAGAGGCTGGTGTAGGCCTGGTCTTCGAGCATCTTGAAGTCGTCGCTGGTCTTGAGCGGGCCTTCTTCGATCAGCAGCACCTTGTAGCCGGCGGCGCTGAGGATCTCGGCAGTGGTGCCGCCCCCGGCGCCGCTGCCGATGATGGCGACATCGGCTTCCAGGGTCAGGTCCTGCTCCAACTGCGAGCCGTTGTAGGTTTTCCAGCCACGATTCAGGCCTTCGCGGAACAGATCAGGTACAGGCATATCGGGTGCTCTCTTATTATTGATGGCTCGGCGCGCATCCACTGTAGCCGCTGCTGAGCCTGCGAAGCTGCGAAAAGGCCCCAGGGCCTTGCTTGACGATCTGCAGCCGAACCCCCAGTGCCCCGCGAGCGTCCCGCTCGTTCGCAGCCTGTGGCAGCGGCTACAAAGGCCGGTCAGACCTTCGGTGGCCCGGGATAACCGCAATGGGCCCAGGACTCGGGCCGGGTGTACCAAGCCATCATCACCAGTTGCAGCAACGAGGCATGGCCCATGCGCAGCAAGGCCAGGAAGCTGTTTTCCCAGCGGCTGAGGAAATTGCGGATGTCATCCGCGCTGGCGTTTTCCCAACTGCCCCAGATCCCCGTCAGCGGGCCGCGGGTGACCGCCATGCCCAGTACATCGAACAGCTGCTGGGTGAGCTTGAACATCTCGGTCGACAGGTGATTGAGGGCGTTGTCCAGGTTGGCCAGGGTGCCCTCGATGGCGGCGGGCATCTTGTCCGCCGGTACGGCGCCTTCGAGCATCACCGGGATCAGCGCCCGCAGGAACGGCAGGTCATTGCTGCGCAGCATGGTGAAGCCGCTGGCGGGCGTGCTGGCGGAGCAACCGCTGAGGCTGGCGCCGAGCCCGGCAGTGGCCAGGAAAGCGCTGGCGCAGAGGCCGATTTTCAGCAGGCCGCGCCGTGACAGCGCGGGTGTTTCAGACAGGCTAGGGGTCATTGTTGTTATTACCCGGCGTTGTACTGGTTAACGAATGAACAGCTTCTGGATGAGCTTCTGGATCGATTTGCCATACGGCGGGTAGATCAGGCGGGCGGCGTTGAACCGCTGCTTGATGAACACCCCCTTGGCCTTGCTGAAGGTCAGGAAGCCTTCATGCCCGTGGTAGTGGCCCATGCCGGAAGGGCCGATGCCGCCGAACGGCAGGTCGTCCTGGGCCACATGCAGCAGGGTGTCGTTGAGGCACACGCCGCCGGAGTGGGTTTCGTTGAGCACCCGTTGCTGCTCGGCCTTGTCGTAGCCGAAGTAGTACAGCGCCAGCGGGCGCGGACGCTGGGTGATATAGGCGAAGGCCTGGTCCAGGGTCCGGTAGGGCACGATGGGCAGGATCGGGCCGAAGATCTCGTCCTGCATCACGGTCATGTCATCACTGACATTGAGCAGCAGGCTGTGGCCCAGGCGGCGTTCCTGGCTCTGCTCGAACAGGGGCACCAGCAGCGCGCCCTTGCTGGTGGCGTCGCTCAGGTAACCGTTGAGCCGCGTCAGTTGGCGCTGGTTGATGATGGCGGTGTAGTCGGGGTTGTCCGCCAGGGTTGGGAAGAAACCGCGCACCACCTGGCGATAGGCTTCGACAAAGGCGCCGACGCGCTCTTCCGGTACCAGTACGTAGTCCGGGGCGACGCAGGTCTGCCCGGCGTTGAGGGTCTTGCCGAAGGCGATGCGTTCGGCAGCGTCCTTGAGGGGCACGGTGCTGGAGACGATGGCCGGGGATTTGCCGCCCAGTTCCAGGGTCACCGGGGTCAGGTTTTCCGCGGCGGCGCGCATCACGTGCTTGCCGATGCTGGTGGCGCCGGTGAACAGCAGGTGGTCGAAGCGCAGCTTGGAAAACGCCATGCCCACCTCGGCCTCGCCCAGCACCACGCACACCAGGTCCTCGGGGAAGACCCGGGCCAGCAGTTGCTTGAGCAGTTGCCCGGTGGCGGGTGTGGACTCACTGAGCTTGAGCATCACTCGGTTGCCGGCGGCCAGCGCCCCCACCAGCGGGCCCATGCACAGGTACAGCGGGTAGTTCCACGGCACTATGATCCCGACCACCCCCAGGGGCTGGTAGACCACCTTGGCCGAGGCCGGCTGGAAGGCCAGGCCCACGGCGCGGCGGGACGGCTTCATCCATTTCTTCAGGTGTTTGCTGGCGTAGTGGATGCCGTGCAGGCTGGGCATCAGCTCGGCCAGCAGGGTTTCGTCGGCGCTGCGGTTGCTGAAGTCCTGGCTGATGGCATCGATCAGGGCCTGGCGCTCGTTGTTAAGCAGCTCCTGCAGTGCCTTCAGCCATTGCTGGCGTTGCGCTGCGGGGGGCATCGGGTTGGCGGCAAAGGCCCGGCGCTGGGCTTCGAACAGCTCAAGCAGCTCGTCCTGTTGCTGAAGGGAATCCTGCAGGTAAGCGATTTCGGCAGACATGGACGGGCTCCGTCTTTGTAAGGTGGCTAGTTTTTTAGAGCTTATGCTCTAAAATGTCAATTGCCCTCCTGCGCCGGTGGCGATTTATCCCCGGGGGGATAGAACGTAAGATGCACGCCAGCCTTCTGATTAAAGCCCACGCCCATGGCCCCACGCATAAAAACCCGCGAACGCATCGTCCAGTTCAGCCTCGAACTCTTCAACCAGCAGGGCGAGCGTAACGTCAGCACCAACCATATTGCGGCGCACATGGAGATTTCCCCGGGCAACCTGTACTACCACTTCCCCAACAAGCAGGCGATCATCGCCGTGCTGTTTGCCGAGTACGAAAGCCTGGTGGACAGCTTCCTTCGACCGCCACCCGGGCGCGCGGTCACCGTGCAAGACAAGCGCTACTACCTGCAGGCTCTGCTGGCGGCCATGTGGCGCTATCGCTTCCTGCACCGCGACCTGGAGCACCTGCTGGACAGCGACCCCGAGCTGGCTGCGCGCTACCGACGCTTTTCCCAGCGCTGCCTGATCCAGGGCATGGCCATCTACGGGCGTTTCGTCGACGCCGGGATAGTGGCCATGGACAAGGTGCAGATCGAATCCCTGACCCTCAATGCCTGGATCATCCTCACCTCCTGGGTGCGTTTTCTGTGCACGACCCGGGAAAACTCCACGCACCTGAGCGAAGAGGCCATCAAGCGCGGGGTGTACCAGGTGCTGGTGCTGGAGGCCGGTTTCGTCACCGACCAGGCCCGGGAAGCGGTCAACGGCCTGTTCGAAGAGTTTTATGTGCCCTTGGCCCAAGCCCTGGAAGAAGTGCAGTAGGATCAACCTCCAACTTATTCACAGGAGCCCGCCATGCCCCTCGCGCAGTTGATCAGCCCGCTTGCCCTGGACCAGAAGAAACAGCAGCCCGGCCTGGTGATTCTGGATTGTCGCTTTGCTCTGGAAGACCCGGATTACGGCCAGCGCAGTTACGCCGACGGGCATATCGCCGGGGCGCATTTCGCGGAC
Source organism: Pseudomonas sp. GW823-FHT02C05 (assembly GCF_058797595.1). Lineage (NCBI taxonomy): Bacteria > Pseudomonadati > Pseudomonadota > Gammaproteobacteria > Pseudomonadales > Pseudomonadaceae > Pseudomonas > Pseudomonas sp. GW823-FHT02C05. The sequence goes on along the minus strand of NZ_JBXAJU010000004.1, from coordinate 280,209 downwards.
CTGAACCGGGATCTGAGCGCGCCGGTGATCAAGGGCGTGACCGGTCGGCATCCGTTGCCGGAGCCCGCGCAGTTGGTGGCGCGCCTGCAGGCCTGGGGCATCGATAACGACAGCGAGATCGTGCTCTATGACGACGGCCCCGGTTCCTACGCCGCTCGTGCCTGGTGGTTGCTGGCCTGGCTGGGCAAGCGTGATGGCGTTTTCATTCTCGATGGCGGCCTGAAAGCCTGGCACGCCGCTGGCTTGCCGCTGAGCCTGGATGCCCCGGAAAACGCGCCGGGGCAGTTCGTCGGGCACCCTGATCACAGCCTGCTGCTGGATGCCGAGCACCTGGGCAAGCGCCTGGGCCAGGCGGACCTGACCCTGCTGGATGCCCGTGGCCTGCCGCGCTTTCGTGGCGAAGTGGAACCCATCGACCCGGTGGCCGGGCATATTCCCGGGGCGCAATGCGCGGCGTTCACTGACAACCTGGGGGAGGATGGGCGCTTTCTACCGGCCGATCAGCTCAAGCAGCGTTTCGCGCAGAAACTGGCCGGGCGTGACCCGCAGCAACTGGTGGCCTATTGCGGTTCTGGCGTCACCGCCTGCCACAACCTGTTTGCCCTGAGCCTGGCCGGCTACCCCCTGGGGCGGCTGTATGCCGGTTCGTGGAGCGAGTGGATCACCGATGCGCAGCGGCCTGTCGCCACCGGTGACTGACGGCCTTTACCCGCGGCCCCTTCGCTGGCAAGCCAGCTCCTACGGCCCGCAGGCCCCCGCGAACCTGTAGGAGCGAGCTTGCTCGCGAAAGCCGCACCGCCCTACTGCAGAACGGCACTGCGATAAGCCGCCGGCGCTACCCCATACACCTGCTTGAACTGCCGACTGAGGTGACTCTGGTCGGCAAACCCCAGTTGTGTCGCCACTTCCAGGGGCAGGCAGCCATCACGCAGCAAGGCCCGGGCCTTGGCGATGCGCTGTTGCATCAACCAGGTGTGTGGCGGAATCCCCGTAGCCCGGCGAAACACCCGGGCGAAATGGAACGGTGACAGGTTCACCGCTGCTGCCAGTTCCTCCAGTGAAGGCGGCGCCGCCAACTGCGAGCGCAGCAACTCCTTGGCCTGGACGATGGCCCGGTGTTCCTGCCCGGGTTCACCTGGTGCCCGCACTCCGGCGTGCCGTTGCAACAGCAACAGCAGCATTTCTCGCCATTGGGTCTGTTGTTGCAGGGCCGTGGCCGGGCTTTCCAGCAAGTGGTGCAGGCGGGCAAAACCCTGTACCAGGTCCGGATCGCGGTACAAGGTGGCGCCGAAGGCCGGCAGGCTGCCGCTGGGCAGTTCCAGTTCATCCAGCAGGCCGAATATTTGCTGGTTCTCCGGGTAGAAGGCGCGGTACAGCCAGCCGTCTTCCACGCCCTTTGCCCCGGTGTGCAGCTCGTCCGGGTTGATCAGCACCAGGGTGCCGCTGCCCGCCAAATGCTCGGCTCCGCGATAGCGGTAGCGCTGGGCACCGGCCATGATCATGCCGATCACATAGCCCTCATGCACATGGGGCACGAAATGCTGCTCGATGTAACGCGCGGCCAGCAACTCGACCCCGGCCAGGGGCGCACTCTGCCAGAAGCGGATCGATTCCCGGGCTGGCTTATCCATGGCGATCCAGGCCAGCCAACCACTGCGGGATCCGCCGCTCCAGGTAATAGCCGGGGTGTTTCAGGCTGCCGTCGACAAAACCCACATGGCCACCCTTGGCCTGCAGCTCGAACTGGGTGCTGGCGGATAGCTCGCTGGCTTCGGGCAGGCTGTGACGGAATACGAAGGGGTCGTCCGCGGCCTGGATGATCAGGGTCGGGGTACGGATTTGCCCCAGGAAATAGCGGCTGGAGGCGCGGCGGTAATAGTCCTGGGCATCGGCAAAGCCGTGCAGCGGTGCGGTGACCCGGCCGTCGAAGTCCCAGAAGGTGCGCATCTTGGTCAGCGGCCCCAGTTGCGCCAGGGTGGCCAGGCCTTCGTGGCGGCCGTCGTGCTGGAACTGGCGCTGCTTGTCCTTGATGTAGGCCAGCATCTCGCGCATGAAGTGCGCCTGGTAGACCTTGGAAAACCCCTGGCCTATGCGATCGGCGCACTGGTCCAGGCGAAACGGCACCGATACCGCCGTGGCGCCTTGCAACGGGCTGTCGCTGCCGCTTTCCCCTAGGTATTTGAGCAGCACATTGCCCCCCAGGGAGTAGCCCACCGCATAGAGCGGCGCCTGGGGGCGCTTGGCCCGCAGGTGAGCGATGGCTGCAGCCAGGTCTTCGCTGGCCCCGGAGTGGTAGCTGCGGGGCAGCAGGTTGGGCTCGCCGGAACAGCCGCGCCAGTTCAGCGCCGCGCTGGCCCAGCCCCGGGTTGCCAGGGCCTGCTGCAGGCCGGCCACGTAAGGCGAGTTGGAGGAACCGGTCAAACCATGCAGCACCAGCACCAGGGGCGCGTCGGCGCTATGGGGCCCGTGCCAGTCCAGGTCGAGAAAGTCGCCGTCGTCCAGCCACAAGCGTTCGCGCTGGCGCTCAAGATGAGTGGTCGGGCGCCACAGCGGGCCCCACAGGGTCTGCAGGTGCGGGTTGCCAAGGCCGAAGGCGGGGGTGAAGCGATCAGGCGAGTCGGGCACGGGGAGGGTCTCGATGCAGCGGCGCGCAGCCCGGGCGGGCTGCGTACCTTGTTCCGGTCGGCTTGAGAGCCTGACTACGATCTGCTGCGCGGCTCGGGCCTGAGCGTTGCTTGCGAGGTCGTGATCAGGTTCTAGGCGACGTTGTCTGCCATACGTTGCCACAACGAGTAATACACCTGCCCGGATTTTTGTTCACGGTGCAGGCGCCAGCTTCCGGGTAGCCCCAGGGTCGATGGCGCGGTTTCGCTTTCGGTGTAGATCCAGGCGTCGTCCGCCAGCCAGCCGCGCTCTTCCAGCAGGGCGCAGGCGGCGGGCAGCAGGTTCTGATTGAACGGCGGGTCGAGGAAGGCCAGGTCGAACGGCGTGGCCGGCTGGGTTTCCAGGTAGCGCAGGGCGTCGGCGGTCTGGGCCTGGCCGACGGTGCAGCGCAGGGTCCCCAGGTGCTCGCGCAGGCTGGAAATGGCCACGCTGCTGCTGTCCAGGGCCAGGCCCGTGGCGGCGCCACGGGACAGGGCTTCGAGAAACACCGCGCCGCTGCCGGCGAACAGGTCGATGACCTTGGCCCCGGCCACATAGGGCGCCAACCAGTTGAACAGGGTTTCACGCACCCGGTCCGGGGTCGGGCGCAGCCCCGGCAGGTCGGGGACGCTCAGCTTGCGGCTGCGCCATTCGCCGCCAATGATGCGCAACTGGCCCACGCCATTGTGCTGGTTGTGGACGGGTTTCTTGCTGGGACGGGCTGGACGGGCCATTAATGCTCCGGAACCCCGAGCGGCTGCTCGGCGGGTTTGTCAGTGGGGGGCGGCAACGGCTTTTGTGCGACGGTGGGGCCGGCGCTGACGATGACCATCTTGTCGACATTCAGGTGCTTGTTCATGGCGGCCTTGACCTGCTCCACCGTCAGCTCCTGGGATTGACGCATGAAGTCTTCCAGGTAGCTCAACGGCAGGTTGTAGAAACCCATGGCGCCCAGCTGGCCGACGATATCGGCGTTGCTGGCGGTGGACAGCGGGAAGCTGCCAGCCAGTTCACGCTTGGCGTCGTCCAGCTCCTTCTGGGTCGGGCCGTTCTTCAGGTACTCGGCGAACACGTCCTGCACCAGCTTCAGGGTGCCTTCGCTCATTTCCGCGCGGGTCTGCAGGTTGATCATGAACGGGCCGCGGGCCTGCATCGGGGTGAAACCCGAGTAGACGCCGTAGGTCAGGCCGCGCTTCTCGCGCACTTCGCTCATCAGCCGGGTGCCGAAGCCGCCGCCGCCGAGAATCTGGTTGCCCAGGGAGACAGCGGCGTAGTCCGGGTCGTCACGGTCGATGCCCAGTTGCGCCAGCATCAGGCTGGTCTGGCTCGACGGGAACTCGATATGGCCGATGCTGGCCTTGGGTTCGGCAGGTTGCTCGATCTTCGCCAGCGCCGGGCCTTTTGGCAGGGCGGCGGAGACCTGTGCGGCAATCGCCTCGGCATCGCTGCGGGACAGGTCGCCGACCAGGGCGATCACCACGTTGCCTGCGGCATAGGCCTTGGCGTGGAAAGCCTTGAGCTGGGCCAGGGTGATCGGCGGGATGCTCTTGGCATCGCCGTCGCTGGCATGGGCGTAAGGATGGGTGCCATACAGGCGCTTCATCAGCTCCAGGCTGGCCCGCTTGCCGGGGTTCTGCTTCTGGTATTCGAAGCCGGCGAGCAGCTGGTTCTTGATCCGCGCCAGGGAGTCGGCGGGGAAGGTCGGCTTGCCCACCACTTCGGCGAACAGCTTCAGCGCCGGTTCGCGCTTATCCACAGCGCTCAGGCTGCGCAGCGAGGCCACGGCCATGTCCTTGTAGGCGCCGTTGCCGAAATCCGCACCCAGGCCTTCGAAGCCCTGGGCGATGGCGCCTACATCCTTGCCGGCCACGCCTTCGTTGAGCATGGCGTTGGTCAGCAGGGCCACGCCCGGCGCGTTGCCGTCCTGGCTGCTGCCGGCGGCGAAGATCAGGCGCAGGTCGAACATCGGCAGCTCGCGGGCTTCGACGAACAGCACCTTGGCGCCTTCGGCGGTGCTCCAGGTCTGCACATTGAGGTTGCGGTGGCTGGGGGCCTTGCCATCCAGCTCGGCCAGGGATTGGAGCTTCTGGCTGGTCTTGGCGTTGTCCAGGGCCTGGCTGGCATTGGATTCGCCGGAACGCGACAGGTACAGGCCGCCGGCGGTGAGCAGGGCCACCAGGGCCAGGCCCAGCAGGACCGGCGAGGCATTCTTGCGCTTACTCATGAGCGGACTCCTCAGGCAGTACATGGGCCACGCTCATACGTTCCCGGGTGAAATAGGTGCGGGCGGCCTTCTGGATGTCTTCCGGGGTCACGCTTTGCAGTTCCGCAAGCTCGGTGTCCATCAGCTTCCACGACAGGCCGACGGTTTCCAGCTGGCCGATGGCGGTGGCCTGGCTGGTGATGGAGTCACGTTCGTAGACCAGCCCGGCGATCACCTGGGCTCGCACCCGCTCCAGTTCCTCGGCGGATGGCGGGGTGGTCTTCAACTGGTCCAGCAGGCGCCACAGCCCGGCTTCGGCCTGGGCGATGGTTTTCTTCTTCTGGCTGTTGGGGGTGGCCGAAAGCATGAACAGGCTGTCGCCCCGGGTGTAGGCGTCGTAGCTGGTGGAGCCGCCGGACAGCAGCTCTTCGCCGCGCTCCAGCTGGGTCGGGATGCGAGCGCTGTAGCCGCCGTCCAGCAGGGCCGCGGCCAGGCGCAGGGCGTTCACCGCGCGTTTGTCTTCGGCGGTGGCGATGCTCGGCACGTTGAAGGCCAGCATCAGGCTCGGCAGTTGGGTCTTGACGTGCAAGGTGATCAGGCGCTCGCCGGGCTCGGCCAGCTCCATGGGGATCTTCGCCGGTGGCACGTCACGCTTGGGGATCGCGCCGAAGTAGCGTTGGGCCAGGGTTTTCACCTCGTCCGGGGTGACGTCGCCGACCACCACCAGGGTGGCATTGTTCGGCACGTACCAGGCCTGGTACCAGTGGCGCAGTTCCTCGACCTTCATCCGGTTCAGGTCGGCCATCCAGCCGATGGTCGGCGTGTGGTAGCCGCTGGCCGGGTAGGCCATGGCCTTGAAGCGCTCGTAGGCCTTGGACATCGGCTTGTCGTCGGTGCGCAGGCGGCGCTCTTCCTTGATGACCTCGATTTCGCGGCTGAACTCGTCGGCCGGCAGGCGCAAGCTGGCCATGCGGTCGGCTTCCAGCTCCAGGGCCACGCCCAGGCGGTCGCGGGCCAGGACCTGGTAATAGGCCGTGAAGTCGTCGCTGGTGAAGGCGTTCTCTTCGGCGCCCAGGTCCCGCAGGATCAGGGAGGCCTCGCCGGGGCCGACTTTCTCGCTGCCCTTGAACATCATGTGTTCCAGGGCGTGGGACAAACCGGTCTGGCCCGGGGTTTCGTAGCTGGAGCCGACCTTGTACCAGACCTGGGACACCACCACCGGCGCGCGATGATCTTCGCGGACCACGACCTTGAGGCCGTTGTCGAGGGTGAATTCATGGGTGGGTTGAGGGTCGGCAGCCAGGGCTGCAAGGGGCAGACAAACTGTGCTGAGCAGCAGGCCTGCGGCGCGGCGGGCTAGAGCATTCATTCGTTTTTAAACCTGTTGGGCTGCCCGCTTGGTCTTAGCCTGTGCGGGCGAGGAGGTGCTAGGATACTGATCCGTTTTACTGGCGGCCACGCCTATCAGGTCTTCGCGGATCAGCATGTACTTGAGCAGGTTGTATGAGTTACCGGCAAGAAGCCCTGATTTACCAGCTAGACTTCGACTTTTCGCCGATTTTGCCGTTCCAGTCCTTTAGTAAAATCGCTCCTTGAAGTGCTTTTGGGCATTTCGACAACATGTTGCGCGTGAACAAGCTGGATGAAACACAGTCTGTTCTGCATCGAATATTTATTTACCGAGGCGCCCAGTGGCGCATCGCTACCTTGAGATAGCCGTCTCCATGTTTGGTTCCAACGACGACAAAAAGACCCCAGCCGCGGCTGGCGAGAAGAAAGGCCTGTTCGGATGGCTGCGCAAAAAGCCGCAGGAACCCGTCGTCGAACAGCCGCAAGTGCCTGCCGAGCCGGCACCGACCCCGGTCATCGAACCTGCCGCCAGCGTAGCCCCGGCCGAGCCGGTGGTGCTGCCAATGGCCGAGCCGGTGCTGCAACCGCACATCGCGCCTGAACCGGCGGCCCCCGCGGCGCCCGACCTGCCGCTGGCGCCAAGCGCCGAGCACAAGCCCTGGTTGACCCTGCCGGTGGCGGAAGAACCCGTGGCCCTGGTGGAAGACGCCCAGGCCGAGCATGTGGCTCCGCCGATTCCGGCTGTTGCCGTGCACCCTGAGCCGGTGGTCGAAGCCCCGGTGGTTACCCCGGCCCCCGTGGTCGAGGTGCAAGCCCCGGTTGCCCCGGTATTCGTCGCCCCTGAACCTGTTGCTCCTGCTCCTGTAGCCGAGCCGGTTGTGGCGGCGGCAGAGCCCGAGCCTGTGACCGAGCCCGTCCGTCCCGCCGAAGAGAGCAAGATCGGCTTCTTCGCTCGCCTCAAGCAGGGCCTGTCCAAGACCAGCGCCAGCATTGGCGAAGGCATGGCCAGCCTGTTCCTGGGCAAGAAGGCCATCGATGACGAATTGCTGGAAGACCTGGAAACCCGCCTGCTGACCGCAGACGTCGGGGTTGAGGCGACTTCGGTGATCATCCAGAACCTGACCCAGAAGGTGGCACGCAAGCAGCTCACCGACTCCGATGCGCTGTATGCCTCGCTGCAGGCCGAACTCACCAGCATGCTCAAGCCGGTGGAACAACCACTGCAGATCGTCGCCCAGAACAAGCCGTTCGTGATCCTGGTGGTGGGCGTCAACGGCGCCGGCAAGACCACCACCATCGGCAAGCTGGCGAAGAAGCTGCAGTTGGAAGGCAAGAAAGTCATGCTGGCCGCCGGCGACACCTTCCGCGCCGCGGCAGTGGAGCAGCTGCAAGTCTGGGGCGAGCGCAACAAGATCCCGGTCATCGCCCAGCACACCGGTGCCGATTCGGCCTCGGTGATCTTCGATGCGGTGCAAGCGGCCAAGGCCCGTGGCATTGACGTGCTGATCGCCGACACGGCGGGGCGCCTGCACACCAAAGACAACCTGATGGAAGAGCTGAAGAAAGTCCGTCGGGTCATCGGCAAGCTCGATGCCGACGCGCCCCATGAGGTGCTGCTGGTGCTGGACGCCGGTACCGGCCAGAACGCCATCAACCAGGCCAAGCAGTTCAACCAGACGGTGCAGTTGTCCGGCCTGGCCCTGACCAAGCTCGACGGTACCGCCAAGGGGGGAGTGATCTTCGCCCTGGCCAAGCAGTTCGGCCTGCCGATCCGTTATATCGGCGTCGGTGAAGGCATCGACGACTTGCGTACCTTTGAAGCCGAACCCTTTGTCCAGGCACTGTTTGCCGAGCGGGAGCGTTCATGATTCGTTTCGAACAGGTCGGTAAGCGCTACCCCAACGGTCACGTTGGCCTGCATGAGCTGAGCTTTCGCGTGCGTCGCGGCGAATTCCTGTTTGTCACCGGCCATTCCGGCGCCGGTAAGAGCACCTTGCTGCGCCTGCTGCTGGCCATGGAGCGTCCCACCACCGGCAAGCTGCTGCTGGCCGGGCAGGACCTGGGGCAGATCAGCAATGCGCAGATCCCGTTCCTGCGGCGGCAGATCGGCGTGGTGTTCCAGAACCACCAGTTGCTGTTCGACCGCACCGTATTCAACAACGTCGCCCTGCCGCTGCAGATCCTCGGCCTGTCCAAGGCGGAAATCGCCAAGCGGGTGGACTCGGCCCTGGAGCGCGTAGCGCTGTCGGACAAGACCGATCTGTACCCCGGCGACCTGTCCACCGGCCAGCAGCAGCGCGTGGGCATCGCCCGGGCCATCGTCCACCGCCCGGCTCTGCTGCTGGCGGACGAACCCACCGGTAACCTCGACCCGCGTCTTGCGGCGGAAATCATGGGCGTGTTCGAAGACATCAACCGCCTGGGCACCAGCGTACTGATCGCCAGCCACGACCTGGCACTGATCGCCCGCATGCGCCACCGCATGCTGACCTTGCAACGCGGACGCTTGATCGGCGACGGGGAGGCCGGCGTATGAGTGCTACACGTACCCCTAAAGTGGCGGAGCGCGTAGCGCCCAAGGCTTCCGAAGCACCACCGCCGAAGAAAAAGCGTGACGAGGACGACGGCCCGGATTTCGGCACCCTGCTGCACGCCTGGATCGAAAGCCATCGCGCCAGCCTGCTGGACAGCCTGCGGCGCCTGGGCAAACAGCCCATCGGCAGCTTCTTTACCTGCCTGGTGATGGCCGTGGCCTTGAGCCTGCCCATGGGCTTGTCGCTGTTGCTCAATAATGTCGAGCGCCTGGGCGGTTCCTGGCAGCGCGCGGCGCAGATCTCGCTGTACCTGGATCTGGGGGCTTCTGCCACCGAGGGCGAGAAGCTCAGTGAAGAGATCAAGGGCCTGCCCGGTGTGGCGGATGCCGAGTTCATCAGCAAGGAAAAGGCCCTGGAGGAGTTCCAGCAGCAGTCCGGGCTGGGCGAGGCCTTGCGCGAACTGCCTCATAACCCGCTGCCGGGTGTAGTGCTGGTCACACCGAACGAAGTGGACAAGGCGACCCTGGAAGCCCTGCGCCAGCGGTTGTCGGAAATGCCCAAGGTGCAACTGGCGCAACTGGACCTGGTATGGGTCGAGCGGCTGGCGGCGATCCTCAAGCTGGGGGACCGCTTTGTCTTCGGCCTGACGGTGCTGCTGGTTTCTGCATTACTTTTGGTGATAGGCAATACCATTCGTCTTCATATTGAAAACCGCCGCACCGAGATAGAAGTGATTAAACTCGTCGGCGGCACGGACAGTTATGTTCGTCGGCCCTTCCTCTATATGGGGGCGCTGTATGGTTTCGGCGCGGGGATCCTGTCCTGGGGGGTATTGGCGTTTGGCCTGAACTGGCTGAACGATGCGGTAATCGGTCTGGCTGGCTTGTATGGCAGCGATTTTGCCCTCGCGGGGGTGCCGGTTGCCGATGGTCTGTCGCTCTTGCTAGGGGCGGTGCTGTTGGGTTATATCGGTGCGTGGATTGCGGTGGCCCGTCACCTGAGGGAACTGGCACCGAAGTAATATCTTTTTGCTTGTATTGACCTTTCAGCATTTTTGGGAACTTGTTTCGCGGTTTCCGGTCAATTTTCGCAGTGCTGAACGGCACGAGTTATGTGAGTCGGAGGTTTTTTCGTATGACCACTTCTTTGCAACCTGCTTACGCATTGGTTCCAGGCGCAAACCTGGAGGCTTATGTGCACACGGTGAACAGCATTCCATTGCTGACACCCGAGCAGGAGCGTGAACTGGCCGAGAGTCTCTACTATGAGCAGGATCTTGAGGCGGCTCGGCAGATGGTGCTCGCCCACCTGCGTTTTGTCGTACATATCGCCCGTAGCTATTCCGGCTACGGGTTGGCCCAGGCTGACCTGATCCAGGAAGGCAACGTTGGCCTGATGAAAGCCGTGAAGCGCTTCAACCCTGAAATGGGTGTGCGCCTGGTGTCCTTTGCCGTGCACTGGATCAAGGCGGAAATTCACGAGTTCATCCTGCGTAACTGGCGGATTGTGAAGGTTGCTACCACCAAGGCGCAGCGCAAGCTGTTCTTCAACCTGCGCAGCCAGAAGAAGCGTCTGGCCTGGCTGAACAACGAAGAAGTTCACCGCGTGGCGGAAAGCCTGGGCGTGGAGCCTCGTGAAGTGCGGGAAATGGAAAGCCGGCTGACCGGCCAGGACATGGCGTTCGATCCGGCTGCGGAAGCGGACGACGACAGCGCCTTCCAGTCGCCAGCCAACTACCTGGAAGACCACCGCTACGACCCGGCGCTGCAACTTGAGGATGCCGACTGGAGCGACAACTCCACCAGCAACCTGCACGAAGCCCTGGAAGTGCTGGACGAACGCAGCCGTGACATCCTCTACCAGCGCTGGCTGGCCGAAGAGAAAGCCACGCTGCACGACCTGGCGCAGAAGTACAACGTTTCGGCCGAGCGGATTCGCCAGCTGGAAAAAAGCGCGATGAACAAGCTGAAACTGTCCATCGCCGCTTAAGCCTGAAGCGTCATGTAAAACGCCCCGATTACCTCGGGGCGTTTTTGTTTGTGCGGTTGGCGTAGGAGCCGGCTTGCTGGCGAATCCCCAGCCCAGCACCCATCTCGAACATGCTCAAGAAGAACCGGTGCAAAGCCAAATCCGGGTTACTCCGCCCAAGGCGCCCTGCGCGACTCGTTCAGCCGATTCAAGTAATCGGCTCCACCCAACTGGCTCATCTGCCGCCGAACCCAGCCCGCCCGCTGCATCACATAAGTGCTGGGACGTGCTGCGCTCCACACCCTTGGATTGGGCAGGACAGCGGCTAGCAGGCTGGCTTGCTGGCGTGACAGATTGGCCGCGCTGACGCCGAAGTGATGGCGCGCCGCGGCTTCTGCCCCGAACACCCCTTCATCCCATTCGACACTGTTGAGGTAGACCTCAAGAATCCGCTGCTTGGGCCAGAACACTTCGATCAGCGCGGTGAACCAGGCTTCCAGTCCCTTGCGCAGGTAGCTGCGGCCGGACCACAGGAACAGGTTTTTCGACACTTGCTGGCTCAGGGTACTGGCGCCACGGATCGAACCGCCCCTTTCGTTGTGGATCAACGCTGCCTGGATTGCATCGATATCGAAGCCCCAGTGCTCGGGGAATTTCTGATCCTCGCCGGCGATCACCGCCACCTTGAGGTTGTCGGAGATTTCATCCCAAGGCTTCCAGGTGCGCTGCAGGTCGATGGGGTCGTTGTCGACCCAGGACTCGATCTTGCGCTCTACCATCAGGGCGGTGCCCGGTGGCGGTACGAAACGCAACAGCAGCACCAGCAGGACGCTGCCGACCATGAACCACATCAAGGCTTTTACAAGACGACGAAACAGATAACGCAGCATAGAGATGGCTTGGCCGAACCCGTTGAGCGCGCCATTATACAGACCCTTTGTGCTGAATCTGACTGGAGTTCCTCATGTTGCGTGGCTTCCTGATGCTGGCCGCCTTCTTCGGTTTCACCGGGGTTGCCCTTGGCGCTTTCGCCGCCCACGGTCTTAAAAACCGCCTGAGCACGGACTACCTGGCTATTTTTCATACAGGTGTTACCTATCAACTGGTGCATGCCCTGGCGTTGTTCGGCGTCGCCTTGCTGGCGGCTCATATTCCCGGGCGGCTGGTGACCTGGGCCGGCGCTGCCTTCACCCTGGGCATCCTGCTGTTCTCCGGTAGCCTGTACCTGCTGACCCTGACAGGCACCAGCAAGCTGGGGATCATCACCCCCTTCGGCGGTGTGGCCTTCCTGGTCGGCTGGTTCCTGCTGGGGCTTGCCGCCTGGCGCCTGCAAGTTGCCGGCTGACGCTTGTAGCTGACCTTTAGGTCATGATCGGGCTAGAATGCTGGCCCCTAAAAATGATGGCGGCCTTGGCATGCGCATTCAGTTGAACGGTGAATCCTTTGAACTGCCCGACGGCTCGACCGTTGCGGCCCTGCTGAGCCATCTGGAACTCACCGGACGGCGGATCGCGGTGGAACTCAACCTGGATATCGTTCCGCGCAGCCAGCACGCCGAAACCGCCCTCAACGAAGGTGACCAGGTTGAAGTGGTCCACGCCATCGGCGGCGGCTAGTCACTGGCTTCAACAGCGCTGCTGTCCATCTGCGCAGCGCCCTGGCCCGATTCCGGGCCCTTTCATGGACGACATGCTTTCACCGGCCCACGATCGAGGGTTACCAGCGCCCCGGGCCTGATAAAGAATTCTGCAAGAACCTCACCCCAACAGAGGATTTCCGATGAGCAACGTTCGTAGTGACAAGCCTTTCGTCCTGGCCGGTCGGACGTACCAGTCGCGTTTGCTGGTAGGCACCGGCAAGTACCGCGACATGGAAGAAACCCGCCTGGCCATCGAGGCCTCGGGTGCCGAGATCGTGACCGTTGCCGTGCGCCGGACCAATATCGGCCAGAACCCGGGCGAACCGAACCTGCTGGATATCCTGCCGCCGGATCGCTACACCATCCTGCCCAACACCGCCGGCTGCTATGACGCGGTCGAGGCCGTGCGCACCTGCCGCCTGGCCCGTGAGCTGCTTGATGGCCACAACCTGGTGAAGCTGGAAGTCCTGGCCGACCAGAAGACCCTGTTCCCCAACGTGCTGGAAACCCTCAAGGCCGCCGAAGTGCTGGTCAAGGAAGGTTTCGACGTGATGGTCTACACCAGCGACGACCCGATCATCGCCCGCCAGCTGGCGGAAATGGGCTGCATCGCGGTCATGCCGCTGGCCGGCCTGATTGGCACCGGGCTGGGGATCTGCAACCCGTACAACCTGCAGATCATCCTTGAAGAAGCCAAGGTTCCGGTACTGGTGGATGCCGGTGTCGGTACCGCTTCCGACGCCACCATCGCCATGGAACTGGGGTGTGAGGCGGTGCTGATGAACTCGGCCATCGCCCACGCGCAGCAGCCGGTGATGATGGCCGAAGCCATGAAACACGCAATTGTCGCGGGCCGCCTGGCGTACCTCGCCGGTCGCATGCCGAAGAAACTCTATGCCAGCGCCTCTTCGCCGCTGGATGGTCTGATCAAGTAAGAGCCATTGATGACTGAATCAAACGACACGCCAATCCAGCCGGAAGCCGGCGACGAGCGCCAACACCGCCGCATCAAGAGTTTCGTGATGCGCGCCGGGCGCATGACCGAAGGCCAGCAACGCGGCCTGGACCAGGGCGCGCCGCTGTACGTGCTGCCCTTGGCCGACGCCCCGGTGGATTACGACCAGGTGTTCGGCCGTTCGGCACCACGCTCCCTGGAAATCGGCTTCGGCATGGGTCACTCGCTGCTGGAAATGGCGGCGGCGGCTCCGGAACAGGATTTCATCGGCGTTGAGGTTCACCGCCCGGGTGTCGGCGCGCTGCTCAATGGCGTGCTGACCCAGGGCCTGACCAACCTGCGGGTCTACGATTGCGACGCCATCGAGGTGCTCAACCGCTGCATCGCCGACAACAGCCTGGACCGGCTGATGCTGTTCTTCCCCGATCCGTGGCACAAGAGCCGGCACCACAAGCGCCGCATCGTCCAGGCTTCCTTCGCCGAGCTGGTGCGCAGCAAGCTCAAGGTTGGCGGCATTCTGCACATGGCCACCGACTGGGAGCCCTATGCCGAATACATGCTGGAGGTGATGAACGTCGCCCCGGGTTATCGCAACCTGGCCGAAGACGGCAAGTGTGTACCGCGCCCGGCCGAACGCCCGATCACCAAGTTCGAGCGTCGCGGCGAGCGCCTGGGCCACGGCGTGTGGGATTTGAAGTTCGAAAAGCTCGCCTGAGCCCCGCGGACACGCTGCTGTAGGAGCTGCCGGGCGGCGTTCCGCTTGCCAGCGAAGAGGCCTTCAAGGTCGCCTTCGCCAGCCAGCTGGCTCCTACAGGGCTTTGATGAAGCCGACCGGCACCTGGTCGGTCAGCCACACCCCATTCTCTGCCTGATAAAAGGTGAAGCCCTGGGCCTGCATGGCCTGGGCGTCGATCTGCAGGATCACCACCTTGCCATAGCGCTGGCCCACGGCCCGGGCGGTGTCGATTTCCTGGGACAGGTGCACGTGGTGCCGTGAACCCGGGATCAGCCCCTTTTCGTTGATCGAATCCATGAAGCGCGTGGCGGTGCCGTGGAAGAGCACGGCGGGCGGTTGCTTTGCCTCAAGCTGCAATTGCACGGCCTTGTTGGAATGCCCCTGAACGGCACGAATCCGCCGGCTGTCAGCCGAGAGGGCGAAGCGCTTCTTGTCGTTGCCTTCGACCACCAGCTCGATCAATTCCCGGCTCAGTTGCCGGCCGTTCTTGGCCGCACCGCTGATCAGCGCGTCGATATCGCCCCAGCCTTCGCTGTCCAGTTCCAGGCCGATGGCCTGGGGCTCGTGGCGCAGCACATAGCTGAGGAACTTGCTGGTGTCCTCGATGACTTTCTTGCTCATGTTCTTCCTTGATAACGGGGGCAGCCGTTGGATTGCGTTCGCCGGCTTGGTGTAGGAGCCGGCTTGCCGGCGAAGGGGCCCTGCGAATTAACGACGATCAGCGACCACGCCAATCAGCACCAGTACCACCAACAGCACTGGCGCCAGGCTGTAGTTGTTGAACTGGCTCAGGCCGCGGACGATCCACGGTGTGGCGTAGATCAGCGCCAGGCCGCTGCCCACCATGCACAGCAGGGCCATCAGCGGCACCCGCAGGGCGCCGGCGATGCCGCCCAGGCGCTGTTCGACCCAGCCCTTGATGTCCGCGCCGAACAGCACCAGCAGGCAGCCCACCAGTGCCAGGGCGATTTCCGAGAGGTTGCTGCGACTCCAGCGGGATACGGTGGCGAGCAGGTCGAGTACCAGATCCATGTGATTTCCTTAGATCAGAAAGTATTGCAGCAGGTCATTGAGAAAAAGTTGCCCGCGGGCCGTGGCCGCCAGGCGTGACGGTTCGACCTGCAACAAGCCGCTTTGTTCGGCCTGGCGCCGGCCTTCGGCGAGGCTGACCAGGTCCAGGCCGGTGCGTTGGGCGAACAGCGCAGCGTCCACGCCATCGGTGAGGCGCAGGGCGTTCATCAGGAACTCGAACGGCAGCTCTTCGTTGCCCAGGGCCTTCTCGCCCGCCTTGAACTGCTTGGCCGGGTTCAGGTAGTCCTTGGGCAGGCGGGTCTTCCAGGTGCGCAGGATGCGCCCGTCCGGGTGGCTGAGTTTGCCGTGGGCACCGGCGCCGATCCCGATGAAGTCGCCAAAGCTCCAGTAGTTCAGGTTGTGCCGCGCCGCGCGCCCGGGCTGGGCGTAGGCCGAGACTTCGTACTGGGCATAGCCGTGCTCGGCCAGCAGGGCCTGTCCGGCTTCCTGGATGTCCCACAGGGTGTCGTCTTCCGGCAGTACCGGTGGCTGGTTCCAGAACACCGTGTTGGGCTCCAGGGTCAGCTGGTACCAGGACAGGTGGGTCGGCTTCATCGCAATGGCCTGGCGCAGGTCGCCCAGGGCATCGTCCAGGGACTGGTCCGGCAGGCCGTGCATCAGGTCCAGGTTGAAGTTGTCGAACCCGGCCTGGCGCGCCATGCCAGCGGCGCGAATCGCTTCATCGCCGTTGTGGATGCGGCCCAGGGCCTTGAGCTTCTGTTCCTGGAAACTCTGGATGCCGATGGACAGGCGATTGATGCCCAGGGCGCGGTAGGCGGTGAATTTTTCCTGCTCGAAGGTCCCGGGGTTGGCTTCCAGGGTGATTTCGATGTCGGGGGCAAACCGGATGCGCTGTTCCACGCCCTTGAGCAGCCGACCCAGGGCCTGGGCGCTGAACAGGCTCGGGGTGCCGCCGCCGAAGAAGATCGAGCTCAGCTCGCGACCGTGCACGGCGTGCAGGTCCTGGTCGAGGTCGGCCAGCAGGGCGTCGACGTACTCCTCTTCCGGTAGCGTCGGGCTGGCCGCGTGGGAGTTGAAGTCGCAGTAGGGGCATTTGCGTACACACCACGGGATGTGGATGTACAGCGCCAGGGGCGGCAACTGGGGCAGCGCCGCCCGGGGCGTATGCGCGCCGCCGAGAAGCAGCGGCGACGCGGAGGGCTCGTGGCTCATTTCAGGCCCAGGCGTTGCCGCAGAATGGCCATGGCGCGGGCGCGGTGGCTGAGCTGGTTTTTCTCCTCGGGGCCCAGTTCGGCGCTGGAGCAGTTGCGTTCCGGCACCCAGAACAGCGGGTCGTAGCCGAAGCCGTGCTCGCCGCTGGCGGCGGTAAGGATGCGCCCGTGCCACAGGCCTTCGCAGAGGATCGGCAGCGGATCGTCGGCGTGCCGTACCAGTGCCAGGACGCAGACGAACTGCGCACCGCGCTCGGCTTGCGGGACATCCTTGAGGGCTTCGAGCAGCTTGGCGTTGTTCGCCGCGTCGCCCTGGCCGTCGGCGTAGCGGGCCGAGTAGATGCCCGGGGCGCCACCGAGGAAGTCCACTGCCAGGCCGGAGTCGTCGGCCAGTGCCGGCAAGCCGGAAATGCGTGCGGCATTGCGCGCCTTGAGGATGGCGTTTTCGACGAACGACAGGCCGGTTTCTTCCGGCTCGACGCTGCTGAACTCGCCGATCGAGCGCAATTGCACCGAAGCGCCGAGCATGGCCTGGAGTTCTTTGAGTTTGCCGGCGTTATGGCTGGCCAGTACGAGTTGCGTGAGGTTCATTATTCGCCCGGGAATAGCTCTTGGTTGAAGCTGAAGCTGTTGGTGTCACCGCCAGTCTGCACATTGATGGTGAACGTACGGTTTTCCTGCTGCTCCACCGGGAACTGGGCGATGTAGTAGATCGCGCCCTGCTCGGTGATCTGGCGGAATTTCAGCGGGATGCTCTTGCTGGTCAGGTCCTTGACCGTGCCACTGACCTGGCCGACCAGCGGCTTGCCGTCCTTGATCAGGGAAACGTTGATCACGCCCTGGTTCTTGCTGCGGACCAGCTCCGCCGCCCTGGCGATATCAGGCTGCAGGTAGGTGGAGTTGAAGGTGTTGTAGTGCACGGTGATGTCACCGAACACTTCCTGGCGTTCGCCCTTGATCGGGTCCGCCGCCAGGGCGCTGACGCTCAGGCAGGCAGCCAGTAGAAATGTAACCAGACGTCCCATGATGGTTCTCCTCGATGCAACGTGGTTTATACCGCGACCTTGTGATCTTGCAGGCCGGGACTGCTGACACGGTAGATGCCGATCTCTCCTAAGAGATTAGGCCATAGCTTACTGGCCCACCCATGGCGGTGTTGTTGATCGACGGCAAGGCGGTTGATCACCCGGGCTTGCCGCTCGCGGCACAGTTCTTCGAAGTCCTCGAAGGTGCAGAAGTGGATGTTCGGCGTGTTGTACCAGGTGTACGGGAGGAACTCCGAGACCGGCATCCGCCCCTTGCTGGCCAGGTACCAGCGGCAGCGCCAGTGACCGAAATTGGGGAAGGTGATGATGCACTGGCGGCCGACCCGGAGCATTTCGTCGAGGATCTTGTCCGGGTAGTGCACGGCTTGCAGGGCCTGGGTCATGACCACGATGTCGAAGCTGTTGCTGGCAAAGTTGCCCAGGCCCTTGTCCAGGTCCTGCTCGATCACGTTGATGCCCTTGGCCACGCACTCGGCGATGTTGTCCGGGTCGTTTTCCAGGCCATAGCCGGTGACCTGCTTGTGCTCCTGCAGCCAGCTCAGCAGCTCGCCGTTACCGCAGCCCAGGTCGAGGACGCGGCTGCCGGCGGGGATCCATTCCTGGATGATTTCCAGATCGGCTCTCATCGTGTCCTCACAAGGTAATGCGGTTCATGTAGTGGCTGAACGCCTGCAGGTAGCGCGGGATCGGGATCAGGAAGGCGTCATGCCCCTGCGGTGCGTCGATCTCCAGGTAGCAGACGTCCTTGCGTGCGGCCATCAATGCATCCACCAGTTCCCGGGAGCGGGCCGGGGAGAAGCGCCAGTCGGTGGTGAAGGACATCACGCAGAACTTGGCGGTGGCATGGGCGAAGGTCTTGGCCAGGTCGTCGTCGCAGTTGGCCGCCGGGTCGAAGTAGTCCAGGGCCTTGGTCATCAGCAGGTAGGTGTTGGCATCGAAACGCCCGGAGAACTCCTCGCCCTGGTAGCGCAGGTAGCTTTCCACCTGGAACTCGACGCTGTGGAAGTCGTAGTTGAGCTTCTCGCTCTTGAGCCCACGGCCGAATTTCTCGCCCATGGAGTCGTCGGACAGGTAAGTGATATGGCCCACCATTCGCGCCAGCATCAGCCCGCGCTTGGGGATCACCCCCTGTTCCTGGAACGAGCCGCCGTGGAATTCCGGGTCGGTGAGGATCGCCTGGCGCGCCACTTCGTTGAAGGCGATGTTCTGCGCCGAGAGCTTGGGCGCCGAGGCGATGGCCAGGCAGTGCCGTACACGGTCCGGGTAGGTGATGGTCCATTGCAGGGCCTGCATGCCGCCGAGGCTGCCGCCGATCACCGCTGCCCACTGGTCGATGCCCAGGCGATCCGCCAGGCGCGCCTGGCTGTGTACCCAGTCTTCCACGGTAAGCACCGGGAAGTCGGCGCCGAACGGCTTGCCGGTGTCCGGGTTGAGGCTGCTGGGACCGGTGGAGCCGTTGCAACCGCCGAGGTTGTTGAGGCTGACCACGAAGAACCTGTTGGTGTCGATCGGCTTGCCCGGGCCGATGCAGCTGTCCCACCAACCGGGCTTGCGGTCGTCGACGCTGTGGTAGCCGGCGGCGTGATGATGGCCGGACAGGGCGTGGCAGATCAGCACCGCGTTGCTGGCGCTGGCGTTGAGCTGACCGTAGGTTTCGTAGATCAGGTCGTAGGCCGGCAGCGCGCGCCCGCAGGCCAGGGCCAGGGGTTCGCTGAAGTGCGCTATTTGTGGCGTGACCAGACCAACAGAATCGGGGGGAAAGGCAGTTGGCATCGACCCTGCTCTCATTTAAATGAGGCGTAAGTCTAAAGACCGCTGCCCCCAGCGGCAAGCAAAGCCCGGGGCTGTGTTTCGTTGCGGGAAATGATGTGGGAGGTTCGCTGGCAAGCCAGCTCCTGCAGTGAACATGGGGCGCAGGAGCCGGCTTGCCGGCGAATCAGGCGGGGCGAGCCAGCCCCGGCAGGTCCGGCAGCTTCTTCGGCGCTTGCAGGCGCACCCGCTTCTGCCGGTTCAGTTCGCCGCTGACCAGGCTGATGTTGCTCTTGGGAATGCCAAAGGCTTTGGCCAGGAACGCCATCAGGTGCGCATTGGCCTTGCCTTCCACTGGTGGCGCGGTGAGGCGGATCTTCAACCGCTCGCCGTGCAGGCCAGCGAACTCGTCGCTGCTGGCCTTGGGTTGCAGGTGGCAATCGAGGATCAGATCGTCACCGTCCCAGCGGTAATAACTCATGCAGGCCGCCCGGGTCAGATCAGCAGGCGCAGGATGTCCGGCATCATGGTCATGGCCGCCAGGTTGTTGATCACCAGCATGTCCAGCAGCTTGAGCACCATGAATGCCAGGATCGGCGAGATATCCAGGCCGCCCATGCTCGGCAGGATGCGACGGAACGGGGCCAGGGCGGGTTCGCAGATCTGGTTCACCAGTTCGGCGCCGGGGTTGTGGCTGCCAGGGGCGACCCAGGACAGAATCACGCTGATGATCAGGGCGAAGAAGAAGATCTTCAGGAACAGCGCGGTGACGCCGATGATCGACCAGATCAGCAGTTGCAGCGGGTTGCCGGTGGTGCCGTAGGTCAGCAGCAGGGTCAGGGCCATCAGGGCCAGTTGCACCAGGATCGCCAGGAGCAGCGAGGACATGTCCAGGCCGCCGATGCTCGGGATGACCCGGCGCATCGGCTTGAGCAGCGGCTGGGTGGCCCGCACGATGAACTGGCACAGCGGGTTGTAGAAGTTGGCGCGCACCAGTTGCAGGACGAAACGCATCAGCACGATCAGCAGGTACAGGCTGCCCAGGGTTTGCAGCACATACACCGCAGCGGTGTTCAATCCAATCATCATTGGCTCCTTATTGGCCCAGTTGTTCGGCCATTTCGGCCGAGCGGTGCGCAGCGGCACCCAATGCTTTTTCCACCAGGGCTTCAAAGCCACCGGCCTGGAACGACTTGATGGCCGCTTCCGTGGTGCCTGCCGGTGAAGTCACGCGGCGGCGCAGCTCGGCGGCGTCAACGTCACTGGAGACCGCCATGTGGGCGGCGCCCAGGGCGGTCTGCAGAGTCAGCTGGGCGGCGGTTTCCCGGGGCAGGCCGAGCTTCTCGCCGGCGGCGGTCATGGCTTCGATCAGCAGGAAGAAATACGCCGGGCCACTGCCGGAGACGGCAGTCACTGCGTCCAGTTGCTGCTCCTGGTCCAGCCACAGGGCGATACCCACGGCGGACAGCAGTTCCTCGGCCTGCTGGCGTTGCTGGGCGCTGACTTCGGCGGTGGCGTACAGGCCGCTGACACCCTGGCGCAGCAGTGCCGGGGTGTTGGGCATGCAGCGCACGATGGGCTGGGCGCCGAGCCAGCTGTTCATGCTCGAACAGGTGATGCCGGCGGCGATGGACACCACCAGCTGCTGCGGCTTCAGGCTCGGGCGCAGGGCTTGGCACACGGCTTTCATGGCCTGGGGCTTGACCGCCAGGACGATCACGTCGACGCCTTCGATGGCCTCGGCGTTATCGGCAAATACCTGGATGCCATGTTCGGCCGCGACTTTCGCTCGGGTCTGCTCGCCCGGGTCGCTGGCGCGGATCTGCGAGGCCTCCAGGCCTTTGGCCCGCAGGCCGCCGATGAGACTGGCCGCCATGTTGCCGGCACCGATAAAAGCGATACGAGTCGTGTTCATGACAGGTCCTTACAAGAGGTCGGGGTCAGTCGCATCAGGACTGACTGTAGTCGCGGGCACCGAACAGCGCGGTACCGATCCGCACCCAGGTGGCGCCTTGGGCAATGGCCGCTTCGAGGTCGTGGCTCATGCCCATGGAAAGGGTATCCAGGGGCAGCTTGAGGCTGTCCCGCAGGTCGTTGTTCAGGCGTTGTACCGCGGCGAAGGCGGCGTCCTGGGCAGTGCGGTCCTCGGTAGGCTCGGGAATCGCCATCAACCCCCGCAGTTGCAGGCGTGGCAAGGCACCGATGGCGCTGGCCAGGGCCGGCAGGTCGGCCGGGGCGCAGCCGGACTTGCTGGCTTCGCCACTGACGTTCACCTGGATGCAGATGTTCAGTGGCGGCAACTCGGCCGGGCGTTGTTCGGACAGGCGTTGGGCGATTTTCAAGCGATCCACGGAGTGCACCCAGTCAAAATGCTCGGCAATGGCACGAGTCTTGTTCGACTGAATGGGGCCGATGAAGTGCCAACTCAAGGGCAGGTCGGCCAGTTCCTGCTGTTTGCCCAGGGCTTCCTGCAGGTAGTTCTCGCCGAAATCCCGCAGGCCGGCGGCATGGGCCTCGCGCAGGGCGGCGGCTGGCTTGGTCTTGCTCACGGCCAGCAGCTGGACGCTGTGCGGGTCGCGCTGTACGGCCTGGCAGGCGTTGCGGATGCGCTCGGCTACCTGGGCAATGTTGTCTGCTATCGTGGACATTCGATTTCGTCTCAAAAGTACCGGCGGCCCTGGCCACCGGCTGCCGCGTGAATCCACCAGACCTCGATTCTCCGCCGGCCCGAGCCACGCTCAAGGGTCGCGTCGGGCATCGTCCGCGGCCTGGCCATTGAATCTGCCAGGCGCGGGCGGGTCTGAAGCTCGCGGCATTCTACTGGAATTGGGGGGCACTATGGACATCACCGAACTCTTGCGCTTGAGCGCTTCCCGGGGCGCTTCGGACCTGCATCTGTCCGCCGGGCTGGCGCCGATGTTGCGCATCGATGGCGATATTCGCCCGCTGCCGGGCCCGGCCCTGGAAGGGCCACAGGTGCAGGCGCTGATCCATGAGCTGATGAGCGAAGCACAGCGCCAGGCGTTCGCCGCCTGCAATGACCTGGATTTCGCCTATGAACTGCCGGGTGTGGCGCGGTTTCGGGTCAATGCCTTCCGGCACGCCCGTGGTGTCGGTGCGGTGCTGCGCCTGATTCCCGCGCGGGTACAGAGCCTGGAGGAGCTGGGGCTGGGGGAAGTGTTTCGGCAGATTACCGAGGCGCCCCGCGGGCTGGTGCTGGTGACCGGGCCCACCGGCAGCGGCAAGTCCACCACACTGGCGGCGATGATCGACCACCTGAACCAGCACCGCCAGCAGCACATCCTGACCATCGAAGACCCTATCGAATTCGTGCATCCGCAGAAGAACTGCCTGGTGCACCAGCGCGAAGTGCAGCGCGATACCCAGAGCTTCGCCACGGCCTTGCGTGCGGCGCTGCGGGAAGATCCCGACGTGATCCTGCTGGGCGAACTGCGGGACCTGGAAACCATCCGCCTGGCCCTGACCGCCGCGGAAACCGGGCACCTGGTACTGGCCACCCTGCACACCTCGTCGGCGGCCAAGACCATCGACCGGCTGGTGGACGTGTTTCCGGGGGAGGAAAAGGCCCTGGTGCGCTCGATGCTGGCCGAGTCGCTGCAGGCAGTGGTCGCGCAAGTGCTGGTGAAGAAGGTGGGCGGTGGCCGGGTAGCGGCGCACGAGATCATGCTGGGCAGCCCGGCGATCCGTAACCTGATCCGCGAGGACAAGGTGGCGCAGATGTATTCGGCGATCCAGACGGGCGGCGCCCAGGGCATGCGCACCCTGGACATGAGCCTCAAGGCATTGCTCGGGCAGGGGTTGATCAGCCGCGATCAGGCGCGGGAGCAGGCGCGGATGCCGGACAGCTTTTGACGGGGCTGGAAATGCATTCGCCGGCAAGCCGGCTCCTACAGGTGGGTGCAGGAGCCGGCTTGCCGGCGAAGCGGGGTATCAGCGTTGCACGACCCGCAGGGGCGCGTGCTCCTTGGGCAGGACCCGCTTGGCAACCACGTAGTGGCTCTGCCAGTAGGGCTTCTTCAGGGTATCGATGGTCACTGCCTTGCCGCGCCGCGGGGCGTGGATAAAGCGGTCTTCGCCCAGGTAGATGGCGACGTGGTTGACCTTGCGGCTCTTGATGTTGAAGAACAATAGGTCGCCCGGCTTCAGGTCCTTGCGTTCGACCTTCTGCCCGTGGCCGCTGGCCATGGCGTTGGAGGTGCGTGGCAGGTCCACGGCGGCGACATCGTTGAAGGCGTAGCGCACCAGGCCGCTGCAGTCGAAGCCTTTGCTTGGGCTGCTGCCGCCCCAACGATAGGGTGTACCGAGGACATTGACCGCGCGGCTGAGAACCGTGGTGCTCGGCCGGCCGGCGTTGTTGGCCACCAGCTTGCTGTCGGCCTTGCTCAGGCGGGTGGGGTGCTTGATGGTGCTCTTGTTCTTGGCGGTGACCGTCGAAACGTGCGGTTTCGGGGTGTAGCCATTAACGTTGGGAAGTCGTTGCTCACGGTTGGTGGCGTGGGCGGCCAGTGGCATTAATAGGCAAATGGTTAGCCATGTCTTGAAAAATGGACGCATTAGGCAAGGCTCTTATTGGTTAGCGCGCAACTTTATAACAGCTTTCAGGTCACTTCCGTGGCCGTTTGTCGATTCAACCTTGGGGTCAACTTCGGCAAAGAGGTGGCAACTTGACGCAGAAAACCGTCAGAAGTCAGGCAGTACAAGGCTTTGGCGGAACAGAAGGTAACATTGCCCGCACGTCGAATGCCTGTAAAAAAGTCACAAAGTTTTTAAGAATATTTATCTATCACCTGCAAAGAGGCACTTAATGAACACCTATCGTCAGGATGCATCCACCCATGACACCCACAGCAAGGTGATCGGTTACCTGTTGTGGATTTTCGGTTTTACCGGGGCCCACCGCTTCTATTACGGCAAGCCGGTGACCGGGACTATCTGGTTCTTCACCTTCGGTCTGCTGGGCATTGGTTGGCTGATCGACTTGTTCCTGATCCCGTCCATGGACCGGGAAGCGGACCTTCGCTTTACCGCAGGTCCGGTGGAATACAGCGTGGCCTGGATTCTGCTGACCTTCCTCGGGGTTTTCGGCGTGCACCGCATGTACCAGGGCAAATGGCTGAGCGGGGTGATCTACCTGTTCACCGGCGGCCTGTTCTTCCTGGGGGTGCTGTACGACTTCTGGACCCTGAACGATCAGGTATCGCTGGAGAACGCCAAGCGCCGTTGATCCCGTCATCGGCGCAGGCGGTGATGGCGCAGCCTGTAGCCACTGCCGCAGGGCGCCATCAGGAGCGGCGGCTCCTTCGGCGCCGTTCGCAGCCTGCGGCAGCGGCTACAGGGTGTTTGCCAGGCGATCAGCCCTGATAGCTGATATGCCCGTCCACCAGGGTGTAGCGCACCGCGCCCGGCAGGCTATGGCCGAGGAACGGGCAGTTTTCGCCCTTGGAGAGCCAGCGCTCGCCGGCCACGGTGGAACTGGCCGGGTCGAACAGCACCAGGTCCGCCGCACCACCGGCTGCCAGCTTGCCTGCCGGCAGGCGCAAGGCCGCGGCGGGGCCGGCACTCAGGCGTGCCAGCAGGGTCGGCAGGTCCAGCAGGCCGTCCTGCACCAGGGTCAGGGCCAGGGGCAACAACAGCTCGACGCTGCTGATGCCCGGCTCGGTGGCGCCGAACGGCGCCAGCTTGGCGTCCCGCTCATGGGGCTGGTGATGGCTGGAAATGGCTTGCACCACCCCGGACTTCACCGCTTCGCGCAGGGCATCGCGGTCGGCCCGCGAGCGCAGCGGCGGCTGCACGTGGTACAGGCTGGAGAAGTCGATCAGCGCCTCGTCGGTCAGGATCAGCTGGTACAGCGCCACATCGGCGGTGACCGGCAGGCCGCGGGCCTGGGCCTGGGCGATCAGCTCCACGCCGCGGGCGCTGGTCAGCTGGCTGAAGTGGGCGCGCACGCCGCTCTGTTCCACCAGCAGCAGGTCCCGGGCCAGGGCCACGGTCTCCGCGCTTTCCGGGATACCCGGCAGGCCGAGGAAGCTGGCGGTGGCGCCTTCGTGGGCCAGGCCGCCTTCGGCCAGGTCGCGGTCCTGGGAATGGAAGATCACCGTCAGGTCGAAGGTGGCGGCGTATTCCAGGGCGCGGCACAGGGTGCGGGTGCTGCGGAAACCTTCCAGGCCGTTGCCGAAGGCCACGCAACCGGCGTCACGCAATGCGATCAGCTCCGCAAGCTGCTCGCCTTCCAGGCCCTTGCTCAAGGCGCCAATGGGGAACACTTTGCTGTTGCCGGCCTCGCGGGCGCGGTCGAGGATCAGTTCGGCCACCGCCGAGGTGTCCAGTACTGGCTTGGTGCGCGGCGGGCAGCACAGGCTGGTGACGCCCCCGGCGGCTGCGGCGCGGGTTTCGCTGGCAATGCTGCCCTTGCGGCTGTAGCCCGGCTCGCGCAGGGCGACGCTCAGGTCCACCAGGCCGGGTGCGGCCACCAGGCCCTTGGCGTCGATGGTGGTAACGGCATTGAAGCCGCCAGGCGCGGCGCCGATGGCGACGATCTTGCCGGCTTCCAGGTGCAGATCGGTGGTTTGATCCAGGCCGCTGCTTGGATCGATGACGCGGGCGCCGAGAATGCTGAGCTTCACTGGGCGTTCTCCTGCTCGAATTGTCGCTGGGCGGTCTGCCCGCTCATGGCCATGGACAGTACCGCCATGCGCACTGCAATGCCGTAGGTCACCTGGTTGAGGATCACCGAGTGCGGGCCGTCGGCTACCGCCGATTCGATCTCCACGCCGCGGTTGATCGGACCCGGGTGCATGACGATGGCGTCGGGCTTGGCCCCGGCCAGGCGCGCGGTGGTCAGGCCGAACAGGCGGTAGAACTCGCCTTCGCTGGGCAGCAGGCCGCCCTGCATGCGTTCACGCTGCAGGCGCAGCATGATCACCACGTCCACGTCCTTCAGGCCTTCGGTCATGTCGGTGTAGACCTTGACCCCGTACTGCTCGATGCCGATGGGCAGCAGGGTTTTCGGCGCGATCACGCGGATGTCCGGGCAGCCGAGGGTTTTCAGCGCCAGCATGTTCGAACGCGCCACTCGCGAGTGCAGGATGTCGCCGACGATGGCTACCGAGAGGTTCTCGAAGCCGCCCTTGTGCCGGCGAATGGTCAGCATGTCGAGCATGCCCTGGGTCGGGTGGGCGTGACGGCCGTCGCCGCCGTTGATGATCGCCACTTGCGGGCACACGTGTTCGGCGATGAAGTGCGCGGCGCCGGAGTCGCCGTGGCGCACCACGAACATGTCGGCGGCCATGGCTTCCAGGTTGCGCAGGGTGTCCAGCAGGGTTTCACCCTTGCTCGCCGAAGAGGTCGAGACATTCAGGGTGATCACGTCCGCCGACAGCCGCTGGGCCGCCAGTTCGAAGGTAGTGCGGGTTCGGGTGGAGTTCTCGAAGAACACATTGCACACGGTCTTGCCGCGCAGCAGCGGGACTTTCTTCACCGCCCGGGCGCCGACTTCGAGGAACGAGTCGGCGGTGTCGAGGATTTCCGTCAGCAGCTCGCGGTTCAGGCCGTCGAGGGACAGGAAGTGGCGCAGCTGGCCCTGATCGTTGAGCTGCAGCGGGCGCTTGGCGTCTAGAGGCGTCATCGCAATGGACTCTTAAAAGGGCGAGTTAGAGGGCGAGGTCTTGGAGCTCGAGTTGAAGCGGCGCAGGACCGGACAATTTTACCCGCTCGTGGGCGGCCAGCGACAGGGTCGCGCCCACCACATTCGGACGGATCGGCAGTTCAGCGGCGTTCAGGTCCAGCAGGCAGACCAGGGTCACGCTGGCCGGCCGGCCGTAGTCGAACAGTTCGTTGAGGGCGGCGCGGATGGTCCGGCCGCTCATCAGCACGTCGTCGATCAGCACCAGGTGCTGGCCTTCGATCTCGAACGGCAGCTCCGAAGGACGCACCTGCGGGTGCAGGCCGTTCTGGCTGAAGTCGTCGCGGTAGAAGGACACGTCCAGGGTACCCAGGGGCGAATCGCTGCCCAGGGCTTCCAGCAGGGCCTGGGCCACCCAGACGCCGCCGGTACGGATACCGATGAAGCGTGGCTCGCTGATGGCGCGCTGGGCCAGGTGGGCATTGAGATCAGCGGCCATCTGGCTGATCAGGGCGGCGGGATTGGGCAGGCTCATGGTGGCTCCTTCGTGGGCTCGCGCCTGCTGCCGGGCAGCTGGGCGCGGGAACTTACGGCTGGTGTTGGGCCAGGAGGCGCGCAGCCCCGGGGCCGCGCATCTTCAGGATGTGGTCTCAGGTGTTCAACAGGCCGGCGTTTTCATCGAGCCAGCCTTGCAGCAGCAGGGCGGCGGCGATGGCGTCCACCGGGTTGTCGCGGTAACTGCCTTTCTGGCCGCCCCGGGCCAGGCGTTCACCCTTGGCCTCGAAGGTGGTCAGGCGTTCGTCGTGGGTATAGAAGGGCACATTGAAGCGGCCGTTCAGGCGCCGGGCGAACTTTTCGGCGCGCACGCACATGTCGCTGGGGCTGCCGTCCATGTTCAGGGGCAGGCCCACCACCACGGCGTCGGGCTTCCATTCCTTGATCAGGGCTTCCACCTGGTTCCAGTCGGGCACCCCGTTCTGCGCCTTGAGGGTGCACAGCTCCCGGGCCTGGCCGGTGATGGCCTGGCCCACGGCAACGCCGATCTGCTTGGTGCCGTAGTCGAAGCCGAGGATCAGTCGCAGGGCCATCAGGCGTGGCCCGCCTGGCTGGTGAGCAGGCTGAGGTTGACCCCCAGGTGCCGGGCGGCGGCTTCCAGGCGCAGTTCGCTGCTGGTGTTGAACAGGATGTCGGCGTCGAAGGGGCAGGTCAGCCAGGCGTTGTCCGCCAGTTCGGCTTCCAGCTGCCCGGCTTCCCAGCCGGCATAGCCCAGGGCGATCAGGCTCTTGGCCGGGCCCACGCCATCGGCGATGGCGAACAGCACGTCCTGGGACGTGGACAGGGACAGCCCCTCGAGTTCCACCGTGGCCTGGTAGACCGGGCCGTTGGGGTGCAGGACGAAGCCGCGATCGGTCTGCACCGGGCCACCGCTGAAAATGGGCACGTGCTGGCACAGCAGGGACGGCTCTTGGTCAGGGCGCAATTGTTCGAGGATATCGGCCAGGTTCAGGTCCTGGGGGCGGTTGACCACCAGGCCCATGGCGCCACTGGCGTTGTGCTCGACGATGTAGGTCAAGGTCTGCGCAAAGTTCGGGTCGGCCATATGGGGCATGGCGATCAGGAAATGATGCTTGAGATAGCTTGGGCTGACATTTTTCATGAGCGCTAGTGTGGCGGTGGCGGGCCCGGCTGACAAGCTGGCGATGTGCGGCCATGGCGCTGTCACGCGGCCGATTGCCGGCCGATCAGTTGCTGGAAAGCTTGTCGCCCCGGGCGAAGCGCCAGGTGCGGATGATTTCCAGGCGGTCGATGTCCGACAGGTCGCCGGTAAAGGGGGCGAACGGCGCCGCCAGGCGCACGATGCGCTGGGCCGCCTGGTCCAGCAGCGGTTGCCCGGAGGACTCCAGCACCAGCACTTCATACAGCGAGCCGTCACGGTTGATCGAGACCATCAGCCGCAAGTTGCCGTAGATCTGCTTGCGCCGGGCTTCCTCGGGGTAGTTGAGGTTGCCGATGCGCTCGACCTTCTTGCGCCATTCGTCCTTATACCAGGCGCCCTTGTCGCGCATGGTAGAGGCGGCGCTGAGGCGGTGGATGCGCGGGCGTTTGGCATACAACTGCTGTTCGTTGGCCAGCTCGGCTTCCAGGCTGGAAATCTCGCTGGACAGTTGCGAGCTGTCGAACGTCGGAGTGGGGGCCTTGGGCGTCGGGTCTTTCTTGACCTCTTCACGCTGGGTGACGGTCTTTTTCGGCTTGGGCGCGGTGGTGGCCACGGCGGCCTTGGGCGCGGTGTCCTTGACCTCGGGCTTGACCGAGGGCGGCGGCGTGACCTTCTTCACCGAGTTGTCCTGGAACGGTGCGACTTCGGTGGTTTTCGGAATGGCCTTCTTGTCCAGGGTGCCGCTGCCCTGCTGGTTGTCCTGGGCGAGGAAGTCGGCCTTCTTCGGCTTGGTCTCGCTCTTGAAGGTGGCCAGGGTGATTTCCAGGGTCTTGCTGATGGCCTTGGGCTCGGCGAAGGAAAAGCCCAGGCCGAGGATCAGTGCCAGGTGCAGGAGCGCCGCCAGGAACAGGGTAAAACCCAGGCGATCGGCCGCACGCACGCCGCTATGGGCAAGCTCGGGGGGCAGATCGGACGGGAGGCTCATCGGCAGTTCGACATCACAGGAGGCATCACACAACCAACATCACGGTTTCACAGGCGGCGCATGATAACGCAATGTTGGTTTGTGCTTGGTTGTTCTACATCACTTGGCCTTGAGCTTCTGATCGATGGCATCCATCAGCATCGCGCCGATGTTGGTGCCGAAGGCGTTGTCGATTTCACGGATGCAGGTGGGGCTGGTGACGTTGATTTCCGTCAGGTGTTCGCCGATCACGTCGAGGCCGACGAACAGCAGGCCCTTGGCCCGCAGGGTCGGGCCGACCTGGGCGGCGATCCAGCGGTCCTTGTCGCTCAGCGGGCGGGCTTCGCCACGACCGCCGGCCGCCAGGTTGCCGCGGGTTTCACCGGCGGCGGGGATGCGCGCCAGGCAGTAATCCACCGGTTCGCCGTCGATCATCAGGATGCGCTTGTCACCGTCCTTGATTGCCGGCAGGTAGGCCTGGGCCATGATCTGCTGGCTGCCGAGCACGGTCAGGGTTTCCAGGATCACCGACAGGTTCGGATCACCCGCGCGGTGGCGGAAGATCGAGGTGCCGCCCATGCCATCCAGGGGCTTGAGGATCACATCGCCATGCTGGGCCGCGAACTCGCGCAGCACGTCGGCGCGGCGGCTGACCACGGTGGGCGGGGTGCACTGGGGGAACAGCGTGGCAAACAGCTTTTCGTTGCAGTCACGCAGGCTCTGGGGCTTGTTGACCACCAGCACGCCAGCGCTTTCGGCCTGTTCCAGCAGGTAGGTGGAGTAGACGAACTCCATGTCGAAGGGCGGGTCCTTGCGCATCAGGATCACGTCCAGATCGCTCAGCGGGCAGTCGATCTCGGCGTCCAGCTCGAACCACTTCTGCGGGTTGGCGAACACTTGCAGCGGGCGCATGCGGGCCCGGGCCACGCCGGCGCCCTGGTACAGGTCGCGCTGTTCCATATAGAAGAGGGTCCAGCCGCGCTCCTGGGCGGCCAGCAGCATGGCCAGCGAGCTGTCCTTCTTGTAGGAGATGCTGGCGATAGGGTCCATGACAATCCCGACGCGAACGCTCATGGGTGGATTCCTTTAAGAAAATGAGTGGGAGCGAGGCAAAAAAAGTGGCGTCAGAGTGGCGCTGACAGGGGCCTGGGTCAAGGAAAAACCACTGCCTGGCGTGGTCCATAGATTGCAGGGGGGAGAGTGTGCTAAAAAGGCTCGCAGGCCGGGCCCAAGCCTTGAAGTTCAAGGGTTTCACCCATTGCCCGGCGGTACCGGACCAAATCATTCGCTGGGGCGATGACAGAGCAGATATGGAACAGCATTCCAACGCCTTGAAGGTGATGGTGATCGACGATTCGAAGACGATTCGCCGCACGGCCGAAATGCTGCTGAAGAACGTCGGTTGCGAGGTCATCACCGCAGTGGACGGCTTCGAAGCCCTGTCGAAGATCGTCGACCATCACCCCGGCATCATCTTCGTCGACATCATGATGCCGCGGCTCGACGGCTATCAGACCTGTGCGCTGGTGAAGAACAACAGCGCGTTCAAGTCCATCCCGGTGATCATGCTGTCTTCCAAGGATGGCCTGTTCGACAAGGCCAAGGGGCGCATCGTCGGCTCCGACCAGTTTTTGACCAAACCCTTCAGCAAGGAAGAACTGCTGAGCGCGATCAAGGCCCATGTCCCGGACTTTGTCGCGCTTGCGCCACAGTAGACACGCACAGCGACGCCCGGCCAGCAGGCCGCGCGCCTATACCGTATGGGGAAGACCATGGCTCGTATTCTGATCGTCGATGACTCGCCGACTGAAATGTACAAACTCACCGGCATGCTGGAAAAGCACGGCCATGAAGTGCTCAAGGCCGAGAACGGTGCCGACGGCGTGGCCCTGGCCCGGGAAGAAAAGCCCGACGCGGTGCTGATGGACATCGTCATGCCCGGCCTCAACGGTTTCCAGGCGACCCGCCAGTTGACCAAGGATGCCGAGACCAGCCATATCCCGGTGATCATCATCACCACCAAGGATCAGGAAACCGACAAGGTCTGGGGCACCCGCCAGGGCGCCAAGGACTACCTGACCAAACCGGTGGACGAAGAGACCCTGATCAAGACCCTGAACAACGTCCTGGCCGGCTGACAGCCGCGCCATGAGCCAATCCCAGACCGCCTTCGAGCTGCTGCTGGAGATCGACCAGCGCTGCCGCTTGCTGGCCGCCGACCTGCCGTCCCAGGAAACCCGCCAGCACAGCTGGAGCGGCATCGGCTTTCGCCTGGGCGAGCATTGGTACGTGGCCGCCATGGGCGAGATCAGCGAAGTCCTGCACGAGCCGCGCTACACCCTGCTGCCCGGGGTCAAGCCCTGGGTCAAGGGCGTCGCCAACCTGCGCGGGCGGCTGCTGCCGATCATGGACCTGTGCGGTTTCTTCGGCCATGAGCTGTCGCCCCTGCGCAAGCAGCGACGGGTGCTGGTGGTGGAGTACAAGGAGCTGTTCGCCGGCCTGCTGGTGGACGAGGTGGCCGGCCTGCAGCACTTTGCCCAGGACAGCCTGGAGCCCGGCATCACCGACTTTGCCGACGCCGCGGTCAACCCCTACCTGCAGGGCCAGTTCCGCCGCGATCAGGTCTGGCAGGTCTTCAGCCCCTTCGCCCTGGCCCGTTCGCCGGGGTTCCTGGAGGTGGCAGCGTGAAGGGCGCCCCGGCGCCTGGGCAACCCGTTGGCCGTGCCACGGGAAGCGCGTGTTTCCCTGGATCAACCCATGCTGCCCCGGCGTTGCGCGCGCCCCGGGCACTCGAATGCGGGACCGCCCGCTCGCCACAGGCCTGATCGATGACCAAAGCCAAAACCGGCAAGCCCCTGGAAGGCTCCCGCAGTCGCTCGCAGATCATCGTGCTGTTCATCGCACTGATCGTGTTCATCATGCTGTTGTTCGCCAACTTCGCTTACCTCAATACCCAGGCCACCTACGACAAACAGTACATCGGCCATGCCGGCGAGCTGCGGGTGCTGTCCCAGCGCATTGCCAAGAACGCCACCGAAGCGGCGGCGGGCAAGGCTGCGGCGTTCAAGCTGCTGGGGGATGCGCGCAACGATTTCGCCCGGCGCTGGGGCTACCTGAAAAAGGGTGACCCGGACACCGGGCTGCCCGGGGCCCCGGTGGCCTTGCGCCAGGAAATGCGCGCGGTGCAGCTGGACTGGGAAAAACTGCTGAAAAACACCGACGCGATTCTCGCCAGCGAGCAGACCGTGCTGTCCCTGCACCAGGTGGCGGCAACCCTGGCGGAAACCGTGCCGCAATTGCAGGTGGAGTATGAAAAGGTCGTCGAGATCCTGCTCCAGCGTGGCGCCCCGGCGGCCCAGGTGGCCATGGCCCAGCGCCAGTCGCTGCTGGCCGAGCGGATTCTCGGTGCGGTCAACACGGTGCTGGCCGGCGACGAAAACGCGGTCCAGGCCGCCGATGCCTTCGGTCGCGATGCCGCGCGCTTCGGCCAGGTGCTCAACGGCATGTTGCAGGGCAACCCGGGGCTGAAGATCAGCCAGGTGGAAGACCCGGATGCCCGGGGGCGGCTGGCGGAGATTTCCGAGTTGTTCGAGTTCGTCTCCGGCTCCGTGGACGAGATCCTCGAAACCTCCCCCGAGCTGTTCCAGGTCCGCGAGTCGGCGAGCAACATCTTCAGCCTGTCCCAGACCCTGC
This sequence comes from Pseudomonas sp. GW823-FHT02C05, assembly GCF_058797595.1. Classification (NCBI taxonomy): domain Bacteria; kingdom Pseudomonadati; phylum Pseudomonadota; class Gammaproteobacteria; order Pseudomonadales; family Pseudomonadaceae; genus Pseudomonas; species Pseudomonas sp. GW823-FHT02C05. Next base: position 247,187 of record NZ_JBXAJU010000004.1, on the reverse strand, counting down.
TGGACGAAGCTTCGCTGCTGGCCAGCGGCTTCGAGAACCTGGCCGGCAGCCGCAAGCTGGACACCATCGGCGGCTACGTCCTGGGCCTGCTGGCCCTGGCCTCGATCATCCTCATCGGCCTGGTGATGGTGCGCGAGACCAACCGCCAGTTGCGCGAGACCGCAGAGAAGAACGAGCGCAATCAGAACGCGATCATGCGTTTGCTGGACGAGATCGAGGACCTGGCCGACGGCGACCTCACGGTCACCGCTTCGGTGACCGAGGACTTCACCGGCACCATTGCCGACTCCATCAATTATTCCGTCGACCAGCTGCGTGACCTGGTGGCCACCATCAACCTCACCGCCGGCCAGGTGGCCGGCGCAGTGCAGGAAACCCAGGCCACCGCCATGCAACTGGCCGAAGCCTCGGAGCATCAGGCCCAGCAGATTTCCGAAGCCTCCACGGCGATCAACGAAATGGCCCAGTCCATCGACCAGGTATCGGCCAACGCCGCGGAATCCTCGGCGGTGGCCGAGCGCTCGGTGGAAATCGCCAACAAGGGCAACGAGGTGGTGCACAACACCATTCACGGCATGGACAACATTCGTGAGCAGATCCAGGACACCGCCAAGCGGATCAAGCGTCTGGGCGAGTCTTCCCAGGAGATCGGCGATATCGTCAGCCTGATCGACGACATTGCCGACCAGACCAACATCCTCGCCCTCAACGCGGCGATCCAGGCCTCCATGGCCGGTGACGCCGGGCGCGGCTTTGCCGTGGTGGCCGACGAGGTGCAGCGGCTGGCGGAGCGTTCCTCGGCAGCCACGCGGCAGATCGAGACCCTGGTGCGGGCGATCCAGACCGACACCAACGAGGCGGTGATCTCCATGGAGCAGACCACCACCGAAGTGGTGCGCGGCGCGCGCCTGGCCCAGGACGCCGGGGTGGCCCTGGAAGAGATCGAAGGCGTGTCCAAGACCCTGGCGGCGCTGATCCAGAGCATCTCCAACGCGGCCCAGCAGCAGACCTCTTCGGCCGGGCAGATTTCCCTGACCATGAACGTGATCCAGCAGATCACCTCGCAGACTTCGTCCGGTTCCACCGCCACCGCCGAGAGCATCGGCAATCTGGCGAAGATGGCCAGCCAGCTGCGCCGCTCGGTGTCCGGCTTCACCCTGCCGGCCACCCGGGGCCCGGCCCCGAATGACAACCGCTGACACAAGGCTTTGACTGGAGTGGTTATGGTTGATCGGCACGACTATGTAGCCCTGGAGTGGGTCAAGGGCGAAATTGCCGAGACCCTGAAGCAGGCGCATCAGGCGCTGGAGCATCTGGCGGACGATCCCCAGGCCCTGGAGGCCATCGACCAGTGCCTGGAAGGCATTCACCTGGTCCATGGCAGCCTGCAGATGGTGGAGTTCTACGGCGCCGCGCTGCTGGCTGAAGAAATGGAAAAGCTCGCCCTGGCCCTGCAGCAGGGGCGCGTGGCCCAGCGCGACGAAGCCCTGCGCCTGCTGCGCCAGGCCATCGGCCAGTTGCCCCAGTACCTGGACCGGGTGCAGAGCGCGCGGCGCGACCTGCCGCTGGTGGTGCTGCCGCTGCTCAACGACCTGCGCAGTGCCCGGGGCGAGAGCCTGCTCTCGGAAACCAGCTTGTTCAGCCCTCAACTGCCCAGCCTGCCGCCCCTGAGCGACAAGGCCCTGGCGGCTTTGGAACCCCTGGAATTGCCCAACCAGTTGCGCAAGCTGCGACACATGTTGCAGACCGCCCTGGTGGATCTGCTGCGCGAGCAGGATGACGAGCAGAGCCTGGGCTACATGGCCAAGGTCTTCGAACGCCTGGAAGCCTTGTGCCAGGACGCCCCGCTGGCGCCCTTGTGGCATATCGCCTCGGCCCTGGTGGAAGGCATGCGCCACGACGAGATCGCCAACAGCCCGGCGGTGCGCAGCCTGCTCAAGGATGCCGACAAGGAGCTCAAGCGTCTGCTGGAACAGGGCATGGCCGGGATCAACCGGCCGGCCCCCGATGAATTGCTCAAGAGCCTGCTGTTCTATATCGCCAAGGCGCGCCATCCCACCCCATTGATGCTGACCATGAAAGAACGTTACGGACTGGATGACGCCTTGCCCGACAGCGCGGTGGTGGACGAGGAGCGGGCCCGCCTGGCCGGCCCCGACCGGGATGCCATGCGCTCGGTGCTGACCGCGGTGTGCGATGGCTTGGTGCGGGTCAAGGAACGCCTCGACCTGTTCGTGCGCAGCGACCGCCAGCACACGGACGACCTCGAAGGGCTGCTGTCGCCCCTGCGGCAGATCGCCGACACCCTGGCGGTGCTGGGCTTCGGCCAGCCGCGCAAGGTCATCATCGATCAGTTGGCGGTGGTCCAGAGCCTGGCCCAGGGCCAGCGCGCGCCGGACGACGCGGTGCTGATGGATGTGGCGGGGGCCCTGCTGTACGTGGAAGCGACCCTGGCCGGCATGGCCGGCACCGTGGAGCCCGAAAGCCGTGAGGAAAGCCGCCTGCCCACCACCGACCTGACCCAGATCCACCAGTTGGTGATCCAGGAGGCGCGGGTTTGCCTGCACCAGGCCAAGGACCTGATCGCCGAGTGCATCGAGGCCGACTGGGACGCCGAACACCTGCAGGCGCTGCCCGAGCTGCTGACCCAGGTGCGCGGCGCCCTGGCGATGATCCCGCTGCCCCGCGCGGCGGGGCTGATGCAGGCCTGCCAGCAGTTTGTCGTCGAACACCTGCTGGCGGCCCGTTCCCGGCCCGACTGGCAGCAACTGGACCACCTGGCGGATGTGCTCACCAGCCTGGAGTACTACCTGGAACGCCTGAGCGAGGATCACGAGGCGCCGGGGGAGAAGATCCTCGATGTGGCCCAGCAGGGCCTGCTCGCCCTGGGCTATGTGCCGGTGGAGCAGGTGCCGTTGCTCGATCAGCCCCTGAGCCCCAGCGAAGCCCTGGTGATGCAGGACCTGCAAGAGCTGGACGATCCCCGAGTGGCGCAGTCCCTGGCGGATGTCCTGGCGGTGCCGGTCTCGGCCCTCAACCCGCCGGCCCTGATTACCCCGGGCAGCCTGTTGCCGCCGCCAGGGGACGAGGAGCCGGTGGACGATGAACTGCGGGAAGTCTTCCTCGAAGAAACCGAGGAAGTGCTGGAGATGCTGCGCGAGTATCTGCCGCGCTGGGCCGCGGACCCCCATGGCACATCTGCCCTGAGCGAACTGCGCCGGGCCTTCCACACCCTCAAGGGCAGCGGGCGCATGGTGCGCGCGCTGGTGCTGGGAGAGCTGGCCTGGGCGGTGGAAAACCTTCTCAACCGGGTGCTGGAGCACAGCGTGGAGCCCGGTGTCGAAGCCCGGCAACTGGTGGCCGACACCCTGCAACTGTTGCCGGAACTGATCGCCGAGTTCGCCCAGCAGGCCCAGCGCCAGCGCGACGATGTCGACCGCCTGGCCGCCCGGGCCCATGCCCTGGCCAATGGCGCGCAAGGCTCGGCGCCAGTGCCGGCCGAGGCCTTGGACCCGCAGTTGCTGGAGATCTTCCGCACCGAGGCCCAGACCCACCTGGACAGCATCAACCGCTTTCTCGAGCAGGCCGCCGAACACGTACCGCTGCAGGCCAGCGACGAACTGCAACGGGCCCTGCACACCCTCAAGGGCAGCGCCTCCATGGCCGGAGTGCTGCCGATTGCCGAGCTGGCCGGCCCTCTGGACCAATTGGCCCGGGAATACCGGGCGCACTTGATCCCCCTGGACCTGGACGAGGTGGAGCTGCTGCTGGAAGCCGAAGGCCTGCTGCGCCGGGGCTTGCGGCAGCTGGACAGCGACCCGCTGGCGCCCATCGATGGCGCCCGCTCCCTGGTGGGCCGCGCCCTGGCCCTGCTGGGGGAGCGCCTGGAAACCCTGCTCAGCGCCCCGGACAGCGCGCCCCGGGCCAAGCGCGACCCGCAGTTGATCAACAACTTCCTGGCCCAGGGCATGGACATCCTGCTGGATGCCGAAAGCCTGCTGCGCCGTTGGCAGCAGCACCCGGGCGAGCGTCAGGAACTCAGCGCCCTGCTGGATGAGTTGACCACCCTGGGCGAGGGCGCGCACCTGGCCGACCTGCACCCGGTGGACGAGCTGTGCGAAGCCTTGCTCGATCTCTATGGCGCGGTGGAAGAGAGCAGCCTGGCCGTCAGCGAGCGTTTCTTCCACGAAGCCGAAAGCGCCCATGATGCCTTGATCAACATGCTCGACGAGCTGGCCGCAGGCCAGGAAGTCAGCCCGCGCCCGGAACGGGTGCAGGCCTTGCGCGAGCTGCTGGATGAAGGTCTGGACCCTTCTGCCACGGGCCTGATCAAGAGCGATGGCAGCCGCGCCCTGAGCATCAGCGAACTGGGCGCGGCCACGGCCCGCCTGGAGCAGGCCGAGGCCCCGATGCAGGCGGACGACGAAATTGTCGAGATCTTCCTCGAAGAGGCGGTGGATATCCTCGAAAGCGCCGACCAGGCCCTGCAGCGCTGGCTGGCCGACCCGGACAATGGCGCGCCGCTGTCTTCCCTGCAGCGAGACCTGCACACCCTCAAGGGCGGCGCACGGATGGCCGAAGTGGCACCGGTGGCGGAACTGGCCCAGGAGCTGGAGTCGCTGTACGAGGGGCTGGTGGACCGGCGCTACAGCCACAGCCAGCACCTGGGCCTGCTGTTGCGCAGCAGCCACGAGCAACTGGCACTGCTGCTGGAACAGTTGCAGGGGCAGCATCCCCTAGACGAATCCCGGGCGCAGATCGAGGCTGTGCGGTCGTACCGGCAGCAGGCCGCCAGCACCGGCGAAGTGGCCCAGGGCACGGTCGAGGAAGACCGTGCGGCCCAGGACCCGGAGCTGCTGGAAATCTTCCTCGAAGAAGGTTTCGACATCATCGACAGCTCTGCCGCGGCCCTGGCCCGCTGGCAGGCCGAGCCCCAGGGTCGCCAGGAAGTGGAAACCCTGCTGCGCGACCTGCACACCCTCAAGGGCGGTGCGCGCATGGTGGAAATCGCCCCCATCGGCGATCTGGCCCATGAACTGGAATTTCTCTTCGAAGGCCTGTCCGCCGGCCTGCTGCAACCCAGCCCGGTGTTGTTCACCCTGTTGCAGAAGAGCCACGACCGCCTGGCCCAGATGCTCGATGCGGCCCGTGCCGGCCAGCCCATCGAGCCGGCCCAGAAGCTCATCGATGCGATCCACGACCTGAGCCATCCGCGGGTAGCGACCGGCGTTGCCGCAGAAGCTGCACTGCCCAGCACCAAGCCCGAGCCCGCTGCGCCCGCGGCGGAAGCGGCAGTGGCGGGGGACATGGTCAAGGTCTCGGCAGAGCTGCTGGACGACCTGGTGAACCTGGCCGGGGAAACCTCGATCTTCCGTGGCCGTATCGAACAACAAGTCAACGATGCGCGCACGGCATTGGGCGAGATGGAAACCACCATCGAGCGCATGCGCGACCAGTTGCGCCGCCTGGACACCGAAACCCAGGGGCGGATTCTCAGCCGCCAGCAGGTGGAGGCCGAGCGCCTGGGCTACGAAGAGTTCGACCCCCTGGAAATGGACCGCCACTCGCAGTTGCAGCAGCTGTCCCGGGCCCTGTTCGAATCGGCTTCGGACCTGCTGGACCTCAAGGAAACCCTGGACCGGCGCAACCACGACGCCGAGAACCTGTTGCAGCAGCAGGGCCGGATCAACACCGAATTGCAGGAAGGCCTGATGCGCACGCGCATGGTGCCGTTCGAGCGCATGGTGCCCAGGCTCAAGCGCATCGTCCGCCAGGTGGCCGAAGAGCTGGGCAAGGACGTGGAGTTCGTGGTCGGCAACGCCGAAGGGGAAATGGACCGCAACGTTCTCGAACGCATGGTCGCGCCCCTGGAACACATGCTGCGCAACGCCGTGGACCACGGTCTGGAATCGGCCGAGGCGCGCCTTGCGGCAGGCAAGCCGGCACAGGGGCGGATCAGCCTGGACCTGTCCCGCGAGGGCGGCGACATGATTTTCGACATGCGCGACGACGGCGCCGGGGTGCCCCTGGAAGCCGTGCGCAAAAAAGCCATCAAGCGCGGCCTGCTGGACCCCGAGGCGCAGCTCAGCGACCGCGAAGTGCTGCAATTCATCATGCAGCCGGGGTTTTCCACCGCCGAGAAGATCACCCAGATTTCCGGGCGCGGGGTGGGCATGGACGTGGTCCATGAAGAGGTGCGCCAGTTGGGCGGCAGCATGAGCATCGACTCGGTTGCCGGCCAGGGCGTGCATTTTCGCATTCGCCTGCCGTTCACCGTGTCGGTCAACCGCGCGCTGATGGTGCAGTGCGCCGACGAGCAGTACGCGATTCCGCTGAATACCGTGGAGGGCATTGTCCGGGTGCTGCCCGCAGAGCTGGACGGCTACTACCAGCTCGACCCACCGCGCTATGAGTACGCCGGCCAGTCTTATCAGCTGTGCTACCTGGGGGAGCTGCTGCACACCGTGCCACGGCCGAAGCTGCTGGGCCAGGTGCAGCCGCTGCCGGTGCTGCTGGTGCACTGCAACGAGCAGCGCATCGCGGTGCAGGTGGATACCACCGCCGGCACCCGGGAAATCGTGGTCAAGAGCCTGGGGCCGCAGTTCGCCGCGGTCCAGGGGCTGTCCGGGGCGACGATTCTCGGCGATGGTCGGGTGGTGCTGATTCTCGATTTGCTGGCGCATATCCGCGCCTTGCAGGCCCAGGCACCGCTGCCGCGCCTGGCGGGCGACGAGCCGGCCAGCGAGGTGCAACCGCCGCGGCCGATGCTGGTGCTGGTGGTGGACGACTCGGTCACGGTGCGCAAGGTCACCAGCCGCCTGCTGGAGCGCCACGGCATGAATGTGCTCACCGCCAAGGATGGGGTCGACGCCATGGCGCTGCTGGCCGAGCACACCCCGGACCTGATGCTGCTGGACATCGAAATGCCGCGCATGGATGGCTTCGAGGTAGCGATCCAGGTACGCAACGACCCGCGCCTGCAACACCTGCCGATCATCATGATCACCTCCCGCACCGGCCAGAAACACCGCGACCGGGCCATGGCCATCGGCGTCAACGACTACCTCGGCAAGCCCTATCAAGAGTCGGTGCTGCTGGAAAGCATCGCCCTGTGGAGCAAGACCCATGCTTGATCACCGCGCCAGCACTCTCACCGGGCTGCTGCTGCCCCTGGCCGACCGTACCCTGATCCTGCCCAACGTGGCCGTGGCCGAGCTGATCGACTATCAGCAGGGCACCTTCGACCTGGATTCACCGCCCTGGTACCTGGGTCGGGTGCTGTGGCGCGAGCGGCGGATTCCGCTGATCAGCTTCGAGTCGGCCTGCGGTGGCAGGACCGTGATTGGCGAGCGGGCGCGGATCGTCGTGCTCAATGCCCTGGGCGGTCGCCCGGAGCTGAAGTTCATGGCCCTGCTGGTGCAGGGCATTCCCCGCTCCTGCAAGCTCGACAGCCAGTTGAGCTATGTCGACGTGCCCCTGGCTGCGCTGGAAAAGGCCGCGGTGCAGGTGGCCGAGCAGGTGGCCAAGGTGCCGGACCTGCTGGCCCTGGAAGAGCTGCTGGTGGCGGGGCTCTAGGCCTCTTGGCCGGCAAGCCGGCCGCTACACAACACCGCCGGTAGGAGCTGGCTTGCCAGCGAAGGCAGCCCCTCAGCCAATGCGCAACCTGTCCCGCACCTCCATCAGCGCATAGCCCAGCAGATTCAGGCCGCGCCACTGTTCCGGCTGGCTGGCCCTGGCATCCTCGGCGGCCAGGCCGATGCCCCAGATCCGGTCCACCGGGCTGGCTTCCACCAGTACCTGGTCGCCTGTGGACAGCAGGTATTCCCCCAGCGCCTGATGTTGGCTGAACTTGGCCAGGTTGCCCTGCACCACGATATCCAGGCGTGCTTCGGTCCAGCGGGCGTCATCGAAGCCGCGCACCTCGCGACCCAGTTGCTTCACGTCGGCGGGCGTCACGGCCTTGAGGATCCGCCCGTGGGTTTCCTGGTCGCCGAACAGCAGGGCCTTGCCGGCCATCATGAAATGCTCGGCGCTGGGGTACTGAATGCCATCGAGTTCCAGACCTGCGTCGAACCACTGGCTGAAACAGCTCTGGGAGATGCGTCCGTCCCGGGTGGGCTGGTGCCCCCAGAACATCAGGTAGTCGGGCTTCAGGCCATGCTTGAGCTGCTCCAGCAGCGCCTGGTTCGAGCGAATCGGTGTGTCCATGCTGACTCTCATCTTGGTCTGCCCAGGCCGCTCATGGGCTGGTACGGCGGGCATTGTGTACCGAGAGAGCATGAGAGTGCCATGGCTCCCAAATCATTACGCTGAGCGTAACGATCTAACGCCGCGCTTGATTGATGTCCCCCGTTTTCACTCCTAAGGTGACTGCCACGACAGCGAACCCGTGGAGTGAGCATGACAACAATAATTTCCCCCGACGCGCGCTGGTCGCGGCGGCGCAGCGAAAAGCAGCGGCGCCTCGAGCAGGTGCGGGCCATCGCCGATGGCGTGGTGTTGCCGACCGACAAGATCGTCGCGGCCCTGGAAGCGCTGATCCTGCCCGGCGACCGGGTGGTGCTGGAAGGCAACAACCAGAAACAGGCGGACTTTCTCTCCCGCTCCCTGGCCAAGGCCGACCCGACCAGGCTGCATGACCTGCACATGATCATGCCCAGCGTCGGCCGTTCCGAGCACCTGGACCTGTTCGAGCGCGGCATCGCCCGCAAGCTGGACTTTTCCTTTGCCGGCACCCAGAGCCTGCGCATCAGCCAGTTGCTGGAAGACGGGCTGCTGGAAATCGGCGCCATCCATACCTACATCGAACTCTATGCGCGGCTGGTGGTGGACCTGATCCCCAATGTGGTGCTCTCTGCCGGGTTCATGGCCGACCGCGCCGGCAACATCTACACCGGCCCCAGTACCGAGGACACGCCCGCGCTGATCGAGCCGGCGGCCTTTAGCGACGGCATTGTCATCGTCCAGGTCAACCAGCTGGTGGACGATGTCAGCGAGCTGCCCCGGGTCGACATTCCCGCGTCCTGGGTGGATTTCGTGGTGGTGGCCGACAAGCCGTTCTATATCGAGCCGCTGTTCACCCGCGACCCGCGCCATATCAAGCCGGTGCACGTGCTGATGGCGATGATGGCGATTCGCGGCATCTACGAAAAACACAACGTGCAGTCGCTGAACCATGGCATCGGTTTCAACACCGCGGCCATCGAGCTGATCCTGCCCACCTACGGCCAATCCCTGGGCCTGAAAGGCAAGATCTGCCGCAACTGGACCCTCAATCCTCACCCGACCCTGATCCCGGCCATTGAAAGCGGTTGGGTAGAAAGCGTGCATTGCTTCGGCACCGAACTGGGCATGGAAAACTACATCGCCGCGCGTCCGGACGTGTTCTTCACCGGTCGCGACGGTTCCCTGCGTTCCAACCGGATGTTCTGCCAGCTGGCCGGGCAGTACGCGGTGGACCTGTTTATCGGCGCCACCTTGCAGGTGGATGGCGACGGCCATTCCTCCACCGTGACCCGTGGCCGCCTGGCCGGTTTCGGCGGGGCACCGAACATGGGCCACGACCCCCGCGGGCGCCGCCACGGCACTCCAGCCTGGCTGGATATGCGCCAGGATCAGAGCGATGCACCCCAGGCCATGCTCGAACGCGGCAAGAAGCTGGTGGTGCAGATGGTGGAAACCTTCCAGGAAGGCGGCAAACCGACCTTCGTCGAAACCCTCGACGCGGTGGACGTGGCGCGCAAGAGTGGCATGCCCCTGGCGCCGATCATGATCTACGGCGACGACGTCACCCACCTGCTGACCGAGGAAGGCATCGCCTACCTGTACAAGGCCCGTTCCCTGGAAGAGCGCCAGGCGATGATCGCCGCCGTGGCCGGGGTTACCGCCATCGGCTTGCGCCACAACCCCAAGGACACCGCGCGCATGCGCCGTGAAGGCCTGATTGCCCTGCCGGAAGACCTGGGCATTCGCCGCACCGACGCCAGCCGCGAGCTGCTGGCGGCGAAAAGCGTGGCCGACCTGGTGGAGTGGTCCGGTGGCCTGTACAACCCGCCCGCCAAGTTCAGGAGCTGGTAATGCACGCATTCAACCTGCAATCACCCACCCCGAGCCTGGCCGAGCGCCTGGCGGACCTGGCGGTGGACGCGCTGATCGACGAGGCCGACCTGTCGCCCAAGCCGGCCCTGGTGGACCGCCGTGGCAATGGCGCCCACACCGACCTGCACCTGGGCCTGATGCATGCCTCGGCGCTGTCGCTGTGGCCGGCCTTCAAGGAAATGGCCGACGCTGCCCTGCTGCTCGGGGAAGTGGGCCTGCCCCTGCGTGAAGCCCTGGGGCGCATTGGCCGAGAAGGCGAGCAGGCCATGCTCGCCACCACTGGTGGGGTGAATACCCATCGCGGGGCGATCTGGGCCCTGGGGCTGCTGGTGGCCGCCGCCGCGCTGGAACCTCAAGCCACGAGTGCCGGAAGTGTCGCGCTGCGGGCCGCGCGCCTGGCCTTGCTCGAAGACCGTTATGCACCACGCCCCTTGAGCCATGGCGCCCAGGTGGCGCTGCGCTACGGCGTGCGCGGTGCCCGCGAAGAAGCCCAGCAAGGCTTTCCCGCCGTGCTGCAACTGGGGCTGCCGCAGCTCAAGCGCAGCCGCGCCCAGGGCCATGGCGAACAGAATGCCCGGCTCGATGCCTTGCTGGCGATCATGAGCCGGCTGGCGGACACCTGCGTGCTCTATCGCGCCGGTGAGCTGGGCCTGCAGGCCATGCAGCAGGGGGCCCGGGCGGTGCTCGATGCTGGTGGCAGCGCCACCTTGGCCGGGCGTCGTCGCCTGCATGAACTGGATCTGCAACTACTGACCTTGAATGCCTCGCCCGGCGGCGCTGCCGACTTGCTGGCGGCCAGCCTGCTGCTGGACCGGATCGAATCCGGCGATGCTGTTAACCAGGGAGCGAACTGATGGAAACCTTGTCCTTTGAATTCCCCGCCGGCCAGCCCGGCCGTGGCCGCGCCCTGGTGGGCTGTGTCGGCTCCGGCGACCTGGAAGTGCTGCTGGAGCCGGGCCAACCCGGCAAACTGAGCATCCAGGTACAGACCTCGGTAAACGGCAGCGCATCGCGCTGGCAGCACCTGTTCGAGCGCATGTTCGACGGCCAGACGCCGCCGGCGCTGTTGATCGACATCCATGATTTCGGCGCCACCCCCGGGGTGGTGCGCCTGCGCCTGGAGCAGGGCTTCGAGGAGATCGGCCATGACTGACAGCGCACGCTTGTTGAACAAGCACAGCTTCGTCGAGCTGGGTGCTCGGCAGCGGGCCCGGGCACTCCTGGATGCCGGCAGCTTTCGTGAGTTGCTGGACCCGTTCCAGCGGGTCATGTCGCCCTGGCTGGAGCGCCAGGGCGTAGTACCCCAGGCTGATGACGGGGTGGTGATCGCCAAGGGCAGCATCGCGGGTTCGCCGGTGGTGATTGCTGCCATCGAAGGCGCTTTCCAGGGCGGCAGCCTCGGTGAAGTGGGCGGGGCGAAGATTGCCGGCGCCCTGGAGCTGGCCGCCGAGGACAACCGCAACGGCATCCCGACCCGCGCCGTGTTGCTGCTGGAAACCGGCGGCGTGCGCCTGCAGGAAGCCAACCTGGGGCTGGCGGCGATTGCCGACATTCATGCGGCGATTGTCGACCTGCGCCAGTACCAGCCGGTGGTCGGCGTGGTGGCCGGCAGCGTCGGCTGCTTTGGCGGCATGTCGATTGCCGCCGGTTTGTGCAGTTATCTGTTGGTCACCCAGGAAGCGCGCCTGGGGCTCAACGGCCCGCAGGTGATCGAGCAGGAAGCGGGCCTTGAGGAATACGACTCCCGGGACCGGCCTTTCATCTGGAGCCTGACCGGCGGCGAGCAGCGTTTCGCCAGTGGCCTGGTGGACCGCTACGTGGCTGACGACGTGGCACTGATCCAGGCCCAGGTCCGTGAGCTGCTGGCCCTGGGCTTGCCGTCGCGGCAACGCAGCCGCGAGGCCGAGCTGTACCTGCAACGTCTGTCCCGCCTGGACACGACGCCGCAAATCGATGCGGCGACGGTTCGCGACCTGTATCAAGGAGACCGCCCATGACTGCTAGTTCCCTGCGGGGCCTGAACTGGTTCGACGCCTTGAGTGGCGATGTGACCCCCGTGAGCGGCCTGCCACCTTCCTTGAAGGTTGCCGACGGCCAGTTGGACGGGCAGCCGGCGCGCTTCATTGCGGTAGTGCCTGACCCCGACAACCGTTTTCCCCGCGCCCGCCAGGGCGAGGTCGGCCTGCTGGAAGGCTGGGGGCTGGCCAAGGCAGTGGATGAGGTGATCCGCGCCGATCAGGACCAGGAGCACAAGCGGGCGCTGATCGCCATTGTCGATGTGCCGAGCCAGGCCTATGGACGGCGCGAAGAGGCGCTGGGCATTCATCAGGCCCTGGCGGGCGCCGCCGACAGCTATGCCCGGGCCCGCCTGGCCGGGCACCCGGTGATTGCCCTGCTGGTGGGCAAGGCCATGTCCGGGGCCTTTCTGGCCCATGGGTATCAGGCCAACCGCTTGATCGCCCTGCGTGACCCGGGGGTGATGGTGCACGCCATGGGCAAGGCCTCGGCGGCGCGGGTGACCCTGCGCAGCGTCGAGGAACTGGAAGCCCTGGCCGCCAGTGTGCCGCCCATGGCCTATGACATCGACAGCTACGCGGGCCTGGGCCTGCTGTGGGAAACCCTGTCGGTGCGGCAGATCGAACAACCGACGGCGGAGGATCTGGCCCGGGTCGATCAATGCCTGTTGGCGGCGATTGCCGATGTGCGGGCCAAGGGCGTCGACCTCGGCAGCCGTCTGGGCGCGGTGAACCGGGCGGCGTCGAGCCGAGTCCGGCAGTTGCTGCGGGAGCAGTGGTGAGCGGGTGCGGCCCCTGGCTGCCCCACGATCTGCTGTGGGGCATGACCCCGGCGCAGTTGCCGGGCGATGCGCCGGCCTGGGCCCATGCGGTGCTGGAGGCCGGGCAGCCGGTGGTGGTGCGCCGGGCCCTGACTGCACCGGGGCAGGTTGCGGTGGGTTTGCGCGGTGTTTCCCGGGAACAGCGCTATCCGGCGCTGCTGGATCTGCAAGCCGTGCAGCGCGGGGTGCGCCCCGAGCAGCTGTGTCATGTACCGCCCCAGCGCCCATGGCCGGCGTTGCAGGCGTTGCAGCATTTGCGCGATGAGCTGGATGCCCTGGAGTGGATCTGGGGCGTGAGTGGCAGTGCCGGTTTCGAGCTGGCCAGCGGCGTGGCGGCCTTGCATCAGCACAGCGACCTGGACCTGATCCTGCGTACCCCGGAGCTTCTGCCACGGGCCCGGGCCCGTGAATTGCTGGCGCTGCTGGACGGCGCCGGTTGCCCGGTGGATATGCAATTGCAGGTGCCCGGTGGCGCCCTGGCCCTGCGCGAATGGGCCGGGCCGGCTGCCCGGGTTCTGCTCAAGAGCGCCAGTGGCGCGCGCCTGGTCAGCGACCCCTGGAACCCTCAGGAGCAGGCGGCATGAGCAGCCTGCTGGTGTTTCCGGGCCAGGGCGCGCAGCAGCCGGGGATGCTCCAGCGTCTGCCGCAAAGCCCGCAAGCGCGGGCCTGCCTGCAAGAGGCCAGCGATATGCTGGGGCAGGACGTACTGACGCTGGATTCACCCCAAGCCCTGGCCAGCACCCGGGCGGTGCAGCTGTGCCTGCTGATCGCCGGCGTGGCGGCGGCGCGCACTCTGTTGCAGCCCGATACTCGGGTGAACTACGTGGCGGGCCTGTCCATCGGCGCCTATCCGGCGGCGGTGGTGTCCGGGGCCCTGGAGTTTGCCGACGCCTTGCGCCTGGTGAGCCTGCGGGGTGAGTTGATGCAGCAGGCTTATCCACAGGGCTATGGCATGACCGCATTGATCGGCCTGGAACTGGCGGCGGTGGAAGGGCTGCTGGCCCAGGTCCACAGCCCGCAGAGGCCGGTGTACCTGGCCAATATCAACGCCGACAACCAGGTGGTGATCGCCGGCAGCGATGCCGCGATGCATGCCGTGGCCGAGTTGGCCCGGGGGTGCGGGGGCGGTGTGGCCAAGCGCCTGGCGGTCAGCGTGCCGTCCCATTGCCCACTGCTGGAACAACCGGCCCAGGCCCTGGCTGCCGCCTTTGCCGAGGTACCCCTGCAACTGCCGAAGCTGGGCTACCTCAGTGGCAGCCGAGCGCGGCCCATGCGCTCCGTGGAAGCGTTGCGCGATGACCTGGCCTTCAACATGTGCCGCGTCGTCGACTGGCGCGGCACGGTGCAAAGCGCCTACGAGCGCGGGGTGCGCCTGCAGATCGAATTGCCTCCCGGCGCGGTACTGACCGGGCTGGCCCGCCGGGTGTTTGCCCAAGGGACGGTGATCGCCTTCGACGGCGCGCGCCTGGATACCCTGCAAGCCCTGTTGAGTGAGGAGGGAAGCCGCGACCGATAGAGCACCGACTCAGGCTGACGAAGCACAAGAACAACAACTTCGACGATGCACTTTGAGGACTACGACAATGATTATCTACGGTGTGGCCTTCCTGGCCTTTTGTACCCTGGTGGGTATTTTCATCGGTGAGCTGCTGGGCAAATTGATCGGCGTGCCGGCCAATGTCGGCGGGGTCGGTATCGCCATGCTGCTGTTGATCGGCCTGGGCAGTTACCTGCACAAGCGCGGGCTGTTCGCCGGCAAGTCCGAACAGGGCGTGGAGTTCTGGGGCGCAGTGTACATCCCCATCGTGGTGGCCATGGCCGCCCAGCAGAACGTCTATGGCGCGCTCAAGGGCGGTCCGATGGCGATTCTCGCCGGTACCTTGGCGGTGGTGATCGCCTTCGCCCTGGTACCGGTGCTGGTGCGCATCGGCAACAAGGCGCCTGATGCTGCCGTTGCTCAGAAAACAGTGGGGTAAGGGCCATGTACGAATCGATGATGAAGGTCATTACCGGCTACGGGCTGATTAGCGGCTTTGCGGTGATCGGGATCACCATGTGGGTGTCCTACTGGATCTCCAACACCTTTACCAAGGGCCGCCTGCACGGCTCGGCCATCGCCATTCTGCTGGGGCTGGTGCTGTCCTATGTGGGCGGTGCTTTCACCGGTGGGCAGAAGGGCGTGGTGGACATTCCGCTGCTCTCGGGCATCGGCCTGCTGGGCGGGGCAATGCTGCGGGACTTCGCGATTGTCGCCACGGCCTTCGGGGTCAGTGTCGAGGAGCTCAAGCGCGCCGGATTCGTCGGCGTACTGGCGCTGTTCGTCGGGGTCGGCTCGTCCTTTGTGGCTGGAGTCGGCGTGGCCATGGCCTTTGGGTATACCGATGCGGTGAGCCTGACCACCATTGGCGCCGGGGCGGTGACCTACATCGTCGGTCCGGTGACCGGGGCGGCGATTGGCGCCAGTTCCGAAGTCATGGCGCTGTCGATTGCCGCGGGCTTGATCAAGGCGATCCTGGTGATGGTGATGACGCCGTTCGTGGCGCCGTTGATCGGCCTCAACAACCCGCGCAGCGCGGTGATCTTCGGCGGCCTGATGGGCACCTCCAGCGGTGTTGCCGGGGGGCTGGCGGCCACCGATCCGAAGTTGGTGCCCTACGGTTGCCTGACGGCGGCGTTCTACACCGCCCTGGGTTGCCTGCTGGGGCCGTCGTTGCTGTTCCTGCTGATGCGCGGCCTGCTGGGCGCGTAGGCACCGGCCTCTAGGTACTTTGCCGGTTGGCGTACATCCGGCATTCGGCCAGGAGCGCCAACAGGTTCGGGTCGCGCTCCTTGGCCTTGAGAAACACCACGCCGATATGCTGCTGCAGGCGGTAGCGCGCCTGCAGTGGTATCAGTTTCACGCGGTTCTCATACACCGCCGCGATCCTCCCCGGCAGCAACGCATAACCGACCCCGGAGCTGACCATGCTCAGCAGGGTGAAGATGTCGTTGACCTGCATCGCCACCTTGGGTTCGACCCCTGCTTGCTTGAACACTCGCACCCCGTCCTGATGGGTGGCAAAGCCCTGGGTCAGGGTGATGAAGGTGGCGTCGCGCACGTCGGCCAGGTCCACTTCGCTCTGCTGGGCAAAGGGCGAATCGGCGGGGGTGGCGAGAAAAATGTCATCGGAAAACAACGGCAGTTGCTCGCAGTCCGGGTCATGGGCGCTGTCGTCCAGGGAAATCAGGATGGCGTCCACCTCCATGTTCTTGAGCTTGTACAAAAGGTCGATGTTGGAGCCCAGGATCAGGTCGATGTTCAGCTCGCTGCGGCGCAGCTTGAGGCCCATGATCAGCTGCGGCACGGTTTTCACCGTCAGCGAGTAAAGTGCGCCGAGCTTGAAGCGTTCTGCTGAAAAGCCCGCCGCTTCGCGGGTCAGGCGCACGCTCTCGACCACGTCCTGCACCAGCTTCTGTGCCCGTTCCTCCAGGACGAAGGCGCTTTCCAGGGGCGTCAGGTTGCGCCCTTCATGCTTGAACAGCGGGCAGCGCAGGGCATTTTCCAGGGAGTGAATGGCCCGGTGCACGCTGACATTGCTGGTCTGCAACTCGGCGGCGGCGCGGGCCAGGTTGCCGGTGCGCATGAAGGCCAGAAACACTTCGAGCTTTTTCAGGGTCAACTCTTCGTCGATGAGCATGGTCCGGACTCTGCTGAGGAGGGGGTGATGATGCCCGATCGGTCAGGACGTGGCCGCTGGTTTTTTCTCGGCCGCGCCCCAATAGACATATTGCGCTTTCAAGCTGCAGGCCTGAGCCTTGCGTGTTTTTTCAATGTTTCAAGGGTGAGCGACTGATGTATCACGGAGAAAGATTCAACGCCTGGACCCACCTGCTGGGGGCAATCGCGGCGTTTATCGGCGGCATCTGGCTGGTGGTGTTGGCCAGCCTGGATGGCAGCCCGTGGAAGATCGTCAGCGTGGCGATCTATTCCTTCACCTTGCTGGTGCTCTACAGCGTGTCCACGGTCTACCACAGCGTGCGCGGACGGGCGAAGAACATCATGCAGAAGGTTGATCATTTTTCGATCTACCTGCTGATTGCCGGCAGTTACACGCCGTTCTGCCTGGTGACCCTGCGCGGGCCCTGGGGCTGGACCCTGTTCGGCATCGTCTGGGGGCTGGCGCTGATCGGCATCCTCCAGGAGATCAAGCCGCGCTCCGAGGCGCGGATTCTCTCCATCGTGATCTACGCGGTGATGGGTTGGATCGTCCTGGTGGCGGTCAAGCCGCTGCTGGCGGCCCTGGGGCCAGCCGGCTTCGCCTGGCTGGCCACGGGCGGGGTGCTGTACACCGTGGGCATCATCTTCTTTGCCCTCGACAGCCGCCTGCGTCATGCCCACGGCATCTGGCACCTGTTCGTGATCGCCGGCAGCCTGCTGCATTTCGTCGCGATCCTGTTCTACGTCCTGTAGCGGCCGGCTGGCCGGCGCAGCGGGTCCTCTGGATTAGCACCGGGCTGGCGGACGCTTTCGCTGGCAATCCAGCTCCTACAAGGGGCGGTCGAGCTGGGCCTGGGCCTGGTGGGCGAAGATTTCCAGCAGGCTGGCCAGGGTGTGGGGCGGCGGTTCTGCGGCGCGGGTCACGGCGTACAGGGTGATCGGCAGCGGCGGGCTCAAGGGGCGGATAGCGGTGTTGGCCGTTGAGGCGCCCAGGGCGGTAAAGGGGTCGATCAAGGCCAGCCCGGCGCCGGACTCAACCATGGCCCGGGCCAGGGAATAGGTCTGCACGGCAATGCTCACCCGCGGCGGCGGCTCCACCGACTTGAGGTAGCTGTCGAGCCGGGCCGACAACGGGTCGGCGCTGCTCAGGCCAATCAGTGGCGCGTCCGCCAGCTCCTGCAGCGCCAGGGGCTGGCCGCGGCTGTGTTCGGGCCAGAAGCCCAGCGGCGCCAGGGCCACCAGCACACCCTGGGCCAGGGGTTGGGCGCTCAGGCCCGGGTGATCCGGGGGTTGCAGGGTCAGCGCCAGGTCGATTTCGCGCATCAGCAGGTTCTGTACCAGCTCGCGGCTATGGGCGCTGGACAGTTCGCACAGGCTGTCCGGGTAAAGGCGGGTCCATTCACTGATGGCGGGCGGCAGCAAGGCCAGGGCCAGGGCTGGTGTGGCGCCGATGCGCAGGCTGTGGCCCGGCGCCCGGCGCAGGTTCTGGGCCAGGCGCCGTACCCCTTGCAGGCTCTCGCTGACCTTGTCCACTTCCCGCTCCAGCTCCAGGGCTTCCGGGGTTGGCTGCAACTTGCCCCGCACCCGCAGGAACAACGGGAAACCCAGCTGCAGTTCGGCGTGCTGCAAAACCTTGGTCACTGCCGGCTGGGAGACATGCAGCAACTGCGCTGCGCCGCTGATGGAGCCGGTCTGGCGGATGGCCTGGAAAATCTCGATATGACGAAGGCGCATGGGGCAGTCCATAACCTTTGTTTATGGGAGGTCCATCTTTATTCATTGTCCGGCGCCTGTCACCTGCCCCTAACCTTGGGCCATCGACCAACAGGCCAGGGGCAGTCATGAGTCAGCGGGTTTGCATCATTGGAGGGGGCGTCATCGGCTTGGCCAGTGCCTACGCCCTGGTCCGCCAGGGCTTTGAGGTGACCCTGGTGGAGGCTCAGGAGTCCCTGGGCAGCCAGACCAGTTTCGCCAACGGCGGGCAGTTGTCCTATCGCTATGTGGCGCCTCTGGCCGATGCCGGGGTGCCCTGGCAGGCCCTGGGCTGGATGCTCAAGGGCGACTCTCCGCTCAAGCTGCGGCCACGCCTGGACCCGGCGCAGTGGCGCTGGCTGGCGGGGTTCCTCGGTGCTTGCCGGCACTCGGTGAACCGGCGCAATGGCGCGCACCTACTGCGCCTGGCGCTGCTCAGCCAGAGCACCCTGCAAAGCTGGCGCGAAGAGGATGGCCTACAAGGCTTCGACTGGCGGCGCAACGGCAAGCTGGTGACTTTCCGCGAGCAAAAAAGCTTCGAGCACGCCCGCCACAACCTGGCGGACAGCGGCCAGCAACAGGTGCTTTGCGCTGTCGAATGCACGGCCCTGGAACCGGCCCTGGGGGATACGCCCTTCGTCGGCGGTATCTATACCCCGGATGAAGAAGTGGCCGACTGCCACGCCTTCTGCCAGCAACTGGCCACGCGGCTGCGCGCTTCCGGGCGCTGCGAAATCCTACTGGGCCAGCGGGTGCGGGGCATTCACCATGGGGGGGATAAGGTCCAGGCCATCGACCTGGGGGAGCGCATGTTGCCGGTGGACCAACTGGTGCTGGCGGCCGGGCACCGCAGCGCCGAACTGCGCCTGCCCGGGCTCCAACTGCCGCTGTATCCGCTCAAGGGCTACAGCCTCAGCGTGCCCATCGGCCCGCAGCACCGGGCGCCGGACATCAGCATCACCGACTACAACCGCAAGATCGTCTATGCGCGTATCGGCCAGCAACTGCGGGTGGCGGCCATGGTCGACATCGTCGGTTTCGACCCGGCGCCAGACCCCGGCCGCCTGGCCCTGATGCGCCGTCAGGCGGCCCAGACCTTCGCCGAGGCAGGTGACTATCAGGCAGCCGTGGAATGGGCCGGCATGCGTCCGGCTACCCCCAGCGGCGTGCCGCTGATCGGGGCCACCGCCTACCGCAACCTGTGGCTCAACCTTGGCCACGGCGCGCTGGGGTTCACCCTGGCCTGTGGCAGCGGCCAATTGCTGGGCGAACTGATCGGCCAGCGTTGCACCAGTATCGACATGCAGGGCCTGGCGCCCCGCGTTGCCTGAACGTTAAAAGGAGTCTTCAGATGAGTATCCAGCGTATCCACAGCAACGAGCGCCTGAGTGGCGCGGTGAGCTTTGCCGGACTGGTGTTTCTTTCCGGGCAGGTGCCGGGGGCCAGCAGCGATATCGGCGGCCAGACCCGCGAGGTGCTGGAGAAGATCGACGCCTTGCTGGCCGAGGCCGGCAGCGACAAGGAGCACCTGCTCAGCGCGACGATCTACCTCAAGGACATCCAGGCCGATTTCGCGGTGATGAACGAAGTCTGGTCGGCCTGGCTGTCCCCCGGCCAGGCGCCGGCGCGCACCACCTTGCAGGCGGCCCTGGCGCGCCCGCAGATCCTTGTCGAAATCAGCATCATCGCGGCCCGCCGCTAACTGCCCTTACCCACAACGGAGAATAACAATGCATAAGATCACGTTGCTCGGCTGCACCTTGGGGCTGCTGTTCAGCGCCATGTCCCAGGCCAATGAAGCGCCTCTGCAGGGCACCCTGGCGAAGATCGCCAACAGCGCCAGTATTACCTTGGGTTATCGCGATGCCTCGGTGCCCTTTTCCTACGTGGGGGATAACAGCGGCAAGCCCATGGGTTATTCCGTGGAGCTGGCGAGCAAGGTGGTGGAGCGCATCCAGCAGCAGTTGCACCTGCCCAACCTGAAGGTGAAATACAACCTGGTGACCTCGCAGACCCGCATTCCCCTGGTGCAGAACGGCACCGTGGACCTGGAGTGCGGTTCCACCGGGGTGACGGCCGAGCGGCAGAAGCAGGTGGCGTTTTCCTACGGTTTCATCTACGTCAAAGGCCAGTTGCTGACCGCCAAGGACAGCGGGATCAAGAGCTTCGCCGACCTGCGGGGCAAGAACGTGGTGACCACGGCGGGGACCACCAACGAGCGCTTTCTCAAGAGCTACAACGTCGAGCACAAGATCGACATGTTCGTGATCAGCGCCAAGGACCACGGCGAGGCCTTCCAGATGCTCCAGTCGGGGCGTGCGGCGGCGTTCTACATGGACGATGCGTTGCTGTACGGCGAGCGGGCCAAGGCCCGGGATCCGCACAACTGGGTGGTGGTGGGGGAAGAACAGTCGCGGGAGATCTACAGCTGCATGGTGCGCAAGGATGACCCGCAGTTCCTGGCCCTGGTCAATGGCGCCCTGGCGGACCTGTACCGCTCCGGGGAGATCAACGGCATTTACCAGCGCTGGTTCCAGCAGCCGATTCCGCCCAAGGGCCTGAACCTGGAATTCCCCATGACCAGTGAACTCAAAGCGATCATCGCCCAACCCACCAGCGATCCGGTGCAATAGCCACCACCAGGAGGGGTTAGAAGTCGCCCCACAGTTGCTGGGCCACGGCCAGGGCCACCACCGGTGCGGTTTCGGTACGCAGCACCCGCGGCCCCAGGCGTGCGGGGAGGAAACCGGCGCTGTGGGACAGTTCCACTTCGGCGTCTGTCAGGCCGCCTTCAGGGCCAATGAGGAACGCCAGGCTGGCAGGCTTGGCGTGGCTTTCCAGGGGCTGGGCCACGGGGTGCAGCACCAGCTTCAGGTCGGCCCGGGCCTGCGTGATCCAGTCCGCCAGCAGCACGGGTGGGTGGATCACCGGGACCTGTGAGCGGCCGCACTGTTCGCAGGCGCTGATGGCCACCTGGCGCCAGTGCAGCAGGCGCTTGTCGGCGCGTTCGTCCTTGAGCCGCACTTCGCAGCGCTCGCTGAAGATCGGGGTGATTTCGCTGACCCCAAGCTCCGTGGCCTTCTGGATCGCCCAGTCCATGCGCTCGCCCCGGGACAGGCCCTGGCCCAGGTGAATCCGCAGCGGTGATTCTTGCTGGCCGGCGAAGCTTTCATTCAGCTGGACCCGAACCCGCTTCTTGCCCACTTCCACCAGAGCCCCGCGAAACTCGGTGCCCGAGCCATCGAACACCTGCAGGGCAGCACCTTCGGCCATGCGCAGTACGCGCCCGATGTAGTGTGCCTGGGCTTCCGGCAACTCGTGTTCGCCTAGGCTCAGGGGGGCGTCGATAAAGAAGCGGGACAATCTCATCTGGGTTCTCTGTTGAATGTGAATCGGTGGAAAGCGTTCTGTGGCGAGGGAGCAAGCTCCCTCGCCACAACTAACGACCTGCTCTAGCCCGGATCGCGAAAGCCGGGGTGGAAGTCCTTGGGCACCGCCACGCTGACCTGGTCGCGGGTGGCGATATCGATGCCTTCACTGGCGACTTCGGCGAGGAAGTCGATCTGTTCCGGGGTGATCACGTACGGCGGCAGGAAATACACCACGCTGCCCAGGGGACGCAACAGGGCGCCGCGTTCCAGGGCGTGCTGGAAGACTTTCAGGCCGCGGCGTTCCTGCCAGGGGTAGGCGGTCTTGCTGGCCTTGTCCTGGACCATCTCGATGGCCAGGACCATGCCGGTCTGGCGTACTTCGGCAACGTGGGGGTGGTCCACCAGGTGCGCGGTGGCGCTGGCCATGCGCCGGGCAAGCGCGTGGTTGTTCTCCACCACATTGTCCTGCTCGAAGATATCCAGGGTCGCCAGGGCCGCGGCACAGGCCAGCGGGTTACCGGTGTAGCTGTGGGAGTGGAGGAAGGCGCGCAGGGTCGGGTAGTCGTCGTAGAAGGCGCTGTAGACATCGTCGGTGGTCATGCACGCGGCCAGGGGCAGGTAGCCGCCGGTCAGGGCCTTGGACAGGCACAGGAAATCCGGGCGGATGCCGGCCTGCTCGCAGGCGAACATCGTGCCGGTGCGGCCGAAACCCACGGCGATCTCGTCATGGATCAGGTGCACGCCATAGCGGTCGCAGGCTTCGCGCAGCAGCTTGAGGTACACCGGGTGATACATGCGCATGCCGCCGGCGCCCTGGATCAGCGGCTCGACTATGACCGCGGCCACTGTTTCGTGGTGCTCGGCCAGGGTCTGCTCCATGGCGGCGAACATGTTCCGCGAGTGTTCTTCCCAGCTCATGCCTTCGGGCCGCAGGTAGCAGTCCGGGCTCGGCACCTTGAGGGTGTCCAGCAGCAGGGCCTTGTAAGTCTCGGTGAACAGCGGCACATCGCCCACTGACATGGCGGCGATGGTTTCGCCGTGGTAGCTGTTGCTCAGGGTGACGAAGCGCTTCTTGTTCGGTTGGCCGCGGTTGATCCAGTAGTGAAAGCTCATCTTCATCGCCACTTCGATGCATGACGAACCGTTGTCGGCGTAGAAGCAGCGGGTCAGGCCTTCGGGGGTGATCTTGACCAGGCGCTCGGACAACTCGATCACCGGCTGGTGGCTGAAGCCGGCGAGGATCACGTGTTCCAGCTGGTCCACCTGGTCCTTGATGCGCTGGTTGATGCGCGGGTTGGCGTGGCCGAACACATTGACCCACCAGGAGCTGACCGCATCCAGGTAGCGTTTGCCTTCGAAGTCTTCCAGCCAGACGCCTTCGCCTCGCTTGATGGGGATCAACGGCAGCTGTTCGTGGTCTTTCATCTGGGTGCAGGGATGCCACAGCACCGCAAGATCGCGTTGCATCCACTGGTTATTCAGGCCCATGTACAGTCTCCTGGAAGCGGCCCGCCAACGGCGCGGGCGAACAATCGGGCAAGCCTATGCAATGCATGGCCGCGGGACAACCTATTGTGCAAGACGCGCCACGGCGTGATGCGTCAGGTGCAAAGACGCCGCCTGCAAGACCCAGGGCACGGCGCGAGGGAGCAAGGAGGCTGGCTTGGCGTGAGGCTTAATCTTTTCTTAACGCGCTCGGTCCAGACTACTGATCGTATTTCTCGATATTTCAAAGCAAAAAATTCCGCTTTAATTCGATAGGTAAATCGCTAGTCTTGATCTGCGTTTCTTACAGGATGCAACTGATGCAGTTACGTAATTCTTCTTCTCGCTATGGTTGGGTCAGCATTGTTCTGCACTGGGGCGTGGCCCTGGCGGTGTTTGGTCTGTTCGCCCTGGGCCTGTGGATGGTCGGCCTCGACTACTACAGCACCTGGCGCAAAGACGCGCCGGACCTGCACAAGAGTATCGGCCTGACACTGTTTGCAATCATGCTGCTGCGGGTGTTGTGGCGGTGGGTCAGCCCACCGCCGCCGGCCCCGGCCAGCCATGGGCCGCTGACCCGCCTGGGGGCCAAGCTGGGGCACGCGTTCCTCTACCTCGGCCTGTTCGCGGTCATGATTGCCGGTTACCTGATCTCCACCGCCGACGGCGTGGGTATCCCGGTGTTCGGCTTGTTTGAAGTTCCTGCCCTGATCTCGGGACTACCGGACCAGGCAGATGTAGCAGGTGTGGTGCATCTGTACCTGGCCTGGGCACTGGTGATCTTTGCCGGTATCCATGGCCTGGCTGCGCTGAAGCACCACTTTATCGATCGTGATGCGACCCTTACCCGTATGCTGGGTCGCAAAGCCTGATGTTCAACCTTGACTCAAAAGGAATAGAAAGCATGTTGAAAAAGACTCTCGCCGCTCTGGCAATCGGATCTGCTGTATTGGCGGCCGGTCAAGTGATGGCAGCGGACTACGTGATCGACAAGGAAGGCCAGCACGCCTTCGTCGACTTCAAGATCAGCCACCTGGGCTACAGCTTCATCACCGGTACCTTCAAGGACCTGGACGGCAAGTTCAGCTTTGACGCGGCCAAGCCGGAAGACGCCAAGATCGAAGTCAACGTGCGCACCGC
Source organism: Pseudomonas sp. GW823-FHT02C05 (assembly GCF_058797595.1). NCBI lineage: Bacteria > Pseudomonadati > Pseudomonadota > Gammaproteobacteria > Pseudomonadales > Pseudomonadaceae > Pseudomonas > Pseudomonas sp. GW823-FHT02C05. Next base: position 222,808 of record NZ_JBXAJU010000004.1, on the reverse strand, counting down.
CAGCGTGTTCACCAACCACGCCGAACGTGACAAGCACATCACCAGCAAGGACTTCCTGGACGCTGGCAAGTTTGCCGACGCCAAGTTCGTCTCCACCAGCGTCAAGCCCACCGGCAAGAACGCCGACGGCAAGCTGACCGCTGACGTGGCCGGCGACCTGACCCTGCACGGCGTGACCAAGCCGGTCGTGGTCAAGGCCACCTTCCTGGGTGAAGGCAAGGACCCATGGGGCGGCTACCGTGCCGGCTTCGAAGGTACCACCAGCATCAATCGCCAGGATTTCGGCAAGATGATGGACCTGGGCCCGGCCTCCAACAATGTTGACCTGTACATCAGCTTCGAAGGCGTGAAAGCGAAGTAATGCTTCGTCTGTAGCCGCTGCCGCAGGCTGCGACAAGGCCCGCAGGGCCTTCGCGATCTCCCCCGCACAGCCCTTATAGGACTGATCGCAACCTGCGAAAGCAAAAAACGCCCCCGACCACAAACCGGGGGCATTTTTTATTGCCCGTCATGAAATGCGGTGAGCCGGTCAGGTCCTGGCGCCGGGTTTCCCGTCGTTCGCAGCCTGCGGCAGCGGCTACAGAAACGCCCTCGACCAGCCGCCATGAAAAACGCCCCGGGCCTTGCGGCCAGGGGCGTTTTTCATTTCAGCGCGAGGCTCAGCGGTTGCGGGTCAGCAGCGCCGGCTTTTCGCCCCGTGGACGGCTTGGCAACTGATCCAGCTGCTCAGGCGTCGGGAAACGATCGGCCTTGGATTCCTTGTGCATGATCTTCGGCTGGTTGCCCCGAGGATTCTGCACGGCCGGTTCCTGGCGTGGCTGATCGTCACGGTTCGGGCGGCGATTGCGCGGCTCGTCGCGACGGCCCTGGCTGTCACGAGGGGCGCCGTTGCGCGGGCCGCCACTGCGCTTGGCCGGCGCGGTGCCGGTGGTGCTGCCGTTGCTGTTGCGCGGGTTGCCGGAGCGACCCTGGCCACCACCGGCACCGCCGCGTGGCGGATTGCCAGCGCCCGCACCCTGGGCCGGAGCCCCTGGGCGGCGGCCGCGGCCCTGGTTGTTCTTGTTCTGGTACGGGCTGACGTAGTCAGCGCGGTTACCGAAGTTGTCCACGTCGTCATCGAGGAACTCGTCCGGTGCGCGATCGGCACGGGGCGTCGGTTGACGCTGTTCGCGGGCCGGGGTGCCTTCACGAGGCTTCTGCTCGCGGGCCGGGCGTTCGCCACGGGCGGGTTTTTCCTTGCCGCCCTTGTCCTTGCCCTTGTCCTTGCGACCGCCACCACCGCCACCGCCGTTCGGGCCATCGCCGCGTGGGCCACGGGGATTGCGCGGGTTGCGCACATCCGGACGCTCGCGCACTTCCGGCTTCTCGGCTTCCACTGCACTGGCATCGAAGCCCATCAGGTCACCGTCGGCGATCTTCTGCTTGGTCATGCGCTCGATGCTTTTCAGCAGTTTCTCTTCGTCCGGAGCCACCAGGGAGATGGCTTCGCCGGAGCGACCGGCACGGCCGGTACGGCCAATACGGTGCACGTAGTCTTCGTCGACGTTAGGCAGCTCGAAGTTGACCACGTGAGGCAGTTGGTCGATATCCAGGCCGCGGGCGGCGATATCGGTGGCGACCAGGATCCGCACTTCGCCGGCCTTGAAGTCGGCCAGCGCTTTGGTACGGGCGTTCTGGCTCTTGTTGCCGTGGATCGCCACAGCGCTCAGGCCGTGCTTGTCCAGGTACTCGGCCAGGCGGTTGGCGCCGTGCTTGGTCCGGGTGAACACCAGGACCTGTTCCCAGGCGCCGGCGGTGATCAGGTGCGCCAGCAGGGCACGCTTGTGGCTGGCCGGCAGGCGGAAGACCCGCTGCTCGATACGCTCCACCGTGGTGTTCGGCGGGGTCACTTCGATGCGCTCGGGGTTGTGCAGCAGCTTGCCGGCCAGGTCCGTGATGTCCTTGGAGAAGGTCGCGGAGAACAGCAGGTTCTGGCGCTTGGCCGGCAGGCGGGCGAGGACTTTCTTGACGTCATGGACGAAGCCCATGTCGAGCATGCGGTCGGCTTCGTCGAGAACCAGGATTTCCACGTGGGACAGGTCGACGCTGCCCTGGCCAGCCAGGTCCAGCAGACGGCCGGGGCACGCCACCAGCACATCGACGCCACGGGCCATGGCCTGAACCTGCGGGTTCATGCCGACGCCGCCGAAGATGCAGGCGCTGACGAACTTCAGGTCGCGGGCGTACAGCTTGAAGCTGTCATGCACTTGCGCGGCCAGCTCGCGAGTGGGGGTCAGGACCAGTACGCGGGGTTGGCGCGGGCCATGACGCTGGGATTTGTCCGGATGACCGTTGGGAAACAACCGTTCCAGGATCGGAAGGGCGAAACCGCCGGTTTTACCAGTACCTGTCTGTGCCGCGACCATCAGATCGCGACCTTGCAACACGGCGGGAATGGCCCGCTGTTGCACCGGAGTAGGCTGGGTGTAGCCGGCGGCTTCGATGGCGCCGACTAAAGCCTCGGAGAGACCGAGGGAAGCAAAGGACATGAGTAATCCTGTTTTAGTGAGGGCTTGGCCCAAAGGGATAATCTTGCCGGGCGTGAATGGCGTTTAAGAGGACGCAATCCCGTCCGGTCCTGCTGGCCTGAAGGGTCATTCACCGGCGGCTCGCGCGGGCCGGTTGGCTGCGCCGTAGCGGGGTGGAGAGGCCTTGAACAGGGTCCAGCGTCCGGGCGTGAGCCTGGCGGGAGGCCGGAGTATAACAGAGCAATCAGTGTGCGCTGCTTTCCTGCTGCTCAACGGTTTTTTCTGACTCGCGGGTTGATGAAGACCTGACCGGCGGCAGGGCAGGTTCAGCACCGTACTTGGCGCTCAGTTGGGCGTAGGCCGGTTCGCGCTTGAAGCGCTTCAGTTCGGCGCCGAAGCGCTGTACCAGCAGGTCCATGCCGGCATTGCGGCGCACGGCCAGGTATTGGCTCTGGCGGCTGATGACAGTGGGGTTCTGGCTGACCTGGTCACGCAGCCCCAGGCTGTCCAGCAGGTGCTGGCCGACCCGTTTGTCGGTAATCAGCAGGTCGATCCGCCCCAGCAGCAGCTTGCCGAAATTGGCTTCGTGGGTGGGGGCCGGTTCGCGGTTGAACAGGGTCGAGTTGCTGAAATCGTCGCTGTACAGATAGCCGGGGGAAGTGCCGATGGTCAGGCCCTTGAGTTCGTTCAGGCGCTTGAACGGGTGTGGGCGCTGGTTGGCATAGAACATCACGAACTCCACGTCCGAGAGCGGCTCGTTGGGGTAGAGCAGGGTGCCGTCGCGTTGGTCGCTGTGGAAGATGTCCAGGGCGCCATCGGCCTGGCCGGTTTCCAGCATCGCCAGGCAGCGTTTCCAGGGCAGGAACTGCCACTGCACCTCTATGCCCAGGCGCTGGAAGACAATGGCGGTGGTTTCGTAGTCCAGGCCCTTGGCCGTGCCATTTTCCTCATAGACATAGGGCGCCCAGGGTTCGGTGACAATGCGCAGCTTCTCGCCATGGGCGGCAAGGCTCAGGCAAGTGCAGAGAAAGGTGGTCAGCAACCGGGCTATGACGGACATTGCTGGAGATTACGACGAGAGATCATGCAATTGCTAGAGGCAGTTCCGGACGCTCTAGCTCAAGGCTGCTGCAAACAAAAAGGCCCCGGTTTTCACCAGGGCCCGGAGCTTGGGTTGCAGCCTGTCAGCGTGGCAGCTGGAGGTTGTTCCAGATCGCCAGGCTCGGGTCGGCCTGGTTCAAGGTATAGAAGTGCAGTCCGGGTGCGCCGCCCTGGAGCAGGCGTTCGCACATGTCACTGATTACCTGTTCACCGAAGGCCTGGATGCTGGCGCTGTCATCGCCATAGGCTTCCAGCTGCTTGCGGATCCAGCGCGGAATCTCTGCGCCGCAGGCGTCGGAGAAGCGCGCCAGCTTGCTGTAGTTGGTGATGGGCATGATGCCCGGCACGATCGGGATGTTCACGCCCATCTTCTGCACGCGCTCGACGAAGTAGAAGTAGCTGTCGGCGTTGAAGAAGTACTGGGTGATCGCACTGTCGGCACCGGCATTGGCCTTGCGCACGAAGTTGACCAGGTCTTCCTCGAAGTTGCGCGCTTGCGGGTGCATTTCCGGGTAGGCGGCGACTTCGATATGGAAGTGGCTGCCGGTTTCCTCGCGGATGAAGCTCACCAGGTCATTGGCGTAGCGCAGTTCACCGCTGGCCATGCCCATGCCCGAAGGCAGGTCGCCACGCAGGGCGACAATGCGCTTGATGCCGGCTGCCTGGTACTGCTGCAGCAGGCCGCGCAGGTCGTCCTTACTGTCGCCGACGCAGGACAGGTGCGGCGCCGCAGGGACTTTAACTTCGCTCTCCAGTTGCAGCACGGTGTTGACCGTGCGATCACGGGTCGAGCCGCCGGCACCGTAGGTGCAGGAAAAGAAATCGGGGTTGTAGCCGGCCAGCTGACGGGCAGTGGCGAGCAGTTTTTCATGCCCAGCATCGGTCTTGGTGGGGAAGAACTCGAAGCTGTAGCGACGATCTTTGGACATGGAGGGGACCTCCAGTTGCAAGTAACAGGCGGCAAGCGCCAAGAAAAAGCGGAGGTGCGCTGGTTTCTTGTGCCTGCAGCCTGCTGCTTGAAACTGCTATAGCGATTAGGGCAAGCACCAGGTCAGTTGCAGCAAGCAGAGCTTTTGACTCTTTGCTTGCCGCTGATGACTTGCCGCCTGCAGCTGCTCTTAGTAGCGGTAGGCGTCTGGCTTGAACGGGCCTTCGACGGTTACGCCGATGTATTCAGCCTGTTGCTTGGTCAGTTGAGTGACCACGCCGCCGAAGCCGCGAACCATTTCCAGGGCCACTTCTTCGTCGAGTTTCTTCGGCAGTACTTCAACAGTCAGGCGCTCGGCTTTCTGGGCCGGCGACAGGTCGGCGTACTTCTGGCCGAACAGGAAGATCTGTGCCAGGACCTGGTTGGCGAACGAACCGTCCATGATGCGGCTTGGGTGACCGGTGGCGTTGCCCAGGTTCACCAGGCGGCCTTCGGCCAGCAGGATCAGGTAGTCGTCGTTCTGTGCATCGAAATCGCCAGGACCGGTGCGGTGGATCTTGTGCACCTGTGGCTTCACTTCTTCCCATGCCCAGTTCTTGCGCATGAAAGCGGTGTCGATTTCGTTGTCGAAGTGGCCGATGTTGCAGACCACGGCACGCTTTTTCAGGGCCTTGAGCATGTTTGCGTCGCAAACATTGACGTTACCGGTGGTGGTCACGATCAGGTCGATCTTGCCCAGCAGGGCTTTGTCGATGCTGGCTTCGGTGCCGTGGTTGATACCGTCGATGAACGGCGAAACCAGCTCGAAACCGTCCATGCAGGCTTGCATGGCGCAGATCGGGTCCACTTCCGAAACCTTGACGATCATGCCTTCCTGACGCAGGGACTGGGCCGAGCCCTTGCCTACGTCACCGTAGCCGATGACCAGCGCTTGCTTGCCGGACAGCAGGTGGTCGGTGCCGCGCTTGATGGCGTCGTTCAGGCTGTGACGGCAGCCGTACTTGTTGTCGTTCTTGCTCTTGGTCACCGAGTCGTTGACGTTGATCGCAGGAACCTTCAGCTCGCCCTTGGCCAGCATGTCCAGCAGGCGGTGCACGCCGGTGGTGGTTTCTTCGGTCACGCCGTGAACGCGGTCCAGTACCTGTGGGTACTTGTCGTGCAGCAGCTGGGTCAGGTCGCCGCCGTCGTCGAGGATCATGTTGGCGTCCCAAGGCTTGCCATCCTTGAGGATGGTCTGCTCCAGGCACCACTCGTACTCTTCTTCGGTCTCGCCTTTCCAGGCGAACACAGGAATGCCGGCAGCGGCGATGGAGGCTGCGGCCTGGTCTTGAGTCGAGAAAATGTTGCAGGACGACCAGCGTACTTCGGCACCCAGGGCAACCAGGGTTTCGATCAGCACGGCGGTCTGGATGGTCATGTGGATGCAGCCGAGGATCTTGGCGCCCTTGAGTGGCTGTTCAGCCAGGTACTTGCGGCGCAGACCCATCAGGGCCGGCATTTCCGATTCGGCGATGATGGTTTCGCGACGACCCCAGGCAGCCAGGGAGATGTCGGCGACTTTGTAGTCGGTAAAACCTGCAGGCGTGTTTACAGCGCTCATCAAGAGCCTCCATTCGTAGTGTGCGAATGGGCGCCGTTGTGCGTTTAGTGTCCATACAGGGAGCCCTGTACCAACAACGCCCCATCCGAGCCTGACAGGTCATGCCTGCTGCAGCGCCCCTCGGACAGGTGGCGGGAAAACGGTATCAAGTGCAGATGACCGTTTTGAAACGGTGGCGATTATAGCCGCCTGAGCCAGACTTCCAAAAGTGTTTATGTCACCTGGATGAAGATCGTTAATCGCGACCATAGTCGATGTTGCATAGAGCATGACTGCCCGGTCTGCCATTATGCCGGGCATCAATTGGCAGGACGGTCAGGAGTGCATATGAATTTCCACACCCGCAAGTGGGTAAAACCCGAAGACCTCAACCCCAACGGCACGCTGTTCGGCGGCAGCCTGTTGCGCTGGATCGACGAAGAAGCGGCGATCTACGCCATTGTCCAGCTGGGCAACCAGCGAGTCGTGACCAAGTACATCTCGGAAATCAACTTCGTCAGCGCCTCGCGCCAGGGCGACATCATCGAGCTGGGTATCACCGCCACCGAATTCGGTCGTACCTCGATCACCCTGACGTGCGAAGTGCGCAACAAGATCACTCGCAAATCCATTCTCACGGTGGAGAAGATGGTCTTCGTCAACCTGGGGGAAGACGGCCTGCCGGCGCCTCACGGCCGCACCGAAATCAAATACGTCAAAGACCAGTTCAAGGATGACGCTTCCGACGCCTGATGCCTTGCGCAGAAAGGAACAGCCCCGAGCCCAGCGTGTCGTAGCTAAATGACCCGCCTGGTTCAGGAGCCTTATGGACGCGCAAAAAGATGGCAAGACCCCCGGCCTCTCTGCTCAAGAGCAGCATGAGGTCGACCATAACCAGCCGCCCCGCGCGGCGGTCCTGCATGAAATCATCCGCACCCAGGGCGACCAGGAACTGGAGCGCACTGTCGCAGCCCTCTGGTGGTCGGCCCTGGCTGCCGGCCTGACCATGGGCCTGTCGCTGATGGGCATGGGCCTGCTCCACTCCCGCCTGCCCGACGGCGAGGCCTTCAAGGTCATTGCCAGCTTTGGCTATTGCGCGGGTTTTCTGGCGGTGATTCTGGCGCGCCAGCAACTGTTCACGGAAAACACCCTGACAGCCGTGCTGCCGGTGATGAGCAAGCCGAGCCTGAACAACTTCGGGCGCTTGCTGCGCTTGTGGGGCGTGGTGCTGGTGGGCAACCTGTGCGGCACCCTGCTGGTGGCCTATGTGATGCTGCACTTGCCGATTTTCGACGGCAAGACCGATCAGGCCTTTCTGGAAATCGGCCGCAAGGTCATGGAGAACGACAGAGCGCAGATGTTCGCCAAGGGCATCATCTCCGGCTGGATGATTGCCACCATGGTCTGGATGATCCCGTCCATGGAGAGCGCCAAGCTGTGGATCATCATCCTGATCACCTACCTGATGGCGCTGGGGGATTTCACTCACATCGTGGTGGGCTCGGCGGAAGTGTCCTACCTGGTATTTGCCGGCGAGTTGCCGTGGCGGGATTTCTGGATGGTGTTCGCCGGGCCGACCCTGGCCGGGAACATCATTGGAGGCAGTTTCATCTTCGCCCTGATCAGCCATGCCCAGGTGCGTAGTGAAAGTGGCAAGCCGAACAGGAACGCAGACCGGGCACCGGCGCCCGATCCGCGGCAGATCAAGAAATGATCAGTGGGCCTCGGCCTTGGCCGCCGGGGCATCCTGGGTGACATGGCGCACCAGTTTGCCGATGGTCAGACCCTGCAGCAGGATCGACGACAACACCACGATGTAGGTGATGCTCAGCACCAGGTCACGCTCCGGCCCCAGGGGCAGGGCCAGCGCCAGCGCCACCGAGACGCCACCGCGCAAGCCGCCCCAGGTCAGCACGCGGATAGTGCCCCGGGGCACGCTGCGCCAGCGCCGCAACAGGAGGATTGCCGGGGCCACGGTGAGCACGCGAGAGAGCACGATGGCCACGGCCAGCAGGCTGGCAGCCGCCAGGTGCAGCCAGTTGAATGGCAGCAGCAACAGCTCCAGGCCGATCAGGGCGAACAGCAGGGCATTGAGCATGTCGTCGAGCAACTCCCAGAAACCGTCCAGGTAGCGCCGGGTCATGTCGTTCATCGCCAGGTTGCGTCCCAGGTTGCCGATGATCAGGCCGGCCACCACCATGGCAATCGGCGCCGAGACGTGCAGCTCGCTGGCCATCGCCGAACCACCGATGACCAGGGCCAGGGTCAGCATCACTTCGATCTGGTGCTGCTCGATGCTCTTGATCATCAGATACACCAGGTAGCCGATCAGCCCGCCGAACAGTACGCCGCCAATGGCCTCATGCACGAACAGCCAGGCCGTGGCAGCCACGGTCGGGGTTTCCCCCAGTTGAGCGATGCCCAGCAGCACGGTGAACACCACTACCGCGGTGCCGTCGTTGAACAGCGATTCGCCGACGATGGTGGTCTTCAGCGGCTTGGAAGCGTTGGCGGTACGCAGCACACCCAGCACGGCAATCGGGTCGGTGGGGGAAATCAGCGCGCCGAACAGCAGGCAGTAGAGAAAGCTCACGTGCCAGCCGAACAGGCCGAAGATCCAGTAGGCCAGGCTGCCGATGACGAAGGTGGCGATCAGCACGCCGACCGTGGCCAGCAGGCCGATGGGCCAGCGGTAGCTGCGCAGGTCGTTGAGGTTGACGTGCAGGGCGCCGGCGAACAGCAGGAACGACAGCATCCAGTTCATCAGCAGATCGCCGAAGTCGATCTTGCCAATCAATTCTTCCACATGTTCTTCCAGGCCGGGGTAGCCCAGGTAGCTCAGGCCTTGCAGCAGCAGCGAGAACAGCAGGGCGGTGACCATCACGCCGATGGTCGGTGGCAGGCCGATAAAGCGGAAGTTGACGTAGGTGAGCAGCGTCGTCAGGCAGATAAAGGCAGCGACAAGTTCAAGCATCCGGACTCCTTTGGATGATTACAGAAAAAGCGACCTGAATGCTTTCAGGCTAAGGGTTTGATGTACCGGCGTCGGCGAGGGACACAGTTTTCGCCATCGTCGCCTGACCGCAGCCATTGACCACAGCCTCGACCCGACGTTGCAGGCACTTGGGGAAAAGTACTTCGAACATGCCCATGTTGCCGAATTGGCTGCTGGCACTGCCAAATGCGCCGGTAGCCCGTGCAAGCAGGGCCGCAGGCATGCGAGGATTCCCGGCTTCTGCCCGGATGTGCGGTATCCGGCTTTTTCAGGCAACCAGGGAGTGCAAGGTGCTGGCGACAAGTCTGGTTTTGGTGGCGGCGTTGTTGCACGCAGCCTGGAACACCCTGATCAAGTTCAGTGGCGAGCGCTTGCTGGTGGTGGCCTGCATGGACACCGTGGCCCTGCTGTTCGTGGCCATCATGCTGTTTTTTCTCGAATCCCCACCACTGGAGATCTGGCCCTGGATCATCGCCTCGGCGGCATTCGAGCTCTTGTATCGATATCTGCTGATCCAGGCCTATCGCGTGGGGGATCTCGGGCTGGTGTACCCGTTGATGCGCGGACTTTCGCCATTGGTGGTGCTGGCGTTGACCCTGGTCTTCGCCGGCGAGGCGCTGAGCACTCAGCAGGTCCTAGGCATTCTGCTGATTCCCTTCGGCATGCTCTGCCTGCTCTGGCAGGGCGGCGGTGGGGCGCGGTTGCCCTGGTCGATGCTGCCGGTGGTGGCGCTGATCGGCCTGTGCATCGGTTGCTACACCTATATTGACGGCCAGGCGCTGCGCCGCTGGTCGCACCCGCTGGATTATCTGACCTGGGTCACGCTGCTCAGCGCCTGGCCCTTTCCGCTGGTGGCGGTGGTCTGGAAGCGCCCGGCCTTTGCCCTGTTCTGGCGCGAGCAGTGGCGCCTGGGGCTGAGCGTCGGGTTTTGCGTGTTGTTCAGCTACGCTCTGGTGCTTTGGGCCATGCAACTGGGATCGATCGCCGAAGCGGCTGCGTTGCGTGAAATCAGTGTGATCCTGGTGGTGCTGTTCGGCATGCGCTACCTGAAAGAACCTTTCGGCCGGCCACGGCTCTTAGCCTGTGGACTGGTGCTGATTGGCATGTTGGTGATGAAGTTCTGAAGGCTCCCTAAAAACTCTAAAAAAGGATTTGCTCCATGACTGTCGCTTTCTGGTGTGTGTTGATTGCAATCATCCTGCCCTATCTCTGTACTGCCATCGCCAAGGGCGCCGGCAAATACGGGCTTCGCTACAACCATGACCCACGGGCGTTCCTGAGTACTCTGGAGGGTTTGCCCAAGCGTGCCCACAACGCGCAGCTCAACGGTTTCGAGGTGACCCCGGCATTCGCTGCGGCGGTGATCATCGCCCATGTGGCAGGTAACGCCGAGCTGGTGACGATCAACGTGCTGGCGGTGCTGTTTATCACCAGCCGCCTGCTGTACATGATCTGCTACCTGGCGGACTGGGCGATCCTGCGGTCCCTGGTGTGGTTCGTGGGCATGGGCCTGATCGCCAGTTTCTTCTTCGTTTCAGTCTGAGACACCCTTTTGCAGGAGCCGGCAAGCCGGCTCCTGCAGGGGCTCAAGGGGCGTCGGGCACTTCCGGCACCTTGGGCAGCGCTACGCCCTTGGGCCAGAGCATCCAGATCTGGCCCTGCTGCTTCATGTCTCCGGCCAGCTGCCCCGCCGCATCGCCCGTGCCCCAGAACAGATCGGCGCGCACCTCACCGGTGATTGCGCCGCCCGTGTCCTGGGCGGCTACCGGCCGTATCAGGCTGCTGCCATCCGGGCGGGTGGTGGACAACCACAGCAGGCTGCCCAGCGGGATCACCTTGCGGTCCACGGCCACGCTATAGCCTGACGTCAGCGGTACGTTCAACGAGCCCCGCGGGCCTTCATTGCTATCCGGGTTGCGGTTGAAGAACACGTAGCTGGGGTTGCTGCCCAGCAGCTCGGGAATCCGTGCCGGGTGGGCCTTGGCCCAGGCGGCAATGGTGCCCATGGTCACGTCCTCTTTCTTCAGCTCGCCCTGGTCCACCAGCCAGCGGCCGATGGGACGGTAGGGGTGGCCGTTCTGGTCGGCATAGCCGATCCGCAATTGGCGCCCGTCATCCAGCTGGATTCGCCCGGAACCCTGGATCTGCAGGAATTGCAGGTCCATGGGGTCGGTCAGCCAGGCAATCACCGGGGCCTTGGTTCCCTTGCTTTCGATGGTCGCCGCATCGTCATAGGGCTTGAGTACCCGGCCTTCGAGCCGGCCACGCAGGCGCTTGCCCTTGAGCTCCGGGTAGAGGCTGTCCAGGGCAACGATGATCATGTCCTCCGGCACGCCGTATACCGGCACATTGGCCACCTGGGTCTGGGTCAGGCTGCCGGGATAGACCGGTTCGTAGTAGCCGGTGATCAGGCCGGTACTGCTGCCGCTGCCCGAGCGCAGGCCGTAGACCTGCAGGTGCTCCTTGAGAAAGCCGCGGATGGCCTCGGGGGTTTGCGGCACCGTCGCGGCTGCGGCGCAGGTGGCGCCCCACACCGGGTCGGCCTTGAGGCGGGTGCAGGCGCTGCGCCAGGAGCCGAAACCGGCCAGCAGGTCGTTGTCGGCGACGTTGGGCAGGGCGTCCCAGGTGGCGCTGTTGTAGGTGGCCAGGGCGTGGGTGGGGGCTGGCTTGGTATTGTCGCCGCCGTTGCAGCCAGCGAGCAGCGCCAGGGCCGGCAGGGCCCAGAGCAGATGGCGAGGCCAGCGGAGCGGGCTCGGGTTCATGCTGTATTTCCTTGAGAGGCTGCCCGCCGCATTGGTGATGGGGGACAACCCATATTATTAATAGGGCTATTGGTCTTTGCCGGGGAGGCGAGGATACTGGCCGCCGTTTCCGTGACCAGACCTGAAGCCACCATGACGCTAAAAAGACTTTCTGTTGTATTGCTGGCCTGCCTGACGCTTTCCGCCTGTGGCGGTGTCGATCCCAATTCTCCCCTGGGCCAGCGCAAGGCGATCTTCAAGCAGATGCTCAAGACCGGCGAGGACCTGGGGGGCATGCTGCGTGGGCGGATTCCTTTCGACGGCGCGCGCTTTGCCGAAGGCGCGGTGAAACTCGACAGCCTGTCCCATGAGCCGTGGAAGCACTTCCCCGAGGTCAAGGAAGAGGATCACAGCAGCGCCACCGATGACGTCTGGCGCAAGCAGGCGCGTTTCCAGGAGTTGGCCCGCACCCTGGAAGCCGCCACCGGTGAGCTGGTGACGATCAGCCAGGTCCAGCCCTACAAGGCCAGCAATCTGGGGCCGGCGGTGCAGAAGGTCGAGGATGCTTGCAGCGCCTGCCACAAAGAGTTCCGCAATCACTGATTGGCGGCTCTGCTGAGCAGGGCTGCGGCATCAGGTTGCTTACTTGTCCAGTTCGTCCAGGGCTTGCTGCAGTTCCTTGCGGGACTCGGCAAGCTTGTCCTTGCGCTTGTTGATCTTCTCCGAGTCACCTTTCTTCATGGCTTTTTCCAGGTCGGCCTGGCGACGGCTGACCTCATGCTTGGCCTCAAGCACTTTGTTTTCCCGCTCTTTCTTCAGCGAGGCGTCGGTGCAGTGGGCGGTCACTTCGCTCAGGGCGCGCTCCAGGCCGGCCTGCTGATTGCTGTTGCCGTGGGCCTTGGCCTGTTCGATCTGGTTCATGATGGCCTGGCGCTTGGCGGCGCAGCCGGTCAACTCGGGGGCCTGCTCGGCGGCCAGCAGTGGCGCGCTCATCAGGCTGCAGAGGGTCAGGGTGGCGAGCGATGGAAAAAGTTTCATTGAAGGCTCCAGGTGAAAAAGATCAAGAAATAACCAATAAAAATACTGACTGTTGTACCGGGAATGGGCTGTTGGAGCGTATTCCGGCTTGGGTGGTTCCACGTGCCATCGGGCTAAAAACCTTCGATACCGGCGCTGTTCAGGGCGCCTTGCAAGGCCAGGACCTCTGGAGCGCGAAAAAACGCCACCAGTTGGGCGGCCCGCTCCGCTCCGATACCGGCTTCATTCTGCCAGTCCAGGCTGCTTTTCATGGCCAGGGCCTGCCATGGCCCGCTCAGGTCGGCCGAGCCACTGGGCGGGATGCCGAGGGCTTTGAGCCAGCGTGGGAAGGGCTGTTGCCTGGCGCTGTGCAGGCTCTCGAGCAAACGCTTGCTGCTGCGATCACCAAAGCCGGCAATGTTAGCAAGCTCTGCCTGATCCAGGGTCAGCCAATCCAGCAGGCCTTTGATACGGCCTGTTTCAACCAGCCGGGCCCAGGTCCGGCTGCCGATATTCTGCAGGTTCAGGCCTTGTTTGCTGCTGAGCCAGGTCAGTCGGGCCAGAAATTGTTCCTCGCAGCCGGGTGATGGCTGCCAGCAACTCAGGAAGTGAAAGTCGGCTTCTCGCGGGGGCTGGATGCTTTGGCGCAGGGTGCTTCTGAGTACCACTTCATCCAGGCGCGGGATGCTCAACCCGGCGAGACTGATGGCTACCTGATCGCCGGGAACGATATCCAGGGATCGCCAGCGTTGCAGTGAGCCGAGACTGACACGGCGGATCTGCCGGTCGTCCAGGGTCACCGGCTCGATCTCCAGCAGGGGCGTGATGCGCCCCGTGCGGCCGATACGAAAATCGACTTGACGAACGCTGGCCAGCACCTGGGCGTAGGGGTACTTCCAGGCGGCAATCCAGTATGGGGCCTTGGCCTGCCAGCGTTCGGCGGCGGGACGCCGGCTTTGCCGCAGGATGATGCCGTCACTGGCAAAGGGCAGTGGCGAGCGATACCAGCGGGCCCGCCACTGTTGTGCATCGGCGAAGCCGCCTACGGGTCGGCTGTACTCGCGGGGTTCGGCAAAACCCAGGTCTGCCAGTTGTTCCAGGCGTTCGCTCAATGTAGCCGGGCCCTGGGGCCAGTCCCAGACAAACAGCCCGATCTGCGCGGCCTCCGCCGCTGTCAGCTGTTTGCGAGCCATCCAGCCTGCCACCCGGTTGCGCGCCTTGAGGCTGCCGGAGCGAGCCTGGACATGCTGCTCCAGGCGCAGATAGAGCTCTCCTTGCAGCAACAGGTCGACGGGCCGTGGCAGTCGTTTGGGTATGGCCTCGATTTGCCAGGCTGCACGGGTCCAGTCATGGCCATGCACGCCGTCGCCACGGCTGAGTGCTTGCTGGAACTGCCCCCGGTGGTAGATCAGGGTCACCGCTACGCCGTCGACCTTGGGTTGCGCCCAGATGTCGTCGCGGCCCTTGAGCCACCCCGTCACGGCATTGGCATCGGCGAGTTTTTCCACTCCTGTGTGGGGGATGGGGTGGCGGATGCTGCCCCCGGCGCCGAGCAGGGGCTGGTCCATTGCCCGGGGAGCCTGGGGGAAGCACTGGCGCCAGGTGAGCAGGCGCTGGCGGGCCTGATCGTAGAGCTCATCCGCCACCAGTGATCGGCCGTCACGGTAATAGCTGCTATCCCAGCGCTGCAGTTGCTGCTGCAGGGCGGTGATTTCATCGGTGGCACGGGGAACCGGCCAGTCGGGGCAGGCGGCCTGGGCGAAGAATGGAGTGAGGCTCAGCAGCACAACGGCTCTTGGCAGCATGGGGAGCATCCTTGCTCTGTGGGTCATGCGCTAAAGGCTAGAGGGGATTGGCTGACGGCCGGGACGAAGGTGGTTGCGAGGTGTTTCCCCGTCAGGGAACACCTGTGTCCTTGCTCGCTCGGCCCCGTACCAGCAGCGGTTTGCGGGATGAGCAAGAAACCTCAGGCGACAAAAAAGCCCCGCCGGGCGAGCCGGGCGGGGCTTTGGATGTTGCCAGGTGAAGCTTACAGGCCGGCAGCGGCGCGCAGGGTGTCGGCGCGGTCGGTCTTTTCCCAAGTGAAGGTGGTGAAGGTGTCGTCACCCACGGTCTTGGTTTGCGGAGCCCGGCCGAAGTGACCGTAGGCAGCGGTTTCCTGGTACATCGGGTGCAGCAGGTCGAGCATGGTGGTGATTGCGTAGGGGCGAAGGTCGAACACTTCGCGTACCAGCTTGATGATCTTGTCGTCGCTGATCTTGCCGGTGCCGAAGGTGTTCAGCGAGATCGAGGTCGGTTGGGCCACGCCGATGGCGTAGGACACCTGGATCTCGCAGCGCTCGGCCAGGCCGGCGGCAACGATGTTCTTGGCCACGTAGCGGCCGGCGTAAGCGGCGGAACGGTCGACCTTGGATGGATCCTTGCCGGAGAACGCGCCACCGCCGTGACGGGCCATGCCGCCGTAGCTGTCGACGATGATCTTGCGGCCGGTCAGGCCGCAGTCACCCACCGGGCCACCGATGATGAACTGGCCGGTCGGGTTGATGTGGAACTGGGTGTCCTTGCTCAGCAACTCGGCAGGCAGCACGTGCTTGACGATCAGCTCCATCACGCCTTCGCGCAGGTCGCTGTAGGACACCTCGGGGTTGTGCTGGGTCGACAGCACCACGGCATCGATACCCACCACCTTGCCGCCTTCATAGCGGCAGGTGACCTGGGATTTTGCATCCGGGCGCAGCCAAGGCAGCAGGCCCGATTTGCGGGCTTCGGCCTGGCGCTGGACCAGTTGGTGCGAAAAGGTGATCGGCGCCGGCATCAGCACCTCGGTTTCGTTGCTGGCGTAGCCGAACATCAGGCCCTGGTCGCCAGCGCCCTGATCTTCCGGCTTGGCACGGTCGACGCCCTGGTTGATGTCGGGGGACTGCTTGCCAATGATGTTCATCACGCCGCAGGTAGCACCGTCGAAACCGACGTCGGAACTGGTGTAGCCGATATCGCAGATCACATCGCGAACGATCTGTTCCAGGTCGACCCAGGCACTGGTGGTGACTTCGCCGGCAACAATGGCCACGCCAGTCTTGACCAGGGTCTCGACCGCTACGCGGGCGTGCTTGTCCTGGGTAATGATGGCGTCCAGCACCGCATCGGAAATCTGGTCAGCGATTTTATCCGGATGCCCTTCAGACACGGACTCGGAGGTGAAAAGGGAGTATTCGCTCATCTCGACGGTTTCCTAAAATTTACCGATGGTGAGTGTCGCCAGCCGGTCGCTGAAAATGGCGAACCTGGATCTGGAAACCATTACGTAAGCCTACATACAGGCTTTCCCCGGGAGTCAGTCCCGCAGCGGTGGCCCAACGGGCCAAATCATCTTGTTCGAACCCTAGCCAGAGATCGCCGCAAGCCTCTTTGGCCCAACTCTGGTTGTGGCTGCACAAGTCTGTCACTAACAGGCTGCCGCCTGGTTGCAGCAATTGGGCCATCTGCTTGAGGGCCTCGGCCGGCGCGGCGAAATGGTGCAGGACCATGTTCAGCACCACACAATCGGCCTGCAGCTGTACACCGTTCAGTGCATCGGCCAATTGCAGGCTGACGTTAGCCAATGTTTCGCGTTCGCACAGCTGGCGTGCCAGCTCCAGCATCGCCGGGCTGTTGTCCAGCGCGGTAACCCGGGCAAAGCGTCGGGCCAGCTCGGGGAGAAATCCACCGTCGCCGGGGCCGACTTCAATGGCCGTGGCCACTGGGTCGAAACTCAGTTTGTCCAGCAGCGCCAGCACACTGTCGCGATACTGGGGCAGTCCTGCGATCAGGTCCTGCTGGGCGCGGAATTTTTCCGCCACCCGGGAAAAGAAGTCCTGGCTGGCTGCAGCCCGCTGCCGGTGCACCAGGCTGATCCGGGCCTGTACCTCGCCCGGCAGGTTCAGCTGGTCGACCTCTTCCAGCAAGGCTGCGTGCAGTTTGCCGCCCAGGAGCCCGGTATGGGGCAGGGCGCGGCGATAGAAAATCGCATTGCCTTCACGGCGGGTCGCCACCAGGCTGGCCTGGGCCAGGACCTTCAGGTGGTGGCTCATGCCCGACTGGCCGATGGCGAAGATCTGCGCCAGCTCCAGCACACCAAACGAATCGTTGCTCAGCGCGCGCAATACATTCAGCCGCAGGGGGTCGCCGCCGGCCTTGCACAGGGCCGCCAGTTCGTCGCAATCGTCATGGCTGATGGCAGGCGCGGGCAGGTTCATGGGGCAGCAGTCTAGAGATGCCCGCAAATGCTCGCAAGGCCAATATCAAAAAGTTTTGATATTGGGGTCTGCAGGGGCTTTTCCAGAGCCTCTGCTTCTACAGTCAACGAGCGGCGAAGGGGTTTCATCAATGGATTGTGTCTTCAACAGGGGAAAAACATGCCTGAGTGACTATCTGTCATTGCCCCCGCCTGACGCCTGAGGGAAAATGCAGGCCTTTTTTCCGTTTCGTTTTATTCAATCCCCAGGAGATCAGCGATGCCAAGCCGTCGTGAGCGTGCCAACGCCATTCGTGCCCTCAGCATGGATGCCGTGCAAAAAGCCAACAGCGGCCATCCAGGTGCCCCTATGGGTATGGCGGATATCGCCGAAGTACTTTGGCGTGACTACCTGAAGCACAACCCGAGCAACCCATCCTTCGCCGACCGCGACCGCTTCGTGCTGTCCAATGGCCACGGCTCGATGTTGATCTACTCGCTGCTGCACCTGACCGGCTACGACCTGTCGATCGATGACCTGAAGAACTTTCGCCAGCTGCACAGCCGCACCCCGGGCCACCCGGAGTTCGGTTACACCCCAGGCGTGGAAACCACCACCGGCCCGCTGGGCCAGGGCCTGGCCAACGCTGTGGGCTTTGCCCTCGCGGAGAAAGTCCTGGCGGCGCAGTTCAACCGTCCAGGCCACAACATTGTCGACCATCACACCTACGTGTTCCTGGGTGATGGCTGCATGATGGAAGGCATTTCCCACGAAGTCGCTTCCCTGGCCGGCACCCTGGGCCTGGGCAAGCTGATCGCCTTCTACGATGACAACGGCATCTCCATCGACGGCGAAGTCGAAGGCTGGTTCACCGACGACACGCCCAAGCGTTTCGAAGCCTATAACTGGCAAGTGATCCGCAACGTCGACGGCCACGATCCGGAAGAGATCAAGACCGCCATCGACACCGCGCGCAAGAGCCCGCTGCCGACTCTGATCTGCTGCAAGACCACCATCGGTTTCGGTTCGCCGAACAAGCAGGGCAAGGAAGATTGCCACGGCGCGCCACTGGGCGACGCGGAAATCGCCCTGACCCGCCAGGCGCTGAACTGGAACTACGGCCCGTTCGAAATCCCGGCCGACATTTATGCCGAGTGGGATGCCAAGGAAAAAGGTCGCGCTGCCGAAGCCGAGTGGGACCAGCGTTTCGCGGCCTATTCCGCTGCATTCCCAACCGAAGCCAACGAACTGGTACGTCGCCTTAGCGGTGACCTGCCTGCCGACTTCGCCGAGAAGGCCGACGCCTACATCGCCGAAGTGGCCGCCAAGGGCGAAACCATCGCCAGCCGCAAGGCCAGCCAGAACACCCTGAATGCCTTCGGCCCCCTGCTGCCGGAAGTGCTCGGTGGGTCGGCCGACCTGGCCGGTTCCAACCTGACCCTGTGGAAAGGTTGCAAGGGTGTCAGCGCTGAAGATGCCAGCGGCAACTACATGTACTACGGCGTGCGCGAGTTCGGCATGACCGCCATCATGAACGGCGTTGCCCTGCACGGCGGCCTGGTGCCTTACGGCGCGACCTTCCTGATGTTCATGGAATACGCCCGCAACGCAGTGCGCATGTCGGCGCTGATGAAGAAGCGTGTGATCCATGTCTACACCCACGACTCCATCGGTCTGGGCGAAGACGGCCCGACGCACCAGCCGATCGAGCAACTGACCAGCCTGCGTACCACGCCGAACCTCGACACCTGGCGCCCGGCCGATGCCGTTGAATCGGCGGTGGCCTGGAAAAACGCGCTGGAGCGTAAAGACGGCCCTTCGGCGCTGATCTTCTCGCGCCAGAACCTGCAGCACCAAACCCGCGATGCCGGCCAGATCGCCGACATCAGCCGCGGTGGCTATGTGTTGAAGGACTGCGCAGGCGAGCCTGAACTGATCCTGATCTCCACCGGTTCGGAAGTCGGCCTGGCCGTTCAGGCCTACGACAAACTGACCGAGCAAGGCCGCAAGGTGCGCGTGGTTTCCATGCCTTGCACCAGCGTGTTCGACGCTCAGGACGCTGGCTACAAGCAATCGGTTCTGCCGCTGCAGGTCAGCGCACGTATCGCGATCGAAGCGGCTCATGCCGACTTCTGGTTCAAGTACGTGGGTCTGGAAGGTCGCGTGATCGGCATGACCACCTACGGCGAATCGGCTCCGGCTTCGGCACTGTTCGAAGAGTTCGGCTTCACCCTGGACAACATCCTGGGCCAGGCCGAAGAGTTGCTGGAAGACTAAACCCGGAAGCCGGGTTGTCTGTACTGACGCAATCGCGAGCAAGCTCGCTCCTGCAGGGATGTATACCGTCCTTGTGGGGGCGAGCTTGCTCGCGATGACGATGGCGCAGGCAGCACGAAGCTGATGGTTTCACCACCGGTCATTGAGAACCCCATGCCTCAACCGCGTCCCTACAAAGTTGCACTCAACGGCTACGGCCGGATTGGTCGTTGCGTCTTGCGTGCTCTGTTCGAGCGAGGGGCTGCGGCCGGGTTCGAGATCGTTGCCATCAACGATCTGGCCGACATGGCCAGCGTTGAATACCTGACACGCTTCGATTCCACCCACGGGCGTTTTCCCGGTGAGGTGAAGGTCGATGGCGATTGTCTGCATATCAATGGCAACTGCGTGAAAGTGTTGCGCAGCGCCACCCCCGAAGGCATCGATTGGGCGTCCCTGGGCGTCGATCTGGTGCTGGAATGCTCCGGTGCCTACCACACCCGCGAAGACGGCCAGCGTTTCCTCGACGCCGGCGCGCCGCGGGTGCTGTTCTCCCAGCCGATGGCCAGCGAGGCGGATGTCGACGCCACCATCGTCTATGGGGTGAACCAGGACTGCCTGAGCGGCGGCGAACGGCTGGTGTCCAACGCCTCCTGCACCACCAACTGCGGCGTGCCGCTGTTGCGCCTGCTGGATCAGGCCATTGGCCTGGAGTACGTATCGATCACCACCATTCACTCGGCGATGAACGACCAGCCGGTGATCGACGCCTATCACCATGAAGACCTGCGGCGTACTCGTTCGGCCTTCCAGTCGGTGATCCCGGTGTCCACCGGTCTGGCGCGGGGTATCGAGCGCCTGTTGCCGGAACTTGCCGGGCGAATTCAGGCCAAAGCAGTGCGGGTGCCGACGGTGAACGTGTCCTGCCTGGACATCACCATGCAGACCGTGAGCGATACCGACGCCACCGAGGTCAACCGGATCCTGCGTGAGGCCGCCACCAGCGGTCCGCTCAAGGGCCTGCTGGCCTACACCGAGCTGCCGCATGCCAGCTGTGATTTCAATCATGATCCCCATTCGGCGATCGTCGATGCCAGTCAGACCCGTGTTTCCGGCCCCCGGCTGGTGAACATCCTGGCCTGGTTCGACAACGAATGGGGCTTTGCCAACCGAATGCTGGACGTAGCTGGGCACTACCTGCACACAGCCGCTCCACGCACTGACACTCAACTCTCTGTTTCTGAAGAACAGTAACCCAGGAATTGCGACCCATGACCGTGTTGAAGATGACCGACCTCGATCTGCAAGGTAAGCGCGTGCTGATCCGTGAAGACCTCAACGTCCCAGTCAAGGACGGTGTTGTCACCAGCGATGCGCGAATCCTGGCTTCGCTGCCGACCATCAAGCTGGCCCTGGAAAAAGGCGCGGCAGTGATGGTCTGCTCGCACCTGGGCCGCCCGACCGAAGGCGAGTTTTCCGCCGAGAACAGCCTCAAGCCGGTGGCCGACTACCTGAGCCGCGCCCTGGGTCGTGAAGTACCGCTGGTGGCCGATTACCTGGGTGGTGTCGAGGTCAAGGCCGGCGACATTGTGCTGTTCGAGAACGTGCGCTTCAACAAGGGCGAGAAAAAGAACGCCGACGAGTTGGCCCAGCAATACGCTGCCCTGTGCGACGTGTTCGTGATGGACGCCTTCGGCACCGCGCACCGCGCCGAGGGTTCGACCCATGGCGTGGCCAAGTTCGCCAAAGTGGCTGCTGCTGGTCCTTTGCTGGCCGCTGAGCTGGACGCGCTGGGCAAGGCCCTGGGCAACCCGGCCAAGCCGATGGCGGCCATCGTTGCCGGCTCCAAGGTGTCGACCAAGCTGGACGTGCTCAATAGCCTGAGCCAGATCTGCGACCAATTGATCGTCGGTGGCGGCATCGCCAATACCTTCCTCGCCGCTGCCGGGCATCCGGTGGGCAAGTCGCTGTACGAGCCGGACCTGCTGGACACCGCTCGCGCCATCGCCGCCAAGGTCAGCGTACCGCTGCCGGTGGACGTGGTGGTGGCCAAGGAATTTGCCGAGAGCGCTGCGGCCACCGTCAAGCTGATCGCCGATGTGGCCGATGACGACATGATTCTCGACATCGGCCCGCAGACTGCCGCGCAGTTCGCCGAACTGCTGAAATCCTCCAGGACCATCCTCTGGAACGGTCCGGTGGGCGTGTTCGAATTCGACCAGTTCGGCAATGGCACCAAGGTCCTGGCCCAGGCCATCGCTGACAGCGCCGCGTTCTCCATTGCCGGCGGCGGCGATACCCTGGCAGCCATCGACAAATATGGCGTAGCCCAGCAGATCTCCTACATTTCTACCGGTGGCGGCGCCTTCCTCGAGTTCGTCGAGGGCAAGGTGCTGCCGGCGGTTGAAGTCCTGGAAGCCCGGGCCAAGGCCTGAGGCCTCGATTGGCCGGGCAAAGGAGTGTTCTGATGGTCAAGACGTTGCCACTGTTGATCGCCGTGGCGTTGCTGGCGGGCTGCTCCAGTGCCCCCAAGGCAACGCCTGCGGAGGATGCCGGCGAGGTGCAGAAAGGCTGCTACCAGGCTGACTGGCAGGCCGAGACGGCTCCGGTGATCAACAAGCGCCTGGGCCCTGAGGGCCTGGAGAAGTACGAGACGCCGTCAAAGGCCAGGGAACAGGGTTGCCCTTGACGGGTCAGATGGGTTAACGCAACGCGCCGGGGCCTGTTGGCCGCCAGCCGAGGAACATTGATGAAAGGTTTGATCGCCGTGGCGATGCTGGGCTTGTTGGCAGGTTGTGCCAACCTGAACCTGCTCAAGTCGCCGACCACTGACAACTGGACCACCTGGACCTGCGACAGCCAGGCCCAGGTGCTCTGGCGCTACACCGACGACAGCCGCAAGGCCGTCGACGTGCGCCTGGGGGGCGACGACCAGGTACGCCGCCTGAAGCTTGAGCCCAGCGGTTCGGGCTCGCTGTACAGCGACGACATGCTGGCGTTTCACGTCAAGGGCGAGGAGGGCCTGGTCTACTGGGTCGCCACCAATGACCTGATCGGCCGCGGCTGCAAGGCCATGTAGGGGCAGGCTTGCCAGCGGAGGCGGCCTCCAGACCTGTGCAAGGTTCAAGGCCCCTTTCACCGGCGAGCCGGCTCCTGCGTGGCTGTAGAAATTTGGTTTTAACGAATGGAACAGAGCGGGTTGACCCCCGATCTGCAATCACTTGAATAGCAGTCGCCGCTACGGCAGGCTTGCACGATTAACGACCCTCGACCGGGAGAGACACACACAATGGCACTCATCAGCATGCGCCAGATGCTGGACCACGCAGCCGAGTTCGGCTACGGCGTTCCAGCCTTCAACGTCAACAACCTTGAGCAGATGCGCGCCATCATGGAAGCCGCTGACAAGACTGACTCCCCGGTGATCGTCCAGGCTTCGGCCGGCGCCCGCAAATACGCCGGCGCGCCTTTCCTGCGTCACCTGATTCTGGCTGCCATCGAAGAGTTTCCGCATATCCCGGTGTGCATGCACCAGGACCACGGCACCAGCCCTGACGTCTGCCAGCGCTCCATCCAACTGGGCTTTTCCTCGGTCATGATGGACGGCTCCCTCGGTGAAGACGGCAAGACTCCGACCGACTACGAATACAACGTCCGTGTTACCCAGCAGACCGTGGCCATGGCCCACGCCTGCGGCGTGTCGGTAGAAGGCGAGCTGGGCTGCCTGGGTTCGTTGGAAACCGGCATGGCCGGTGAAGAAGACGGTATTGGCGCCGAAGGCGTGCTGGATCACAGCCAGATGCTGACCGACCCGGAAGAAGCCGCGGACTTCGTCAAGAAGACCCAGGTCGACGCCCTGGCCATCGCCATCGGTACCAGCCACGGCGCCTACAAGTTCACCAAGCCGCCTACCGGCGACGTACTGGCCATCGACCGCATCAAGGAAATCCACAAGCGCATCCCCAACACTCACCTGGTGATGCACGGTTCGTCTTCGGTGCCGCAAGAGTGGCTGGCGATCATCAACCAGTACGGTGGCGACATCAAGGAAACCTACGGCGTGCCGGTTGAAGAAATCGTCGAAGGCATCAAGTACGGCGTGCGCAAGGTCAACATCGACACCGACCTGCGCCTGGCGTCCACTGGTGCCATGCGCCGCCTGATGGCCACCAACCCCAGCGAGTTCGACCCGCGCAAGTTCTTCGGCGCCACCGTGACCGCCATGCGCGATGTCTGCATCGCCCGTTACGAAGCCTTCGGCACCGCCGGCAACGCCTCGAAGATCAAGCCGATCTCCCTGGAAGCCATGTTCCAGCGTTACCTCAAGGGTGAGCTGAACGCCAAGGTCAACTGAGCCTAAGCGTCGAACGAAGAAGCCCGCAGCGATGCGGGCTTTTTTGT
This sequence comes from Pseudomonas sp. GW823-FHT02C05, assembly GCF_058797595.1. Lineage (NCBI taxonomy): Bacteria > Pseudomonadati > Pseudomonadota > Gammaproteobacteria > Pseudomonadales > Pseudomonadaceae > Pseudomonas > Pseudomonas sp. GW823-FHT02C05. The sequence goes on along the minus strand of NZ_JBXAJU010000004.1, from coordinate 199,069 downwards.
ATCCGGAACTCTTGCCTTCGTAGGCGCTGGCTGGCCAGCGAAGAGCGCCTTTGGGCGGATGCCGGGCTCAAGGGCGCCTTCGCCGGCAAGCCGGCCCCTACGCAGGGAGGGGTGTCAGGTCTTGTTGTGGTCGATGTCCAGCTTGGAAAAGGTCACCTTGCCGCCTTCGCTGGTATAGCCGGTGTTGTCCTGCACATAAACCCCGGCCTTGAAGTACAGCGGCTTGTCGCGCCAGGTCGCGCTCAACTGGCTGTCCCACTGATAGCCGGCAGCGCTGACGCCCAGGGCGCCACCCGGGCTCAGGTGGATCAGGTAGGAAAACTCCCGGTCCATGGGCACGTTCTCGGCAATGGTGATGACACGGCCTTCCTCGTCGTCCGGGTGCAGGCGCACCTTGGCCACGATGTTGCCGCTGCCCTTGCTGGTCTTGTACTGGTACTCGACCTTCACCAGCGGCTTGGTGCTGTTGTAGGCGTGGATCTGGCCGATGACGATCTTGCCCGAGGAGGGCACCTGGTTCACCGCCAGGGTCGCGTACAGCAGGTTGTCCGCTTCGGGGTAGGTCCAGTTGCGCAAGGTGCCGTTGGAGTAGGTCTCGCGCAGCTCGGTGCGCGGGTAGATGGCGTTCTCGGTTTTCGAGCCGGTCACCGGCGACCAGAAGAACAGGGTGCCGGTATCGGAGTGGAAGTACTGGTCCTTGAACCCCTTGACCAGTGTCGGGGTGTCGATGGTCGCCGGCGGGCTGCCGACGGGAACGCTGAGGTTCCAGGTTGCCAGGTCGATCATGGTGGTTTTCCGCAAGGCATGGCTGATGCAGGTGGCCGAAGGCTTTAGCCTGCGCTTCTTAGGGGGTCTTTATAGCGCAGAAGCGGTGCTTGGCGAGGCCCGTATGGCGGATATCTGGCGTCAGCAAAATGTCGAAATGCCATCTATCCCGGTTTTTATGCGGCAACTCTGTGACCGTTAGTCGGGAGTCGTGCCCATTGGCGAAGTGATGGCGTGTTGGCAGCTTCTGCTTTTGAGGATCCGGGTCTAGAGTGAAACCTTAGGTTTTACCGGGTTTTTACACCCGTTCAGTCTTATTACAGACAAGAGAAGCAGCATGGAATGCGTGCAACCAGAGCCAGCCGAAGGCCACTCCACTCTTCTGATCGTCGATGACTATCCTGAAAACCTCCTCAGCATGCGTGCTCTGTTGCAGCGCCAGGACTGGCAGGTGATGACCGCCGCCTCGGGGGTCGAGGCCCTGGGCCTGCTGCTCGAACATGAAGTGGACCTGGTGTTGCTGGATGTACAGATGCCCGGCATGGATGGCTTCGAAGTCGCCCGCCTGATGCGTGGCAGCCAACGTACCCGGCTGACCCCGATCATCTTTCTCACCGCCAACGAACAGTCTCAGGACGCTGTGATCAAGGGCTATGCCAGTGGCGCCGTGGACTACCTGTTCAAGCCGTTCGACCCACAGATTCTCAAGCCCAAGGTCCAGGCCCTGCTGGAGCATCAGCGCAACCGCCGGGCCCTGCAGCACCTCAGTCACGACCTGGAGGTGGCGCGGGCCTTCAATGCCTCGGTGCTGGACAACGCTGCCGAGGGCATCCTGGTGGTGGACGAGGGCGGGTGCGTGCGTTTCGCCAATCCGGCGGTCTCGCGCCTGCTCAATGCCCAGGTCAAGGAGCTGGAAGGCTCGCCCTTTCTCGACTACCTGCAAAAGCCCCACGTTCCCGACTGGAGCGGCTCCGAGCTCTACGCCTGTTATCGCCGGGGCGAAACCTATCGCCTGCACGACGCTCAGATGCGCACCGTGCCCGGCCAGTTGATCAGCGTAGCCTTGTCCTGTGCGCCCTTGCCCAGTGACCAGAAAGCAATGGTGGTCACCCTGCTGGACATGTCCGAAGTGCGTCACCTGCACCAGCAACTGGAATACCAGGCCGTGACCGACCCGCTGACCGGCCTGCTCAACCGCCGCGGTTTCTATCAGACGGTGGAAAACATCCTGCTGCGCAGCGACCGCTCGGGAAAGTCCCTGGTCCTGCTCTACCTGGACCTCGACGGCTTCAAGCGGGTCAACGACTCCCTGGGGCACGACGCCGGCGACCGGGTGCTGCGCTGGGTTTCCGAGCAATTGAAGGACTGCCTGCACTCCTTCGACATTCTCGGGCGCATGGGCGGCGACGAATTCACCGCGCTGCTGGAGCTGAGCTTCCCCGAGCAAGCGGCGAAGATCGCCGAGAAGCTGATCGAACGCCTGTCCATCAACCAGCAGATCGATGGCCTGGAGGTGGTGCTGGGGGCGAGTATCGGCATCGCCATCTACCCCGACTGCGGTTCCAACCTGGACGGCCTGTTGCGGGCGGCGGACATCGCCATGTACGAAGCCAAGCGCGCCGGCCGCCAGCAGTACCGCTACTACGATCACGAGATGAACGGCCGCGCCCGTTCGCGGCTGATGCTCGAGGAAAGCGTGCGCAGCGCCGTGGAGCGCAAGGAATTCACCCTGGTGTACCAGCCCCAGGTGGCCATTGCCGACGGGCGCCTGCGCGGTTTCGAAGCCTTGCTGCGCTGGCGTCATCCGAGTGTGGGCGACGTGCCTCCGGGGCTGTTCCTTCCCCTGCTTGAGGAGGCACGGCTGATCAGCCGCCTGGGCAGTTGGATCTATCAACAGGGCGCGGCCCAGCGCAAGGACTGGGAGCAGGTGTTCAGTCCCGACCTGGTGCTGGGCGTCAGCCTCAGTGCCACCCAGTTCAACATGCCCAACCTGGTGGCCGAGCTGCGCCAGGTGCTGTCGCGCCATGGCCTGCAACCGCGCCAACTGGAGGTGGAGGTTACCGAGGCCGCCTTGACCCAGAACCTGGATGACACCCGCAAACAGTTGCAGCTCCTGCGTCAGCTGGGGGTGCGGGTGGCCCTGGATGACTTCGGCTCGGGCAGTTGTTGCCTGGCCTACCTGCGTGACCTGCAACTGGACACCCTCAAGCTCGATCGCCACCTGATTGCCCGCCTGCTGACCTCGCCAAGGGATGCCGCCATTGCCCGCTGCGTGATCGACCTGTGCAAGCAGTTCGACCTGCTGGTGATCGCCGAGGGCGTGGAAACCCTCGAGCAATACCAGTGGCTCAAGGCCAATGGCTGCGAGTATGTGCAAGGTTTCCTGGTGGCTCGGCCGCTGACCGCCAGTATCGCCAGCCAGTTTGCCCAGCCCTTTGACTGGAGCGCGCTACAGGCCTGAATTCGCTACACTGGCGCCTTTTTATGCCCTGCGTTGCCCCTTCATGACCGCACTCAAATACCTCCAGGCCTATCCCGTTGCCTTGCAGCAGCAAGTGCTCCAGTTGATCGATGAACAGCGCCTGGGCGGCTACCTGAGCCAGCGTTACCCGGGCCGGCACGCCGTACAGAGCGACAAGGCGCTGTACAGCTACGCTCTGGAGCTCAAGCAGGAATACCTGCGCAATGCGCCGGCCATCGACAAGGTGCTGTTCGACAACCGTCTGGACCTGACCCACCGTGCCCTGGGCCTGCATACCACGGTTTCCCGGGTGCAGGGCGGCAAGCTCAAGGCCAAGAAAGAGATCCGCATCGCTTCGCTGTTCAAGGAGGCGGCGCCGGAATTCCTGCGGATGATCGTGGTGCACGAGCTGGCCCACTTCAAGGAATCGGATCACAACAAGGCGTTCTACAAGCTCTGCGAGCATATGCTGCCGGGCTATCACCAGCTGGAGTTCGACCTGCGGGTCTACCTGACCTGGCGCGACCTGCAAGGCAAGGCGGGAGCGCCGGATTAACCCCTGAAGGCAAGGAGTGGGCGATGGATGTGAGCAAGACCAAGAGCAGTTTCTACCGCCGCCTGTATGTGGCGTACCTGATCGACAGCGGCCTGGCCAGCAGCGTGCCGGCGCTGACCGAGGTCACCGGTATGCCGCGGCGCACCGCCCAGGACACCATCGCGGCCCTGGCGGACCTGGACATCCTCTGCGAGTTCGAGCAGCAGGAAGGCGCGCGCAACCATGCCGGGCGTTACCGGATCCACAACTGGGGCGCCATCGACAAGGGCTGGATCGAGCCCAACCTGCGGCAGATCAAGGCCGTGCTGGGCTATCCCTGAGGCTCAGGAGCGACGCATGCCGATGTGAGGAATACCGTCCTCCAGGTATGCTTCGCCCGCCACCACGAAACCGTAGCGGCCGTAATAGGCCTGCAGATGAGCCTGGGCCGAGAGGTAGATCGGCGTTTGCGGCCAGTGCCGCTCGGCCTGCTTCAGCGCCTGCTCCATCAGGGTGTGGCCCAGGCCCTGGCCACGGGCCTGTTCAGCGATGACCACGCGGCCGATGACCACGTCGCCACCCTGGGAAGTCGGGTCCAGCAGGCGCAGGTAGGCCAGCAACCGGTCGCCGTCCCAGGCCATCAGGTGGCAGGTATCGCCTTCAAGGTCGCGGCCGTCGACTTCCTGATAAGGGCATTTCTGTTCCACCACGAAGACTTCGGTGCGCAATTGCAGAATCGCGTACAACTGTTCCTTGCCCAGGTCGGTGTGGTGTTTGCAGACCCATTCGATGGTCATCTTCATATCCTGTATTGAGTGCTGCGCGAAATAGTAAGCACATCGCCACGGGATGTCTTGCCGGTTGTCACGCAGATATTGTTTCTGTGAGATGGGTCAAAATGCCACTACTGAGATCACTGGTATTTGTCTTCTTTGTGTAATCTGTTTTCAAGACCTGTGCATGGGTTCTGATGAGCTAATGTTAGGAGCTGGGCCGACCTGTGCCGCACAGGCCGCGACCCTGGAGTATGGGCTGGAACGCGCTGGGCCCAGGGCCCGCTAAGGATCTATTAGCATGCTGCGACTGCATCGAGCTTTGGCTTTGATCGGATTGCTGTTGCTGGGCCAGAGCGCTTTTGCCGAAAGGCTGCGGCTGGTCGCCGATGCCTGGCCACCCTTTACCGACGCGACCCTGGTCAATGGCGGCGTGGCCACCGACATTGTCAGCACCGCCCTGTCCCGCGCCGGCTATTCCAGCGAATTCGAGCAGGTGCCCTGGGCCCGGGCCCTGCTGGGCATCGGCGAGGGGCGCTACGACGTGCTGGTGAATGCCTGGTACAACGAAGAGCGCACCCAGTTGGGGCAGTTCTCCGCGGAATACATGGTCAACCGCGTGCGCTTCATCAAGCGCAAGGATGCGCCGCTGGAATACAGCAACCTCAAGCAGCTGCATGAGTACCCGGTGGCAGTGGTGCGTGGCTACGCCTATTCCCCCGAATTCGACAATGACCCCGATCTGCAGAAGGTGCCGGTGCACAACTTCGCCATGGCGGTGCGCATGCTGGCGGCGGATCGGGTCAAGCTGACCCTGGAGGACGAATACGTGGCCCGCTACTACTTGGCCCGGGAGTCACCGCGGGTACGCAATGCGGTGGAGTTTCTGCCCAAGCCCCTGAGCGAGAACAGCCTGCATATCCTGGTCAGCCTGAAGAACCCCGAGCATGCGCAGATCGTGGCCAGGTTCGACAAGGAAATCGCTGCCATGAAAGCTGACGGCAGCTACGACCGCCTGCTGCGCCAGCACGGCATGTAACCGAAGGTGCAGGAGCTGGCTTGCCAGCGAAAGCGACTCCGGACCGTGCATGAGTCTTGCGGCCCCTTTCGCCGGCAAGCCGGCTCCTACGGTTTTGCGTTGTCGCTGGTGTCCTTGATCAGATGCGCCGCCAGGGTCCGCAACGGGCCCAGCTGACGGCAGATCAGCGCCAGTTGGGTCTGCACCAGGCGCTGGCCTTCGTCGACCTCGTCGGGCATCTGCTCCAGCTCATTGGCCAGGGCTTCTTCGGCATCGCTCTGGATATCGATCGGGGTCTTGTTGGCCAGACCCTGGGCAATCTCGTCGATGCTGGCCGCCAGGCTGACCCCGGCGCCTTCGATCAAGTGCTCGCGAACCTCGTCCGGCAGCCGGGTTTCGCGGTGTGCGCCCAGGCCCGAGAGGTAGCTGAGCAAGGTGTGGGACAGCACCAGGAAGCGGAAGCCCACGTCCGCTTCCTTACGGAAATGCCCGGGTTCCATGAGCATGTTGGCCAGGGTGGTGGACAGCGCGGCGTCGGCGTTGTGGGCGTTGCGCCGGGCCAGTCGGTAGGCCAGGTCGTCGCTCTTGCCGGCGGCATACTGCTGCATGATCTGGCGCAGGTAGATGCTGTTGCAGGTCAGGGTGTTGGCCAGCACCTTGTTCAGGCGTCGGCCCTGCCAGTCCGGCAGGAACAGGAACACCGCCAGCCCGGCGATCAGGCTGCCCAGCAGCGTATCGAACAGCCGCGGCAGGAACAGCCCATAACCGTCGCCCACCTGGTTGAAGCAGAACAGCACCATCAGGGTGATGGCCGCCGTGGCCAGGGTGTAGCGGGTGGTGCGGTTGGTGAAGAACACCACCCCGGCGGCAATGGCGAACAGCGACTGCACCAAGGGGCTGGGGAACAGGTCGAACAGCGCCCAGGCAATGGTCAGGCCGATGGCGGTGCCGATGATCCGCTGGCCCAGCTTGCGCCGGGTAGCGCCGTAGTTGGGCTGGCAGACGAACAGGGTGGTGAGGATGATCCAGTAACCCTGGGAAGGGTGGATCAAATGCACCATGCCGTAGCCGATGCTCAGCGCCAGGGGCAGGCGCAGGGCATGGCGGAACAGCAGCGAGGTTGGCGTCAGCTGGGTGCGTAGGCGGGTCCAGACATCCTTGAAGTTGCGTGGCGAACGGTCCAGCAGGCTGCTGTCGGTGGCGTCCGCCAGGGCGTCGGGGTTGCTGGCGTCGCTGAGCAGGCGGTCGAGGGTGCCGAGGTTGGCCGCCAGGGCTCGCAATGAGCGCAACAGCCCGCGCCAGGCCGGGTTGCTCTGGATCCGCAGGTGTTCCAGGGAAGCGTGCAGGTCGCCCAGGGCCTCGGCGAAGGTGGCGTCATAGACGAACGGCTGGCGCAACTGGATGGATTCGGCCAGGGCACGGCAGGCCTTGCCCTGCTGGCGCAGCAGGCGCTGGCAGCGGAACAGCACGTCGCTGTGGAAAAACGCCTCGGTCAGGGCGTTGTACGGGTAGTGGGAAGAGCTGGCGCGCTCATGAATGTCCTGGGCCAGGAAGTACAGCTTCAGGTAGCGGCTGACCTTCGACCCCGGCCGGCCGTTGCCCACCCGGTGCAGGATGATTTCCTTGGCGACGTTGAGGGCCGCTACCACCTTGCCGTTCTGCTTGGCCAGTTCCAGGCGCCGGGCCTCCACGTCCAGCTGGCGGATGGGCTCGAACAGCGAGGACTTGAGCTTGAGGTAGTAACCCAGTTCGCGAAACAGCCGGGCCAGGCTCTGCTGCACCGGCTGGTTGGAAAACAGCGCTTGCCACAGCACCGACAGCAGGCCGTACCAGGCGGCGCCGGCCACCAGCAGCAGCGGCTCGTGCCAGAAATCGATCACCGCGCCGCCGCGCTGGTCGACGCCGATCATGGTGTAGACCGAGAGGATCAGGGTCGCCGAGGCGATGGCGCCATAGCGTTCGCCCAGCGCCCCCAGCATGGTCAGGCCGAAGCTGGCCAGGGCCAGGGCGATGGCGAAGATCCAGGGGTAGGGGAACAGCAGTTCCACCGACAGCGCGGCAATGCTGAAGCACACCAGGGTCACGGCCAGGGAATTGAGCCGGCCTTGCCAGCTGTCATCGGTTTCCGCCAGGGCGCTGGCGATGATGCCGAGGAACAGCGGGATCAGCAGGGCCATTTCATCCTGATACCAGCACAGCGCCATGCTGCCGGTCAGGGCGATGAACACCCGCACGCTGTAGCTGAATTTATCCAGCGCCCAGAGGCGGCGCAGGGATTGGCGAAAAGAGGTCGAGGACATGGAGTAGGGCAGGCCTTCCGGGGCGATGCAGCTAAATTGAGCCAGTATTGACGACGGCGCAATGCCGTCGTCACATCGGCCGGCAAATTCTGTTGCCGTTGCCGGTCGGACACCTGTAGCCGCTGCCGCAGGCTGCGACAGGTCCGCAGGACCTCAGCGGACATCGGATCGCCGCGCCCCTTCGGGTCGTTCGCAGCCTGCGGCAGCGGCTACAGGGAGACGCAGCGGCTCAGACGTACTGCGCCGCCGCGTAGCCCGAGGCCCAGGCCCACTGGAAGTTGAAGCCGCCCAGGTGGCCGGTGACGTCCAGCACTTCACCGATGAAATACAGCCCCGGGCTCTTCAGCGATTCCATGGTCTTGGACGAAACTTCCCGGGTGTCGACGCCGCCCAGGGTCACTTCGGCGGTGCGGTAGCCCTCGGTGCCCGCCGGTACCAGTTGCCAGCTGCCGAGTTTCTGCGCCACGTCCGCCAGCTCCGCCGGGGTGTACTGCTTCATCGGCTTGGAGACGAACCAGTGGTCGGCCAGCAGGCCGGCCATCTTCTTGGTGAAGATCTCCCCCAAGAGGGTCTTGAGCTCGCTGTTGGGGCGCTCGGCCTGCTGCTGTTGCAGCCAGCCCAGGGCGTCGTGGTCCGGCAGCAGGTTGATCTCGACGCTGTCGCCGGGCTGCCAGTAGGAGGAAATCTGCAGGATCGCCGGGCCGCTGAGGCCGCGGTGGGTGAACAGGATGTTCTCGCGAAAGCTCTGGTCGTTGCAGCTCACCAGGCAATCCACCGAGGTCCCCGATAGCTCGCTGCACAGTTCCTTGAGCTGGTCGGTGATGGTGAACGGCACCAGGCCGGCACGGGTCGGCAGCAGTTCGTGGCCGAACTGTTTGGCCACCTGATAACCGAAGCCGGTGGCGCCCAGCGTCGGGATCGACAGCCCGCCGGTGGCGATCACCAGCGATTGGCACTGAACCTGGCCGAGGGTGGTGTCGAGCAGGTAGCCGCTTTCGACCTTTTCGATGGTCTGGATCGAGGTGTCCAGGCGCAGCTCCACGCCGACCTGATCGCACTCGTCGAGCAGCATGCCGAGGATGTCGCTGGACTTGTTATCGCAGAACAGCTGGCCGAGTTTCTTCTCGTGGTAGGGCACGCCGTGCTTGGCCACCAGGCCGATGAAATCCCACTGGGTGTAGCGCGCCAGGGCCGATTTGCAGAAGTGCGGGTTCTGCGACAGGAAGTTGGCCGGCTCGGTGTACATATTGGTGAAATTGCAGCGACCGCCGCCGGACATCAGGATTTTCTTGCCGGCCTTGTTGGCGTGGTCCAGCAGCAGCACCTGGCGGCCCCGGCCGGCCGCGGTCAGGGCGCACATCAGGCCGGCGGCGCCGGCGCCAATGATCACGACTTCGGTAGAACGCAAAACGGTGTCCTCAATAGAAGCGAACGGCCCTGTGGCAGCGGCTACAGGTCAAACAGTGGGGTTAAAGGACGCGCACGCGCAGCGAGCGGCCCTTGATCTTGCCGTTGTTCAGGCGCTGCAGCGCCTGCATGACCACGGTGCGTTCAACCGCCACATACGACTGGAAGTCGAAGATCGCGATCTTGCCGACCTGGGCGCCCGGGATGCCGGCGTCGCCGGTCAGTGCGCCGAGAATATCCCCCGGACGTACCTTGTCCTTGCGCCCGCCGGCGATGCACAACGTGCTCATCGGTGGCTGCAGCGGGGCGCCGCCCTGGGACTTGAGGTTATCGACCTGATCCCAGTTCAACGGGGCTTTCTGCAGTTGTTCGATGGCTTGCGCGCGATGGGCTTCGGACGGTGCGACGAGGCTGACCGCGATGCCTTTCTCGCCAGCGCGACCGGTACGGCCAACGCGGTGAATGTGGATTTCCGAATCGCGGGCCAGCTCGACGTTGATCACCATGTCCAGCGCATCGATGTCCAGACCACGGGCGGCGACGTCGGTGGCGACCAGTACCGATGTGCTGCGGTTGGCAAACATCGCCAGCACCTGATCGCGGTCACGCTGCTCCAGGTCGCCGTGCAGGCCGACAGCGGAGATGCCTTTGGCGGTCAGGTGATCGACGGTTTCCTGCACTTGCTGCTTGGTGAAGCAGAACGCCACACAGGAGGCCGGGCGGAAGTGGTGCAGGACTTTGGTCACTGCGCTCATGCGCTCTTCCGGTGAAATCTCGTAGAAGCGCTGCTCGATCTGCGTATCGTCGTGGAACGCTTCGGCTTTCACCGTTTGCGGATCGCGCATGAATTTCGACGCCAGTTGCTTGATGCCCACCGGATACGTGGCGGAGAACAGCAGGGTCTGGCGGCGCGACGGGGTCTTTTCGATGATGTCTTCGATGGCGTCGTAGAAGCCCATGTCGAGCATGCGGTCGGCTTCGTCGAGCACCAGCGTGTTCAGGCCGTCGAGCACCAGCGAACCCTTGCGCAGATGCTGCTGGATACGCCCTGGGGTGCCGACGATGATATGCGCACCGTGCTCCAGGGAGGCGATCTGTGGCCCGAACGACACGCCGCCGCACAGGGTCAGGACCTTGATGTTGTCTTCGGCGCGAGCCAGCCGGCGCACTTCCTTGGCCACCTGGTCGGCCAGCTCGCGAGTCGGGCAGATCACCAGGGCCTGGCAGCCGAAGTAGCGCGGGTTGATCGGGTTCAGCAGGCCGATGCCGAAGGCCGCGGTCTTGCCGCTGCCGGTCTTGGCCTGGGCGATCAGGTCCATGCCCTTGAGGATCACCGGCAAGCTCTGCGCCTGGATCGGCGTCATCTGGGCATAACCGAGGGAGTCGAGGTTAGCCAGCATGGCGGGAGACAGGGGCAAAGTATTAAAAGCGGTGGCAATGGTGGTCACGGGACTGGCCTGCAAAACAAAATGTCGCGCAGTGTATCAGTCCCGCTCCCACAACCTGCAAATTCTGGACGAGCAACCGCGCAGGAGCGGTTTTGTGTAGGAGCTGGCTTGCCAGCGAAAGCAGCCGCGAGGTTGGCGCAGGGCTCATGGGCCTCTTCGCCGGCGAGCCGGCTCCTACGGGGGGAGGTGTGTGGGTTCAGTGTTCGATGTGCTGCTCTTGGACCTTGCGCGCTCGGCGGCCATCGGTGGGCGACAGCTGGAGGAAGATCGCCGCCGCCAGCATCGCCATGATCCCTACCGTGAGGAAGGTCAGTTGGAAGGCGCCGAGTACGGTGTCCACTCCGTCATTGCCCACTTCAGCAGTAAAACCGCCCAGCAGCGCACCGGCACACGCCACCCCAAGGCTCAGGGACAGTTGCGCCACCACCGACAGCAGGCTGTTGCCGCTGCTGGCGGCGGCATCGTCGAGGTCGATCAGGGTCACGGTGTTCATCGCCGTGAACTGCAGCGAGTTGATCGCCCCCAGCACCGCCAGCATGCCCAGCAGCAGCGGGTAGGGCGTCTGTTCGCTGACCAGCCCCATGCTGGCCAGCATGATGCCCAGGGCCAGGGTGTTGCCGGTGAGCACGATGCGGTAGCCCAGGCGCTCGATCAGTGGCCGGGCGATGGATTTGGCCAGCATTGCCGCGGCCGCCAGGGGCAGCATGCTCATCCCCGCCTGGGACGGTGAATAGCCCAGGGCCACTTGCAGCAGCAGGGGCACCAGGAACGGCAGGGCGCCGCTGCCCAGGCGGGCGAACAGGTTACCCAGAATGCCCACGGCAAAGGTCCGCACCTTGAACAGTGACGGGGCGAACAGCGGGTTGTCGGTGTGCACGGCCCGCAGCCAGTAGGCCGCCAGGCAGGCCAGCCCGCCGAACAGCAGCAACATCACCCGCAAGTGCGGCAGGTGCAGTTCCCCCAGGCCTTCCATGGCGATGGTGATCAGCACCATCGCCGCGCCGAACAGCACAAAGCCCAGGCTGTCGAAGCGTGTGCGCTCGCTGCCGCGCAGGTCGGGAATGAAACGCCACACCGCATAGCAGCCAACGGCGCCTACCGGCAGGTTGATCAGGAAGATCCAGTGCCAGGTCAGGTACTGCACCATCCAGCCGCCCATGGTCGGGCCGATCAGCGGCCCCAGAAGCCCGGGAATGGTGATGAAGCCCATGATCCGCACCAGTTCCGAACGCGGGTAGGCACGCAGCACCACCAGCCGTCCCACCGGCAGCATCAGCGCACCGCCCAGGCCCTGGATCACCCGGGCGCCAATCAGCTGGGTCAGGGTGTTGGACAGGGCGCAGAGCAGGGAACCGATGCTGAACAGCAAGATGGCGCCGAAGAAGATCCGCTTGGTGCCGAAGCGGTCGGCGATCCAGCCCGAGGCCGGGATCAAGAGGGCCACAGTGAGCATGTAGGCGATGATCACCCCCTGCATGCGCAGCGGGTTTTCCGCCAGGTCCTGGGCCATGGCCGGCAGGGCGGTATTGAGGATGGTGCCGTCCAGGGACTGCATGAAGAAGGCGATGGCCACCACCCAGGGCAGCCAGCGGGCGGTGGTGGCATCGAGTGGCGCGCGTTCGGGCATGGGACCTCTGGGTGAGTTCAGGTTTGAGGGCGGTTTCTACAGGGTCAGGGTCAGGCGGCTGACCAGCGCTCCGGGCAAGTGCATCGAAGCGGTCTGGCGCTGACCGTAGGTACTGGCCGACAGCAGCAGCTCGCGTTGCTCGGTCAGGGCCTCCAGCTGCGAGCCCAGCAGGCTGTAGACGCTGTCATCGAAGCGCATGGTGCTCACCGGCGCCTGGATCTCGCCGTTCTCCACCCAGAAGGTGGCGAAGCGGGTCATGCCGGTCAGGCGCGCCGCCGGCAGGTCCGAGTAGTTCAGGTACCACAGGTTGCTGATGTACAGCCCGGTGCCCAGCTGCTTGAGGATCTCCTGCTGGGACAACTGCCCCGCGGCCATGTTCAGCGCGCTGGGGTACTCGCCGCTGCCGGCACCATTGGTGGTCAGGCCGTACTCGGCGGCGCTGCGGGAGTTGATCAGTTGGGCATTGGCGCTGCCCGCGGCGATCAGTGACAGGTCGCTGCGCGGGTAGCCTTCGTCGGAAAACGCCGGGCTCAGGGAACCGCTGACCTGTTCGTCGAGCGACACCAGCGGGTTCAGCGCGGCATCACCGGCATAGAGCTTCTGCAGCGGGCTGTGCTTGCTGGCGATCGACTGGGCCGAGAAGCCGCCCCAGGCCAGCATGCCCATGATCTCCTCCAGGGCCGCCGGCGCCAGGTAGGCCCGGTACTGCCCGGGCGCCAGGGTGCGCAGTGGCCGGCCAAGGAATTCCAGTTGTTCCCGGGCCTGCTGGAAGCGCAGGGCGAAGGCCTGGCTGTCCCAGGCGTGCCCGGCGTAGCTGGCCTTCACCGCCTCGCCGTTTTCGTGGAACAGGCTGAAATCGAAGTTGAAGCTGTTGGCCTGGTGCCAGCCGAAGGCCCCGCCGGAACTGGCGAAGCCACGGCTGATGGGGCCGGCAGCGTAGATGCCCACCAGGTCCAGGCCGGCGCCGGCGCGACCGATTTCTTCCACCACCTGCTCACTGCCGGGCAGCGGCTGGTCCTGCACGTGATGGCTTTGCCAATGGGTGTGGTTGAGCATCAGGTACGGGTCGGCCGGCAGCAGCGGCAGGGTCTCGCGCAGTTGTTGCAGGCCATCGGCCAGGCGCTGGCGATCCACCTCGGGGTCATTGCTCAGGGTGATGCTGAGGTCGGCGTGGCGGCCATTGTCGATCAGCTTGAAATGCACGCTGGCCTGTTGCACCTGCCCGGCCTGGCGCACCTTGGCGTGGTTGAAGCGAATGAACTCCGAGGCTTCGGCGGCGTAGCTCAGGGTGAACTGCTCGGTCTCGCGCAGCGCGTCTTTGAGCCACTGCACCAAGGCCTTGAATGGCTGGGCCTGATCGGCTGTCCTGGTCATCAGGCGTCTCCTCCAAATACATCAATCTTGCTGAATACGCAGGCCGGCGAAGCATGGCCGACGCGAATCACCTGGTTGGGCTCGCCCTTGCCGCAGTTGGGTGTGCCCAGCACCTGGAAGGTGCTGCGGTCGCCGACCGCGCTGAGGTTGCGCCAGAACTGCGCGGAAATCCCCCGGTAATTGGGGTTCTTGACCACGCCCCGGAGTTCGCCGTTCTCGATCAACTGGCCCCATTCGCAGCCGAACTGGAACTTGTTGCGCGCATCGTCGATGGACCAGGAACGGTTGGTGGACATCAGGATGCCGTGCTCGATGTGCCCGATCATTTGCTCCAGGGGCTGGTCGCCGGGCTCGATGTTGAGGTTGGCCATGCGGTCGATCGGTGCACGGTTCCAACTGCTGGCGCGGCTGTTGGCGACGCCGTCGAGGCCGCTGCGGTATTGCGACAGGGCGCTGCCCAGGGGGCGTACCAGCAGGCCCTCGCGAATCAGGAACTGCTTGCTGGCCGCGGTGCCGTCGTCGTCGTGACTGTAGCTGGCCAGTTCCTCGGGGATCTGCGGGTCGAAAGTCACGTTGAGCAGCGAGGAGCCGTATTGCAGGCTGCCGAAATCCTGCTGTTTGACGAAGCTGGTGCCGGCGTAATTGCGCTCGTCGCCGAGAATGCGGTCCAGCTCCAGGGGATGGCCGATGGATTCGTGGATCTGCAGCATCATCTGGTCCGGCATCAGCAGCAGGTCCCGCGGGCCCTGGGGGGTATTGGGCGCCAGCAGCAGTTGCAGGGCCTGGTCGGCGACCCGCGGCGCAGCCCCCAGCAGGCCACAGCGGCTGATCACATCGCCGGCGCCCTGCTGGCCGAAGTTCTCCCGGCCGAGGCTGCGGGTCTGGCTGTCGCTGCCGTCGTAGGCGGTCACGTCCAGGCCCGGGTAGACAAAACGCTGGGCCTGGCGCAGCTCGGCGCCGGCGCTGTTGAGGTAGATCTGTTCGACCTGGGTCACGCCGATGCCCACCTGCCAGTTCACCAGGCGTTCATCCTTGGGCACCGAGGCCGACTCATCGCCCAGCAGCTGATAGCAGTCGCTGAGGGAGGGGAAGGGCTGCTCCAGGTTGGGCGAGAAATAGTCCGCGCGGTGGCTGGAGACCGGTTGCTCACGCAGGTCCAGCAGGGCATGGGCGGCGATGACCCGGGCCTGCTGCTCGGCGCGGTCCAGGGCGGCCTGCAGGCCGCTTTGCGACAGGTCGTTGGTGGCGGCGTAGGCTTCCACGCCGCGCACCCGCACGGTCAGCATCGCCCCTTCGTCTCGGCCCAGGCTCGGCGGCTCGGCGACGTTCTTGCGCACCGACAGGTACTGGTCCGATTCGCGGACATAACGCAGGGAAAAGAATTCGGCGCCCGTGCGCAAGGCAGCGAAGCGCTGCTTGAGCTGGGGGTGAAAGTCGAACATGGAGGACCTCCTTGTGAGGCGCGATAGCGGGTCGACGCGTTTCGCCAGCAAACGGAACACCGCCCGGCGGTTCCTACAGGTATAGGTGCTGATGAGCGCGGGGGCGAAAGGGGATGTGCAAGTTGCAGAACTGTAGCCGCTGCCGAAGGCTGCGATCAAGGAAGTAGTTCTGAGGGAATAAAGGGAAGAGAAAAAGGGCACCGACCCTTGCGGTCGGCGCCCGTCAGGCTTACTGCGCGGCGGGAGTCACATCGCGCATCGGCTTGCCACGTACCGGGGCTTCACCGGCTACGTAGTAGGCCGCGGTGCTGCGTGGCAGTGGCTGGCGGCCACGGATCTTGTCGGCGATTTTCTCGGCCATCATGATCGTCGGCGCGTTGAGGTTGCCGGTGGTGATGATCGGCATGATCGAGGCATCCACCACGCGCAGGCCTTGCATGCCATGCACGCGACCCTGACCATCCACTACAGCCATGTCGTCGGTGCCCATCTTGCACGAGCAGGATGGGTGGAAGGCGGTCTCGGCGTGCTCGCGGACGAACTTGTCCAGTTGCTCGTCGGTCTGCACCTCGATGCCCGGGCTGATCTCGCGGCCGCGGAAAGGGTCCAGGGCCGGCTGCTGCATGATTTCACGGGTCAGGCGGATGCCGTCGCGGAATTCCTGCCAGTCCTGCTCGGTGGCCATGTAGTTGAAGAGGATGCTCGGGTGCTGGCGCGGGTCCTTGGACTTGAGCTGCACGCGGCCACGGCTCGGCGAGCGCATGGAGCCCATGTGCGCCTGGAAGCCGTGCTCTTTCACACCATTGCTGCCGTTGTAGTTAATCGCCACCGGCAGGAAGTGGTACTGGATGTTCGGCCATTCGAACTCTTCGCGGGTACGGATGAAACCGCCGGCTTCGAACTGGTTGCTGGCGCCGATGCCGGTGCCGTTGAACAGCCACTCGGCACCGATGGCCGGCTGGTTCCACCACAGCAGCGATGGATACAGCGACACCGGCTGGGTGCAGGCGTACTGCAGGTACAGTTCCAGGTGGTCCTGAAGGTTCTCGCCCACGCCCGGCAGGTCGTGAACCACCGGGATGTCCAGGCTTTCCAGGAGGGCGCGGGGGCCTACGCCGGAACGTTGCAGCAATTGCGGCGACGCGATGGCGCCGGAGCTGACGATGACTTCCTTGCGCGCACGGGCTTCCACGCGCTCTTCAGTGCTGCCTTGCAGGTAGCTCACGCCCACGGCGCGCTTGCCTTCGAAGAGGATCTTGTCGGTCAGGGCGTGGGTGACGATGGTCAGGGTCGAACGCTTTTTCGCGGTGTCCAGGTAACCGCGGGCGGTGCTGGCGCGACGACCTTTGGGGGTCACGGTGCGGTCCATCGGGCCGAAGCCTTCCTGCTGGTAGCCGTTCAGGTCTTCGGTACGCGGGTAACCGGCCTGCACGCCGGCTTCGACCATGGCGTGGAACAACGGGTTGTTGCCGGCCTTGGGCGTGGTCACGCTGACCGGGCCTTCGCCGCCGTGGTAGTCGTTGGGGCCGATGTCACGGGTTTCCGCCTTGCGGAAATACGGCAGGCAATCCAGGTAGGTCCAGTCTTCCAGGCCTGGCAGCTTGGCCCAGCCGTCGTAGTCCATGGCGTTGCCGCGGATGTAGCACATGCCGTTGATCAGCGACGAGCCGCCCAGGCCCTTGCCGCGACCGCACTCCATGCGACGACCGTTCATGTGTGGCTCTGGATCGGTCTCGTAGGCCCAGTTGTAGCGACGGCCTTGCAGTGGGAAGGCCAGTGCCGCCGGCATCTGGGTACGGAAGTCGAAACGGTAGTCCGGGCCACCGGCTTCCAGCAGCAGGACGGTGACGCCTTCGTCTTCAGTCAGACGGGTCGCCAGGGTGTTACCGGCCGAGCCGGCACCCACAATGATGTAATCGTATTCTTGGGCCATTGGAGCCTCCGTGGAGAGCTGCAAGCCTCAAGCTTCAAGCTGCAGGGAAGGCAGCGAAGCGGGCTTGGCATTGAATGGGGAGCAGGCGGCAAGCCAGGCTGTTGCCTGGGCCTGCCGCTTGTAGCTGACAGCTGCTTAGAACACCGAGGCGTAGTCGCCCAGCTCGACCTGCACCGACTTGATGCGGGTGAAGTTGTTCAGCGAGCTGATGCCGTTCTCACGGCCCACGCCCGACTGCTTGTAGCCGCCAACCGGCATCTTGGCGTCGGACTCGCCCCAGGCGTTGATCCAGCAGATACCGGCTTCGAGCTGATGAATCACGCGGTGAGCGCGGTTCAGATCCTTGGTGACCAGGCCGGCAGCCAGGCCGAAGTCGGTGTCGTTGGCGCGGCGGATCACTTCTTCTTCGGTTTCGTAGGTCAGGATCGCCATGACCGGGCCGAAGATTTCTTCACGGACGATGGTCATGTCGTCGGTGCAGTCGGTGAACACGGTCGGTGCAACGAAGGCGCCCTTGGCGAATTCGCCGTCGGTCAGGCGCTCGCCGCCGCACAGTACACGGGCACCTTCTTCTTTACCCTTGGCGATGTAGCCCAGCACGCTTTCCATGTGCGGGAAGCTGACCAGCGGGCCGAAGTTGGTGTTTTCGTCTTCCGGGTTGCCGATGCGGATGCGTGCAACGCGCTCGGCGATCTTGGCTTCGAAAGCGGCTTTCAGGTGGCTCGGCACGAACACGCGAGTGCCGTTGGTGCAGACCTGACCGGAGCTGTAGAAGTTGGCCATCATGGCGGTGTCGGCGGCGCGATCCAGGTCGGCGTCGTCGAAGATGATCAGTGGCGACTTGCCGCCCAGTTCCATGGTTACGTCTTTCAGCGAGGAGCTGGAAGCGCTGGCCATGACTTTCTTGCCAGTGTCGGTGCCGCCGGTGAAGGAGACCTTCTCGATGCGCGGGTGCTCGGTCAGCCAGGTGCCGACTTCGCGGCCGCTGCCGGTCAGGACGTTGAACACGCCATCCGGCAGGCCGGCTTCGGTGTAGATCTCGGCCAGTTTCAGGGTGGTCAGCGAGGTCACTTCGCTCGGCTTGAAGATCATCGCGTTACCGGCCGCCAGGGCTGGAGCGGATTTCCACAGGGCGATCTGGATCGGGTAGTTCCAGGCGCCGATGCCGGCGACCACGCCCAGGGGCTCGCGACGGGTGTAGACGAAGGAAGTGGTGCGCAGCGGGATCTGCTCGCCTTCGATGGCCGGTACCAGGCCTGCGTAGTATTCCAGCACGTCGGCGCCGGTGACGATGTCCACGTACTTGGTTTCGGAGAAGGCCTTGCCGGTGTCCAGGGTTTCCAGGGCGGCCAGTTCGTCGTTGCGCTCGCGGAGGATTTCCACGGCGCGACGCAGGATGCGCGAACGCTCCATGGCGGTCATGGCGGCCCAGATCTTCTGGCCTTTCTCGGCGCTGACCACGGCGCGTTCCACGTCTTCCTTGGTCGCACGCTGCACTTGTGCGAGAACTTCACCGTTGGCCGGGTTGATGGCATCGAAAGTGGCGTCGCTGCCGGCATCGGTGTAGCCGCCGTCGATGTAGAGTTTTTGCAGTTCGAAACGGGCCATAGTGTCCTCGCAAGTGCATTAAGTAGTGGGCTTGACCACCGGGCATGCCCCTAAGTTCGGGGCGCGCTGATCAGTGGCGGTTCAGGGGCCGAGCGTCTCTTTTGTGCTCTAGCGCTCCTGCTTAGCCAGTTGTAGATCCATGTATTCGTAAGCGATCCGTATCGCCTGGTCGGTGTCGAATGCATCACCCGACAAGGCACCACGCAGCCACAAACCGTCGATCAAGGCCGCCAGGCCGCGGGCTGCCTTGCGCGCATGGTAGAGCGGCAGGGCACGGCGGAACTGGCAACACAGGTTGGAATACAAGCGGTGGTCGTTGATCCGCTGCAACCTGTGCAAATCGGGCTGGTGCATGCTGGAAGCCCAGAAGGCCAACCAGGTTTTCATTGCCGGGCCGTTCACCTGGCTGGCATCGAAGTTGCCCTCGATGATCACTTTCAGATGAGCGCGCGGGCTGTCGTCCGTCAGGGCCTGGCGGCGTGCTCTGACGCCTTCGTTGAGCATGCTCATGATGTAACCCATCGTCGCTGCGATCAGGCCGTTCTTGTCCCGAAAGTAGTGACTGATGATGCCGTTCGAGACACCGGCCAAACGGGCGATCAGCGCAATGCTGGCGTCCCCCATTCCGACCTGATCGACCGCTTGCAGCGTGGCTTCGATCAATTGCTGGCGGCGTATGGGTTGCATACCGACCTTGGGCATCTGATACCTCTCCTTAGGCCTGTCGATTGGCGTATGACGCCCGTCGACTTGTGGGCCAGTCTATTTTGTTTTGATTGAACGTTCAATCAACAAAGAATAAGATCTGCGACAAATCGTCGCTGCCTGGGGAGTTTCTCCTGCTCGCAGATGGCGGAAAAACGACCTCCGAAAATGCCCGAAACTTACACGCGGCATAGCGTGGACCGGCAAGAGAGCACACGTGTTGAAGGGGCAGGACGCTCCGGGTTCCAGGCGACGAACTGCAGGTTCGTCACCGGCCCCGGATGCGGTTGCGCAACGCGGCTTTTGCGGTTTCGGGTGTTTTCGGGGTGTCTTTATAACACCCGATGATCGGCTGCCAACTAACCGATTGGTCGGGTGCCGTGTTGCCTTGTGTCCTTCTCTCGCACTGCCCGGAGCATCTGCGCAATGAGTTCTGCCTCTCTTATAAAGACCCCACCGGAGAAGGTGCGGGTCAACGGTTGGGTGTTCTACACCTCCACCGCGCTGATCCTGTTGTTGACCGCCATTCTGATCATCGCCCCGCAAGAGGCCGGCCGACTGCTGGGCATTGCCCAGGCCTGGTTGTCCCGCAGCTTCGGCTGGTACTACATGGTGGTGATCGCCGCTTACCTGGTGTTCGTGGTGGGCCTGGCGTTCTCCTCCTACGGCAAGCTCAAGCTGGGGACCAAGCAGGACACCCCGGACTTCAGCTACGGCGCCTGGGCGGGGATGCTGTTTTCCTCCGGCATCGGCATCTCGCTGCTGTACTTCGGTGCTTCCGAGCCCCTGGACCACTACTTCAACCCGCCGGAAGGCGTACCGGGCAGCAACCTGGCCGCACGCCAGGCGCTGCAGCTGACGTTCCTGCACTGGGGCCTGCACGGCTGGGCCATCTATGCCCTGGTGGGCCTGGCGGTGGCGTACTTCGCCTATCGGCATAACCAGCCACTGGCACTGCGTTCGGCGTTGTACCCGCTGGTGGGCGAGCGCTGGGTCAAGGGTGCGGCCGGCCACGCGGTGGACGGTTTCGGCATGTTCGTGACCCTGCTGGGCCTGGTGACCAACCTCGGGATTGGTTCGATGCAGGTGTCTTCCGGCCTGGAAAACCTGTTCGGCATGGAGCACAGCAACACCAACCTGCTGATCGTGATCATCGTCATGAGCACGGTGGCCACCATCGCCGCGGTGTCCGGCGTGGAAAACGGCATCCGCCGCCTGTCCAACCTGAACATCGTGCTGTTCAGCGGCCTGCTGATCTTCGTCCTGCTGTTTGGCCCGACCCTGCACCTGCTCAACGGCTTCGTGCAGAACATCGGCGACTACCTGAACGGTGTAGTGCTCAAGACCTTCGACCTCTATGTGTATGAGGGCGACAGCGCCAAGTCCGATCGCTGGCTGGGCCTGTGGACCCTGTTCTACTGGGCCTGGTGGATTTCCTGGGCGCCATTTGTAGGCATGTTCATCGCGCGTATTTCCCGTGGTCGCACCGTGCGTGAACTGGTGGCCGGCGTACTGTTGATTCCCCTGGGCTTCACCCTGGCCTGGCTGTCGATCTTCGGTAACTCGGCCCTGGATCTGGTGGTCAATCAGGGAGCCGTGGAGTTGGGCAAGACGGCGTTGGAACAGCCGTCCATGGCGATCTACCAACTGCTCGAGCACTACCCGGCCTCGAAGATTGTCATCGGTGTGTCGATCTTCGTCGGCTTCGTGCTGTTCCTGACCCCCGCCGACTCCGGGGCGGTGATGATGGCCAACCTTTCGTGCAAGGGCGGCAACGTCGACGAAGACGCCCCGCACTGGCTGCGGATCTTCTGGTCGGTGGTGATCACCCTGGTGACCATCGGCCTGCTGTTCGCCGGCAACTTCGAAGCCATGCAGACCATGGTGGTGCTGGCCGGCCTGCCGTTCTCGGTGGTGCTGATCTGCTTCATGTTCGGCTTGCACAAGGCCATGCGCCAGGACGTGCAGATCGAGCAGGAGCAGGCGCAACTGGCCGAGCGTGGCCGCCGCGGTTTCAGCGAGCGCCTGAGCCAGCTGGACCTGCAACCGACCCAGTCGGTGGTGCAGCGCTACATGGACAAGCACGTCAGCCCGGCCCTGCAGGAAGCGGCTGCGCAACTGCGCAACCTGAGCCTGGAAGTGCAGACCAACCTGGGCAAGTCGAAGAACCTGTTGGGCCTGCGCGTGGAAATGGATGAAGGCAATCCCTTCGTCTATGAAGTGAGCCTGGACGGCTACCTGGCGACGCCTAGCGAATCGACCCAGCCGGAAGGGGCCGACAGCGAAGTGCGCAGCCGTTTCTACCGCGCCGAGGTGTATCTGCACAACGGCAGCCAGGAATACGACTTGATGGGCTTCACCCAGGAGCAGATCACCCGGGATGTGCTCGATCAGTTCGAAAGCCATCGGCAGCTCCTTGGCCGTGTCTATAGCTGAGTGAAAACCGCCCCATCCTTGTAGGAGCCGGCTTGCCGGCGAAGGCGTCCTCAAGGGCGCTGCAAGGCTTCAGGGCCTGTTCGCTGGCAAGCCAGCTCCTACAGAAGGGGGTGGGTGGTTAAAGCAAAACGCCGCGATTGCTCGCGGCGTTTTTTGTGTCTGCTGCTTAACCCAGGTTCTTGCCGAGCAGCGCGTGGTAGAGCTCGCTGTCGCCAAGGATGCCCACCACTTTCTGGTTGTCGTGGAGCACCAGTTTGTTGCCGGTCTGGTAGCGGATCTGCAGGGCATCGCGCATGCCGATGCTGGAGTCCACCAGGGTCGGGCGTCGGCCCAGTTCTTCCACGGCTTGCCCCGGAACCCAGTTCTGCAGGTCCAGCTGCGAGCCGTTGCGGCGTGCGCCCTTGATGGTGTTGCCTTCGGCCAGGTCGAGCCAGGAATCGCCGCCCGGGTCCAGGCATACCGAGCCGTTGACCCGCTTGCAGTTGTCCAGGCTGCGCATCAGGCTGCGCCCGCACAGCACGTTCAGTGGGTTGGTGTGGGCAACGAAAGTCCGTACATAGTCGTCCGCCGGGTTGAGCACGATTTCTTCCGGGTTGCTGTACTGGATGATCCGTCCGTCTTTCATGATGGCGATGCGGCTGCCCAGCTTCAGGGCCTCATCCAGGTCGTGGCTGACGAAGACGATGGTCTTGCTCAGCTTGCGTTGCAGCTCCAGCAGTTCGTCCTGCAGGCCCTGGCGGATCAGCGGGTCGAGGGCCGAGAAGGGTTCGTCCATCAGCAGGATATCGGCGTCCATGGCCAGGGCACGGGCCAGGCCCACGCGCTGCTGCATGCCGCCGGAGAGTTCGTCGGGCTTCTTGTTGCGCCACTGGGTCAGGCCCACCAGCTCAAGCTTCTCGTCCACCAGCTTGCGTCGTTCCTTTTCCGGGCGGCCCTGCATCTCCAGGCCGAAGCTGATGTTTTCGCGCACGGTCAGCCAGGGCATCAGGGCGAACTTCTGGAACACCATGGCGATGCGCTTGGTGCGCATCATCTTCAGCTCGGCGGGGCTGCAGGAGGCGATGTCGATCTGCTTCCCTTCATGCTCGACGAACAGCTTGCCGCGGCTCACGGTGTTCAGGCCGTTGATGCAGCGCAGCAGGCTCGACTTGCCGGAACCGGAGAGGCCCATCAGCACGCAGATCTCGCCTTTCTCGATGTCCAGGCTGGCATTCTCGACGCCGACGATCTGCCCGGTCTTCTTCAGGATCTCGTTGCGGGTCATGCCCTGGTCCAGCAGCTTGAGGGGCTCGCGCGGGTCCTTGGAGAAAATCACGTCGACCTTGTCGAAGCGGATAATGCTCATGCGTCACCTCCTACTTTGGCTTCAGGTTGCTTGCAGATGCGGTCGAGCATGATCGCCAGCAGCACAATGGCCAGGCCGGCTTCGAAGCCCAGGGCGATATCCGCGGTATTGAGGGCGTTGACCACCGGCTTGCCCAGGCCATCGGCGCCCACCAGGGCGGCGATCACCACCATCGACAGCGACAGCATGATGCACTGGGTAATGCCGGCGGCGATGCTCGGCATGGCGTGGGGCAGTTCAATGCGCGACAACAACTGACGGCGCGAGCAGCCAAAGGCCTTGCCGGCGTCCATCAACTCTTGTGGAACATCGCGAATGCCCAGGTAGGTCAGGCGGATCGGCGCGGCGATGGCGAACACCACCGTGGAAATCAAGCCGGGTACCACCCCCAGGCCGAACAGGGTCAGGGTCGGGATCAGGTAGACGAAGGTGGGCACGGTCTGCATCAGGTCCAGCACCGGCCGCATCATGGTGTAGAACAGCGGCTTGTGCGCCGCGACTATGCCCAGCGGTACGCCGATGAGCACGCAGACCAGGGTGGCGAACAGCACCTGGGCCAGGGTTTCCATGGTTTCCTGCCAGTACCCCAGGTTGAGGATCAGCAGGAAGGACAGCACGACAAAGGCGGTCAGGCCCCATTTGCGCTGGATCAGGTGCGCCAGCAGGGCAATCAGGCCGATCAGGGCCAGGGGGTTGAACCAGGTCAGCGCGAACGTCACGCCGTGGATCATGGTTTCCAGGGTGGTAGCGATCGCGTCGAAGGTGCTGGCGCCGTGCTTCGTCAACCACTCGACGAAAGCTGCGATGTACTGGCCCAGGGGGATTTTCTGATCAGTGAGCATGGTATTGAACGTCCGCATGCAAGGGAAAAACAGCCCGGGCGGGCGAGCCCGCCCGGCGTAAGCGCACTACTTAATTTGAAGCTTGTGCAAGCTTGGCTTTCACGGCCTCCAGGCCAGGTTTACCGTCAATGGTGGTCACGCCGGCGAGCCAGGTATCGAGCACTTGAGGGTTCTGCTTCAGCCAGGCCTTGGCGGCCGCCTCAGGCTTCATCTTGTCGTCCAGCACGTTGCCCATCAGGGTGCTTTCCATGTTCAGGGTGAACGACAGGTTCTTCAGCAACTGGCCGACGTTGCTGCACTCTTCGGCATAGCCCTTGCGGGTGTTGGTGTAGATGGTGGCCTGGCCGAAGTTGGGGCCGAAGAACTCGTCGCCGCCGGTCAGGTACTTCATCTTGAAACGGGTGTTCATCGGGTGCGGTTCCCAGCCCAGGAACACCACCGCGGTGTCACGGCGCTGTGCGCGCTCGACCTGGGACAGCATGCCTGCCTCGCTGGATTCCACCACCTTGAAGCCGGCGTCCTTCAGGCCGAAGGCATTCTTGTCGATCATGGTCTGGATGGTGCGGTTGCCGTCGTTGCCCGGCTCGATGCCGTAGATCTTGCCGTCCAGTTCCTTCTTGAACTTGACGATGTCGGCGAAGTCCTTCAGGCCCTTGTCGTACAGCGACTCGGGCACCGCCAGGGTGTACTTGGCGTTTTCCAGGTTGGCCCGCAGGGTGGCCACGGTCCCGGCGTCGCGGTAGGGCTTGATGTCGTTTTCCATGGTCGGCATCCAGTTGCCGAGGAACACGTCCATGTTCTTGCCGTCGGCCAGGGACTTGTAGGTCACGGGCACGGAAATCATGGTGGTCTTGGTCTTGTAGCCCAGGGCGTTGAGCACGACGCTGGTGGTGGCGGTGGTCACGGTGATATCGGTCCAGCCGACATCGGAGAAGTTTACGGTGCTGCATTGTGCCGGTTCTGCGGCTTGTGCCAGAAGCGGCAGACTCAGCATGGCGGCCAACAACAACGACGGGGAACCTTTCATAGGGGGGACTCCTGGATGTTTTTTTGGCGGCGTTTGGACCGCGCTTATAAGTGTGGCGGTTGGTGTGTCGGGAACAGCTCTACCACCGTGCCTTGCAATCGAGTCGAGACTGATCATGTACCAGTGAAAATCTGTCGCCTACAGGGTGCGTCGTATCCAGTACAGGGAGGGTCGCATCCAGTGTCGGTGAGGTCGCTTACAGTGTTTTCGGGCGATTTTTCCTACAACTGAGCCGCAAAAAACGCCCAAAACCCCTGCGTTGCGCCTGGCGGCGTTAGTGGGCATGAGTGAGTCGGTGTCAGACGTCGCGGGCCTTGGCAAAAGCCTGATGATGCGCCCTTCTCGGCGGATTGCAGCTTGAGCGTAGCAGCTCCGTCAGAGGGCGTTTCCGGCGCCCGGACAGTGCTCAACCAGGAGTTACGCAGCAATGGCTATCAGTGTTTTCGACCTGTTCAAGATCGGCATCGGCCCCTCCAGTTCCCACACGGTCGGGCCCATGCGCGCAGCGGCTTTGTTCGTCCAGGTATTAAAGGAAAGGCAACTGCTGGAGCAGGTACGCCGGGTCGAGGTGCAGCTCTTCGGTTCGCTGTCCGCCACCGGCATCGGCCATGGCAGCGACAACGCGGTGATCATGGGCCTGATGGGGGAGTGGCCGGACGCGATCGACCCGTCGCTGATCGGCACGCGCATCGAGCTGCTGCGGGAAACCGACACCCTGTTGCTGGACGGGCGGCTGCCAGTGCCTTTCATCTGGGCCCGGGACATGCAGCTGGTGGACCGCAACCTGCCGTTCCACCCCAACGCCATGACCCTGGTGGCCGCGGGCGAAGAGGGTGAGCTGCACCGCGATACCTACTATTCGGTGGGCGGCGGTTTTGTCGTCGACCAGGCCCAGGCCGACAGCGGTGTGGCGGACCTGGACCGCAGCGAGCTGCCTTACGATTTTTCCAGTGCGGTGGAACTGCTGGGCCTGTGCCAGAAGCACAACCTGCGGGTCGCCGAACTGATGCTGGCCAACGAGAAGGTCTGGCGTTCGGAAGAGGAAATCCGCAGCGGTCTGATGGCGCTCTGGCGTGCCATGCAGGACTGCGTGGAACAGGGGCTCAAGCACGAGGGCATCCTGCCTGGCGGGCTCAATGTGCGTCGCCGCGCGGCCAAGTTGCACCGTAGCCTGCAGGAACTGAACAAGCCCAATGTGATCGGCTCCACCCTCAGCGCCATGGAGTGGGTCAACCTGTTTGCCCTGGCGGTGAACGAAGAGAACGCCGCCGGCGGACGCATGGTCACCGCCCCCACCAACGGCGCGGCGGGGATCATTCCGGCGGTGCTGCATTACTTCATGAAGTTCAGCGAAGACGTCACCGACGCCAACGTGGTGGATTTCTTTCTCGGCGCGGCGGCCATCGGCATCCTGTGCAAGAAGAACGCCTCCATCTCCGGTGCCGAAGTCGGCTGCCAGGGTGAAGTGGGTTCGGCCTGCGCCATGGCGGCGGCCGGGCTGGCGGAAATTCTCGGGGCGACCCCGGAGCAGTTGTGCAACGCCGCGGAGATCGGCCTGGAGCACAACCTCGGCCTGACCTGTGATCCGGTGGGCGGGCTGGTGCAGGTGCCGTGCATCGAGCGCAACGCGATTGCCGCGGTGAAGGCGATCAATGCCGCGCAAATGGCCTTGCGCGGCGATGGCCAGCATTTCATTTCCCTGGACCGGGTGATTCGCACCATGCGTGATACCGGCGCCGACATGCACGACAAATACAAGGAAACCTCCCGTGGCGGCCTGGCGGTCAGCGCCGTGGAGTGCTGAATGCCGGCGCGCACAAATCGCTCACATGCCCAGGGGCGCGCCACCTTTTAGCGCGTCGTGAATAGACAAGTCGCCAACCGGGCCGGGCAGCCCCCGTGCCCGTGGCCCGGTTGTGCTTTGAGTGACACTCGCCCGCCCCTGTGCGAAGTGCCTGCCGCGCAAGTGCTACCTAACTGCTCACAGCTCTCTGGGCCTGGCCACCGCACGCCGACGGCGGCGCTTCTTATCCGCACATTGACAAGGGCTATGTAGACACGTCGCGACGTCGTTTTCAGGAGTTATTGAATGCCCATTCAACTTTAGGCATGGCAATTGCTCTGTGAATATCAAGCCCGTCTCCCTTGAGGAACAGGGCACATAAAAAGAGCCTCCGCCTGAGGCCATCACCCGCTTTGTGTGAGGAGATATCGCGATGACGTCGTTCAACTCCGGGGCCCAACCCCAGAACCGTGCGCCTCAATCCATCGGCTTTCTGCTGCTGGACAATTTCACGCTGATTTCCCTGGCCTCCGCAGTCGAACCCCTGCGCATGGCCAACCAACTGTCCGGTCGCGAGCTGTATCGCTGGACCACCCTCAGCGTCGATGGTGGCCAGGTCTGGGCCAGTGACGGTCTGCAGATCACCCCCGATGCCGCGATGCACAAAGCTCCCAGCCTCGATACCGTGATTGTCTGCGGCGGTATCGGCATCCAGCGCACCGTCACCCGCGAACATGTGTCCTGGCTGCAGAGCCAGGCCCGCCAGTCGCGCCGTCTGGGTGCGGTGTGTACCGGCAGTTGGGCCCTGGCCTGCGCCGGCCTGCTGGACGGCTTCGATTGCAGCGTGCACTGGGAATGCCTGGCGTCGATGCAGGAAGCCTTTCCCCGGGTGGCCATGAGCACCCGCCTGTTCACCCTCGACCGCAACCGCTTCACCAGCTCCGGCGGCACCGCGCCGCTGGACATGATGCTGCACCTGATCAGCCGCGATCATGGCCGCGAGCTGTCGGCGGCGATCTCGGAAATGTTCGTCTACGAGCGCATCCGCAACGAGCAGGATCACCAGCGCGTACCCCTCAAGCACATGCTGGGCACCAACCAGCCCAAGCTGCAGGAAATCGTCGCCCTGATGGAAGCCAACCTCGAAGAGCCGATCGACCTCGACGAACTGGCGGTGTACGTCGCCGTGTCCCGGCGACAGCTGGAGCGGCTGTTCCAGAAGTACCTGCATTGCTCGCCGTCGCGCTACTACCTCAAGCTGCGGCTGATCCGCGCCCGGCAACTGCTCAAGCAGACTCCCATGTCGATCATCGAAGTGGCGTCGGTCTGTGGTTTTGTCTCCACGCCGCACTTCTCCAAGTGCTACCGCGAGTACTTCGGTATTCCACCGCGTGACGAGCGCATCGGTTCCAACACCACTCAGCAGGTGGCGATGATGCCGCTGCCGCAAGCCATGGTTTTGGCGCCGCTGTCCGGGCCATTGTCGGCCCTGAGCCAGGCACGCAACGAATCGACCTTCGCCAGCGTGCGCCTGTAGTCACAGGCGTTTCTTGAAATACACCACGCGCTCGGTTTCCTCGAAACCCAGCGCGTGGTGCAGATCCTGGCTGGCCAGGTTGTCGAGGCTGGTGTCCGAGGCCATTTCCACGCATCCCTGTTGTTGCCCCCAATAGGTGACCTGCTCGATCAGGCGCTGGGCTATGCCCTGGCGACGATGCCCGGGGGCCACATAGATGCCTTCAAGAAAGACCACGGGGGAGCTGTCGGTGCCGTTGACGTAGTCGTGGCGCAATGCAGCCTCGGCCAGGCCCACGGCCTCACCGTTCTCGGTGCAGGCCAGCCAGCAGCCATAGCGCTGGGGCTCGGCCAGAATCTGCTGGATTTCGGCCTGGTGTTCATCCTGCGGGCAATCGGGCCACAGGCCCTGGCGCAATTGCAGCCACCCGCCAGCGTTGGCGGATGAACCAGGTTCAATGGGGGTCATGAGCGGGCCTGTGGTTTGTGGAGGAAACCCACTTTAGCAACCCGCCCGGGCCCCGGGGGCGTTCACGCGCGTTTTTGCTGCTGGTACTCGGCCAGGGCCGGCAGTAGTTGGCGGTCGATGGCCTGGCGTACGGCAGGCAGGATGGTCGCATTGCCGGTGAGCATCTGCTCGACCATGCCCTTGAGCGCCTTGGCCCGCGCATCGCTCAAGCCCCTTACCGCACATTCGCAGGCCTGCTCGGCGCTGGCGCCTGCGGGCATTTCGAAACCCAGGGCCCGGAGTTGTCCCAGCAGGTCGTCCTGGTCAATCAGATCCGCGTGCATCATGACTCTTATCCTTGTTCAGGGAGCGTGGTCGTGAGCCGATTCTGGTAGGGCGTCCGGGTGGCGGCAAGGGCAGATTGTCGCGATGGCCCGTTTACCTATGAACAGGTCGTTTTCGGCTAAGTCGATGGCCATGGCCGGTTGCCACAGCGTTGGGAAAAGGCGGCGCAATCAAGTCTTGGGCGCTTGCTTGTGAGGCCTCGGGCTTGCCTGAAGGGGGGGTAATGAGCGCTCCTGCCGCGCAAAGACTCTCTGTGCAAGCGCTGGGTGTTCGGTAGGATGGCCGCCGAGTGGCAAACCATGGAGCTGGAGTGGATGAAAGTGATGTTCAGAATGGGGTTCGCCTGTTTGTTGTTGATGGTTTCCGGCGCCGCTCTGGCCGCTCCCGAGTGCGGCGATTTTCTGAAGGCCATGACCGATCCACCGAAGTCCCTGGAGTTTTTCCGTTGTGAGTCGAAGCCCCAGGATCAGGGCGCACCGCTGACTGCCAGTTACCGGGTCAAAGGTAAGGACGCCCATGAGGTAGAGCGCTATCTGCAGCGGGAGTTGGGGGGGCAGGAGGGGCTCAGGTTTGTCTGCTGCGGCTGGGAAACGAAGGGTTTCATTTCCTATAGGGATAGAAAGACCGGGCGTAATTACCAGATTGGCATGGGCTCTGAAGAGACGCCCTACAACCGGCGCCAGGATTGGCACAAGATCGGCTATTTCTATGTGACGGTGGTGCTGTATACCGAGGACATCTGAAGGCGTGGCAGTGGCCCTATTACCTATGAGCAGGTCGCTCTCGGCTAACTCGCGGGAAGG
Source organism: Pseudomonas sp. GW823-FHT02C05 (assembly GCF_058797595.1). Taxonomy (NCBI): domain Bacteria; kingdom Pseudomonadati; phylum Pseudomonadota; class Gammaproteobacteria; order Pseudomonadales; family Pseudomonadaceae; genus Pseudomonas; species Pseudomonas sp. GW823-FHT02C05. The sequence continues at coordinate 169,129 of NZ_JBXAJU010000004.1, read as the reverse complement.
CAGAGTGGGCAGACTGAAACCAGCTCGCGTCGTGTCGGTTTGGTCACCTTCTCACCGCAGCTCCTCAGAAGTAGTCCCTGCCTCGATCCTGTCACGGCTTGATCGGGGCTTTTTTTTGCCTGTGGAAAGCTCTCCGGCAAGTTTCGCCGGCAAGCCGGCTCCTACAGGGGAGCCGGGGGCGGGAGGGGTGAGGATCAGCGCTGCAGCACCAGGATTCTGGAGAGCAGTTCGTCGCGGTCGATGTAGCAGCCCTGGAAGTGCCGGGCGCCGCTGGCCGGGTCGAAGGCGTTGCGCGCGTGCAGGGTGCGGCGGTTGTCGAAGCACCAGAGCTGGCCCGGATCAAGGCGGCGGATCACCCGGAACCTTGCTTCGCGGGTCAGGGCGATAAAGCGCCGGTAGGCGCGGTACAGCCGGGGCATCTGTTGTTCGGTGGTGTCGAAAGGACCGCGCAGGAAGTTGGCCATGCGAATTTCCGCCACTTCGCCCAAGGCATCCAGGGCGATGATCGGCGCCAGGCAGCGGTAGTCGCTGTGGCGGTCCTTGTTACGAAACTCGACGGGTATTTCACACAGCGCGCGGAAGGCGTCGGGGTCTTCGCGGCGCAAGGCATCGGCTATGGCAAAGCCGTCGACGAAAATGCTTTCGCCGCCTACCGCGTCATTCACCAGGCAATGCAGGAATTGCAGCCCCGGTTGCAGCTCGCGGGTCGGCAGGTCGCTGTGCAGCGGCAGATTGAAGGCGGTGTAGGCGTTGCTGTCGGCATCGGCCTTGGACTGCACGTTGAACAGCACGCCGAAATTGCTTTCGCGGATAAACGAAATACGCCGCGCAATCAGGGCCAGCGAGCCGGGTTCGGTGGGCGCGCCACGGACCTGGGTCAGCCCGGTATCGCGCAGGGCCAGCAGCCATTGCAGGAGCACCTGGGGGTCCTCCATCAGCGCCTGGTACTGGAACACGGGCAGTTGCAGGCTGGCGTCCCACAGCGAGTGCCGGGCCTTGGCGGCCTGCCGTTCTTCGCGCGACTGTCGATCATAGGCATGGGCCCGCAGCCAGCCGGGGTCGAAGCGGCTGCGGTGGCCGTCCGCCCAGTCGAGGTTCAGGCAGCCGTCGGCATCAATGCGTGCGGCGTTGCACTCGAGGTCTTCGGCAACATCGACGATTTCCAGCACCTGTTCGCGGGTCACGCTGTAGACGCATTGCGGGCAAGGGCAGTTGTCCCGCAGCCATTGATGGTGAAAAGGGCTGAGACGGCCGTCGGCCCAGTGCACCTGGAGCCGGTCCGGCAGGACCTGGACAGTGGCCAGTGCGCTGATCAACGGGTAACTGCGGTAGTCGGCAAGGGCGGCGGTGTTCACGGCGATCTCCTTTTCTTCTGAGGGCTATTTTGCCGCGGGCAGGGCGATCACCCGGCCGAGGCAGGCTGGGCGCGGTAGGTCCGCCTGCTCGGCGGCCAGGGTTTGCAGGCGTTGCAGCACCGGCTCGCTGAACGGCGCCGAACGCGGCCCGGCCAGGTCGACGTGGAGCAGCATTTGCTCGTTGCCTGCCAGCTCCCGGGGATCATCGAGTCTGTGCAGGCTGTGGTAGAGGTGCAGGCGCTTGCGATCGTGGCCGATGACCTGGGTGCGCACTTCGACCTCGGTGTCGAGCTTCACCTCATGCAGGTAGTTCAGGTGCAGTTCCAGGGTGAACAGCGAGTGGCCGCTGGCTTCGCGGTTGTCGCTGTCGAGCCCCAGGCGATCCATCAGGGCGTCAGTGGCATAGCTGAAGATCAGCAGGTAGAAGGCATCGCGCAGATGGCCGTTGTAATCGACCCAGTCGCTGATGATGCGGGTGCTGTAGGTGGTCAGGGCAGGCATAAGGTCACCGGATAACGGTAGGAGCCGGCTTGCCGGCGAAGGCGTCCGTTGGGTTTGCGCCTGGCTTGGCGGCCCGTTCGCCGGCAAGCCAGTTCCTACGGGGTTGGGTTAGTCGTGAAAGTGCATGCCGTGCTTGGCCTTGGTGGTTTTCACCGCCTCCAGCACCGCCAGCAGGCAGTCATCACGATAGCGCTCCAGGGCCGCAATGCTGTGGGTGCCCAGTTGCTCGGCGGTGCCTTCGACCACGTCGTCGATCAGCTTGTCGGTCAGATCCGGGGCCGGCAGGTAGGTCCAGGGCAGTTGCAGTGCCGGGCCGAACTGGGCCATGAAGTGGCGCATGCCGGCGTCGCCGCCCGCCAGGGTGTAGGTGAGGAAGGTGCCCATGAACGACCAGCGCAGGCCGGCGCCAAAGCGGATCGCATCGTCGATTTCCCCGGTGGTCGCCACGCCGTCGTTGACCAGGTGCAGGGCCTCGCGCCACAGCGCTTCGAGAAGACGGTCGGCGATGAACCCGGGTACTTCCTTGCGCACGTGAAGGGCGCGCATCCCCAGGGACTCATAGACCTTGATCGCGGCCTGGACCGCTTCGGGCGCGGTGCGCTTGCCGCCCACCACCTCCACCAGTGGCAGCAGGTACACCGGGTTGAACGGGTGGCCCACCACGCAGCGTTCCGGGTGGGTCGAGCCCTCGTAGAATTCGCTGGGCAAAAGGCCCGAGGTGCTGGAGCCGATCAGCGCCTCAGGCTTGGCCGCGGCGCTGATTCTGCTGTGCAGTTCCAGCTTGAGCTCCAGGCGTTCGGGAGCGCTTTCCTGGATGAAGTCGGCATCCTTCACGCATTCCTCGATGGTGTCGACGAAGCGCAGGCGCTGTTGTGATGCTCCGGGGGCCAGCCCTTGTTTTTCCAGCGCGCCCCAGGCGTTGGCGACGCGCTTGCGCAGGGCCGCTTCGGCGCCGGGCGCCGGGTCCCAGGCCACTACGTCGAGGCCGTGGGCCAGGGCTCGGGCCACCCAGCCGCTGCCGATCACGCCGCTGCCCAGGGCGGCGAAAGTTTTGATATCGGTAATAAAAGTCATCGCGTCTTCCTGGATAAAGAGTTCGTAGGAGCTGGCTTGCCAGCGAAGCTATTGGCGGCCTTGCGGGCCCCTTCGCCGGCACGCCGGCTGCTACGAGCTCGGATGTGACGGCCTCTTCGCGAGCAAGCTCGTTCCTACGGGGGGAGAGGTGGATTGGGGTCAGCCGCGTTGCTTCAGGCCCATCTTCTGGCGGCCTTCGGCCGGGGTCAGGACCCGGGCGCCGAGGCGGCTGAGGATTTCCGTGGCCCGTTCCACCAGTTGGCCGTTGGTGGCGAGCACGCCGCGATCCAGCCACAGGTTGTCTTCCAGGCCGACCCGCACGTTGCCCCCCAGCAGCATCGCTTGCGCAGCCATGGGCATCTGCATGCGGCCAATCCCGAAGCCGGCCCAGACCGCGTCCGCCGGCAGGTTGTCGACCATGGCCTTCATGGTGGTGGTGTCCGCCGGGGCGCCCCAGGGAATGCCCAGGCACAGCTGGAACAGCGGGTTGTCCAGCAGGCCTTCCTTGATCATCTGCTTGGCGAACCACAGGTGCCCGGTGTCGAAGATTTCCAGCTCGGCCTTCACTCCCAGCTCCTGGATACGCTTGGCGCCGGCCCGCAGTTGGGCCGGGGTGGAGACGTAGATGGTGTCGCCGTCGCCGAAGTTCAGGGTGCCGCAGTCCAGGGTGCAGATCTCCGGCAGCAGTTCCTCGACGTGGGCCAGGCGGGTCAAGGGGCCGACCAGGTCGGTGTTGGGGCCGAACTCCATGGGGTTCTCGCCGCCGCCGATCTCCAGGTCGCCGCCCATGCCGGCGGTGAGGTTGACGATGATGTCGATGTCGGCCTCGCGGATCCGCTCCATCACTTCGCGGTACAGCGCCACATCGCGGCTGAACTTGCCGGTGGCGGGGTCGCGCACATGGCAGTGCACCACGGTGGCGCCGGCCTTGGCGGCTTCTACGGCGGCCGCGGCGATCTGTTTCGGGGTGACCGGCACGTGCGGGCTCTTGGCGGTCGTGTCGCCAGCACCGGTGAGTGCGCAGGTGATGATGACGTCGTGGTTCATGGTGCGGTTCCTTACAGGCGTGTTTGCTGAGGGCGTGAGGTGGCCGTGCGCAGCCCTGGGCGGGCTGCGGGGCGGCAGTGGCGGTGGCTTATTTGCTGGTCAGTTGCAGGTGTTCGGCGGCCGGCTTGCCATCGAAGGTGGTGACCCCTTCCAGCCAGCGCTGCTGGTCCTGCGGGTGGTCCTTGAGCCATTGCCGCGCGGATTCCAGGGCATCCTTGTGATCCAGCAGCGGCTGCATCATGCGGCTCTCGTCTTCGGCGCTGAAGGTCAGGTTGGTCAACAGCCGGTGCACGTTCGGGCACTGCTCGGCGTAGTTAGGCGCGGTGACGGTCCACACCGTGGCCTGGCCTTCGTTGGGCCCCAGGGCGTTTTCGCTGCCGCTGAGGTAGGTCATCTTGAAGTTGACGTTCATCGGGTGCGGCGCCCAACCGAAGAACACGATGGCTTCGTTGCGTTTCACCGCCCGGGCCACCGCCGACAACATGCCCGCCTCACTGGACTCCACCAACTGGAACTTGCCCAGGCCGAACTGGTTCTTGGCGATCATTTCCTTGATCTGGGTATTGGCTCCCGAACCCGGTTCGATGCCGTAGATCTTGCCACCCAGTTCCTTCTGGAACCTGGCGATGTCGGCAAAGGTCTTCAGCCCCTTGTCCGCCAGGTAGGCCGGCACGGCCAGGGTGGCGCGGGCGTCCTTGAGGCTCGGTTCGGCCAGGACCTTGACCTGGTTGGCGTCGACGAAGGGGGTGATGGTCTGGGTCATCAGCGGGTTCCAGTAGCCCAGGAACAGGTCCAGGCGCTGGTCACGGATGCCGGCGAAGATGATCTGCTGGGAAGCACTGGTCTGCTTGGTCTTGTAGCCGAGGCCGTCGAGCAGGACCTGGGTCAGGGCGCTGGTGGCGATCACGTCGGTCCAGTTGACCACGCCCAGGCGCACGTTCTGGCAACTGGCGGCATCGGCGGCCAGGGCCCCGCTGCTCAGAAAAACGCTACCGCTAAGCGCAAGCACACAGCTGCTGATCAGTCGTTTCATGATGCTTTCCTCGGCAGGTCGTTATTGTCGGTCCCGGCGTCTTTGTGCGCAGGTGTTGCCAAGGTACGCAGGCGCCGCCGGTGGCAAGCGCACAGCGGCGACCGACTCTTGCACTGCAGCGACCTGCCCCCTTGTGGCACGGGGGCATTTGGCGTATCACAAGGCCCACGCTGGCCGTCACCGGAGTGTGTTGCATGTCCCAGGACTTCTATTTCCTGCTGATGCCGGGGTTTTCCGCCATCGGTTTCATCTCGGCCATCGAGCCGCTACGGGTGGCCAACCGCTTTCGTGGCGAGCTGTACCGCTGGCATGTGCTGAGCGCCGACGGCGGCGCGGTGCTGGCCAGCAATGGCATGTCGGTGAATGTCGATGCGGCCCTGGAGCCGCTGAAGAAAGGCGCAACCTTGTGGGTGGTGGCCGGTTTCGAGCCGCTGAAGTTTCTCACCCCGGCCCTGGAGCACTGGTTGCGGCGGCTGGAGGTGGAGGGCGTGACCCTGGGCGGGATCGACACCGGTAGCGTGATCCTTGCCGAGAGCGGTTTGCTGGAGGGGCACCGGGTGACTTTGCACTGGGAGGCCATCGAGGCCTTCAAGGAGTCCTACCCGCAACTGAGCGTGACCCAGGAGCTGTTCGAGATCGATCGACGGCGCATCACCTGTGCCGGCGGCACGGCGTCCATCGACATGATGCTCGACCTGATCGCCCAGGCCCACGGCCCGCAACTGGCGGTCCAGGTCAGCGAGCAGTTCGTGCTGGGGCGCATCCGCCCGCGCAAGGATCACCAGCGCATGGAAGTCGCCAGCCGCTACGGCATCAGCAACAAGAAGCTGGTGCAGGTGATCGGCGAAATGGAACAGCACAGCGAACCGCCCCTGAGTACCCTGGCCCTGGCCGAGTCGATCAAGGTCACCCGGCGCCAGCTGGAGCGCCTGTTCCGCCTGCACCTCAACGACACCCCGAGCAATTTCTACCTGGGCCTGCGCCTGGAGAAAGCCCGCAAACTGCTGCGCCAGACCGACATGAGCGTGCTGGAGGTGAGCATTGCCTGCGGGTTTGAATCGCCGTCCTACTTCACCCGCAGTTACCGCGCGCGTTTCGTGCGGTGCCCGCGGGAAGACCGGCGCCCGTCGGGCGGCGGCCGCGAGCTGGCTTGACTCGGGCTCGGTAGCGCCGGCCAGCCGGCTCCTAGGGTTACTTTTTCAGCAGGGTGGCGCAGGCGGCTTTGTAGGCTTCGTGCTGGTATTTGTTGAGGCTCGCGGCCAGAGCGAAGCCGTGCTTCTTGTACTGGGCGTTGATGGTCTGGGGCGACAGCAGGGTCACCTCGCAATTCTCCAGCAACTGAAACACGCCTTCGATCTTGAAGGTGGTGGGGCCGCCGGCGAACTCGCCTTTCTTGCTGCGCTTCTTGATGGCGATGCGGGTGATCCCGTGTTCGCGCACGAAGGCCCCGACCTGGCTGGCGAAGGCCTTGACGTTGGCGGCCTCGTCATCGTCTTCCAGGGCGATTTTCTTGGTGGCCAGCGGCTGGTGTTGCACCGCGCCGTCTTGCAGGGTGGCGAGGGCGAAGATGGCTTCGCTGCCTTTGATCTCGATACCGCAGATGCTCATGGGGAACCCTTTCAATCAGTGAGTGAGGCGCAGCTTACAGCTCCAGCTGGTCGGCGCGTATGCCGAAGGCGGCGGCGATCTTTTCCCGGGTGGCCCGGCGCGGCCGGGCGACGCTTTCCTGCTGGGCAAAGGCCGGCTGGGAGATCCCCAGGCGCCTGGCGACTTCGTCCTGGGTGAGGTGCAGGTGCTCGCGCCAGGCGCGGATCGGCGTGGCGCCGTCGACCATGCGGCTGACCACGTCATGGGGTATCAGATCGGCTTCCTTGTACTGCGCCATGTACTGCGCGTAGGGAATCACCACGAATGCCGGGCTGCCGTCCGGGCCGTGGATGATCTGGATGTCAGTAGGTACGTTCATCACGTTTCTTGACCTCTTGAACACTGACGATGTGTATGGCTCCGTCCCAGTCGAACAGGACCCGGTACTGCCCGACCCGAAGACGATAGGCATAAGTGTGGCCGGACAGGGCTTTGACGTTGCCACTGGCGGGCATGTCGGCCAGCAGGGCAATCGCATCGCGAACCTGGACCTGATGCTCGTGGTGCAGTCGCATCAACTGCTTGACCGCTTTTCTACTCCAGAGGATCTCGTTCATGGCGGACTATATAAGTCTTTTATAAGTAATGCGAATCCTTGCTTATATTTCCTGCCCGGCCAAGTGCAGAACCTTGTCCCTTTGTTGCCCGCGCCAGCATTACCAGGTCGTGGACTGCCCGCGCCGGTCCACCTCGTACACCTTCTGGCGCAGCAACCGCTCCTTGAGCCAGCGCTCGGCCTTGCCCATCACCCGTTGTCGGGCCCAGAGCAGGTCGACGCCGATCAGCCAGTCGGTATGGGGGTAGGCCCCCAGTTGCAGTTCCACCAGCTCGCCCTTGGCCAGTTCACGCTGGATCAGTTGCCGCGGCAGGGTGGCCCAGCCCAGGCCGGCGCGGACCATTTCCAGCAGCGCCAGGTAGTTTTCCGCCTGCCACAGCTGGGTGGAGCGCAGGTATTCGCTGCTGGGCAGCTTGTTGGCGTGGGCGCTGAAGGCCAGGCGCCGGTGCACGTGCAGGTCGTCGAAGGTCACGCTGTCGAGCTGCGCCAGCGGGTGGTCCGGGTGGCAGACGTGCAACATGATCAGCTTGCCCAATTGCTGGAACTCCAGCTCCTGGGGGTAGCCCGGTTGCGAGAAGGCGATGCCCAGCACCGCCTCACCCCGGGCCACCAGCTCGCTGGCGTCCCCGGACAGCGGGTGGCGGATCAGCAGGTCGACATAGGGAAAGGCCTGTTCGAACTCCCGCAGGGCCGGCATCAGCGGGCCATAGGGGGTTTCGATGACGATCGACAGGTGTGGCTCCACCACCTGCGACAGGCAGTCGGCGTTGGCCTGCAGGGTCAGGCAGCGCTCCAGCACCGCCTCGGCCTGCAGCAGCATCTTCTGCCCGGTGGCCGTCAGCACCGGGCTGCGAGCGCTGCGGTCGAACAGCTCGACCCCCAGGTCCGCCTCCAGGTTGCCGATGGCCACGCTGACCGTGGACTGGGTCTTGCCCAGCTTGCGTGCGGCGGCCGAGAACGAGCCGCTTTGCGCGGCCTGTACGAACATCTGCAGTTGATCCAGCGAAAAGCGCATCGCGGCTCCCGGCCCTGGAAGAGGGCTGTCTGATCCATCGTTAAAAACGATGGCTGCTCATTTGTTTCATCGTATTCAAGCACAGATCATGGCCCCGACGTCCGTACTTCCTGCCGGCGGCGCTTGCCCCGGATGCCTGCCAAAACAAAAGCAAAAGCTGCACCTTCAGGAGACCTGCGACATGACAATTTCCCGCGTGCATCCCGTGGACGAGGTCCTGCCCGTCCGCCAGCTGTTCACCTTCGGCCTGCAGCATGTGCTGGTGATGTATGCCGGTGCGGTGGCGGTGCCGTTGATTCTAGGCAATGCCCTGGGCCTGACCCCGGCGCAGGTGGTGCTGTTGATCAACGCCAACCTGCTGACCTCGGGCATCGCCACCCTGGTCCAGACCCTGGGGTTCTGGCGTTTTGGCGCGCGGCTGCCGTTGATCCAGGGCTGTTCGTTCATCGCCCTGGCACCGATGATCATGATCGGCAAGCAGTTCGGCCTGACCGAGGTGTTCGGCGCGGTGATCGCCGCAGGCGTCATCACCATTGCCCTGGCGCCGCTGTTCAGCCGTTTGCTGCGGTTTTTCCCGCCCGTAGTGATCGGCAGCCTGATCACCATCATCGGCATTTCCCTGATGCCGGCAGCGGCGATCTGGCTCGGCGGCGGCAACCCCGCGGCGGACGATTTCGGCGCGCCGGCCAACCTGCTGCTGGGGCTGGCCACGGTAGCGGTGACGCTGGTGATCTACGGCAAGTTCTCGGGCTTTATCGGCAACCTCAGCGTGCTCATCGGCTTGCTGGTGGGCAGCCTGATCGCCGCGGCGTTCGGCATGACCGACTTTGCCCAGGTGAGCCAGGCGGCCTGGTTCGAACTGAGCCGGCCCATGGCGTTTGGGGCTCCACAGTTTTCCCTGGTGCCGATCCTGATCATGACCCTGGCGATGCTGGTGATCATGGCCGAGACCACCGGCAACTGCCTGGCCATCGGCAAGCTCACCGGCAAGCCGACCACCCAGCGCACCCTGGGCGATGCGTTCCGCGCCGATGGCCTGTCGACCCTGCTCGGCGGGCTGTTCAACAGCTTTCCCTACAACGCCTTTACCCAGAACACCGGGCTGATCGCGCTGTCCAGGGTCAAGAGCCGCTTCGTGGTGGCTGCGGCCGGGGCAATCATGGTGCTCATGGGGCTGTTTCCCAAGCTGGGTGCCCTGGTGGCCGCGGTGCCGACCCCGGTGCTTGGCGGTTGCGCCATCGTGATGTTCGGCATGACTACAGTGGCCGGCATCCAGGAACTGTCGCGGGTGCCGTTCGAAGGTACGCGCAACGCCATCGTGGTGGCGGTGTCGGTCAGCGTCGGGGTGCTGCCGATGTCCTTCCCGGCGCTGTTCGCCCATCTGCACGGTCCCCTCAGGCTGGTGCTGGAAAGCGGCATCTTCCTTGGCGCCATCACCGCCATCGTTCTCAACCTGCTGCTCAACCCCCGTGAGGCCGCCACCCAGGTGCTGGCAGCCCATGTCGAGCTCAATGACTGACGTTTTTCTCGCCGCCATTGCTGTGGCGGCTCCTGCCCATGAAAAGGAGGTCAAGATGACCCAGATTCTTTCTTCCATCCCTGCCGGCGTCACCGAACTGGACCTGCACTTGCTGCGCCAGAGCATCCAGCTCGCCGAAGAGGCCAAGGCCCGCGGCCGTCATCCGTTCGCGGCCCTGGTGGCCGATCGCGACGGCAAGGTCATCGCCAGCGCCGGCAACAACTCGATGCCCCCCGAAGGCGACCCGACCCAGCACGCCGAACTGGCGGCAGCGGCGCTGGCGGCCAAGCGCCTCAGCCCCCAGGCCCTGGCCGAGTGCACCCTGTACACCAGCGCCGAGCCCTGCTGCATGTGCGCCGGGGCCATCTACTGGACCGGCATTGGTCGGGTGGTCTACGCCTTGTCTGAACATGAGCTGCTGGAGTTGACCGGCGACCACCCGGAAAACCCGACCTTTTCCCTGCCGTGCCGCGAAGTGTTCGCCCGTGGGCAGCGGCAGATCCCGGTGTTCGGGCCGATGCTTGAGAGCGAGGCCGCGCTGGCGCACAAGGGCTTCTGGAAATGAACGGCGGCCTATCCATCCATGTGGTGGACGTCGCCAGCGGCAAGGTGGCCGAAGGCATGGCGGTGCGGGTGCGCCGCCTGGGCGGCGAGCTGCTCTGCGCAGGGCGAATTGCCAGTAACGGCTTGCTGAGCGAGCTTGCCGAGCGCTCGGCGAGCTTCGGCCAGGGCGTCTACGAAGTGGAGCTGGACGTGGCGGCGTTCTATCGCGAGCAAGGCCAGGCGCTGCCGCCGGTGCCCTTCCTCGAGGTGCTGGTGTACCGCTTCGGCCTGGATGATCCGCGCCAGCACTACCACCTGCCGTTCAAGCTCACCGCCTGGGGCGTCTCGTGCTTTCGCGGTGGCGCCTGACCCGGCGCTGACCTGTAGGAGCGAGCGTGCTCGCGAAACGCTCGCAGCCACCACAACCGGTTTGCCAGAGCGCTTTTCGCGGGCCGGCCCGCTCCTAGCGGTGGCGGGTCATTCCTGGGCGATGGATTCGATGAACTCCGAGCGTTCGTCGCTCATGCGCGCCAGGCAGTCATTGGTGGCGATGGTGTAGGCCTTGGTGCCGGGCTTGGCCGGAAAGGACTCCATCGCGCAGTCGGCGTCGCGCTGCTTCTGCCACAGTTGCTGGGCATTTTTGACCTTGGCGCTGATGTCGGCCAGTTGCCCTTTGTCGCTGCCATAGAGGGTACCCAGGCGTTCCAGCAGGCTCTGCACGTTGTCGCCCAGCAACTGTTCGGCGGTGGTCCTGTTGTAGGTCGCGCATTCCAGGGTCTGCACGTCGTTTTCCACGCCGTCGCAGGGCGTGTTGTCGGCCTCTTCGGCCGCCTGTACGCCTGTCGTTATCAGTAACAAGGCCAGGAAGATCGGTTTCATTGCAGCGCTGCCCTCATCCAGTGACGCTTTCGTTGAAGCGGCGAATTCTGGCGCAAGCCCCGGGCAAAGAACAGAGGCCACCCATGCCCTCCGTCCGGCCCTTTGTCGGCGCTTGACGCTTTCGGCAATTCCCCTGTCGTTTTTGCACCCAGGCGCCCTGGCCCTCAAGCATATGCTGACCCCAAAGCGCCGGCAGACGATTCGGCGCATGAATCGCCAATAAGGGGACAGCCTGATGAGCCCAGCCGAACTACACGCCGACAGCATCGTTATCGACGGGCTGATCATTGCCAAGTGGAACCGCGAGCTGTTCGAGGACATGCGCAAGGGCGGCCTGACCGCAGCCAACTGCACCGTGTCGGTTTGGGAAGGTTTCCAGGCCACGGTCAACAACATTGCCTCCAGCCAGAAGCTGATCCGCGAAAACAGCGACCTGGTGATGCCCGTGCGCACCACCGCGGACATTCGCAAGGCCAAGGAGCTGGGCAAGACCGGCATCCTCTTCGGCTTCCAGAATGCCCATGCCTTCGAAGACCAGATCGGCTACGTCGAGGTGTTCAAACAGCTGGGCGTGGGCATCGTGCAGATGTGCTACAACACCCAGAACCTGGTGGGCACCGGCTGCTACGAGCGTGATGGCGGGCTCTCCGGGTTCGGCCGCGAGATCGTCGCCGAGATGAACCGCGTCGGGGTCATGTGCGACCTGTCTCACGTTGGTTCCAAGACCAGCGAGGAAGTGATCCTCGAATCCAAGAAGCCGGTCTGCTACTCCCACTGCCTGCCGTCGGGCCTCAAGGAGCACCCGCGCAACAAGTCCGATGCCGAACTGAAATTCATCGCCGACCACGGCGGTTTCGTCGGCGTGACCATGTTCGCGCCGTTCCTGGCCAAGGGCATCGACTCCACCATCGACGACTACGCCGAAGCCATCGAATACACCATGAACATCGTCGGTGAAGATTCGATTGGCATCGGCACCGACTTCACCCAGGGCCATGGCCAGGACTTCTTCGAATACCTGACCCACGACAAGGGCTACGCCCGGCGCCTGACCAACTTCGGCAAGATCATCAACCCCCTGGGCATCCGCACCGTGGGCGAGTTCCCCAACCTCACCGAGACCCTACTCAAGCGCGGCCACAGCGAGCGCGTGGTGCGCAAGATCATGGGCGAGAACTGGGTCAGCGTCCTGAAGGACGTCTGGGGCGAATAAGGCCACCCCCCACAGCACATTCCTGTAGCCGCTGCCGCAGGCTGCGATCGGCTCCGAAGGAGACGCGCTCTTGCGGCCCTCGGAAGGCTCTTCGAGCCTTTTCGCAGCCTGCGGCAGCGGCTACAGACGTACTTATCCACAGAATTCCGGAGTTTTGAAACATGGCCAAGATCGCCCCGCAATTGCCTATCGAAGTCGACAGCGAAACCGGTGTCTGGACCTCCGACGCCCTGCCGATGCTCTACGTGCCACGGCATTTCTTCGTCAACAACCACATGGGCATCGAGGAAGTACTGGGCGCCGATGCCTACGCCGAGATCCTCTACAAGGCCGGCTACAAGTCCGCCTGGCACTGGTGTGAAAAAGAAGCCGAATGCCACGGCCTGGAAGGCGTCGCAGTGTTCGAGCACTACATGAAGCGCCTGTCCCAGCGCGGCTGGGGCCTGTTCAAGATCCAGGACATCGACCTGGATAAAGGCACCGCCAGCGTCAAGCTCGAACACTCGGCCTTCGTCTACGTGTACGGCAAGGTCGGGCGCAAGGTGGACTACATGTTCACCGGCTGGTTCGCCGGTGCCATGGACCAGATCCTGGCGGCCCGTGGCAGCAAGATCCGCACCGTGGCAGAGCAGGTTTACGGTGGTTCCGAAGAAGGCCACGACGATGGCCTGTTCGTCGTCAAACCGTTGTAAGCGGAGTTAAGAAAAATGGCTTTCGAAGCGATGTTCCAGCCGATCCAGATCGGCAAACTGACCATCCGCAACCGTGTGCTGAGCACTGCGCACGCCGAGGTCTACGCCACCGACGGTGGCATGACGACCGAACGGTATGTGAAGTACTACGAGGAAAAGGCCAAGGGCGGCATTGGCCTGGCGATCTGTGGCGGTTCCTCGGTGGTGGCCATCGACAGCCCCCAGGAGTGGTGGAGCTCGGTGAACCTGTCCACCGACCGGATCATCCCGCATTTCCAGAACCTGGCCGACGCCATGCACAAGCATGGCGCCAAGATCATGATCCAGATTACCCACATGGGCCGGCGCTCGCGCTGGGACGGTTTCAACTGGCCGACCCTGATGTCGCCGTCCGGGGTGCGCGAGCCAGTGCACCGCGCCACCTGCAAGACCATCGAGCCGGAGGAGATCTGGCGGGTGATCGGCAACTACGCCCAGGCCGCGCGCCGGGCCAAGGCCGGTGGCCTGGACGGTGTCGAGCTGTCGGCGGTGCACCAGCACATGATCGACCAGTTCTGGAGCCCGCGGGTCAACAAGCGCACCGACGAATGGGGCGGCACCTTCGAGAAACGCATGCGTTTCGGCCTGGAAGTGCTCAAGGCGGTACGCGCTGAAGTGGGCGACGATTTCTGCGTGGGCATGCGCCTGTGCGGCGACGAGTTCCACCCGGACGGCCTGTCCCATGAGGACATGAAGCAGATCGCCAAGTACTACGACGACACCGGCATGCTGGACTTCATCGGCGTGGTGGGTTCGGGCTGCGACACCCACAACACCCTGGCCAACGTGATCCCCAACATGAGCTTCCCGCCGGAGCCGTTCCTGCACCTGGCGGCGGGCATCAAGGAAGTGGTCAAGGTCCCGGTGCTGCACGCGCAGAACATCAAGGACCCGAACCAGGCCACGCGGATTCTCGAAGGCGGTTACGTCGACATGGTGGGCATGACCCGCGCGCACATGGCCGACCCGCACCTGATCGCCAAGATCAAGATGGGCCAGATCGACCAGATCAAACAGTGCGTCGGCGCCAACTACTGCATCGACCGCCAGTACCAGGGCCTGGACGTGCTGTGCATCCAGAACGCCGCCACGTCCCGTGAGTACATGGGCGTGCCGCACATCATCGAGAAAACCACCGGCATCAAGCGCAAGGTGGTGGTGGTCGGTGCCGGACCGGCCGGCATGGAAGCCGCCCGCGTGGCGGCCGAACGTGGCCATGACGTGACCCTGTTCGAGAAGAAGGATGCCATTGGCGGGCAGATCACCACGGCCTCCAAGGCGCCGCAACGGGACCAGATCGCCGGCATTACCCGTTGGTATCAGTTGGAACTGGCGCGCTTGAAAGTCGACCTGCGCCTGGGCACCGCGGCGGACAGCGCGACCATCCTCGACCTGCGCCCCGACGTGGTGGTGCTGGCCGTGGGCGGCCATCCGTTCATCGAGCAGAACGAGCACTGGGGCGCCGCCGAAGGGTTGGTGGTCAGCAGCTGGGACATCCTCGACGGCAAGGTGGCGCCGGGCAAGAACGTGCTGGTGTACGACACCATCTGCGAGTTCACCGGCATGTCGGTCACCGACTTCATTGCCGACAAGGGTTCGCAAGTGGAGATTGTCACCGACGACATCAAGCCGGGCATCGCTGTGGGCGGCACCTCGTTCCCTACCTACTACCGCAGCCTGTACCCCAAGGAAGTGATCATGACCGGGGACCTGACCCTGGAGAAGGTCTACCGCGAGGGCGACAAGCTGGTGGCGGTGCTGGAGAACGAATACACCGGCGCCCGGGAAGAACGGGTGGTGGATCAGGTGGTGGTGGAAAACGGCGTGCGTCCCGACGAGGAGCTCTACTACGGGCTCAAGGAAGGTTCGCGCAACAAGGGCCAGATGGACGTCGAGGCGCTGTTCGCGATCAAGCCGCAGCCGTGCCTGAGCGAGACGGGGGAGGGCTACCTGTTGTTCCGCATCGGCGACTGCGTGTCCCAGCGCAACACCCATGCCGCGATCTACGACGCACTGCGCCTGTGCAAGGATTTCTAAGCCACTTCCTGTAGGAGCCGGATTGCCGGCGATCGGCACTGGCGAGATACCGCGTGCTGCCTGATCGCTGGCAAGCCAGCTCCTACAAGGCCCCAGGTCTTTGGGAGCTCCACCATGTTGAACACCCTTCTTCCCATTCTGTTGTTCGCCGCCATCGGCCTTGCGGTCCTTGGCGCGCTGCGACGCGTGGCCATGTGGCGCCGGGGGCGAGCCTCCAAGGTCGATCTGATTGGCGGCCTGCTGGCCATGCCCAAGCGCTACATGGTGGATCTGCACCACGTGGTGGCCCGGGACAAATACATGGCCAACACCCACGTGGCCACGGCGGGGGGCTTTGTCCTGGCCGCCGTGCTGGCGATCCTGGTGCACGGTTTCGGCCTGCACAACCGCATCCTGGGTTATGCCTTGCTGCTGGCCACCACGCTGATGTTCGTCGGCGCACTGTTCGTCGCCAAGCGTCGGCGCAACCCGCCGGCGCGGCTGTCCAAAGGGCCGTGGATGCGCCTGCCCAAAAGCCTGCTGGCATTCTCCGTGAGCTTCTTCGTGGCGACCCTGCCGGTGGCCGGGATCCTTCCGGAAAACTTCGGTGGCTGGCTGCTGGCGGCGCTGCTTGCGCTGGGTGTGCTCTGGGGCGTGTCCGAGCTGTTCTTCGGCATGACCTGGGGCGGGCCGATGAAGCACGCCTTCGCTGGCGCCCTGCACCTGGCCTGGCACCGGCGCGCCGAGCGCTTTGGTGGCGGG
The DNA here is from genome assembly GCF_058797595.1 of Pseudomonas sp. GW823-FHT02C05. Classification (NCBI taxonomy): domain Bacteria; kingdom Pseudomonadati; phylum Pseudomonadota; class Gammaproteobacteria; order Pseudomonadales; family Pseudomonadaceae; genus Pseudomonas; species Pseudomonas sp. GW823-FHT02C05. The sequence goes on along the minus strand of NZ_JBXAJU010000004.1, from coordinate 153,238 downwards.
CGCTCCACCGGCCTCAAACCGTTGGACCTGGAAGACCCGAACGCGCCTTTGGGGGTGGAAAAGCCCAAGGACTTCACCTGGAACCAGTTGCTGGGCTTCGACGCCTGCGTGCAGTGCGGCAAGTGCGAGGCGGCATGCCCGGCCTTCGCCGCCGGCCAGCCGCTGAACCCGAAGAAACTGATCCAGGACATGGTGGTCGGCCTGGCCGGCGGTACCGACGCGCAGTTCGCTGGCAGCCCGTACCCTGGCAAGGCCATCGGCGAACACGGCGGCAACCCGCACCAGCCCATCGTCAACGGCCTGGTGGACGCCGAGACCCTGTGGTCCTGCACCACCTGCCGGGCCTGTGTCGAGGAATGCCCGATGATGATCGAACACGTCGATGCCATCGTCGACATGCGTCGCCACCTGACCCTGGAGAAGGGCGCCACGCCGAACAAGGGCGCCGAGGTCCTGGAAAACCTCATTGCCACCGACAACCCCGGCGGCTTCAACCCCGGCGGGCGGATGAACTGGGCGGCGGACCTGAACCTGTCCCTGCTCAGCGACAAACAAAGCACCGACGTGCTGTTCTGGGTCGGCGACGGCGCCTTCGACATGCGCAACCAGCGCACCCTGCGGGCCTTCGTCAAAGTGCTCAAGGCGGCCAAGGTGGACTTCGCCGTGCTCGGCCTGGAAGAGCGCGACAGCGGTGACGTGGCCCGGCGCCTGGGCGACGAAGCGACTTTCCAGCTGCTGGCCAAGCGCAACATCCAGACCCTGGCCAAGTACCGCTTCAAGCGCATCGTCACCTGCGATCCCCACAGTTTCCATGTGCTGAAGAACGAGTACGGCGCCTTCGATGGCAACTACCTGGTGCAGCACCACAGCACCTACCTGGCCGAGCTGATCGGCGCCGGTGCGCTGAACCTGGGCCAGCACAAGGGCAGCAGCGTGACCTATCACGATCCTTGCTACCTGGGTCGTTACAACGGTGAGTACGAAGCCCCTCGGGACGTACTGCGGGCCCTGGGCATCGAGATCAAGGAAATGCAGCGCTCGGGCTTCCGTTCCCGTTGCTGCGGCGGTGGCGGCGGCGCGCCGATCACCGACATTCCGGGCAAGCAACGGATTCCCGACATGCGCATGCAGGACATCCGCGAAACCGGCGCCGAGCTGGTGGCCGTGGGTTGTCCACAGTGCACGGCGATGCTCGAAGGGGTGGTGGAGCCGCGGCCGATGATCAAGGACATCGCCGAACTGGTAGCCGATGCCTTGCTCGAAGACGCCGCCCCGAGCAAAGCGCCGGCGTCGGTGAAACCTGAACCTGCGGAGGTGCACTGATGAGCGACATTATCCGCCGCGATCCCCGGGCCGAGTGGATCGCCCGCAACCGCCTGCACCCGCTGCACGCGGCCATGCAGCCGGCGCAACACAGCTGGATGGGGCCCAATGGCCTGATCCGCAAGAACCCCCACGGCATCGGTTTCATCGGCCCCAACGGCCTCAAGCGCATCGACCGCAGTGGCGCCCAGCAGGGCGGCAGCGCCAAGCGCACGGCAGCGGCCGAGGTGCAGTTGCCGCTGCATCAAGTGGCGCAGCCGGCGTTCTACATCAGCGTGGTGCCGGACATGGTCGGTGGCCGCCTGAGCAGCCACGACCGCGACCTGCTGGGCCTGGCCCATCAGTTGGCGGGCCAGGACGGCGCGGTGCTGGCGGTGGTGTTCGGCGAACACAAGGAATCGGCCTTCGCCACCGCGGGTGTCGACCGCCTGCTGGTGCTGCAAGGCAGCGAGTTCGAAGGTTATGCACCGGAACAACGGGTGCAGGGCCTGCGGGCTGTGGATAACCAGTTCAGCCCGCGCCACTGGCTGCTGCCCGACAGCCGCACCGGCGGCGGCGAACTGGGCCGGCGCTTTGCCGCGGCCCTGGGCGAACGCCCGGCGACCCGAGTTTGGCAGGTCAAGGACGGGCAGTGCATCGGCCGTGCCGGCGCGGGCCTGCAGGACCTGGCGCGGCCGGTCGCGCGCTTGATCCTGGCCGCCGCCGAATGCGCGGAGCCGGTCAGCGAAACCCGCCACGAAGCCTTGCCGGTGGAGTTATCCACAAGCGTGGCCCGCAGCCTGGCGCGGATCGAAGACCTGGGCGCAGTGGCGGTGGACCCGGCGGCGATTCCCATGGCCGAGGCCGAATTCATCTTTTCCGGGGGCAACGGGGTCAAGGACTGGCCGCTGTTTCACCAGACCGCCGCCGCCCTGGGGGCCACCGAAGGCGCTTCGCGGGTGGCGGTGGACGACGGCTTCATGGCCCGCGACCGGCAAGTGGGGGCCAGTGGTATCTGGGTCACCGCGCGGGTCTATGTGGCGGTGGGGATTTCCGGAGCGATCCAGCACCTGCAAGGCATTGGTGCCTGCGACAAGGTGGTGGCGATCAACCTCGACCCGGGTTGCGACATGATCAAGCGTGCCGACCTGTCGGTGATTGGCGACAGCGCGGAGATTCTCAAGGCCTTGATCGCGGCGGTAGCGGCCTACCGCAACGACGCCAAGCGCGATGCGGCTTAAGGGGATGTTATGCACAGCAATGTAATCAGCCTGATTTCGATTGGCGCCCACCCCACCTCCGGCCGCCCGCGGCGTGCCGAACAGGATGCCCGGGCAGTGGAACTGGGCCTGCAACTGGCCGGTGCGCAGTTGCAGGTGCTGCATGCCGGCGATGTAGCCGAACCGGCCCTGCGCGCCTACCTGGGCATGGGCCTGGAACAGCTGCATGTGCTGGAGCAGCCGGCGGGCGCCGATGCCCTGCCGGCACTGACCCAGTACCTGCGTCATGCCGGCGCCCAGGTGGTGCTCACCGGCAGCCAGGCGGAAACCGGCGAGGGCTCGGGGATGCTGCCATTCCTGCTGGCGGAAAACCTCGGCTGGCCGCTGGTGGTGGGGCTGGCCCAGGTCGAGTCCCTGGGCGATGGCGTGGCCCATGTCCTGCAAGCCTTGCCTCGCGGCCAGCGACGCCGGCTCAAGGTGCGCCTGCCATTCCTCGCCACTGTGGATAACGCCGCACCCAAGCCGCGCCAGAGCGCCTACGGCCCGGCGCGCCGGGGCGTGCTCGAAACCGACCAGGTGCTGGTGGTGGAGGACGAGTTGTTCACAGGCTCCAGCCTGCAACCGGCCAAGCCGCGGCCCAAGCGCCTGAAAGTGATCAAGGCCAAGAGCGGCGCCGACCGCATGAAAGCCGCTACCGCCAAGGCCAGCGGCGGCACCGGCCAGGTACTCAAGGGCGTCAGCCCTGAGGCGGGTGCCGAAGCCATTCTCAAATTGCTCATCGAAGAAGGCGTAGTGCGCTGACCTCAGGGTTATGCACAACCCCTGGCACCGCTGTTCGCTGGCAAGCCAGCTCCTACGGGAGGGAAATGTACCCATGCCCTGTAGGAGCCGGCTTGCCGGCGAAGAGGCCAGCGCGGTTTTGCACAATTCCCGGGCGCAGCCGTGCGCTGGCAAGCCAGTGCCCACAAGGGGAAATGCACCGATGCCCTGTAGGAGCCGGCTTACCGGCGAAGAGGCCAGCGCGGTTTTGCACAATTCCCGGCCGTCTTTCGCGACAGGGGGGTAGGGTTACTCACAATCCCTGTGTGCGGACCTGTGGATAAGGTGTTCGCGCCTCGCTCCAGCCCTTGTGCAGCGGGCCCTGGCGCCGCCTGTACGATTTTTGATCAGGCTAAGTCGGGGTTTTTTATGGCGTTTTTTCCATGATGGGAAAACCGTCGGGTAGACTTTTGCACAGCAGTTGCCCCCAAAGTCTGTTGGCGCTTCTGTGGATAAGATGTTCGCTTAGCGCTGTATCCCTTGCAGAACGGGGCTTTCAAGCTTTTGTTCAAAAAACGACCAAATGCTGGTTTTTCCGCAGAATATCCTGGCGTGCCCCTGATAATGCGCGGCTTCTGGCGGTTTTCCACAGTGCATGACTCGTGCACCCGAGTTGCCCCCAAAGTCTGTTGGCCGTTCTGTGGATAAGGTGTTCGCCTTCCTCTGTAGCCCTCTGAGTACGTGGCTTTGATGGCTATGTTCAAAAAATGATCAATACCTTGTGAAACAGCACTTTCTTCATAAGTCACGGATTTTATTGCCATTGCCCGGCGAAATATCCCCATGCCAGAGGAACTTGCCCACAGTTGCTGTGGGCCAAGGTGTGGATAAGGTGTTCGTCGAAGGCTGCACCCCTTGTAATCCATGGCTTGCACGGCAATAGATCAAATTTCATACAGTTCTAATGGCTGCCTTGACACTGGCAAGTGGCCTGTCTTCACTGATGCCACAAGGACTTGGCAGTTACTTATCCACATCCGGTTCCCGGGAGCTCAGGCAATGGACTGTCGTTTATCACAGGCTTCTGCGATCCGCGCCTTTCTCCCTCGACGCACCCGCCGCCGCGCCACCAGCCAGCGCACCCGCCTATAGCTGCACCCTCGGGCTGCCGCCGGTTGGCACTTTTTCCACAGTTTGTGTTTCCCTGGCCAAGTTCCAGGCCAACCAGAAGTCCGCGGACTTTCTCAAGCAGGGGGCGCATTTCTACAAGCCGCCGATCAACGTGACCTTCGCCAAGTTGCCCAACAACCTCAGCCACGCCGGGGTCGAGCAACTGCCGTGCAACCACTGTGGCGACTGCGTCTGGGGCTGTAACAACAAGGCCAAGAACACCACCCTGATGAACTACTTGCCGGACGCCTGCAATCACGGTGCGCAGATTTTCTGCCAGGCCCAGGTGCGTCATCTGGAGCGTGACGGCGACGGCTGGATCGTGCGCTTCCAGTACCTGGACAGCGCCCAGGGACGGCATGTATGGGCGCTGCATCGGCCATGGGCGATTCCCTATGGCGTTACCAGCGAACTGAAGGGCAACACCCAGGTGCAATGGTCGGAAACCCTTTCGGCAGACGATCCGAACTACCCGCTACGGGTGCGCAATGGCTATGTGAAGGTGAGGCTGGACGGCCCGCAGATCAGCGAGACCTTCATCGGCGAGACCGGCGCGGTCAGCTGGTCGCGGCCCTGAAGGCCCTGTAGCCGCTGCCGAGCCCGCGAGGCTGCGGACAAGGTCCGCAGGACCTTGCTTGACGGTTTTCCGCCGAACCCAGGCGCTCTCAAGATCGCTGCGCCTGCTGCGTCGGAATGCCGCCCAAGCCGTTCGCAGCCTGCGGCAGCGGCTACACAAGCCTTGTAGCCGCTACGGTGCTTGCAGTGTCAGCCGGTGACCGGAACACCCTTGAGGTAAGGCGCCGGTTCCGCCCCCAGGTTGCTCAGCATGCGCTCGCTGTACCAGTCGACGAAATTGACCACGCCGAACTCGTAGGTCTTGGAGTACGGGCCGGGCTGGTAGGCGGTGGAGTTGATGCCGCGCTGGTTCTCTTCCGCCAGGCGCCGGTCCTGGGCGTTGGTGGCGTCCCACACCTGGCGCATGCGCTCGACGTCGTAGTCCACGCCTTCCACGGCGTCCTTGTGCACGATCCACTTGGTGGTGACGATGGTTTCCTGGGCGCTGATGGGCCACACGGTGAACACGATGATGTGGTCGCCCATGCAGTGGTTCCACGAGTGGGGCAGGTGCAGGATGCGCATCGAGCCCAGGTCCGGGTTCTTGATCCGGCCCATGAGTTTGGCGCAGCCCTGCTTGCCGTCCAGGGTCATGGACACGGTGCCCTTGAGCAGCGGCATGCGCACGATGCGGTTGCGCAGGCCGAAGCTGGCGTGGGCGTAAGGGATCTTCTCGGCTTCCCAGGCGGCAGCGGAGGCGGCCACGTGGTCCTTGAACGCCTGGTCGGCCCGCGGGTCGGTGACGTCGTCCCATTCCAGCAGGGTTTTCAGCAATTCGGGGTGCGAGCCGCCGCAGTGGTAGCACTCGCGGTTGTTCTCCAGCACCAGCTTCCAGTTGGCCTTTTCATGCAAGGTGGTCTGCACCGCCACCTTGGTGTTCTCCATGTCGTAGGGCTCCATGTAATGGGCCAGGGTCGCGAGGAAGTCGTCGATGGCCGGCGGGTTCTCGGCCAGGGAGATGAAGATGTAGCCGCCGGCGGTCTTCACGTTCACCGGTTTCAGGCCGTATTGCTTCATGTCGAAGTCGGCGCCCATCTCGGTGCCGGCGAACAGCAGGCGGCCGTCCAGTTCGTAGGTCCACTGGTGGTAGTGGCAGACCAGCTTGGCGACCTTGCCCTTGTCGCTGGTGCACAGCCGTGAGCCGCGGTGGCGGCAGACGTTGTGGAAGGCGTGGACCACGCCGTCGGCGCCGCGGATGACGATGATCGGGTTCTTGCCGATCTGCAGGGTGATGTAGTTGCCCTTGGTAGGGATCTCGCAGGTCATGCCGGCGATCAGCCATTCCTTCTGGAAGATCTCCTGCATGTCGATATCGAACAGCCTTTCATCGCAGTAGAACGGCTGCGGCAGGGAAAAGGTCCGCTCACGTTCCTGCAGCATCTGTGCAGTGGCCTTGCGTGCAGGTTCCAGCGGATCGCCCAAGCTCAGGGTTGCGGTGACGTCCATCGTTCAAGTCCTCATGGCCGTTCAGTGCGGCCGGCGAATTAATTAGTGGCTACGGTGGGTGCTACGCAAGTCACGAAAAAAACGGCTGTTGTCGTTGAGGCGAGTGTGGGTCCGCAGGCGCCAAGAACCTTATCCATGGGCGACATGGCCCAATCTGTTCCCGACGCGCCAGCCCCGGCAGCTGGGGGCTGGTCGCGATAAGCATGTGAATGTCGCAGATAGGTAAATGGGCGCGAGAAGCCTTACGCAGAATCGCTGACAAGACGCCGACCGTCGGCCGTGGAGAACAGCATGTCCAACACCTTCCTCAACCCGGTAACCACCCAGACCTGGGCCAATGGCCGTCACATCGTCCGTTGCGTCAAAGTCATCCAGGAAACCTGGGACGTGCGGACCTTCTGCTTCATGGCCGACCAGCCGATCATGTTCTTCTTCAAGCCTGGGCAGTTCGTCACCCTGGAGCTGGAGATCGAGGGCCAGCCGGTGATGCGTTCCTACACCATCTCCAGCTCGCCCTCGGTGCCCTACAGCTTCTCGGTGACCATCAAGCGCGTGCCCGGCGGCAAGGTCTCCAACTGGCTGCACGACACCCTGCACGAAGGCCAGGAACTGGCGGTGCACGGGCCGGTGGGGCTGTTCAACGCCATCGACTTTCCGGCGCCGAAGATCCTCTACCTCAGCGGCGGCGTCGGCATTACCCCGGTGATGTCCATGGCGCGCTGGTTCTACGACACCAACGCCAACGTCGACATGGTGTTCATCCACAGCGCCCGTTCCCCCAAGGACATCATTTACCACCGCGAGCTGGAGCACATGGCCTCGCGGATCGACAACTTCAGCCTGCACCTGATCTGCGAAAAGCACGGCCTGGGCGAGCCCTGGGCCGGTTATCGCGGTTACCTGAACCACAAGATGCTGGAGTTGATGGCCCCGGATTTCCTGGAGCGGGAAGTGTTCTGCTGCGGCCCCACGCCCTATATGAGCGCGGTCAAGCGGCTGCTGGAAGCCGCCGGTTTCGACATGGCGCGCTACCACGAGGAATCCTTCGGCGCGACCCCGGCCGAAGCCCGGGCCGATGCGGTGGAACACGCCGAACAGGCGGCCGAGGCGCCGGAGCCGGACCTGGCGGACCTGCATCAGGTGGAGTTCACCGCTTCGGGCAAGAGCATCCGCGTGGCCCCCGGGGAAACCGTGCACGCGGCGGCGGCCAAGCTTGGCCTGATGATTCCCAAGGCCTGCGGCATGGGCATCTGCGGCACCTGCAAGGTGCTCAAGCTGGGGGGCGAGGTGGAGATGGAGCACAACGGCGGGATCACCGAGGAAGACGAAGCCGAAGGCTACATCCTGTCCTGCTGCAGCGTGCCCAAGGGCGACGTGCGGGTGGAGTTCTGATCGCCGGCAAACCGGCCCCTGCATCCGTTTGCTGTAGGAGCCGGCTTGCCAGCGAACAGGTGCAAGCTGATCCTTCGGTTACTGATACAACGCCGGGCGCCGATCCAGGTGCACATGGTTATGTTCACTGATGGACTTGTGCCAGGCCTGGGTCAGGTCCAGCTCCGCCAACAGCAACTGCTCGGCGCTTTCCCGATCCCTGCCCGCCAGTGGATAACCGTCGGCATCGACAAGGGTCGAGCCGCCCACCCAGTTCACTCCACGTTCCTCGCCGCAGCGGTCGCAGGCGGCGATGAACATCCGGTTGACCGCCGCATTGGCCTGCACCCGGACCATCTCCGCCGGCCGCTCGCCCAGCGGGCGCGGGCCATCCGGCCAGTTCACCGGGGCGCACAGCAGGGCCGCGCCGGCCAGGGCTGGCAGGCGCACCCACTCGGGAAACTCCAAGTCGTAGCAGATCATCATGGCGATCGGCCCGAAGCGGGTCGCCACCACCGGCGGCGGTTCGTCGCCTGGGGTGAAGATCAGGTTTTCCCGATCCCACAGGTGGGCCTTGCGGTACAGCGTCAGCCTGCCTTCGGGTTCGACCAGCGCCGCGCTGTTGGCCACGCGCTCCTGGTCCAGGCGCTCGCAGAAGCCGCCGACGATCACCACCTGCAGCTCTTCGGCCAGGGTTTTCCACAGGCTCAGGGTCGGCCCGTCGAGGCTTTCCGAGAGTGCCAGGGCTTCATTGCGGTCGCTGAACACATAGCCGCTCTGCACCAGTTCCGGCAGCACCACCACCTGGGCGCCGCGGGCGGCGGCCTGGCGTATCGCCTCGGCGCCCAGGGCGCGGTTGTACTTAAGGTCGCCGATGCGCGGGGCCACTTGCTGGCAGGCCACCTTGAGGGATGCCTGAGGAATCATTGCGCGCCTCCTTCCAGTTGCTGCTCGCTGGCCTGGATGGCCAGGCGCTCCGCGTCCAGGTCCAGGTTGCGGGTCAGCGCCCAGTAGACCAGCGCGGCCACGGCAAGGCCAACCACGAAGGCAATGTCGGCGCCGCCCAGGGCCTGGGACAGCGGGCCCTGGAAGAAACTCAGGGACATGAACGGCACCATCGCCAGCAGGCCGAGGAAATACGCCAGCAGCCCGGCGCTGGACCAGCGGCCATAGATCCCGGTGTGATTGAAGATGTCGCTGATGGCATAGCGACCTTTGCGCACCAGGTAGAAGTCCGCCAGGTTGACTGCGGTCCAGGGCACCAGGAAATACAGCATCAGCAGCACGAAAGTGTTGAAGCTGCCCAGGTAGCTCTCGGGAATGTTCATGGCGATGAGAAAGATCACCACCGCCACCAGCACGATTCCGCAGACCCGGCTCTTGAGGTTGGGCTTGATCGACTTGAAGCCGTCGATGGCGCTGATGCCGGTGAGCATGGCGCCGTAGCAGTTGACCGCCATGATGCCCACCAGCGCCGGCACCGCGATCAGCACGGTGAAGGTGCCGAAGCCGGGGATCACTCGGTTGCCCACTTCGCGCACGCTGGCGATGGCATCGGGGGAGGGCAGGGCCGAAGCCAGGAACGCCCCCAGGGACATCAGCCACAGGGCCGAACCGGCGGCGCCCAGGTAGGTCCAGAAGATCACCTGGCGCGACGGCGTCTGGTGCGGCAGGTAGCGTGAGTAGTCGGAGACGTACACCGAATAGCTGATCTGGTAGCCGGCGGCGGCCGACAGCTGGATCAGGAACGCCGACCAGGAGAACTGCGGGTCGGCCAGGGCCGAGTCGGCCTGCAGGGTCAGCAGGGCACTGACGGTGAGCACCGCGAACACGCTGATCATCACGTAGGTCAGCCAGCGCTGCACGGTGTGCAGCAGGTCATGGCCGATCACCGCGATCAGCACCGCCACGGCGATCATCAGGGTGTACCAGGGCGCCCGGGCGCCGGGAATCACGGTGTTGATGGCATCGGTGGCGAGAATCACGTTGAACACGTTGAAGCCGATGTAGACGAACACCACGGCGGTGAACGGCACGATGGCGCCACGCAGGCCGAACTGGGCGCGGGACTGGATCATCTGCGGCAGCCCCATGCGCGGGCCCTGGTTGGCGTGGAAGGCCATGCAGAAGGTGCCCAGGCAGACGCCGATGACGATCGCCAGGATGGCGTATTGCAGGGCGAGGCCCAGGGCTGCGCCGGTGAAACCGGTGACCATGGTGGTGAGCACGAAGTTGCCGGTGAACCAGAAGGGGCCCTGGTGCCAGACCTTGCCGTGGCGCTCGTTGCGCGGCACGTAGTCGATGGAACGGGTTTCGATCTTCAGGCCGGGAGGCTGGGCGTTCTCGGTGACGCAAGAAGAAGTCGTCATGGGGTACAGCCTTATTTTTATAGGTCGACCCCGGAGTCTCGGACAAACGCTGCGGTTGTTGAATCAGTGGGGGCAAATAATCAGTTCAGGAATTTGTGAACTGATGAAGGGGGCGTGCTTGACGGGCCTCTTCGCTGGCAGGCCAGCTCCTACGGGGTGGGAGGTGCGCTGGCCATTGCAGGAGCCGGCTTGCCGGCGAAGGCGTCCATGAGCGCGGCGCTTGGGTTGCGGGCCTCTTCGCTGGCAAGCCAGCTCCTACGGGGTGGGAGGTGCGCTGGCCGTTGCAGGAGCCGGCTGCCGGCGAAGGCGTCGGTGAGCGCGGCGCCCGGGTTGCGGGCCTCTTCGCTGGCAAGCCAGCTCCTACAGGCGGGGGGTGGGTCAGGCGCTCATGACGGTGCGGATGTCGGCTGCCAGTTCGCGCACGCGGTCTTCCTCGGTGTCCCAGGAGCACATGAAGCGCGCGCCACCCTTGCCGATGAAGGTATAGAAGCGCCAGCCCTTGGCCGTCAGTGCGGCAATGGCCGGTTCCGAGAGTTGCAGGAACACGCCGTTGGCCTGCACCGGGAACATCAGTTCCACGCCAGGAATGTCGGCCACCAGTTGGGCCAGCAGCTGCGCGCAGTGGTTGGCGTGGCGGGCGTGCTTGAGCCAGGCGTCGTTTTCCAGGAGGCCGACCCAGGGCGCGGAGAGAAAGCGCATTTTCGAGGCCAGCTGGCCAGCCTGCTTGCAGCGGTAGTCGAAGTCTTCCGCCAGCTTGTGGTTGAAGAACAGGATCGCTTCACCCACCGCCATGCCGTTTTTCGTGCCGCCAAAGCACAGCACGTCCACGCCGGCCTTCCAGGTCAGCTCCGCCGGGGTACAGCCGAGGAAGGCGCAGGCGTTGGAGAAGCGCGCGCCGTCCATGTGCAGGTTCAGCCCCAGTTCCTTGCAGGTGGCACTGATGGCGCGAACTTCTTCCGGGGTGTAGACACTGCCCACCTCGGTGGCCTGGGTCAGGGTTACCACCCGCGGCTTGGGATAGTGGATGTCCTGGCGCTTGAGGGCGATCTCGCGGATCGATTCCGGGGTCAGCTTGCCGTTCTGGGTGCCGGCGATCAGCAGCTTGGAGCCGTTGGAGAAGAACTCCGGGGCGCCGCACTCGTCGGTTTCGACGTGGGCGGTTTCCGAGCAGATCACGCTGTGGTAACTCTGGCACAGCGACGACAGGGCCAGGGAGTTGGCGGCGGTGCCGTTGAAGGCGAAGAACACTTCGCAATCGGTTTCGAACAGTTTGCGGAAATGATCCGAGGCGCGAGCGGTCCACTGGTCGTCGCCGTAAGCGCGCTCGTGGCCGTGGTTGGCCTGCTCCATGGCGGCCCAGGCTTCGGGGCAGATGCCGGAGTAGTTGTCGCTGGCGAATTGTTGGCTCTTGTCGGTCATGGCCGGCTCCGTGGTCGATGATGGTGCGCACTTTAACCAAGAATAATGGCCCAGCACACGCTCTGTTTATGCCGGAATAATGCATGGCCCATAAGGATTTATGCGTGACGCGATGCTGAAACCCGACACTGCCCGGCGCGACGGGGCGCTGGATGCGCTGAAATGGCTGGCGCTGCTGAGCATGGTCCTCGATCACCTGCGTTATGTGGGCCTGAGCCTGGACTGGCTTTACGTACCCGGGCGCCTGGCGTTTCCCTGGTTCTGCCTGGCCATGGCGGTGAACCTGACCCGGGCCAGGGATGAAATCGACCGCCGGCCCGGCCCATGGCGCTACCTGGGCTGGTTGCTGCTGTTCAGCCTGCTGAGCGAGATTCCCTATCGCCTGTTCATTCCCGACCCCGATACCTTGAATGTGTTGCCCACCCTGGCCCTGGGCCTGCTGGTGGCTCGCGGCTGGCAGCGGCGCAGAGGCCTGGACCTGGGGCTTGGCCTGCTGGCCTCGCTGCTGGCGGTGGTTTTCAGCGAGCGGCTGATGTTCGGCGCCTTCGGGGTGTTGCTGCCGCTGGCCCTGGTACTGGTGTTGCGCCGGCCCTGGTATTTCAGCCTGCTGCCTGGGGCGCTGTGCCTGGCGGCCAATCAATGGGAAACCTTGTTCCCGGCGGCGCGCCTGGGCAATCAGGTGGCGACCTGCGGTATTGCCGCTTGTCTGCTGGCGCCGTGGCTGGGGCTGATGCTGCTGCGGGGGCTGCGTGGCAGGTCGGTGCCGGCCATGCGCCGCTGGGCCTACCTGCTGTACCCGGCGCACTTTCTCCTGCTGCTGGCCCTGCGCGCAGCCCTGTAGGAGCCGGCTTGCCGGCGAAGGCGCCCGTGAGGGTTTGCGCCCGGCTTGCGGGCCTCTTCGCTGGCAAGCCGGCTCCTACGGCAGAGAGCGTTGCGTTGCGGGGGAAGGACAGGCCCGATCCAGAGCCGTTGGCGGGTGGTGCGGGCAGGCATTTATCTCCGCACGCCAGGGCATGTCGTAAACGCACCTTTGCGTGGCGTCCATAGGCATTTGAGTTCCCCTTCCCGGTCATACCATCGCATCCAAAGGGCGTAGCTGTAAGGCTCGCCTCACCGAGACGAAAGGCGCACCGCCGCCGCTGGGAGAGACGTGATGTTCAGCAAGCAAGACCAGATCCAGGGTTACGACGATGCACTGCTGGCGGCCATCAATGCCGAGGAACAACGCCAGGAAGATCACATCGAGCTGATCGCGTCGGAAAACTACACCAGCAAGCGGGTGATGCAGGCGCAAGGCAGCGGCCTGACCAACAAGTACGCCGAAGGCTATCCGGGCAAGCGCTACTACGGTGGCTGCGAGCACGTGGACAAGGTCGAGGCCCTGGCCATCGAGCGCGCCAAGCAACTGTTCGGTGCCGACTACGCCAACGTCCAGCCGCACTCCGGTTCTTCGGCCAACAGCGAGGTGTACCTGGCCCTGCTGCAGGCCGGCGATACCATCCTCGGCATGAGCCTGGCCCATGGCGGCCACCTGACCCACGGGGCCAAGGTGTCGTCCTCGGGCAAGCTGTACAACGCGGTGCAGTACGGCATCGACACCCGCACCGGGTTGATCGACTACGACGAAGTCGAGCGCCTGGCCGTGGAACACAAGCCGAAGATGATCGTCGCCGGCTTCTCGGCCTACTCCAAGACCCTGGACTTCCCGCGCTTCCGGCAGATCGCCGACAAGGTCGGGGCGCTGCTGTTCGTCGACATGGCCCACGTCGCCGGGCTGGTGGCCGCCGGTCTGTATCCCAACCCGCTGCCCTATGCCGACGTGGTCACTACCACCACCCACAAGACCCTGCGCGGTCCCCGTGGCGGCCTGATCCTGGCCAAGGCCAATGAAGAGATCGAGAAGAAACTCAACGCCGCGGTATTCCCCGGCGCCCAGGGCGGTCCGCTGATGCATGTGATTGCGGCCAAGGCGGTGTGCTTCAAGGAAGCGCTGGAACCTGGCTTCAAGGCTTATCAGCAGCAAGTGATCGACAACGCCCAGGCCATGGCCGGCGTGTTTATCAAACGCGGCTACGATGTAGTGTCCGGCGGCACCGACAACCACCTGTTCCTGGTCAGCCTGATTCGTCAGGGCCTGACCGGTAAAGATGCCGATGCCGCTCTGGGCCGTGCCCACATCACCGTGAACAAGAACGCCGTGCCCAACGACCCGCAGTCGCCGTTTGTGACTTCCGGCCTGCGCATCGGCACCCCGGCGGTCACCACCCGCGGATTCAAGGTCACCCAGTGCACCGAACTGGCGGGCTGGATCTGCGACATCCTCGACCACCTCGGCGATGCCGATGTCGAGGCCAATGTCGCTCGCCAGGTGGCGACCCTGTGCGCTGATTTCCCGGTTTACCGCTGAGAGCCGCAACTGGAGCAATGACTATGCAACGCTATTCGGGCTTCGGCCTCTTCAAGCACTCTCTCAGCCACCATGAAAACTGGCAGCGGATGTGGCGCACGCCGACCCCGAAGAAGGTCTATGACGTGGTCATCGTCGGCGGTGGCGGGCATGGCCTGGCCACTGCCTACTACCTGGCCAAGGAGCACGGCATCACCAATGTCGCGGTGGTGGAAAAAGGCTGGCTGGGCGGCGGCAACACCGCGCGCAACACCACCATCGTGCGTTCCAACTACCTGTGGGACGAGTCTGCGCAGCTCTACGAGCACGCCATGAAACTGTGGGAAGGCCTGTCCCAGGACCTCAACTACAACGTGATGTTCTCCCAGCGCGGGGTCTACAACCTGTGCCACACCCTGCAAGACATCCGTGATTCCGAGCGTCGGGTCAGTGCCAACCGCCTCAACGGCATCGATGGCGAGTTGCTCAACACCCAGCAGGTGGCGGACGAGATTCCTTACCTGGATTGCTCGAAAAACACCCGTTATCCGATCCTCGGCGCCACGGTCCAGCGCCGTGGCGGCGTGGCCCGTCACGACGCCGTGGCCTGGGGTTTTGCCCGGGCCGCCGACGCCCTGGGCGTGGACCTGATCCAGCAAACTGAAGTCATTGGCTTTCGCAAGGAAAACGGCGTGTGCATCGGCGTCGAGACCAACAAGGGCTTTATCGGCGCCAAGCGCGTCGGTGTGGTCACGGCCGGTAACTCCGGGCACATGGCCAAGCTCGCGGGCTTCCGTCTGCCGATCGAATCCCACCCGCTGCAAGCGCTGGTGTCGGAGCCGATCAAGCCGATCATCGACAGCGTGATCATGTCCAACGCGGTGCACGGCTATATCAGCCAGTCGGACAAGGGCGATCTGGTGATCGGTGCCGGTATCGACGGCTGGGTCGGCTACGGCCAGCGCGGCTCCTACCCGGTGATCGAGCACACCATCCAGGCCATCGTCGAGATGTTCCCGGTCCTCTCCCGAGTGCGCATGAACCGCCAGTGGGGCGGCATCGTCGACACCAGCCCGGACGCCTGTCCGATCATTTCCAAGACCCCGGTGCCGAACATGTTCTTCAACTGCGGTTGGGGCACTGGTGGCTTCAAGGCCACCCCGGGCTCGGGCAACGTGTTTGCCGCCAGTCTGGCCAAGGGCGAGATGCATCCTCTGGCCGCCCCTTTCTCCATCGACCGTTTCCACAACGGTGCGCTGATCGACGAACACGGCGCTGCTGCGGTCGCCCACTAAAAGGACAACTCCCTATGTTGCATATCTTCTGTCCTCACTGCGGCGAGCTGCGCTCCGAAGAGGAATTCCATTCGTCCGGCCAGGCGCACATTCCCCGGCCCCTGGACCCCAACACCTGCACCGACGAGGAGTGGGGCGACTACATGTTCTTTCGCGATAACCCTCGCGGCCTGCACCACGAGCTGTGGATTCACGCCGCCGGTTGCCGCCAGTACTTCAACGCCACCCGCGACACCGTGACCTACGAAATTCTTGAAACCTACAAGATTGGCACCAAGCCGCAGTTCACCGCCAAGGCTGCTGGAGAGAAGGTATGAGCCAGACCAATCGCCTGTCCAACGGCGGACGCATCGACCGCAACAAAGTCCTCACTTTCACCTTCAACGGCCAGAGCTACAAAGGCTTTGAGGGCGACACCCTGGCCTCGGCCCTGTTGGCCAACGGCGTGGACATCATCGGTCGCAGCTTCAAGTACTCTCGGCCCCGGGGCATCTTCGCCGCAGGCTGCGAGGAGCCCAACGCGGTGCTGCAGATCGGCGCTACCGAAGCTACCCAGATCCCCAACGTGCGTGCCACCCAACAGGCGCTGTACCAGGGCCTGGTGGCCACCAGCACCAACGGCTGGCCCAGCGTCAACAACGACATGATGGGAATCCTCGGCAAGGTCGGCGGCAAGCTGATGCCGCCGGGCTTCTACTACAAAACCTTCATGTACCCGCAATCGTTCTGGATGACCTACGAGAAGTACATCCGCAAGGCGGCGGGCCTCGGCCGCTCGCCCACCGAGAACGATCCGGACACCTACGACAACATGAACCAGCACTGCGACGTGCTGATCGTCGGCGCCGGCCCCGCGGGCCTTGCCGCCGCCCTGGCAGCGGCCCGCAGTGGCGCCCGGGTGATCCTCGCCGACGAGCAGGAAGAGTTCGGCGGTACCCTGCTGGACAGCCGCGAGAGCCTGGACGGCAAGCCGGCGGCGGAGTGGGTGGCCAGTGTGGTTGCCGAACTCCAGTCGCTGCCGGATGTGTTGCTGCTGCCGCGGGCCACGGTCAACGGCTACCACGACCACAACTTCCTGACCATTCACGAGCGCCTCACCGATCACCTCGGCGACCGCGCGCCCATCGGCCAGGTACGCCAGCGCATCCATCGGGTCCGCGCCAAGCGCGTGGTGCTGGCCACCGGCGCCCATGAGCGGCCGCTGGTCTACGGCAACAACGACGTGCCGGGCAACATGCTGGCTGGCGCGGTCTCCACCTATGTGCGCCGCTACGGCGTGGCCCCGGGCAAGAAACTGGTGCTGTCCACCAATAACGACCACGCCTACCGTGTGGCCCTGGACTGGCTCGACGCCAGCCTGCAAGTGGTGGCCATCGCCGATGCGCGGCACAACCCGCGCGGCGCCCTGGTGGAAGAAGCCCGGGCCAAGGGCATTCGCATCCTCACCTCCAGCGCGGTGATCGAGGCCCGTGGCAGCAAGCATGTGACCGGCGCGCGTGTAGCGGCCATCGACGTCAAGGCACACAAGGTCACCAGCCCCGGCGAATGGCTCGACTGCGACCTGATCGCCAGCTCCGGCGGCTACAGCCCGGTGGTGCACCTGGCCTCGCACTTGGGCGGCAAGCCGGTGTGGCGCGAAGACATCCTCGGTTTCGTGCCCGGTGAAGCGCCGCAGAAACGTGTGTGCGTCGGTGGCATCAACGGCGTCTACAGCCTCGGCGATACCCTGGCCGACGGTTTCGAAGGCGGTGTGCGCGCCGCCAGCGAAGCCGGTTTCCAGGCCGTTGAGGGCGTTCTGCCCAAGGCCCTGGCCCGTCTTGAAGAACCGACCCTGGCGCTGTTCCAGGTGCCCCACGAAAAAGGCACGGCGCGTGCGCCGAAGCAATTCGTCGACCTGCAGAACGACGTCACTGCGGCCGCCATCGAACTGGCGACCCGCGAGGGCTTCGAGTCGGTGGAACACGTCAAGCGCTACACCGCCCTGGGCTTCGGCACCGACCAGGGCAAGCTGGGCAACGTCAACGGCCTGGCCATCGCCGCCCGTTCGCTGAACGTCAGCATTCCGCAGATGGGCACCACCATGTTCCGTCCGAACTACACGCCGATCACCTTCGGCGCCGTGGCTGGCCGGCACTGCGGGCACATCTTCGAGCCGGTGCGCTTCACCGCGCTGCATGCCTGGCATGTGAAGAATGGCGCCGAGTTCGAAGACGTCGGCCAGTGGAAACGCCCCTGGTACTTCCCGAAAAACGGCGAAGACCTGCATGCCGCGGTCAAGCGTGAATGCCAGGCCGTGCGTGACAGCGTCGGCCTGCTGGACGCCTCGACCCTGGGCAAGATCGACATCCAGGGCCCCGATGCCCGGGAGTTCCTCAACCGCATCTACACCAACGCCTGGACCAAGCTCGACGTGGGCAAGGCCCGCTACGGCCTGATGTGCAAGGAAGACGGCATGGTCTTCGACGACGGCGTCACCGCCTGTCTGGCCGACAACCACTTCCTGATGACCACCACCACCGGCGGCGCGGCCCGCGTGCTGCAGTGGCTGGAGATCTACCAGCAGACCGAATGGCCGGACCTCAAGGTGTACTTCACCTCGGTCACCGACCACTGGGCCACCATGACCCTGTCCGGGCCCAACAGCCGCAAGCTGCTGAGCGAAGTCACCGACATCGACCTGGACAAGGACGGCTTCCCGTTCATGACCTGGAAGGAAGGCCTGGTGGGTAGCGTACCGGCGCGGGTGTTCCGTATCTCGTTCACCGGCGAGCTGTCCTACGAGGTCAACGTCCAGGCCGACTACGCCATGGGCGTGCTGGAGCAGATCGTCGAGGCCGGCAAGAAGTACAACCTGACCCCCTATGGCACCGAGACCATGCACGTGCTGCGGGCCGAGAAGGGCTTCATCATCGTCGGCCAGGACACCGACGGTTCCATGACCCCGGACGACCTGAACATGGGCTGGTGCGTGGGCCGGACCAAGCCATTCTCCTGGATCGGCTGGCGCGGCATGAACCGTGAAGACTGCGTGCGCGAGCAGCGCAAGCAACTGGTGGGCCTCAAGCCGATCGACCCGACCCAGTGGCTGCCGGAAGGTGCGCAACTGGTGTTCAACCCCAAGCAGGCGATCCCGATGAGCATGGTGGGCCACGTGACCTCCAGCTATGCCCACAACTCCCTGGGTTATTCCTTCGCCCTGGGTGTGGTCAAGGGGGGGCTCAAGCGCCTGGGCGAGCGGGTCTTCGCACCGCTGGCCGATGGCCGGGTGATCGAGGCGGAAATCGTTTCCTCGGTGTTCTTCGACCCCAAAGGCGACCGCCAGAACATCTAAGGCACAACACGCTCCTACAGGGTGTTATCAACAGAATTCAGGACAGGTGCTCTATGACCGCAGTCAACGTTTACCAACAGCGCCCCACCACCGGGGCCAAGGCCGAGTCGTCGTTGCACCACGCCGACCTGCCGAGCCTGGTGGGCAAGGGCCGCAAGAACGCCGGGGTGACCCTGCGCGAGAAAAAACTCCTCGGCCACCTGACGATCCGTGGCGACGGCCACGATCCGGCCTTCGCCGCCGGCGTGCACAAGGCCCTGGGCATCGAACTGCCGGGTGCCCTGAGCGTAGTGGTCAAGGGCGAGACCAGCCTGCAATGGCTGGGCCCGGATGAGTGGCTGCTGATCGTGCCCAGCGGCGAAGAGTTCGCCGCCGAGCAGAACCTGCGGGCCGCCCTGGGCGACCTGCATATCCAGATCGTCAACGTCAGCGGCGGCCAGCAGATCCTCGAACTGTCCGGCCCCAACGTGCGTCAGGTGCTGATGAAGTCCACCAGCTACGACGTGCACCCCAACAACTTCCCGGTGGGCAAGGCAGTGGGCACGGTGTTCGCCAAGTCGCAACTGGTGATCCGCCGTACCGGCGAAGACACCTGGGAGTTGCTGGTGCGCCGTAGCTTCTCCGATTACTGGTGGATGTGGCTGCAGGATGCCGCGGCCGAATATGGCCTGAGCGTCCAGGCCTGAGCCCAGCTTGGCCTGGTAGGAGCGAGCTGGCTCGTGAACTCGCGAAGGATGGATTTTCCGGAAGACCACAGCGCCCTTGGATTTTTCGCGAGCAAGCTCGCTCCTACAGAGAACCGACCGCGCTGCGGTTGCCCTAACGAACAGGAGTTATCCCGCATGAGCCGCGCCCCCGACACATGGATCCTCACCGCCGACTGCCCCAGCGTGCTCGGCACGGTGGACGCGGTGACCCGCTTTCTGTTCGAGCAGGGCTGCTACGTCACCGAGCACCATTCCTTCGATGACCGGCTCTCGGGCCGCTTCTTCATTCGCGTGGAGTTTCGCCAGCCCGACGGCCTCGACGAACAGGGCTTTCGCGATGGTCTGGCGCAGCGGGCCAAGGCCTTCGAGATGAACTTCGAACTGACCGCGCCGCACTACCGGCCGAAGGTGGTGATCATGGTCTCCAAGGCCGACCACTGCCTCAACGACCTGCTCTACCGCCAGCGCATCGGCCAGTTGCCCATGGACGTGGTGGCGGTGGTGTCCAACCACCCGGACCTCAAGCCCCTGGCCGACTGGCACCAGATTCCCTACCACCACTTCCCCCTCGATCCCAACGACAAGCCGTCCCAGGAGCGTCAGGTGTGGCAGGTGATCGAGGACTCCGGCGCCGAACTGGTGATCCTTGCCCGCTACATGCAAGTGCTGTCGCCGGAGCTGTGCCGCAAGCTCGATGGCAAGGCCATCAACATCCACCACTCGCTGCTGCCGGGGTTCAAGGGCGCCAAGCCTTATCACCAGGCCTACAACAAGGGGGTGAAACTGGTGGGGGCCACGGCGCACTACATCAACAACGACCTGGACGAAGGCCCGATCATCGCCCAGGGCGTGGAGGTGGTGGACCACAGCTATTACCCCGAGGACCTGATCGCCAAGGGCCGGGATATCGAGGGCCTGACCCTGGCCCGGGCGGTGGGTTATCAC
Source organism: Pseudomonas sp. GW823-FHT02C05 (assembly GCF_058797595.1). NCBI lineage: Bacteria > Pseudomonadati > Pseudomonadota > Gammaproteobacteria > Pseudomonadales > Pseudomonadaceae > Pseudomonas > Pseudomonas sp. GW823-FHT02C05. The sequence continues at coordinate 132,903 of NZ_JBXAJU010000004.1, read as the reverse complement.
ATCGAGCGGCGGGTGTTCCTGAACGGCAACCGGACGGTGGTGCTCTGATGATTCCCGGGGCTGCTGCGCAGCCCTTCGCGAGCAAGCTCGCTCCTACAGGCGTTGCGCCTGTTCGCGCGAAAGCGATTTTGAAAACGAAACAGCATCTGTACCCGAGCAATCCACGTGTTTCCCCTTTGGGTTACGCGGTTCCATAACAACAACAGCGAGGTGAAAGCATGTCTGGTAATCGTGGTGTCGTGTATCTGGGCAGCGGCAAGGTCGAGGTACAGAAAATCGACTATCCAAAAATGCAGGACCCGCGCGGCAGGAAGATTGAGCACGGCGTCATCCTGCGCGTGGTCTCCACCAACATCTGCGGTTCGGACCAGCACATGGTCCGTGGTCGTACCACCGCCCAGGTCGGCCTGGTGCTGGGCCATGAAATCACCGGCGAGGTGATCGAGAAGGGCAGCGACGTCGAGAACCTGAAGATCGGCGACCTGGTCTCGGTGCCCTTCAACGTGGCGTGCGGGCGCTGCCGCTCCTGCAAGGAACAGCACACCGGGGTCTGCCTGACCGTCAACCCGGCTCGCGCCGGCGGTGCCTATGGCTACGTCGACATGGGCGACTGGACCGGCGGCCAGGCCGAATACGTGCTGGTGCCTTACGCCGACTTCAACCTGCTGAAACTGCCGAACCGCGACAAGGCCATGGAGAAGATCCGCGACCTGACCTGCCTTTCCGACATCCTGCCCACCGGTTATCACGGCGCCGTCACCGCCGGTGTCGGCCCTGGCAGCACCGTCTACGTGGCCGGTGCCGGTCCGGTGGGCCTGGCGGCCGCTGCTTCGGCGCGCCTGCTGGGGGCCGCGGTGGTGATCGTCGGTGACGTCAACCCGGTACGCCTGGCCCACGCCAAGGCCCAGGGTTTTGAAATTGCCGACCTGTCCAAGGACACCCCGCTGCACGAACAGATCGCCGATTTGCTGGGCGAGCCGGAAGTCGACTGCGCGGTGGACGCTGTGGGCTTCGAAGCCCGTGGCCACGGCCATGCCGGTGCCCAGCACGAAGCCCCGGCCACCGTGCTCAATTCCCTGATGGGCGTGGTGCGGGTGGCGGGCAAGATCGGCATTCCCGGCCTGTACGTCACCGAAGACCCGGGCGCCGTGGACGCCGCGGCGAAGATGGGCAGCCTGAGCATTCGCTTCGGCCTGGGCTGGGCCAAGTCCCATAGCTTCCACACCGGCCAGACCCCGGTGATGAAATACAACCGCCAACTGATGCAGGCCATCATGTGGGACCGCATCAACATTGCCGACGTGGTAGGGGTTGAAGTCATCAGCCTCGACGACGCCCCGCGCGGCTATGGCGAGTTCGATGCCGGCGTGCCGAAGAAATTCGTCATCGATCCGCACAAGCTGTTCAGTGCTGCCTGAGACTTGAGGCGATAGAAGAAAAAGGGCGACCCACGGGTCGCCCTTTTGCGTTGTGGCGTAAGCCCGATACCGCCGCGAGCACTTCGTACCCTGTGGCTAAAAACACCCCCCAGTAGCCGCTGTCGAGCTTGCGTGGCGATCCTGCGTCGGGCACTGCCGATACCGAGTCAGAAACCCTTGCCCGGGTAGTCGACCCAGTGTTCTCCACTGAGGATGTACTGCGCGGCGGCCTCGCTAAACACGCCTGGCGCATCCCGCTGGAAACGCGATCGCCACTGGGGTAGCCACCAGTAGTTGAGCGCCGTGCCTCTTGGGAAAAGCACCATGCTCAGGACGGATTGGTCGATGAGCCCGCGCTGATACAACTGGTGAATGCGGTCCATGAAATCCAGGTAGTAGCCGATGGGCAGCGAGAGCATCAGCACGGCGGTATGGAATTTTTCCGTGGGCGCTCGTTGCGGGTTTTCCAGCAGGCCCAGGGCTTCGCAGTAATGGGCCTGGGGCTGGCGAGCCAGGGTCTGGGCCGCCGGGACTTCGAGAATGATCAGTGAGTGGATCTCCTCTTGCCAGTCGGCGCCGTGGGTCTCCTGGAAGTACTGGCTGATGACCTCGGTCAGGGGGCCGGTGGCATGGGCTGCGTCCGAGCAACGGTTGCCGTCGATGGGGCGGCCGATGATCCAGATGACGAGGGGGATGGCCAGGGCCAGGGCGATGCAGCTGTAGAGGGCCGTTCTGATTGGAGATCGTTTCACTGCAAGTGCCGAAAGGTGCGGGGGGCTTGCGCGGCAACCCGGGGCTGGCGCAGACCCTGCTGGTGAGTGGGCAGGGCAGTTTAGCGTTGGCGGCTTCGCTGGCAAGCCAGCTCCTACACAAGCCTTGCAGGAGCCGGCTTGCCGGCGAAGAATCCCATCAGAGCGCCGCCAATTGCCCCTGGTACAGCACTGGCCCGGTGGGTTGCCCGGTAGGCGAGCCGCCGTGGGGTTCCAGGCTCACCGCCAGGGCGATCGGGGTACCCAGCAGGTCGCGCTGGGCCTGGGTCAGGTTGATCCGGCCCTTGCCGCCCACCGGTACCACGCCCAGGGAAATAGGCTTGCCATCGGCAGGAATCGCCCAGAGTTCCAGGCTGCGGTCCAGGCCGATGGCGGCCAGGGTCAGGGGTTCCACCTGCAGGTACTGGGCGTGGGCCTTGATCTGCAAGGCCGGTTGCTGGTCGGCGCTGAGCAGGGTGGCGCTGTAGCGTACCTGGTCGTCCTGCCGGATAAAGCCGATGTACAGGGTGGCCAGCACGGCGCAGGCGGCGATCGCCAGGCGCAGGCGCATCCACAGCGGGTTTTTCTGCGGCATGTGCAGGACCTGGGGCTGGATACGCGCCTGGATGCCTTGCCACACATGCTCCGGCACTTCCTGCTCGGGCAGGCCTGCGGTCAGGCTGGCGAGGCTCTCCTGCCACTGCGCCAGTTCCTCGCGCAGGGCCGGGTCGTCCAGCAGGAGCATGTCGAAGCGCCGGCGCGCGGCGCCCTGCATCAGGCCGATGGCGTAGTCGGCGGCGAGGGCGCGGCGCCGTTCGGGGGTTCGATAGTTCATGATTCAAGGCACCTGCGCAGGCGTTCCATGCCGCGGCGGATCCAGGACTTGACCGAGCCCAGGGGCGCGGCCAGCTGCTCGGCGAGTTCCGAGCAGGACAGGCCCTGGAAGTAGGCCACGGTGATGGATTGGCGCTGCATGCCCTCCAGGCTTTCCAGGCAGCGGTTCAGGGCCCGGGCCTGGCGGGCGCTGTCCAGTTGTTCGTGGGCCGAGGGGGCGTCGTCCATCAGTTGCTGCTGCTCCCCCTCGCCCAGGGGCCGCTCGCGGTGCTTGCGCAGTTGGTCGATGGCCTGGTTGCGGGTGATGTTGATCATCCAGGTCAGGGGGGCGGACAGGTGCGGCTGGTAGCGCACGGCGTTGTTCCAGATGCGCACGAAGCTTTCCTGCAGCACCTCCTCGGCCAGGTCGCGGCGGCCCATGAAGCGCAGGGCCACCCCATTCAGGTACGGGGCAACGCTGCGGTACAGGGTTTCGAAGGCGCGGCGATCGCCCAGTGAGCACTGGGCCAGCAAGTGCCGCAGTTGATCGGGGTCGAGAGCGGAAATGGCGGTTCTCCAGGCAGGTGGCAAATGAATGGACCACGGCTGGCATCGGTCGATCCAGCCAGAGGGTAGTCCAGGGTGGGCGGTTGTTCCATTCACGGGTTGCGACCTCCTGCTACGGCCGGTGCCGATGTGCCTGCGCCGGTCGTCGTTGCTGCATATACGCAGAGCGGCGAGCCGTGGATGCGTGATTCTCGACTAAAATCCACAGGGTGCGGGCGCCGCTGCGTCACTTTCGGAACATTCGCCCGAAGCTTCAGTCAAAAGGCTGTTTTCCAGCCATCCGAACACGGGTGGTTTCCTGCCCCATGAGGTTGTTTCGATGAATATTCCACGCGGTTTCGCCTTGGCTACCCTGATGACCCTGGCAGCCGGTTCGGCCCTGGCCGGCGGTTTCAGCCTGAACGACGCGGCCAATGCCATTTCCGGCATGCAGGGCGGCGACAAGGCTGCCGCCGCGGCCCCCACTTCCCAGACCGCCGGCCTGCTCGGAGCCCTGGGTTCGCAACTGAATGTCACTCCCCAGCAAGCCATCGGCGGTACGGGCGCCATGCTTGGCCTGGCGAAGAACCAGTTGAGCAGCACCGACTATTCCCAGTTGAGCAAAAGTGTCCCGGGCCTGGACAAGCTCTCGGGCAGCAACGCCCTGGGCAGCCTGGGTGCCCTGAGCGGCCTGCTGGGCCAGTCGTCCGGGCAGACCAAGGGCCTGGACAGCGCCCTGGGCGACGTCAAGGACACCAATGACCTGAACAACGCCTTCGGCGCCCTGGGCATGGACAGCGGCATGATCGGCCAGTTTGCGCCGGTGATCCTGCAGTACCTGGGCCAGCAGGGCGTTGGCGGCTCCCTGCTGCAAAGCCTGAGCGGCATCTGGGGCGTGGCCAAGTAGCGCGCTCCGGCCCCGGCGCCTGGCGCGCCGGGGCCCTCCCAGTTTCCTGCAATCCTGGTCTTTACCTTTCCCGGAGTTTTCGCCGAATCGGGCCTGTGCTATATCTCGCGCCCCGTTTTCCAAGGAAGCTTGAACGCGATGTTCATGGATGCACTGAAGATGTCTCTGCCCGCCGATGCGGTGCTCGGTTTCATGCTCTACATGCTGGGCGCGGCCCTGGTCTTTGCCCTCTATGCGTTCATCTATACGCGCCTGACCCCCTATAACGAATTCGCCCTGATCCGCGAGGGCAACAGCGCGGCTTCCATCGCCCTGTCCGGTGCCTTGCTGGGTTTTGCCATTCCGGTGGCCAGCGCTATTTCCCATTCAATCTCGATCATCGACTTCCTGCTCTGGGCCGGCATCGCCGCGGTGGTGCAGCTGCTGGCGTTCTTTGTGGTCAGCCTGACCCTCAAGGGCCTGTCCCAGCGCATTGCCAGCCAGGAGTACGCGGCGGCCATCCTGGTGGCATCGGTTTCTGTCGGTGTCGGCCTGCTGAACGCGGCCTGCATGACCCCTTCGGTCTGAGGGCGCGGCCATGAAACGCAGCAAGAGCGTGCGCCTGGTGTTGCTGGGCAGCGTGCCGTTTGCCCTGGCCGCCTGTGACGGCCAGTCCCAGGCGACCCGGGAAGTGCGCCAGACCCAGAATTTCAGCAGCGTCAGCGAATGCGAACGGGCACAGATTCCGTCCGCCATTTGCCAGGCCGCCCGCGATGACGCCCGCGAACGTGGGGAGCGTGTGGCCCCGCGTTACCTGGACCTGCAACGTTGCGAGGAGGATTTCGTCACCGCCAACTGCATGGTCTCGCGCGATAACCGAGCCTATGTACCGATTTCCAGCGGTTTTGCCCTGACCTCCCAGCGCACGGTGCCGGACAAGCCCGAAGAAGAACAACAGACCAGCTCCAGTGGTGGTGGTGGTGGTGGTGGTGGTGGTGGTGGCTCCAGCTCGGGCTCGCGCTTCTGGCGCTGGATCGGCCTGGATTCGACCCCTGAACCGCGCTATTTCAGCGAGGCCCTGTACAAGCAGCGCGATGGTCGTGGCGGTACCCAGCTGAGCACCCTCAGCCAGCAGGTGGAGGCCGGCAAGACCTTCTCCGGCGCCAGTGGCGGGCGCTTCGGGATATCCAGCCCGGAACACTTCACCAGCGCCGGCAACCCGCTGGCCGGCGCCCATGAAGTGGTCAGCCGCAGCGGCTTCGGTTCCTCCAGCCGCAGCAGTTGGAGCTTCGGTTCTTGAAGCGCATCCCCAGCACTCCGCGTGCGGACTGGCAAGCCACGGCGGAGCAACTGGGTTTTGCCTTCCACACCTTCGACGGTGAGCCTTACTGGGACGAGTCGGCCTACTACCGCTTCAGCCTGCGGCAGATCGAGGACGACCTGGAAGACCCGACCCAGGAACTGCACGAGCTGTGCATGGCCCTGGTGGCCGAGGTGGTGGACAGCGAGGAACTGCTGGAGCGCCTGGCTATCCCTGCGGCCTTTCATGAGTTGATCCGCCAGTCATGGAAGCAGGGCGACCCCCACCTCTATGGGCGCATGGACCTGTGCTACGACGGCACCGGCCCGGCCAAGCTCCTGGAAACCAACTACGACACGCCGACCTCGCTGTACGAGGCGAGCTTCTTCCAGTACGTCTGGCTCGAACAGCAGATGCAGCGCGGGCAATTGCCGGCCGGCTGCGACCAGTTCAACAGCATCGAGGACAAGCTGCTCCAGGCCTTCGTCCAGGGCGGCTTCAAGTCGCCGATGCACTTTGCCTCGGTCAGGGATTCGCTCGAAGACCGCGGCACGGTCGAATACCTGCGCGACATTGCCCGTCAGGCTGGCCTGGGGACGCGGTTGCTCGACATCGAGGACATCGGTCTGAATGCCGGCGGGCGTTTCGTCGACCTGCTGGGCACCCCCATCGACAGCCTGTTCAAGCTCTACCCCTGGGAGCACCTGTTCAACGAAGCCTTTGGCCCGGCCATTGCCGGCAGCCGCACGCAGTTTGTCGAGCCCCCGTGGAAAGCCATTCTCTCCAACAAGGGCGCGCTGGCCCTGCTCTGGGAACGGCATGCGGGGCACCCGAACCTGCTGCCGGCGTTTATCGACGACGACCCCGCCGCCAGCCTGGGCCCGGGGTGGGTGCGCAAGCCGTTCTTTTCCCGAGAGGGCGCCAATGTGGAAATCTGCACCGAAGGCGGCGAGCATTTGATCGAGGCCGGGCCCTACGGCGGCGGGCCCTGCATCCGCCAGCAGTTCCACCCCTTGCCGGTGTTTGCCGGCAACCACACGGTGATCGGCAGTTGGGTGATCGGGGACCAGCCGGCGGGTATCGGCATTCGTGAGGACAACTCGCCGATCACCAAGGACAGCAGCCGCTTCCTGCCCCACGTGATCAGCGATTGATCAGCGGCTTTCGCCCAGCAACTCGCTGATGCGCTGGTCCTTGTCGGTCCACAGCCGGTTGACCCAGTCCTGCACCTGCTGGCGGAACGCCGGGTCGTTTTCGTAATCGCCCTGCCACAGCGCGGGGTCCAGTTCGCGGGTGCGGATGTCGATGATCACCTTGGGCACGCTGCCGCAGATCAGGTCCCAGAAACCGGGAATGCGTTCCTGGGGATAGACCACGGTGACATCCAGCATGGCGTCCAGCTGTTCGCCCATGGCCGCGAGGACAAAGGCCACGCCGCCAGCCTTGGGCTTGAGCAGATGCTTGAAGGGCGAGGCCTGCTGCTGGCGCTTGGCCGGGGTGAAGCGGGTGCCCTCCAGGTAGTTGACCACGGTCACCGGCTGGCGCTTGAACAGCTCGCAGGCAGCCTTGGTGATTTCCAGGTCCTTGCCTTGCAGTTCCGGGTGCTTGGCCAGGAAGGCCTTGCTGTAGCGCTTCATGAAGGGGTAGTCCAGGGCCCACCAGGCCAGCCCCAGGAACGGCACCCAGATCAGTTCCTTCTTGAGGAAGAACTTGAAGAACGGCGTGCGCCGGTTGAGGGTCTGGATCAGGGCCGGGATGTCGACCCAGGATTGGTGGTTGCTCACCACCAGGTAGGAGGTGTCGACCCGCAGGCCCTCGCCGCCGCGTATGTCCCAGCGGGTGGGGATGCACAGCGCGAAGATCAGCTTGTCGATCTCGGCCCAGGTCTCGGCGATCCACATCACCGCAGCCGAGGCGTAGTCACGCAGGCGCCCAGGCAGGACCAGCTTGAGCAGGGCGAACACCATCAACGGGCCGAACAGCACCAGGGTGTTGAGCAGCAGGAGCAGGGTGACGAAACAGCCGGTGAGCAGGCGGCGCATAAGGCACTCTTTGCAATCTTTTGGGCGCGCCATGATAAGCAGCTTCGGCGGGCAGGCCAAATTCTAGTGTGCTGACGAATGTTTCACCTGGGGGCGGGTACGGTGGTGGCAATTGGCTGGGGTGTCTATCGGGGCCCTTTCGCCGGCAAGCCGACTCCTACGGGGCTCGGGTAGAACCAATTCGTTGGCAGCGGTCTAAAATCCCGCTGCCCACTTTCTTCAAGGAATCCACCGTCGTGAAATCTGTCCTTGCTCTTGTGTCTCTGTTGGCGCTGCCGGTGATGGCTGCCGAGCCGACCCTGTATGGCCGTTACGAATACATCCGCCTGCCGGAAATCGGCGAAACCCTGCAAGCCAAGATGGACACCGGGGCCCTGACCGCTTCGCTGTCGGCCAAGGATATCCAGACCTTCACCCGCGATGGCGAGGACTGGGTGCGCTTCCGCCTGGCCACCAAGGACGCTGGCAGCAAGGTCTACGAACACAAGGTGGCGCGCATCAGCAAGATCAAGAGCCGTTCCGACGAGGACGATGACCGGGAAGAGCCGCAGGCGGCCAAGCGCCCGGTGGTGGAACTGGAAATGTGCCTGGGCAACGTCAAGCGCACGGTGGAGGTCAACCTCACCGACCGCAGCAGCTTCAACTACCCGCTGCTGATTGGCGCCAAGGCCCTGCGCGAATTCGGTGCGGCGGTGAACCCGGCGCGGCGTTATACCGCCGATAAACCCGACTGCTGATTGACGACTTACCAGGCATCCGGCACCGTTCGCCCACTGAATTTGCGTGCTTGGATGCCATGCCCCATATCCTGATTGTCGAAGACGAAGCGGCGATTGCCGACACCCTGATCTTTGCCCTGCAAGGCGAAGGCTTCACTACCACCTGGCTGAGCCTGGGCCGTGCGGCCCTGGAGCATCAGCAGGCGAGCCCGGCGGACCTGATCATCCTCGACATCGGCCTGCCGGATATCAGCGGCTTCGAAACCTGCAAGCAACTGCGGCGCTTCAGCGAGGTGCCGGTGATGTTCCTCAGTGCCCGGGACGGCGAGATCGACCGGGTGGTGGGCCTGGAAATCGGTGCCGACGATTATGTGGTCAAGCCCTTCAGCCCGCGGGAAGTGGCGGCGCGGGTCAAGGCTATCCTCAAGCGCATGGCCCCGCGGGTGGCTCCCGAGGCGGTCGCGGCGTTGTTCGTGATTGACCCTGAGCGGGTGCAGATCAGTTACCGTGGCCAGCCCTTGAGCCTGACCCGGCATGAGTTCCGCCTGCTGCAATGCCTGCTGGAACAGCCCGAGCGGGTGTTCAGCCGCGAGCAGTTGCTGGACGCCCTGGGGGTAATGGCGGATGTGGGCTATGAGCGCAACATCGACAGCCATATCAAGAGCCTGCGGGCCAAGCTGCGCCTGGTGGCGGCCCAGGCCGAACCGATCCAGACCCATCGCGGCCTGGGCTACAGCTACAGCCCGAGCCACGCCTGATGACCTTGGGGCTGCGGATCTTCCTGGTCTATTTGCTGTTCATCAGCCTGACCGGCTATTTCGTGCTGAGCACGGTGATGAAGGAGATCCGCCCCGGGGTCCGCCAGTCCACCGAGGAAACCCTGGTGGACACCGCCAACCTGCTGGCGGAGATCCTGCGGGATGACTTCAAGGCCGGCACCCTCAGCGAGAACCGCTGGCCGCAGCTGTTGCGTGCCTATGGCGAGCGGCAACCGGCGGCGACCATCTGGGGCCTGCCGAAGAATCAGGTCAACCACCGCATCTACGTGACCGACGCCAAGGGCATCGTGGTCCTGGATTCCAGCGGCCTGGCGGTGGGCCAGGACTATTCGCGCTGGAACGACGTGTACCTGACCCTGCGTGGCCAGTACGGCGCGCGCTCGTCGCGCTCGCTGGCCGACGATCCCAATTCCTCGGTGATGCACGTGGGTGCGCCGATCCGCGACAACGGCCAGATCATCGGCGTGGTCACTGTGGCCAAGCCCAACAGTTCCCTGCAGCCCTATGTCGACCGCACCGAGCGGCGCCTGCTGTGGTACGGCGCCGGGCTGATCGCCATGGGCCTGCTGTTCGGTGCCTTGCTGTCCTGGTGGCTGAGCGCCGCGCTGCGGCGCATGACCGCCTACGCCCTGGCGGTCAGCGAAGGGCGCCGGGCCGAGTTGCCGCACTATCGCGGCGGTGAAATGGAGCAGTTGGCCACGGCGGTGGAACACATGCGCACCCAGCTCGAAGGCAAGGCCTACGTCGAGCGCTACGTGCATACCCTGACCCACGAACTGAAAAGCCCCCTGGCGGCGATTCGCGGGGCGGCGGAGCTGCTGCAGGGCGAAATGCCCCTGGAACAGCGCCAGCGTTTCGTCGGCAATATCGACAGCGAAAGCGCGCGCATGCAGCAGTTGATCGAGCGCCTGCTGAACCTGGCGCAGGTGGAGCAGCGCCAGGGCCTGGAAGAGCGGGTGAATGTGCCCCTGGCGCCGTTGTGCAAGGAGCTGCTGAACAGCCAGCACGGGCGTATCGAAGGCAAGCAACTGCAGGTGGAACTTCGGGTGCCGGCGGACCTGGCCTGGTCCGGCGAGCCGTTCCTGCTGCGCCAGGCCCTGGGCAACCTGCTGACCAATGCCCTGGACTTCAGCCCCGTGGGCGGCCTGTTGCGTTGCAGCGCGCAACCTGTGGAGGAGGGCGTGGAGCTGGTGCTGTTCAACCAGGGCGAGCCGATTCCGGACTATGCCCTGCCGCGCCTGTGCGAGCGGTTCTATTCCCTGCCGCGCCCGGACAGCGGACGCAAGAGCACCGGCCTGGGGCTGAACTTCGTCGAGGAAGTGGTGCAGTTGCATGGCGGCCAGATGCGTATCGACAACGTTCCGGGCGGGGTGCAGGTGACCTTGCGCCTGCCCTGAGCGGGGATTCTCCACAGACTCTCCACATTGCTTCCATAAAACCCCCATAGCCGCGTTCCAGACTCTCTCCCATTCGAACCGGGAGAGCCTCATGAACCGCAACCTGACCTTCAAACTCGGGGCCATTGGCCTGTTGATCCTGCTGTTGCTGATACCGCTGCTGATGATCAGCGGCCTGATCAGCGAGCGCCAGAGCCTGCGCGACGGCGTGCTCGACGATATTGCCCGCAGCTCCAGCACCCAGCAGCAGATCCGCGGTCCGGTGATGGTGGTGGATTACCGCAAGACCGTGCGCACCTGGAAGACCGACGAAAAGACCAAGAAGCGCTATCAGGAAATCGGCGAGGAGCAAGGGCGCATGTTCTTCCTGCCGGAACACTTCGAGCTGGACGGCAAGGCCCAGACCGAGCTGCGTGCCCGGGGCATCTACGAGGCTCGGCTGTTCCACGCCGACAATCACATCAGCGGCCATTTCGCCGTGCCCGAGCAATACGGGATCAAGGAAGATTTTGCCGACTACCAGTTCGACCAGCCCTTCCTGGCGGTGGGCATCAGCGATATCCGCGGCATCGAGAACGCCCTGCAATTGCAACTCAACGGCCAGACCCTGGACTTCGCCCCGGGCACCTTTGTCAGTTGGCTGGATGAAGGCGTGCATGTGCTGCTGCCGCCCCTGGACCTGAAAAAGAACACCCGCCTGGATTTCGCCTTCGACCTGCGCCTGCAGGGCACCGGCCAGTTGCAGGTGCTGCCGGTGGGCAAGACCAGCAAGGTCCTGCTGACGGCCAACTGGCCGCACCCGAGCTTTATCGGCAACTACCTGCCGGTGCAGCGTGAAGTGACCGAGCAGGGCTTTTCAGCCATCTGGCAGACCTCGTTCTTCTCCACCAACCTGGAACAGGCCATGGAGCGTTGCGCATTCGGCACGCAATGCCAGGACTTCAACGGCCGCAGCTTCGGCGTGAGTTTCATCGACCCGGTGGACCAGTACCTGAAGAGCGACCGGGCCATCAAATACGCCTTGCTGTTCATCGGCCTGACCTTCGCCGGCTTCTTTCTCTTCGAGGTACTCAAGAGTCTGTCGGTGCACCCGATCCAGTACGGGTTGGTGGGCGTGGCCCTGGCGTTCTTCTACCTGTTGCTGCTGTCGCTATCGGAGCACCTGGGCTTTGCGCTGGCCTATGGCGTGTCGGCGGCAGCCTGTGTGGGGCTGATCGGCTTCTATGTCAGCCATGTGCTGCACAGCTGGCGTAACGGCGCGCTGTTCGCGATCGCGCTGGCGGCCTTGTACGGCCTGCTCTATGGCCTGCTCAGCGCCGAGGATTACGCGCTGCTGATGGGCTCGCTGCTGCTGTTCGGGCTGTTGGGCGTGTTCATGGTGCTGACCCGCAAGCTGGACTGGTATGGCATTGGCCAGCGCAAGGCAGCGCAGCCTTTGCAGTTCGATCTGGAGGCCGTCCATGAGTAGGTCATTGGGTTTGCGTGAGGATCAGCGCCAGCGGGAGCATCTGGCGCAGCGCATCGGCCAGTTGTTTCCGCTCGATGCCTGGTGGCTGGTACGCCAGCAAGCCATGCCCCGTGCTGCAGGAGCCGGCTTGCCGACGAAGAGGCCCGATCGCCTGACCGATTAGACCGGCGGCCGGGTCGCCAGCATCGACGGGCGCTGGCTGATCTCGAAGTACCAGGCGGCCAGCTGGGGATGGTCCTGGCGCCATTCCAGGTCGGGGTGGCGGAAATCCAGGTAGCCCAGGGCGCAGGCAACGCTGATGGCGGCAATATCGAAGTGGCTGGCCAGTTCGGCAATCGCTTCGGCTTCGAGAACCGCCAGGGCTCGGCGGATCTTGTCGCGCTGGCCGTCGAGCCACTGTTCCCAGTGTTTTTCCGGGGCACGCAGGGCCAGCTCGTAGCGCACCAGTACCGAGGCGTCCATGATCCCGTCGGCCAGGGCCGCGAGCGTCAGGCGCCGCCAGCGGGCCGAGCCGTCCCGGGGGATCAGCGGGTTGCCGACGTGCTGCTGGTCCAGGTAGTCGAGGATTACCCGGCTGTCGTACAGCACCTGGCCGTTGTCCAGGCGCAGGGCGGGGATCTTGCCCAGGGGGTTGTCCTGGTTCAGCGCGGCGTCCGGAGCTACCGGGCTCAACTGGCTGGCTTGCAGGGCGACCCGGTTCAACTGCCCGGTTTCATGCAGCAGCACCATGACTTTGCGTACGTAAGGTGATGCCGGGTTGTGGAACAGCGTCATGCTTGGGGTGGACATGAATATTCCTCGCGGGTGGAAGTCTCGCAGCCCGGGGATCTTAGCGCAGCCTGTGGCATTGGCCACAGGAGCGATTGGCGATACAGACGAGGAGTGATGAGTGCGCAGGTCCTATCTTCTACACGGGTTGTACAGCCTGGCCCTGACCCTGCTGGGCGCGCTGGCGGTGTATATGGCCTTGCAATACGAGTTCCGCCGCAAGGGTGAAGGGGAGCCGGAGCTGGTCATGGCGTTCGCCTACATGGCCTGGTACTGGGCCCTGCCGGCACTGGCCCTGCCGGGCCTGGGCTGCGCACTGCTGGCCTGGCGCGGGCCCGACCCGGTGACCCAGCCCTGGCGCTGGAGCCTGGCGGCCAGCTATGTGCCGCTGCTGGGGCTGGCGTTGTTCAGCGTGCTGGTGGCCATCGAGGCGCTGCTGGAAAATCGCCTGTTCATCCCGGTGATGCTGATCGGCCTCGGGCTCTCGATGTACCTGTGGCGTGGTTTCCCGGCGCCAGGTTCAGGCCGCCGGCTTGCGCCGCAACAGGCCGCGCAGGGCGATCAGCGTCGGTAGGCCCAGGCCCAGCCAGCTCAGGCTGTCCCAGGCCCCGTCTCCCAGTAGCGCCGCGAACAACCCGGCGGCGCAGAGCAGGCCAATGCCCAGGGGCGCGGCGAAGACCTTCCAGAAGTTAGATTGCCGGGGTTTCATGGGCGCACCTGCGGCATCGACTTGCCGGCTCGCCGGCGGGCTAGCCACAGGTACAGGCCGCTGCCCAGGACAATGATGGTCAGCACGTCCATCGCCGCCCACAGCACCTTCATCGGCATGCCGCCGTAGTCGCCGAAATGCAGCGGCTGGGACATGCCCATGGCGTCCATGTACCAGGGCCGCCCGGCCACGGCGGTGACCTGCAGGCTACTGGCGTCGATCAGCACCGGGGTCAGCAGGTGCGAAGTCAGGTGGCTGCTGCCCTTGAGGAACACCGCGTAGTGATGCTCGCTGGAAAAGCGTGTGCCGGGGAAGGCGATGAAGTCCGGCTGCATGCCCGGGGCGGCTTCCCTGGCGATATCCAGCAGGCGGCTGGCCGGCGCCAGTGAGGTCAGTGGCGGCGCGTCGCGGTAGGGCGCGACCATGGCGCTGAGGCTGTCGTTGCGCCAGGCGGCGATGATCAGGTCGGCACAAGCGCTGATCACGCCGGTAACGCCCACCACCAGGGCCCAGGTCAGGGTTACCACGCCGATCAGGTTGTGCAGGTCGAGCCAGCGCAGGCGGCTGGACTTGTCCTGGCGCACCGTGGCGAACTTCAGGCGGCGCATGAACGGCAGGTAGAGCACCGTGCCGGAGATGATCGCCAGCACGAAGAGGATGCCCATGAAGGCCAGCAGCAGCTTGCCCGGCAGCCCGGCGAACATGTCCACATGCAGGCGCAGCATGACCATCATCAACCCGCCATTGGCCGAGGGCATGGCCACGGCCTCGCCGGTGCGGGCGTCGAGCATGAAGGTGTGGGAGGCGTTGGGCTCGGTGCCGGCGGTTCTGGCCATGATGGTCATCACGCCATTGGGTTCGTCCTCGTCCCAGCCGAAGTACTGCATGACCTCGCCCGGGCGATGAGCCTCGGCGGCCTTGACCAGCTGTTGCAGGTCCAGGTGCGGGGTGTCGGCAGGCATCTCCCGCAGTTCGGGGGAATCCCCCAGCAGGTGGTCGATCTCGTGGTGGAAGATCAGCGGCAGGCCGGTGAGCGCCAGCATCAGCAGGAACACCGTGCAGATCAGGCTGGTCCAGGTGTGGATAAAGGACCAGCGGCGGATTGTCTTGCTTTTCATCGAGGCTCCAATGGCAAAAGGGCCGCGGTTCAGGCGGCCCTTCGGCGAGGGTTTTCCCTTCTTAGAATTTGTAATTCACGCTGGCCATGACGTTGCGGCGGTCGCCGTAGTAGCAGTAGGTGCCGTCGCAGGTCGACATGTATTCCTTGTCGAACACGTTGTTGGCGTTGAGGGCCACGCTGGCGCCCTTGAGCGAGCTGTCCAGGCGGCCGAGATCGTAGTGCACCGCGGCGTCATACACGGTGTAGGACGCGGTATCGCCGTCGGATTTGCGCGCGACATAGGCCAGGTTGCCTGCCGGCACGTTGTTGGTCTCGCCGATATAGCGGGCGCCGAAGCCTACGCCGAAGCCGTCCAGCAAGCCGTTGTGCCAGGTGTAGTCGGCCCAGATCGAGGCCTGGTTTTCCGGGGTCAATGGCAGTGGGCGGTTCTTGTCCTGAGGGTCGCCGACCTTGGTCATCTTGCTGTTGGCATAGGTATAGGCCGCCGTCAGCTTGAGGTTCTCATTGACGTTGCCCACCGCTTCCAGCTCGAAACCACGGACCTTGGCTTCCCCCAGGGGCCGGCTGACACCCAGGCTGTCGGTAAGGACGATGTTCTGCCGGGTCAGGTCGTACACCGCGGCAGTGAACAGCATGTCGCTGCCAGGAGGCTGGTACTTGAGGCCCAGTTCGTATTGCTTGCCGGTGCTGGGCTCGAAGGCCTGGCCCTTGGCGTTGCCGCCGGGTTCGGCCTGGAAGGATTCGGCGTAGGAGATGTAAGGGGTGAAGCCGGAATCGAAGACGTAGCTGAGGGCCGCGTTGCCGGTGAAGGCCTGGTCGTTGCGCTCATCGTGGGGCTTGTTGGCGATGTTGTAGAACCGGGATTCGGTGTGCAGCCAGTCCTGGCGCCCGCCCAGGGTCAGGCGCCAGTTGTCCAGGGCCATCTGGTCCTGGACGTAGAGGCCGGTGCCCTGGCGCTTCTGGTTGTAGTCGTTGTAGGCAAAGTAGGCGACTTTGCTGAAATCCTGACCGTAGACCGGGTTGATGATGTTGCTGGTTGGCGCTTCACCGTACAGCCACTTGTAGTTGGTGTTGACGCGCTGGTAGTCCAGGCCCAGCAACAGGGTGTGCTTGAGCTCGCCGGTGTCGAAGTCGGCCTGGAAGTTGTTGTCCACGGCGAACTGGCTGATGTCCTCGTTGACGATGTTGGCGCCACGGCGCACGGTGCCGTCGGCACTCACCGCCTGGTCGGGCTTGTTGGGCCAGTAGCTGCCACCGGCGGTAATGCCCTGGAACGACAGATCGCTCTTGGTGTAGCGCAGGTTCTGGCGGAACTGCCAGACGTCATCCAGGCGGTGCTCGAAGGCGTAACCCAGTGCGTAGTAGGTCTTGTCGTAGTATTCCCAGCTCGGATCGCCAAGGTTCTTGTGGTACTTGATCTCGCCCGCCGGGCTCGCCAGTTTGGTGCCCTGCAACGGCAGGAACTGGCTGGTGATGCCGGTATCGTCACGATTGAACTGGCTGAGGAAGGTCAGCTTGGTGTCTTCGTCAATGTTCCAGGTCAGGCTGGGGGCCAGGTTGTAACGCTTGTCCTGGTTGTGCTCGATGGCGGTGTTGCTGTCGCGGACCACGCCGCTGACGCGATACAGGAATCGCCCTTCGTCATCGATGGGGCCGGTGCTGTCGAAGCTGATCTGCTTGCGCTGGTAGCTGCCGATCTGCAGTTGCACTTCGTGGCTGATGCTGTCTTCCGGGCGGCGGCTGACCATGTCCAGCAAGCCCCCGGGTGGTGTCTGGCCGTAGACCGAGGACGCCGGGCCGCGGAGCAGGGCTACACGCTCCAGGTCCCAGGTTTCCAGCTTGGGCATGGTGTAGGTGCCCTTTGGCAGGGGCAGGCCATCGAGGAACTGGGTGGGTTCGAAGCCCCGCACCTTCAGCCACTCGGCGCGGCTGTCGCTGCCGTAGCTGCTGGCGGTGACGCCGGGCATGTAGCGCACGGCATCGTCGAGGTTCTGTACCGCACGGTCGCTCATCTGCTCACGGGTAGCGACGGAGATGGAGCGAGGCACTTCACGCAGTTCGGTATCGGTCTTGGTGCCGACGGCAGTGCGCTTGGCCATGTAACCCTCGACTGGACCCCACGCCGTTTCATAGCTGCTCTGGCCGCTGATATTGGTTTGCGGCAAGGCCACCACGCCTTCCGGCGTGGCCACCAGGCTGTAGGTGCCGGCGCTGCTGTGCTCCAGTTGCAGGCCGGTGCCACGCAGGGCCTCACGCAGGGCGCCCGGTGCATCGAACTGGCCCTTGACCGGGGCCGAAGTCTTGCCCGCCGCCAGGGACGGATTCAGGCTCAGGGCCAGGCCGGCCTGGCTGGCGATCTGGTTCAGGGTGCTGGCCAGCGGTGCGGCCGGCAGGTTGTAGGCGCGCACGCTGGTGGACTGTTCGGCAGCCATCAGCGCCGGGCTGGCCAGGGGGGCGCAGAGGGCGATGGCAACGGCCAAGAGACTGGGGCGCAACAGGGTGTCTAGCGGGCGGGACATACGGCGGCTCCTGAATGGAAATGTTTCGCAATTGCCTAGGTGCCGGACGAGATTGGAAAAGTGATAGGGGCGGATTGAAAATAATTTAGATTTAGACTGATTGAGGCTAATTCGCCGGCAAGCCAGCTCCTAGGGGATCGGTGCAGGAGCCAGCTTGCCGGCGAAGACTGCGACACCGACCTCAGTGCTTGGCGTCGGCCTTGGCCACCACCGTCACCCACCAGGGGGTGTGCCGTTCGATCTTCACCGGCAGGGTCGGCAGCAGGGCATTGAGCGCGAGGTCCGTGTCCTGCAACGGGAAACTGCCGGTGATCCGCAGGTCGGCCAGTTCCGGTGCGACGCCCAGGTGACCACGGCGGTAACGGCCCAGCTCATCGATCAGGTCACCGAGCCGGGCGTTGTCCACCACCAGCATGCCCCGGGTCCAGGCGTCGGCCCCCAGGTTCAGGGCCTGCAGCGGGCCGAGGCCATCGCGGCGCATCAGCACTTGCTGGCCTTCCTTGAACACGTGCTCGTCCTGACCGGCTTGCGGCCGCGCCGCCACCGCCGATTGCAGCACCCCGAGGCGGGTGCCCTGGTCCTCGCGCTTGACCAGGAACCGCGTGCCCAGGGCGCGCATGCGGCCGTCGCGGGTTTCGACGATGAACGGCCGGCTGTCGTTGTGCCCGGTCTCGATCAGGATCTCGCCTTCCTGAAGCACGATCCGCCGCTGCTTCTCGTCGAAGCGCACATCCAGCGCACTGTGGGTATTGAGGTTGATCACCGTGCCGTCGGCCAGGCGCAGGGTGCGCTGCTCGCCGGTGGCGGTGCGCTGGTCTGCCAGCCAGTAGTCCATCGGCAGGTAGCGTTCCCCGGCAAACAGCGCCAGGCCGCCGAACAGCACGACGCTGGCGACCCCGCGACCCAGCTTGCGTACCCGCCGGCGCAAGCCTTCGCG
Source organism: Pseudomonas sp. GW823-FHT02C05 (assembly GCF_058797595.1). NCBI lineage: Bacteria > Pseudomonadati > Pseudomonadota > Gammaproteobacteria > Pseudomonadales > Pseudomonadaceae > Pseudomonas > Pseudomonas sp. GW823-FHT02C05. The sequence continues at coordinate 114,733 of NZ_JBXAJU010000004.1, read as the reverse complement.
CGATTGCAGCAAGGCGTTGCGGGCCGGGCCGGTGGCCACGCCAAAGCGCTGGTCGAGCATGCCCAGCTGGCGCCAGGCGCGGGCGTGTTCTTCATGGGCAGCGTGCCACTTGGCAAACTCTTCGCGCTCCACGGCACTGGCGCCGCCATCCAGCGACAGCTGCCAGGCGATGGCGGCATCCAGCACCTGGGCCGACACCGGCTTGGAACTCATGGGGGTCATAGCGGCTCCCCGTACAGGGCGATGTAGCACTGGCGGATGCCCTGGGCCAGGTATTGGCGCACCCTTGGCACCGAGACCCCCAGGCGTTCGGCTATCTCGGCGTGGCTCAGGCCGTCGAGGCGGTTATAGAGGAAGGCCATGCGCGCCTTGCTGGAGAGCTTGCCCAGCAGGCGGTCGATGGCCTTGAGGTCTTCGAGGATCATCTGCTGTTCTTCGGGCGACGGTTGTTCGCCTTCGGGGATCAGCATCAGTTCGCTGAGGTAAGCCTGTTCCAGCGCGGCGCGCCGGAAATAGTCGAACAGCAGGCCCTTGGCGATGGCCACCAGAAACGCCCGCGGCTCCCGGGGCGCCTTGAGTTCGTCGCGGCCCAGCAGGCGCACGAAGGTGTCCTGGCTCAGGTCCTCGGCCCGCTGGCTGCAGGCAACGTTGCGCCGTAGCCAGGCCAACAGCCAACCACGATGGTCGCGATACAACGCACCAACCAGCTCATTGTGAGGGCTTTGGACTGACGACAACGGAACTCACCAATCGAGAAGTTTAAACTAACGAGAATTATTCGCGATTGTGGCAGAGGCGAAACAGTGGCGCAATTGACGCTGGTCGGCTGCCTTGTGGCTGGAGAGGGCGGGTGCCCAAGGCAAGGAACCAGTTGTGTCGAGGTAACTGGCTCCCGTTGGCGTGCGCAGCACGCCCAAGGCGTTGTATCTGTTAGATCCAGGACTCAGGTTCTACGGCCGCGGCGCGGCCGAGCGGGAGCAAGCTCCCTCGCCACAGTGCGGCTGCTCAGAACGAAGGTGCCTGCTGCCGGCGTTTCCACTGGCCCAGGCGCTGTTGCAGGTTCAGCGGGCTGTGGATCTGCTGCTGGCGGGCGCGGTTGAACAGGATCAGCGCCAGCTCCGCGGTGGCCAGGGCATCGGCTGCCGCGTTATGCCGCTCCACCACTTGCAGGTTGAACCAGCGCACCCAGTCGTCCAGCCCGGCTTCGCGGATCTGGGCCTGGGGGCACAGCAACGGCGCCATGTCCGCTACATCGAGGAAGCTGTGTTGCAGGCGGTAGCCGAGGCTGTCCTTCAGCGCCCGGCCGAGCATGTGCTGGTCGAACGGGGCATGAAAGGCCAGCAGCGGGCTATCGCCGACGAACTCCATGAAATCCAGCAGGGCCTCCACCGGATCACAGCCGGCGGCGATGGCGCTGGGCCCCAGGCCGTGGATCAGTACGCTGGGGCTGAGCTTGTGGCCCTGGCGTTGCAGGGTGCGCTCGAACTGCTGGCTGAAGTCGATGGCACCGTCTTCGATCACCACCGCGCCAATGGACAGCACCTGGTCGCGGTTGAGGTTGAGGCCGGTGGTTTCCACGTCCACCACTACCCAGCGCTGCTCTCGCAGGCTGCTTTCATTCAGCTCGGTGAAGGCCGGTAGCCGATCGCGACGCTGTTGCTGCTCGGCACTCAGCAGGCTGACTGCGGGGCGGAACCAGGCAAACAGGCTCATAGCTGGTACCGCAAGGCCAGGCTGCTTTGCAGGCGCTGGGCCTGGCGCAGGGATTCACGCAGGATGCGCCGGTCCAGGTGGTTCAGGCTGTCCGGGTCGACCCGGTTGGAATAGGGCTGGTTCTCCCGGGTCTGGCGCTGGTGCTGCTGCATGCGGGTCTGCTGGATGAAGTGATAGGCCTCTTCATAGGCGGCGCCGTCCAGGGGCTCGATCACTTGTTTGGACACCAGCTGGCGCAGGCGCTCCAGGGTATTGATCGCGCCGATGCCGTTGGCCAGGGCCAGCAACCGGGCACCGTCGACGAAGGGGGTGAGGCCCTGGACCTTGAGGTCCAGGGTGGCCTTTTCGCCATTTTTCCTGGCCAGCACGAACTCGCGAAAACGCCCCACGGGCGGGCGCTGGCGCAGGGCGTTTTCCGCCATCATGCGTTGGAACAGACGGTTGTCCGCCACCTGGTCGAGGATGCCCCGACGCAGTTGTTCGGCGCTCTGTTCATCGCCCCAGACCACCCGCAGGTCGAAATAGATGCTCGAACCCAGCAGGTTTTCCGGGGTGGCCTCGCGGATGAAGGCCGCGAAGCGCCGGGCCCATTCAGCACGGGACAGGCACAGCTCGGGGTTGCCGGCCATGATGTTGCCCTTGCACAGGGTGAAACCGCACATGGCCAGGCTCTGGTTGATCTGCTGGGCGATGGGTAGCAGCTTGCCGCGGATTTCTGCCGCGTGGGCCGCGTCCCGGGCCTCGAACAGGATGCCGTTGTCCTGATCGGTGTGCAGGGTCTGTTCGCGTCGGCCTTCACTGCCAAAGCACAGCCAGCTGAAAGGCACGCCGGGGTCGCCCTTGTCGGCCAGGGTCAGTTCGATGACCCGGCACACGGTGTGATCGTTGAGCAGGGTGATGATATGGGTGATCTGGGTCGAGGAGGCACCGTGGGCCAGCATGCGCTCCACCAACTGGCCGATCTCGCCCCGCAGCGCCACCAGGTGTTCGACCCGGGGCGCGTTGCGGATGGTCCGCGCCAGGTGCACCAGGTCGACCCGCTGCAGGGAAAACAGATCGCGCTCGGAAACCACCCCGCACAGGCGCTGTTCTTTCACCAGGCAGACGTGGGCGATATGCCGCTCGGTCATGGCGATGGCGGCGTCGAAGGCGCTGTGGTCCGGGCTGAGGAAGAACGGCGCCTGGGTCATGTGCTGTTCGATGGGCTGGTTGAGGTCCTGGGTGCCGTCGGCCACCACCTGGCGCAGGTCGCGCAGGGTGAAGATCCCCAGCGGGGCCTTGCGTTCGTCCACCACGACGATGCTGCCGACCTGCTGCTCATGCATCAGCGCCACGGCTTCGCGCAGCGGCGTCTGCGGTGAACAGGCCACCGGATGACGCATGGCCAGCTCGCCCAGGCGGGTGTTCAGCGAATACTGGGTGCCGAGGGTTTCCACGGCTTTCTGTTTGACTTGCTGGTTGACCTGGTCCAGCAGGCTGCTGACTCCACGCAGGGCGAAGTCGCGAAACTCCGCGGACAGGGCGAACAGCTTGATGAAAGCGCCCTTGTTCAGTTGCAGGCAGAACGTATCTTCGGCGGCGCGATGCTCGGTGCGGGTCGCGCGCTCGCCCAGCAGCGCGGCCAGGGGGAAACACTCGCCGGAAGTGATTTCGAAGGTGGTCTCGGTGCTGCCCTTGGCGGCGTGTGTGCGTTCGCCCACCACGCGGCCCTGCTTGACGATATAGAAGTGCTCGACCGGGCCGTCGGCCGGCTTGATGATGCTGTCGCCGGGGCCGTAGAAGCGCAGTTGGCATTGTTCTACCAGGTAGGCCAGATGCAGCTGCTCCATCTGGTTGAACGGCGGGAACCGTTGCAGGAACTGCACGGTCCCCTGGATGTTCTGCAACACCGCGGTCTTCCCGGCCTGGGTGAAGGCGTCCGCTTTACTCATAACGATTACCGCAGTCTTTTTGGATTTGTTGTGGTCGGATCACGGCATGGTCGGCTGCAACGTCTGGGGTGCCCATTGGACGTAAGTCTAGGTAGCGCCCTAGGGGCCGGACATTTGGCTTTGAAGCGTCGGCAATCAATGCGAAAAAGCTCTGATCAAGACTCTTGGCAATTTTTCCGACGAAGTGCACATTGGAGGCCTGCTTAGCGATGTCTGACCACTGTGCTAGGGGATTGATCTGTTCATGTAGAGAAATGTATGCCCGACCACGATATTTTGAGTGACGCCGAGCGCGAGGCCCTGAGTGCGGTCATGCTGGAACCGGATCTGCCGCCCCAGCGGGTGCTGATCGCCGATGACGACAAGGATGCACGGGAGCTGCTTGCGGAGATTCTTGGCCTGGATGGCATCCGTTGCATCACGGCGGCCAGTGGCAAGGCCGCACTTGAGTTGCTTGAATCGAATAAATCCATCGGCCTGTTGATCACCGATCTGCGCATGGCGCCCTGCAATGGCCTGGACCTGATCCGCCAGGTGCGTGAATCGGAGCGGGCGGCGCTGCCGATCATCATCATTTCCGGCGACGCCGATGTCCGCGATGCCATCGCCGCCATGCACCTGAGCGTGGTGGACTTCCTGCTCAAGCCGATCGACACCACCAAGCTGCTGGCCCTGGTCAAGCACGAGCTGGGCGTGGTGCTCTAGCCGATCCCTTGCCACACAGGCGAAAAAAAGCCCCGGCCTTGCGACCGGGGCTTTTTCATTACTGCTGGTTACGCGGGCTTACAGACCGTTCTTGGCCTTGAACTCGCGACGCCGGCGGTGCAGGACCGGCTCGGTGTAGCCGTTTGGCTGCTTGGTGCCTTCGATCACCAGTTCCAGGGCGGCCTGGAAGGCGATGTTGCTGTCGAAGTCCGGTGCCAGGGGGCGGTACAGCGGGTCGCTAGCGTTCTGCCGGTCAACCACCGGAGCCATGCGCTTGAGGCTTTCGAGCACCTGCTCCTGGGTGACCACGCCGTGGCGCAGCCAGTTGGCGATGTGCTGGCTGGAGATACGCAGGGTGGCGCGGTCTTCCATCAGGCCGACGTCATTGATGTCCGGCACTTTCGAACAGCCCACGCCCTGGTCGATCCAGCGCACCACGTAACCGAGAATGCCCTGGGCGTTGTTGTCCAGTTCGTTCTTGATCTGCTCCGGCGTCCAGCTCGGGTTGACCGCCAGCGGGATGGTCAGGATGTCATCCACCGAGGCGCGGGCACGCTTGGCCAGTTCGGCCTGGCGGGCGAATACGTCGACCTTGTGATAGTGCAGCGCGTGCAGCGCAGCGGCGGTCGGGGATGGAACCCAGGCAGTGTTGGCGCCGGCCAGTGGGTGAGCGATTTTCTGTTCGAGCATCGCTGCCATCAGGTCCGGCATCGCCCACATGCCCTTGCCGATTTGCGCGCGACCTTGCAGGCCGGTGCTCAGGCCGATATCGACGTTCCAGTTCTCGTAGGCGCCGATCCATTTCTCGGCCTTCATGTCGGCCTTGCGCACCATGGCGCCGGCCTCCATGGAGGTGTGGATTTCGTCGCCGGTGCGGTCGAGGAAGCCGGTGTTGATGAACACCACGCGCTCGCTGGCCGCCTTGATGCAGGCCTTGAGGTTGACCGTGGTGCGGCGCTCCTCGTCCATGATCCCGACTTTCAGGGTGTTGCGCGGCAGGTTCAGCACCTCTTCGATGCGGCCGAACAGCTCGTTGGTGAACGCCGCTTCTTCAGGGCCGTGCATCTTCGGCTTGACGATGTACATCGAGCCGGTGCGGCTGTTCTTGCGCGACGTGTTGCCGTTGAGGTTGTGGATCGACGCCAGGCTGGTGACCAGGCCGTCGAGGATGCCTTCCGGCACTTCGTTGCCATCCTTGTCGAGGATCGCATCGATGGTCATCAGGTGGCCGACGTTGCGCACGAACAGCAGCGAACGACCGTGCAGTTTCACCGGCTCGCCATTGACCCCGGTGTATTCGCGGTCGGCGTTCATGGTGCGGGTGAAGGACTTGCCGCCCTTGGAAACTTCTTCCGCCAGGTCGCCCTTCATCAGGCCGAGCCAGTTGCGGTAGATCACCACCTTGTCGTCGGCATCCACTGCGGCGACCGAGTCTTCGCAGTCCATGATGGTGGTCAGGGCCGCTTCCATCAGCAGGTCCTTGACCCCGGCGGCGTCGGTCTGGCCGACCGGGCTTGTGGCGTCGATCTGGATCTCGAAGTGCAGGCCGTTGTGCTTGAGCAGGATCGCGGTAGGGGCCGCAGCGTCGCCCTGGTAGCCGATCAGTTGCGCGTCGTTGCGCAGGCCGCTGTTGCTGCCACCCTTGAGGCCGACCACCAGCTTGCCGCCGACGATCTTGTAGCTCACCGAGTCCACGTGGGAGCCGGCAGTCAGCGGCGCGGATTCATCGAGGAAGGCGCGGGCGAAGGCGATGACCTTGTCGCCGCGGACCTTGTTGTAGCCTTTGCCTTTTTCCGCACCATCGGCTTCGCTGATGGCATCGGTGCCGTACAGGGCGTCGTACAGCGAGCCCCAGCGAGCGTTGGAAGCGTTGAGGGCGAAGCGCGCATTCATCACCGGCACCACCAACTGCGGGCCGGCCATGTGGGCGATCTCTTCATCGACGTTTTGCGTCGTGGCCTGGAAATCCGCCGCTTCTGGCAGCAGGTAACCGATGTCTTGCAAGAAGGCTTTATAAGCCACAGCGTCATGCGCCTGGCCGGCACGGGACTGGTGCCAGGCATCGATACGTGCCTGGAAGTCATCGCGTTTGGCGAGTAGGGCTTTGTTCTTCGGCGCCAGGTCGTGAATGACCTTGTCTGCACCGGCCCAGAACGAGTCGGCGGTGAGGCCGGTACCGGGAATGGCTTCGTTGTTCACGAAGTCGAACAGGACTCTGGCGACCTGCAGGCCACCGACTTGAACGTGCTCAGTCATTGCTTGCCTCACTCTGCTCAGCTATTTCGCTTTTCAGCTCTTCAAATTAACAATGAAGCCGGCGGCCATTTAAAGCACAACCCTGTTCTCCAGTACATGCCATCGCTGGCGGCTGGGTCCTTCCAATCAACGGCGGAGCCTTGCTGACGGGCTGTTGCGGGGGTTGCGATCAGGCCTTGGCGGACATCGTTCCAACGTTATGTAGTGCGCGCTGCGGCATACTACATGATGAACTGCGGTTGTGAAAATTAGACTAAAAGCGTCGTTCCGCGACTTTAAAGTGCAGTGCGGTCACGCAGGGGAATGCGATGTTCTCAAAAAGCCGGTGGATTGTTCCATATAAATACAAAAAGTTGTACACGATTTGTGTTTTGCCTTGCGCACCCTCGTAGGAGCCGGCTTGCCGGCGAATGGGCCTTCGGGGTTTGCGTCGGCCTTGCGGGCGCATTCGCTGTCCTGCACAAGCTACTGCCATATGGGCTGGAAGGCGCGGGGAATGAGGCTGCCTATACTGGATCTTTCATTGCTCAAAGAGGGCTGCGCCATGGACCATCTCGTTCTCACGGTATTCGCCCCGGACAAGGCCGGCCAGGTCGAGCGCATTGCCCAGTGCATCGCCGAGCATGGCGGCAACTGGCTGGAAAGCCGCCTGTCACGCATGGCCGGGCAGTTCGCCGGGATCCTGCGGGTGGCAGTGCCGGCCGAAGCCTACGATGAACTGGTGGATGCCCTGCAAGGCTTGTCGGCCCAGGGCATTCGCGTGTTGATCGCCGAAGGCGGCGTGGAGCAGTCCTGCACCTGGAAACCCATCGCCATGGAACTGGTGGGCAACGACCGCCCGGGAATCGTGCGCGACATCACCCGGCTGCTGGCCGAGCAGGGGGTGAACCTGGAGCGCTTGGTGACCGAGGTGCGCCCAGCGCCCATGAGCAGCGAGCCGCTGTTCCACGCCGAGGCGATCCTTGCGGTGCCCCTGACCCTGTCCCTGGAAGTGCTGCAGGCGCGCCTGGAAACCCTGGCGGACGACTTGATGGTGGAATTGGTCCTGCGCAGCGAGCCCTGAGCCTTGTGAGGGTTATCCCAGTAAACCGTGCATGTGCCTGTGGATAACCTGTAGAGACCAGGCCCTGGCCCAGAGCCAGCGCGGCGTTGCGCCAGTTGATCAAAAAACCAGCAGTTTCAAGGGCTTGTGCACAAAGGACGGGGATCAGGTTGTGGATAACCTTGGGAAGAACCGCTGCAAGCCACGAAGAACGTGGCCTGCAGGGCTTTGTACGTTTATTGATCAGCGACGCCCGCGCAGGCTGAGCCAGGCATCCACGCTGTATACCGCCAGGCCGGCCCAGATAAACATGAAGGCCAGCAAGGTGCTGGAGGACAGGTGCTCGTCGAACAGCAGCACGGCCTGCAGCAGCACCAGGGTGGGAGCCAGGTACTGGAGGAAACCCAGGGTGGTGTAGGGCAGGTCCCGCGCGGCAGCGTTGAAGCACACCAGAGGTACCAGGGTCACCGGGCCGGCAGCCACCAGCCACCAGGCCTGGGAACTGCTCCAGAACTCGGCATGGGCACTGCTGGCATCGGGGTGCAGCAGCAGCCAACCCAGAGCGATGGGCACCAGCATCCAGGTTTCCACCACCAGGCCGGGCAGGGCCTTGACCGGCGCCTGCTTGCGGATCAGCCCGTAGAAGCCGAAGCTCAGCGCCAGCATCAGCGAGACCCAGGGCAGGCTGCCTACCTGCCACACTTGCTGGGCCACGCCCACCGCCGCCAGGATCACCGCCAGCCACTGCATGCGCCGCAGGCGTTCGCCAAGAATCAGCATGCCCAGCAGCACGTTGACCAGTGGGTTGATGTAGTAGCCCAGGCTGGCTTCGAGCATGCGCCCGTTGTTCACCGACCAGACGTAGGTCAGCCAGTTGGCGGCGATCAGGGTGCCGCTCAGGGCCAGGATCGCCAGGCGCCTGGGGTTGTCCCGCAGTTCGCGCCACCAGCCGGGGTGCTTCCACACCATCAGCAGCAGGGCGCCGAACAGCGCCGACCAGAGCACCCGGTGGATGATGATCTCGACCGCGGGAACGCTGGCGATAGCTTTGAAATAGAGCGGGAACAGACCCCAGATGATGTAGGCGGTCAGACCCAGGATGTACCCGCGGCGCGGGTTGGCGGCTTGCATGCAGAATCCTTGCTTAGGCAGCTAACAAAGCCGCAATTGTAAGGACAATTGTCTAGACCTGTCCTGACTTTTACCCCGCTGCCCACTGTGGACGCCGGCTTGCCGACGAGGGCAATCTCTCGGGCCCTTTCGCTGGCAAGCCAGCTCCTACGGCTGGCGCCCTTGTGTGGGTACCGGCTTGTCGGCGAAGGCGGTTTCTCGGGCCCCCTTCGCTGGCAAGCCGGCTCCTGCAGGCCGGGTCAGAACAGCTTGAGGGGTTCTTCGTTGAGGGCCGCCAGCTGTTCGCGCAAGGCCAGCACCTGATCGCCCCAATAACGTTCGCTGCCGAACCAGGGGAAACTGTGGGGGAACGCCGGGTCGTCCCAGCGTCGTGCCAGCCAGGCGCTGTAGTGCATCAGGCGCAAGGCTCGCAGTGGTTCGATCAGGGCCAGCTCCCGCGGGTCGAAATCATGGAACTCGCTGTAGCCATCCATCAACTCGGACAACTGGCCCAGGCATTCCTGGCGGTTGCCGGCGAGCATCATCCACAGGTCCTGCACCGCCGGGCCCATGCGGCAGTCATCCAGGTCGACGATATGGAACATCTCGTCGCGGCACATCATGTTGCCGGGGTGGCAGTCGCCGTGCATCCGGATGTTCTGGTGTGGCGTGGCCTGGTAGACCTCTTCCACCCGCTTGAGCAGGTCCCGGGCCACCGACTCGTAGGCTGGCAGCAGGCTCTTGGGGATGAAGTTGCCCTGCAGCAGGGTTGCCAGGGAATCGTGACCGAAGTTCTTCACCCCCAGGGCTTCGCGGTGTTCGAACGGGCGGGTGGCACCCACCGCGTGCAGGCGGCCCAACAACTGGCCGAGACGGTAGAGCTGGTCCAGGTTGCCTGGCTCCGGGGCGCGCCCGCCGCGGCGGGGAAACAGGGCGAAACGAAAGCTCGCGTGTTCGAACAGGCTGGCGCCGTCGTGAATGATCGGCGCCACCACCGGCACGTCGCATTCGGCGAGTTCGAAGGTGAAGCGGTGTTCTTCCAGGATCGCTTCGTTGGTCCAGCGCTGGGGCCGGTAGAACTTGGCGATCAGTGGCTCGCTTTCGTCGATGCCGACTTGATAGACGCGATTTTCGTAGCTGTTGAGCGCCAGCACGCGGGCGTCGCTGAGAAAGCCGATGCTTTCAACGGCGTCCAGGACCAGATCGGGGGTCAGTGTTTCAAACGGGTGCGACATGCTTACTCCTGCGCGCAGCAGGCTGCCGCGTCCGGCCAAGCATGGTAACGCAGACGGGGAGCCAGCGGGGGAGGGTTTGCCGGTGGTTCGGCCGTGCGTCGGGTTCGCCGCCCAGCCGGTTCCTGCGGGTGCAGAAGCCGGCCGGGCGCGAGGCGGGGTCAGGCGCCGATGACGCCGCCGTCTTCCCGGGTGATGGCCATGACCGAGGAGCGTGGCTTGCCGTTGGGCAGGTGTTCGGGGAAGGTCGAACCGCCGTTTTCCCCAGGGTGCTGGATACCCACGAACAGGGTCTTCTGGTCCGGGGCGAAGGCGATGCCGGTGACTTCGCAACCCACCGGCCCGACCATGAAACGGCGGATCTCACCGCTGTCCGGGTCGGCGCAGAGCATCTGGTTGTTGCCCATGCCGGCGAAGTCGCCGCTGTTGCTGTAGTCGCCGTCGGTGAGGATCCACAGGCGCCCGGCCTTGTCGAAACCCAGCCCGTCGGGGCTGTTGAACATATTCTGCGGGGTGATGTTGGACGACCCACCCTTGGGTTGGCCGGCGTGCACCCCCGGGTTGCCGGCCACTACGAACAGGTCCCAGGAAAAACTCATGGCACCATGGTCGTCGCCGCCGGTGCGCCAGCGCAGGATCTGCCCGTAGACGTTCTTCTCCCGCGGGTTGGGGCCGCCTACCGGCTGGCCGTCCTCGCCACGCTTGGAGTTGTTGGTCAGGGTGCAATAGACCTGGCCGTCCTTGGGGCTGACCACTATCCATTCCGGGCGGTCCATGCGCGTGGCCTGGACCACGCTGGCGGCCAGGCGAGCCTGGATCAGCACCTGGGCCTGGTCGGCGAAGCCGCTGCTGGCGTCGATGCCGTTCTTGCCGTGGGTCAGCTCGATCCACTGGCCCTGGCCCTTGGGGTGGTCCGGGTTGCCGTCGCCGGCATCGAAGCGCGCCACGTAAAGGGTGCCGTGGTCCAGCAGGTCGCGGTTGGCCTTGGGGTTGCGGTGGTTGATCTTGTCGCGGCTGATGAACTTGTAGATGAATTCGCCACGCTCGTCGTCACCCATGTAGACCACGGCGCGGCCGTCGCGGGTTTCGGCCAGGGCGGCGTTTTCGTGCTTGAAGCGACCCAGGGCGGTGCGCTTGACCGGGGTCGATTGCGGGTCGAACGGATCGATTTCCACCACCCAGCCGTGACGGTTGAGTTCGTTGGGGTTCTTCGCCAGGTCGAACCGCGGATCGTGCAGGTGCCAGTTGATCTCCTTGCTGGCCACCACGGCGCCGTAGCGCTTCTGCGCGGCGTCGAATTTCTGCTCGGCGTTGCTGCTGCCGAAGCAGTCGGTGAAGTTCTCTTCGCAGGTCAGGTAGGTGCCCCATGGGGTCTTGCCGTTGGCGCAGTTCTGGAAGGTGCCGAGGACTTTCCTGCCCTTGGGGTCGGCGCTGGTCTTGAGCAGATCGTGACCGGCTGCGGGACCACTCAGGCGGATCGGCGTGTTGCCATGGATCCGTCGGTTGTAGCGCGAGCCCTGGACGAACTGCCACTGGCCATTCTTGCGCTGCACTTCAATCACCGACACGCCTTCGCTGGCCTGGGCCTTGCGCACGTCTTCGGCGGATTGCGGCAAGCCGCCATGGGGGTAGAGGTAGCGGTAGTTGGTGTATTCGTTATTGATGGCCATCAGCGCGCGGTGGCGGTCGTCCGGGAAGGCGAACAGGCTCATGCCGTCGTTGTTGTCGCCAAACTGCACTTCCTGGGCCCGGGCGGTGCCATTGCCGCTGGGGTCGAAGGCCGGGCCGTTCTTGGCCAGGGGCTGGCCCCAACTGATCAGTACCGAGGACTTGTAGCCAGGTGGCAAGGTGATGCTGTCGCTGGTGGCGGCAGGGATGCCGGCAAAGCCCAGCAACTGGCTGGTGCCGGCGCTGACGCTGGCGGCCAGGGCGCTGCGGCTCAACAGGTTGCCGCCCAGGAACAGCGCTGCACCGCACAGGGCGCCGGCACCGATGAAACCGCGGCGGCTGAGGCCGACCAGCTGTTCCAGGTCGGTGGGTTGGTCTTCTTCTAGTAACAGGCTCATATCAGGCTCCCTGCAGGTTTTTGCAGCCACCTTAATGAGCCCCCATGACGAATATGTTGCAGTGAAATGGCGGTGGAGCCTTGGTCAGAGCGGGGTTCCGATCAGCACGTGGGACGGTGAGAACTGCACCTGGACGGTCGAGGACTCCTTCAACTCCAGGGTCTTGAGCAGCAACGGCTCGGCCAGGGCGCACAACGTCTGACCATTGGGCAGGGCAATTCGCACCTCGCAGGGGCCGTCCTCGGCGTCGAGAATCTGCTCGATCGTGCCCCTCAGGCAATTGTGTCCAGTTGTTACTTGGGCGCCCGCGGCTTGTACGTCCAGCCAGCCAGCCTTGATCAGTGCCACCACTTCGGTCCCCGGCAGCAGTTCCAGGCGCAGGGTGCTGTCGTGGGTGATCTGCGCCTGGAGTTGCAGGCCCTCGGGCAGTTCCAGGACGATCAGGTCGTTGCAGCCCTGGCTTTCGACAGCCCGGACCTTGCCATGCAACTGATTGCGCGCGCTGGTGCGCAGCATCAGGCGGCTGAGCAAGTCGAGGTCGCTGGTGTCTTCCGCCGCTTCCAGTACCTGGGCCTGCAGAGCTTGCAGGCGCTGGTAAAGACGCAGCACTCGCTCGCCCTCGGCGGACAGCTTGGCGCCGCCGCCGCCCTTGCCGCCGACGCTGCGCTCCACCAGCGGGCTCTGGGCCAGGTTGTTCAGTTCGTCGATGGCATCCCAGGCTGCCTTGTAGCTCAGGCCGGCGCTTTTTGCCGCGCGGGTGATGGAGCCTTGTTCGGCGATGTGTTGCAGCAAGGCAATGCGTTGCGGGCGGCGGACGATGTGCTGGGTCAACAGAGTGGGCAAGGACATGGCGGGGGGCGCTTTGAACACTGGGGGTGGACTGGGAGTTTGCGGCTTGGGCGACGAGAGTCAAGTCAGTCGCCGGTGCCGGGGCTTGGGGTCCTGGCCAGGCAGTAGATATCCACCCGACGGGCACCGGCGTTGATCAGCAAACGGGCAAGGGCCTGGGCGGTGGCTCCGGTGGTCAGGACATCGTCCACCAGGGCCAGGTGTCGTCCTGCAACCTGGGCCTGATCTGCAAGGGCGAAGGCCTGGCGCAGGTTGCGCTGGCGGGCCCGGGCATCCAGGCCCTGCTGGGCGGGGGTGTCTTGGGTGCGCAGGAGGAGCTTGGGTTGCACCACCAATTGCAACGAAGCGCCCAGCCACTGGGCCAGCATGCCTGCCTGATTGAAGCCGCGCTGGCGCAGCCGCCTGCGGGACAGTGGCACCGGCAGCAGGCAATCAGGCCGTGGCAGGCCTTCATCGAAGCGATAGTGGAGGAACTGGCCGAGAAGTTCGGCCATCAGCCGGCCAAAAGGCCATTTTTCATGGTGCTTGAAACGACTGATCAGGCTGTCCACCGGGAAATCGTAGCGCCAGGGTGCGATCACCCGCTGAAACGCCGGCGGCTCTTGCAGGCACTGGCCACAGGTGAAGCCGGGCCCAGGCAGGGGCAGGGCGCAGACTGAACACTGGGCGCCGAGCCAGGGCAGCTCGTCCAGGCAGGGAGCACACAGGGCCAGGGCCGAATAGCTGGGTTCGTCACACAATAAACATGTCTGATTGTTTTTTAACCAGATGTAAACCGGTCCTTCGTATCTGGGTTGACAGTGCATGGCTCTTCCTTAAATATGCCCAACATCCGTGTCGCGGCTGTGGGCTTTCCTGTCCTGCGCCGCTTGCCAAGCATAATCAAGGAATCGCCCATGAGCGCCAGCACCACCGCCACCCTGCGTCATGACTGGACTTTGGCTGAAGTCAAAGCCCTGTTCGTCCAGCCCTTCAATGACTTGCTGTTCCAGGCGCAGACGGTGCACCGCGCGCATTTCGACGCCAATCGGGTCCAGGTTTCCACGCTGCTGTCGATCAAGACCGGCGCCTGCCCGGAAGATTGCAAATATTGTCCGCAGTCCGGTCACTACAACACCGGCCTGGAAAAGGAAAAGCTCCTTGAGGTGCAGAAGGTCCTGGAAGAGGCCGCCCGGGCCAAGGCCATCGGTTCTACCCGTTTCTGCATGGGCGCGGCCTGGAAGCACCCTTCGGCCAAGGACATGCCCTATGTGCTGGAGATGGTCAAAGGCGTGAAGGCCATGGGCCTGGAAACCTGCATGACCCTGGGCCGTCTCGATCAGGACCAGACCGAGGCGCTGGCCAAGGCCGGCCTGGACTACTACAACCACAACCTCGATACCTCGCCGGAGTTCTACGGCAACATCATCACCACCCGCACCTACAGCGAGCGCCTGCAGACCCTGGCCTATGTGCGTGACGCGGGCATGAAGATCTGTTCCGGCGGCATTCTCGGCATGGGCGAATCCCTGGATGACCGCGCCGGCCTGCTGATCCAGCTGGCCAACCTGCCGGAGCATCCGGAGTCGGTGCCGATCAACATGCTGGTGAAGGTGGCGGGTACGCCGCTGGAAAATGCCGAAGAGGTAGACCCCTTCGACTTTATCCGCATGCTCGCGGTGGCGCGGATTCTCATGCCGCAATCCCATGTGCGGCTATCGGCCGGCCGTGAGGCGATGAATGAGCAGATGCAGGCCCTGGCGTTCTTCGCCGGCGCCAACTCGATTTTCTATGGCGACAAGTTGCTGACCACCGCCAACCCGCAGGCCGACAAGGACATGCAGTTGTTCGCGCGCCTGGGCATCCAGCCCGAAGCCCGCGAAGAACACGCCGACGAGGTGCACCAGGCCGCCATCGAACAGGCCCTGGTGGAGCAGAAAAGCAGCGAGCAGTTCTACAACGCCGCCGTCTGACCTTCTGCCGTAGGAGCCGGCTTGCCGGCGAATCTCGCGAGCCTCATGGATTTCGCGTCGCCTGCTTCGCCGGCAAGCCAGCTCCTGGCGATGAACTGTCCGTAAGCCAACATCGAGGCCTGCATGTCTTTTGATCTCGCCGCGCGCCTTGCTGCCCGCCGTGCCGAACACCTCTATCGCCAGCGCCCGCTGCTGCAGAGCCCCCAGGGGCCGCAAGTGGTGGTCGACGGTCAGCCATTGCTGGCCTTTTGTAACAACGACTACCTGGGCCTGGCCAACCATCCGCAAGTGATCGAAGCCTGGCGTTCCGGTGCCAGCCGCTGGGGCGTGGGCGGTGGTGCTTCCCATCTGGTGATCGGCCACAGCACGCCCCATCACGCCCTGGAAGAGGCGCTGGCCGAACTCACTGGCCGCCCTCGGGCGCTGTTGTTTACCACCGGCTACATGGCCAACCTAGGGGCGGTGACGGCGCTGGTGGGGCAGGGCGATACGGTGCTGGAGGATCGTCTCAACCACGCGTCGTTGCTCGATGCGGGGCTGCTTTCCGGTGCGCGCTTCAACCGCTATCTGCACAACGATGCGCACAGCCTGGCCAAGCGTCTGGAAAAGGCCACCGGCAATACCCTGGTGGTCACCGATGGGGTGTTCAGCATGGACGGCGATGTCGCCGACCTGCCGGCCCTGGCTCGGGCAACCAAGGCCCGTGGCGCCTGGCTGATGGTGGATGATGCCCATGGTTTCGGGCCGCTGGGGGCCAATGGCGGCGGGCTGGTGGAGCATTTCGGCCTGGGGCTGGATGAGGTGCCGGTACTGGTGGGCACCCTGGGCAAGGCTTTCGGCACCGCCGGAGCCTTTGTCGCCGGCAGCGAGGATCTGATCGAAAGCCTGATCCAGTTTGCCCGGCCTTATATCTACACCACCAGCCAGCCCCCAGCCCTGGCCTGCGCCACCCTGAAAAGCCTGGAGCTGCTACGCAGCGAGCATTGGCGGCGCGAGCACCTGGCGGCCTTGATCCGTCAATTCCGCCAGGGCGCCGAGCAGATCGGCCTGCAACTGATGGACAGTTTCACCCCGATCCAGCCGATCCTGGTGGGCGACAGTGCTCGGGCCGTGCGCCTGTCGCAGATGCTGCGTGAACGGGGAATCATGGTCAGCGCCATTCGCCCGCCTACCGTGCCGGCCGGCAGCGCGCGGCTGCGGGTGACCTTGTCCGCGGCCCACAGCGAAGCTCAGGTGCAGCTATTGTTAAGCGCGTTGGCAGACTGTTTCAGAGAACTGCAAGCGGAGCCGAGCCATGCGTGATCGACTGATTCTGTTGCCGGGCTGGGGCTTGGGCGTGTCGCCGCTGGAACCTCTGGCGGCGGCCTTGCAGGGGCTGGATGAACACTTGCGGGTGGAGATCGAGCCCTTGCCGGAGTTGACCTCCAGCGACCCGCAGGACTGGCTGGACGAACTCGATGACGCCGTGCCGGACAATGCCTGGCTGGGTGGCTGGTCCCTCGGCGGCATGCTGGCTTCGGAACTGGCGGCGCGCCGTGGTGAGCGCTGCTGCGGCCTGCTGACCCTGGCCAGCAATCCCAGTTTTGTCGCCCATGAACAATGGGCCAGTGCCATGGCCGGGGAAACCTTCGACGGCTTCCTGGCCGGCTGCGCGGCCGATCCGCGAACCACCCTCAAGCGTTTTGCCTTGCTCTGCGCCCAGGGCGCCGCGGACACGCGAGGCCTGTCGCGGTTGCTCCTGAGCGGCGCGCCGACCACGGCGCCGGCGGTGCTGATGGCCGGGCTGGAGTTGCTGGCGCAGTTGGATACCCGCGAAGCCTTGCAAGGCTTTCGCGGGCCGCAGTTGCACTTGTTTGCCGGGCTCGATGCTCTGGTGCCTGCCGAGGCGGCCGGTGAATTGCTGGCCTTGCTGCCGGATATTGAAGTTGGCCTGATTGAACACGCCAGCCACGGATTTCTCCTGGAGGACCCCCATGGAGTGGCGGGAGCGATCCAGGCTTTCTTGCATGAGTCCGGTGATGACTGACCTTTCTCTGACTGCCTTTCCCGGTCGCCTGCCTGACAAGCGCCAGGTCGCGGCTTCGTTCTCCCGCGCGGCGGCCAGCTACGACAGTGTTGCGGAGCTGCAGCGTGCGGTCGGGCAACAATTGCTCAGCCGTCTGCCCCCAGGCCTTGATCCACGGTGCTGGCTGGACCTGGGCTGCGGCACCGGGCATTTCAGCCGGGTGCTGGGGCAGCGTTTCAGTGCTGCCCAGGGGCTGGCCCTGGATATTGCCGAGGGCATGCTCAATCACGCCCGGCCTTTGGGTGGCGCGGACCATTTCATCGCCGGGGATGCTGAACGCCTGCCGTTGCAAGGCGACAGTTGCCAATTGATCTTCTCCAGCCTGGCGGTGCAGTGGTGCGACGATTTCTCTGCCGTGCTCAGTGAAGCGATGCGGGTGCTCAAGCCGGGCGGCGTGCTGGCTTTTGCCAGCCTGTGCGTGGGTACTTTGCAGGAACTGCGCGATAGTTGGGCGCAGGTCGATGGCCAGGTTCACGTCAATCGCTTCCGTGAGTTCGAACGTTATCGACAGCTGTGTGAAGCCAGTGGCTTGCAAGTGCGCAGTCTGGAAAAGGCGCCCCATGTCCTGTATTACCCGGATGTGCGCAGCCTGACCCATGAGTTGAAAGCCCTGGGCGCGCACAACCTCAATCCTGGACGCCCGGGCGGCTTGACCGGACGGGCGCGGATCGCCGGGTTGATCGATGCCTACGAGGGTTTCCGACAGGCCAAGGGCCTGCCGGCGACTTATCAAGTGGTCTATGCCGTGCTGGAGAAACCGCTATGAGCCCTGCCTACTTCATTACGGGTACCGATACCGATGTGGGGAAAACCACCATTGCGGCCGGCTTGCTGCATGCGGCGCGTCTGGCCGGCCTGAGTACTGCTGCGGGCAAGCCGGTGGCTTCGGGTTGCGAGCTGACGGCCAAGGGCCTGCGCAACGCCGATGCCCTGGCATTGCAGGCGCAGTCTTCGTTGCCGTTGGCCTATGCAGAAGTGAATCCGGTTGCCTTCGAACCGGCCATCGCCCCTCATCTGGCAGCGCGAGAGGCCGGGGTGGCGCTGACCGTGCAGTCGCTGTTGACGCCCATGCGCCATCTGCTGGCCAAGGGCGCGGACTTCACGCTGATCGAAGGCGCGGGTGGTTGGCGGGTACCCCTGGCAGACCAGGACAATCTGTCGGATCTGGCCATGGCGCTGGGGTTGCCGGTGATCCTGGTGGTGGGCGTGCGTCTGGGTTGCATCAATCATGCGTTGCTGACGGCCGAAGCCATCGCTCAGGACGGCCTGCAACTGGCGGGGTGGGTGGCCAATATCATCGATCCAAAGACCTCTCGTCTGGAGGAAAACCTCGCAACCCTGGCCGAGCGCTTGCCGGCCCCGTGCCTGGGCAGGGTGCCGAAACTCAAGCCGGCCAGCGCCGAGGCGGTGGCCGAGCATTTGCAACTGGATCTGCTGGACTAGATTTTGCCTATTGCAAGGCATATTGCCATTAGTGTTTTTGACGGGTGTTTTCTTGACGGGTCTGCTTCAATGACACCTGTCACTCATTCTCAAGGTCGAGTTCTCCCATGCAAATCTCCGGGAACACCGCTTTCTACGCCGGGCTGAACGCTATCCAGACCGGGCAGAATCGCGTCGATCAAGCCGCCGGCCAGATTGCCAGCACTGCAGTTGAACGCTCTGCCGGCAGCCAGTCGTCGGATGTTCAGGTTGACCGCCTGCGCGCTGTGGATCGCAGCCAGGAATCGGATCTGGCCAGCAGCATGGTGGAGATGTCCATGGGCAAGATCCAGGCAGAACTGGGCGTCAATGTCGCCAAGGCCTCGGATGAAGTCCTCGGCACCCTGATCGATACCTACGCCTGATTACCCTCTGCAAAAGCCCGGCCTCCCAGAGAGACTGGGCTTTTTCATGCCTTTTCTGTTGATAGCGGCTCTCGCTGATTCCTTTCCCTGACTGATTGCCGGTGCGTCGGCTCCTACACTTCATGGCAGTGCCGTGGGTGTTCGCCTGCGTATGCATTTTGTTTCGATGACGAAAGGCATTGGCGCGACGCTTGACAAGATTTGGGCGTAAACGTATGTTTCAAACAACTGTTTGACCGCTATAAAAACTCAACGCGGTTGTTCATTCCCGGTTACATCAGCAGAGGTTTATCGCTATGCCTGACTACAAGGCCCCCTTGCGTGATATTCGCTTCGTTCGTGACGAGCTGCTCGGCTATGAGGCGCATTATCAGAGCCTCCCGGCTTGCCAGGACGCCACTCCGGACATGGTTGACGCCATTCTCGAGGAAGGTGCCAAGTTTTGTGAGCAGGTGCTGGCTCCGCTGAACCGTGTGGGCGACCAGGAAGGTTGCACCTGGAGTGAATCCGGCGTTAAGACCCCTACAGGCTTCAAGGAAGCCTACAAGCAATTCGTCGAAGGCGGCTGGCCAAGCCTGGCTCACGACGTTGAGCACGGTGGTCAGGGCCTGCCTGAATCCCTGGGCCTGGCGGTCAGCGAAATGGTTGGCGAAGCCAACTGGTCGTGGGGCATGTACCCTGGCCTGTCCCATGGCGCGATGAACACCATTTCCGAGCACGGTACTGCCGAGCAGCAAGAGGCCTACCTGACCAAGCTGGTGTCCGGCGAATGGACCGGCACCATGTGCCTGACCGAGCCGCACTGCGGCACCGACCTGGGCATGCTGCGCACCAAGGCCGAACCTCAGGCCGATGGTTCCTACAAAGTCACTGGCACCAAGATCTTCATCTCTGCCGGTGAACACGATATGGCCGACAACATCGTCCACATCGTTCTGGCCCGCCTGCCGGACGCACCGGCCGGTACCAAGGGTATTTCGCTGTTCATCGTGCCCAAGTTCCTGCCTAACGCTGATGGCAGCGTAGGTCAGCGCAACGCCGTGAGCTGTGGTTCCCTGGAACACAAGATGGGGATCCACGGCAACGCCACCTGCGTGATGAACTTCGACGCGGCCACCGGTTTCCTCATCGGCCCGGCGAACAAAGGCCTGAACTGCATGTTCACCTTCATGAACACCGCGCGCCTGGGTACCGCTCTGCAAGGCCTGGCCCATGCCGAAATCGGCTTCCAGGGCGGCCTGAAGTACGCTCGCGATCGTCTGCAAATGCGCTCCCTGACTGGCCCGAAAGCGCCGGACAAGGCTGCCGACCCGATCATCGTGCACCCTGACGTGCGCCGCATGCTGCTGACCATGAAGGCCTTCGCCGAAGGCAACCGGGCAATGGTCTACTTCACTGCCAAGCAGGTCGATATCGTCAAGTACGGTGTGGATGAAGAAGAGAAGAAGAAAGCCGACGCACTGCTGGCGTTCATGACTCCGATCGCCAAGGCGTTCATGACTGAAGTTGGTTTTGAATCCGCCAACCACGGTGTGCAGATCTATGGCGGCCACGGCTTCATCGCCGAGTGGGGCATGGAGCAGAACGTTCGCGACAGCCGTATCTCGATGCTGTACGAAGGCACCACCGGTATCCAGGCACTCGACCTGCTGGGCCGTAAAGTGCTGATGACTCAGGGCGAGGCTCTGAAAGGCTTTACCAAGATCGTCCACAAGTTCTGCCAGAACAACGAAGGCAACGAAGCCGTCAAGGAATTCGTCGCACCCCTGGCTGCACTGAACAAAGAATGGGGCGAGCTGACCATGAAGGTCGGTATGGCTGCCATGAAAGATCGCGAAGAAGTCGGCGCGGCCTCCGTGGACTACCTGATGTACTCCGGTTATGCCTGCCTGGCCTACTTCTGGGCCGACATGGCACGCCTGGCGGCTGAAAAGCTGGCAGCCGGCACCACCGAAGAGGCGTTCTACACCGCCAAGCTGCAGACTGCGCGTTTCTACTTCCAGCGCATCCTGCCGCGTACCCGCACTCACGTTGCAACCATGCTTTCGGGTGCCAACAACCTGATGGACATGAAGGAAGAAGACTTCGGCCTGGCTTACTAAGCCCGACCGCAGTGGTTCGAAAAGCCGTTCGCCCCTTGGGGCGAGCGGTTTTTTTATGCCCGCAGAATCTTCATGAAAATTCCCGACTAAATCGCTAAGCAGAAGCGATTTCCTGCCGTTAAAGAGATGGCAATGTGATGTCCATCACACCGCGTGTGCTTAACTTCAACAAATGAAGGCACAATGCCATTCATTGATCAGCCGGGTCGGAGTTTTACCCTTGCCGCGTTCTTTCGCTGTACGTTTCAGTCACTTTGTACCGTCTTTACTGCTTCTGCTTGCGGGGCTGGCGGCCGCCTACGTCAAGGACCTCAACGTCTTCTTCACCTCGCTGTTCAACGTGCTGCCAACCTTGGTGCTGTTGCTGGGCGGGGCGTATTGCGCGGTGTATCGGCGTCAGCGCGAACTGTTCTTGATGGTCACCGTGTACATCGCCTATTTCCTGCTGGACACCCAGACCGACTACTACCGGGACAACGGCAGGGTCCGGGAAGACGCGGCGGTGGTGTTCCATCTCTGCTGCCTGTTGCTGCCCCTGTTGTTCGGCCTGTTCGCTGCCTGGCAGGAGCGCACGCACCTGTTCCAGGACATGGTGGCGCGTTTTGCCGTGCTGCTGGCCTTCGGCAGTGTGGCTCTGGGGCTCGAGCAGAGTTACCCGCAGGCTCTGCTGAACTGGTTGGCGGAGATCCGCTGGCCGGCCCTGCATGGCAGTTGGATGAGTTTGATCCAGTTGTCGTATCCAGTGTTCTTCGCAGCCTTCCTGCTGCTGGCGATCCAGTACTGGCGCAGCCCGCGTCCGCTGCACGCGGCGCAACTGGTGGGGCTCCTGGGGCTGTTCTGGATGCTGCCCAAGACCTTCATCCTGCCGTTCACCCTGAACATCATGTGCAGCCAGGTGATGCTGATGATCGCTGCTGCTGTCGCCCACGAGGCCTACCAGATGGCGTTCCGCGACGAGCTGACCGGCCTGCCGGGGCGCCGCGCGCTTAACGAGCGCATGCAGCGCCTGGGGCGCAACTATGTGCTGGCGATGACCGACGTCGATCACTTCAAGAAATTCAATGACACCCACGGGCACGATGTGGGCGACCAGGTGTTGCGCCTGGTGGCCAGCAAGCTCTCGAAAGTTACCGGGGGCGGCCGGGCCTACCGTTACGGAGGCGAGGAGTTTGCCGTGGTGTTCGTCGGCAAGACCATGGACGAATGCATGCCGCATCTGGAGATGATTCGCGAGATCATCGCCACCTACAACATTCAACTGCGTAATCAGGACAACCGCCCTCAGGACGACCAGCAGGGTCGCCAGCGTCGCGGTGTCGCTGCCGCGTCCAGTGTCTCGGTGACCATCAGTATCGGCGTCGCCGAGCGGCTGGCAGAGCACCGGACTCCGGAGGAAGTGCTCAAGGCTGCAGACCAGGCGCTCTACAGCGCCAAGGGGGCGGGGCGTAACTGTGTCATTGCATTCGGGCAGAACCGCCGCGGTGCGGTGCGCATGGATACAGCTGCGGGTTGAGTGATGATGGCGCATTCAGCGCCTGCACAGTCATTGGCAGGCTGAGGGCGGCGGCAGTAGGTTGGTCTGATCTGCTGCCGGAGAAACCACCATGCCCGAGTATCAAGCCCCCTTGCGCGACATGCGCTTTCTGATCGATCACGTCTTCGACTTTCATGCCAGTTACGCGGCGTTGGGGGCCACTGACGCCAGCCCGGACATGGTCAGTGCCATCCTCGAGGAAGGCGCGAAATTCTGCGAAAACGTCCTGGCCCCGTTGAACCGTTCCGGTGACGAGGAAGGTTGCCACTTTGATAACGGCGTGGTCACCACGCCCAAGGGCTTCAAGCAGGCTTTCGCCCAGTACGTTGAAGGCGGCTGGCACGGGTTGGCCGCCGATCCGGCCTATGGCGGCCAGGGACTGCCCCACTCGCTGGGGCTGGTGATCAGCGAGATGGTGGGCTCCAGCAACACCTCCTGGGGCATGTACCCGGGCCTGACGCACGGTGCCATGTCGGCTATTCATGCCCATGGCAGCGCGGAACAGAAGCAGTTGTACCTGGGCAAGCTCACCGCCGGGCAATGGACCGGCACCATGTGCCTGACCGAAGCCCATTGCGGCACTGATCTTGGCATCATCAAGACTCGCGCGGTGCCCCAGGCAGACGGCAGCTATGCGGTGACGGGGAGCAAGATCTTCATCTCCGCCGGCGAGCACGACATGAGCGAGAACATCGTTCACCTGGTGTTGGCCAAGCTGCCGGACGCGCCGGCCGGAACCAAGGGTATTTCGCTGTTCATCGTGCCCAAGTTCCTGCCGGATGCGGCAGGTGAGGCCGGCGAGCGCAATGGCGTGAGCTGCGGCTCCATCGAGCACAAGATGGGGATCAAGGCGTCCGCGACCTGTGTACTGAACTTCGACGGTGCCAGGGGCTTTCTGATTGGTCAGGCCAACAAAGGCCTGAACTGCATGTTCACCATGATGAACCACGCCCGCCTGGGGACCGGAATGCAGGGCCTGTGTCTGGGTGAAACCAGCTTCCAGGGGGCGATCAGATACGCCAACGATCGTTTGCAGATGCGGTCGCTGACCGGCCCCAAGTCTCCGGACAAGGCGGCGGACCCGATCATCGTCCACCCTGATGTGCGGCGCATGCTGCTGACCATGAAGGCGTTCAACGAAGGCAACCGGGCCCTGGCCTACTTCACCGCCCAGTTGCTGGATGTGGCGCATCTGAGCCGCGATGAAGCCCAGCGCCAGGACGCCGAGAACCTCCTGGCGTTCCTCACCCCGATCTGCAAGGCCTTCATGACCGAGACCGGGCTGGAAGTGACCAACCACGGCATGCAGGTGTTCGGCGGTCATGGGTTTATTCGCGAATGGGGCATGGAGCAGTTGGTACGTGATTGCCGCATTGCGCCGATCTATGAAGGTACCAATGGCATCCAGGCCCTGGACCTGCTGGGCCGCAAAGTGCTGGGCAGCCAGGGCAAGCTGCTGCTGGGCTTTACCCGGATTGTGCACAAGTTCTGCAGCGCGCATGCCGAGCATCCGCAGCTCCAGGCTTATGTCGCGCAACTCGATGCCTTGAACCGTCAGTGGGGCGAGTTGACCACCAAGGTCGGCATGGCAGCCATGAACAACCCCGACGAAGTGGGGGGCGCGGCCTTGGATTACCTGATGTACAGCGGCTACATCGTCCTGGCCTATTTCTGGTTGCGCATGGCTCTGGTCGCCCAGCAGCAACTGGACGCCGGGCAGGGCGACCAGGACTTCGCCACCGCCAAGCTGATCACCTGCGAGTTCTATTTCAAGCGCCTGCTGCCCCGTACGGGGGCTCATCGGGCGGCCATCGAGGCCGGCAGTGATTGCCTGATGAAGCTTCCCGCGCAGTTGTTCGCCTTGTAACTGCTAGGGCGGCACGAACAAAGCCCGCTGCTGCGGGTTTTTTCGTGCTTGGGAATATCTGTGACTAAAAATTACATAAAGGTCACTAATTGACCCTATGTGTCGCAAAAGTTGTTCGGGTACACTCTGGTTTTCTAAATGGGTCCGTTTCGGCCCGCTTTTTTAGTTCTTGCGAGGTTTGCCATGGCTGACTACAAAGCGCCCTTGCGCGATATGCGCTTCGTCCTCAATGAAGTTTTCGAGGTCGCCAAACTCTGGGCCCAGTTGCCGGCTCTGGCTGAGACTGTGGATGTCGAGACGGTCGAGGCGATTCTGGAGGAAGCGGGCAAAGTCACCGCCAGAAGCATTGCTCCGCTGAGTCGCGGTGCCGACGAGGAAGGTTGCCACTGGGACAACACCGTGGTGACCACCCCTGAAGGTTTTCCACAGGCCTATCAGACCTACGCCGAAGGTGGCTGGGTCGGCGTGGGTGGCGATCCCGAGTTCGGCGGCATGGGCATGCCCAAGGCGGTATCGGCCCAGGTCGAGGAAATGGTCAACTCCGCGAGCCTGGCCTTTGGTCTGTACCCGATGCTGACTGCCGGGGCCTGCCTGTCGATCAACGCCCATGCCAGCGAAGAGCTGAAAGCCACCTACCTGCCGAACATGTATGCCGGTGTCTGGGCAGGCTCCATGTGCCTGACCGAGCCCCATGCCGGTACCGATCTGGGGATTATCCGCACCAAGGCCGAGCCTCGGGCCGACGGTTCCTATGCCATCAGCGGAACCAAGATCTTCATTACCGGTGGTGAGCACGACCTGACGGAAAACATCATTCACCTGGTGCTGGCCAAGCTGCCGGATGCGCCGGCTGGTCCCAAGGGGATTTCCCTGTTCCTGGTGCCCAAGTTCATGGTCAATGCCGATGGCAGCCTGGGCGAGCGCAACCCGGTGACCTGTGGTTCGATCGAGCACAAGATGGGCATCCAGGCTTCGGCCACGTGCGTGATGAACTTCGATCAGGCCATCGGTTACCTGGTGGGTGAACCGAACAAGGGCCTGGCGGCCATGTTCACCATGATGAACTACGAGCGTTTGGGGGTAGGTATCCAGGGGCTGGCCACTGGCGAGCGTTCCTACCAGAACGCTATTGAATATGCCCGTGATCGCCTGCAGAGCCGCTCGCCTACCGGCCCGCAAGCCAAGGACAAGGTAGCCGACCCGATCATTGTGCACCCGGATGTGCGGCGCATGCTGCTGACCATGAAGGCTGCAAACGAAGGCGGCCGGGCATTTTCCACCTATGTGGCGATGCAATTGGATACCGCCAAGTTCAGCGAAGATCCGGATACCCGCAAGCGCGCGGAAAGCCTGGTGGCATTGCTGACCCCGGTGGCCAAGGCTTTCCTGACCGACCTGGGTCTGGAAACCACGGTTCATGGCCAGCAGATCTTCGGCGGCCATGGCTATATCCGTGAGTGGGGCCAGGAACAACTGGTGCGCGATGTACGGATTACCCAGATCTACGAGGGCACCAACGGTATCCAGGCTCTGGATCTGGTGGGACGCAAGATCGTCGGGAGCGGCGGTGCGTTCTATAAGCTGTTTGCCGACGAGATCCGCCATTTCACTGCTACGGCGGATGAGCAATGGGGGGAGTTCACCCGCCCGCTGAACGCGGCGCTGGACAATCTGGATGAGCTGACCGCCTGGGTATTGGACCGGTCCGCCAGCAACCCCAACGAAATCGGGGCAGCGTCGGTGGAATACCTGCAGGTATTTGGCTACACCGCCTACGCCTACATGTGGGCACTGATGGCCAAGGCTGCGTTGGGCAAGGAGCAGGAAGACGACTTCTATGCCAGCAAACTGGGGACGGCGCGGTTCTACTTCGCCCGCCTGCTGCCGCGTATCCACTCGCTTAGCGCCTCGGTCAAGGCCGGTAGCGAATCGCTGTTCCTGTTGCAGGCTGAGCAGTTTTAACCAGCAAGGGCGTTTGTAAGTCATCTCTTACATAACGTGCTGCTGATCGTCCATATCGGTAGATGACGGCTGAAGCTAATCTACTTCACATGGACGTCGCGCAGGAAGCGCAAAGCAACAACACGGACACGTAGGATTCCGCCAGGATGGTGGAGTGAAAAGGATGTCAGGGAAACAGTCTGCAAAGCCCCGCTTCGGCGGGGTTTTCTTTTGTCCGGGTTTTTTATTTTGGCAGGCTTATCCCGGCACATCCACGGCGGAAGTTCCCCCCAGGCGCGGTTCCTGCGCATTCATCGAGTCTTCCAACAAACTGCGCAGCAGCTCCAGCGTCCCTTGCTGACGCTGCAGATCCCGGCAGACCAACCCCACCTTTAGCGGCACCCTGGGCTCGCTCAGCGGTTTCCACAACAGTTCCTTGTTGCCGTGCTGCTGTTGGGAGCGTCCGGGAAGCACGGTGGCCAGCCGTGTATGGGGCAGGCTGTCGAGAATCCCGGCCATGTTGTTCAGCTCCGCCTGCACCTGCGGGCGCCGCCCCAGATTGGCCAGTTGAGCCTGCCAGATCTGGCGGATCTGGAACTCCTCTCCCAACAACAGCATCGGCAACTCTGCTGCCTGGCTCATGGAGACCTTCTTGAACTCGCGCAGCGGATGCTGCTCCGGGATGACCAGAGTCAGTTCATCTTCGTACAGCGGTACCCCATGCAGACCTGGCTGGCGTGGCGGCAGGTAGCTGATGCCGATATCCAGCGAGCCATTGAGCAGGCGCCTTTCGATCTCCAGGCCGGTCAATTCATAGATCTGCACCACAAGATGGGGCTGGGCCTTGCGTACACGCTCAAGCATCTGCGGCACCAGGCTGGTATGCACGGTTTGCAGTACGCCGATCGCCAAGGTGCGCAGCGCCTGGCCCTTGAAGTTGCGCAAGGCTTCGCGGGCCTGTTGCAAGCCGTCGAGCAGGGGCAGGGCGTGGTTGTACAGCGTATGCGCTGCCAGTGTCGGCAACAGGCGTTTACTGCTGCGCTCGAACAGGCTGACGTCGAGGTTCTGTTCCAGCTGGCGGATCTGCTGGGAAAGCGCCGGTTGCGAGATCGACAGCCGTTCGGCGGCACGTCCCACATGACCTTCTTCATACACCGCGACGAAATAACGCAGTTGCTTAAAATCCATAAGTATTTCTTATCGAAAAAGCTTAAAAAACGAAATGGCCCGAAGCCCCGGAGGGGCCTAGTCTAGCGCCTATTCACAAGGCTTACAGGGCCACGAAGGGCGATGAATACCGTTTACGTCGATGGTGTTTACATAGGCAAGGCAAAAAATCTCGGCCAGGGTCTGGTCAGCGACACTGACAAGTACCCGGTTGCCAACCGACTCTGGTTGTGGCCACAAGGCCTGGGCAGCGATGAGCACGGCGATCCGCGCTTTCACACCGGTCCCGAGCGCGCCTTGCATCATTACCCCGCTGAACACTATGACCACTGGCGCAAACGTTACCCACAGTTCGACTGGTGCGCGCCGGCCTTCGGTGAAAACCTGTCCACCCATGGCCTCACCGAAGAACAGGTGTGCCTGGGCGATCTGTTTCGCTGGGGCGGTGCGCTATTGCAGGTCAGCCAGCCGCGTTCGCCCTGCTATCGCCTGAGCCATCGCTGGGGCCTGGCCAATCTGCCGCAACAGGCCCAGGACAATGGTCGTTGCGGCTGGTTTTACCGGGTCCTCAAGCCAGGTTTCGTACAAGCGGATGAACCCTTTGAACTGATTCAGCGCAGTTACCCCGGCCTCACCGTGGCCTGGGCCCTGCGCTGTTTTTTCCAGGAACCTCTGGAGCATGCTGGCTTGAAAACCCTCATTGATTGCCCGGCGCTTTCCTCGCGCTGGCGTGATATCGCTATCAAGCGCATGCGTACTGGCCGGGTTGAAGACTGGTCCGCGCGCCTGCTGGGGCTGCCGCTGGAGGGCCTGCGGGCATGAATCTGTTCAACCTGCGCCGCACTGTGCCGAGCCTGGAAGATCTGGCCGCCGAGCCCTATGCAAACGCTTCGGCCCCGGCCTTTTCCAACGAGTGCCTGATGCCCAGTGTGCAGCGTCCCCAACCGGTCTTCGTGCGCGGCCAGGGCTCTTGGCTATGGGACAGTGAAGACCGTACTTACCTGGACTTCACCCAGGCCGGGGCCGCCAACAGTCTTGGCCACAGCCCGTCGGTCCTGGTCGCCGCGCTTGCCGAGCAGGCGCAGTCGCTGATCAACCCGGGTTCCGGGTTCTACAACCGTGGGATGCTCAAGCTGGCCGATCGCCTGTGCCGCAGCACCGGCAGCGACCAGGCCTACCTGCTGAGCAGCGGCACTGAAGCTTGCGAGGCCGCAATCAAGCTGGCGCGTAAATGGGGGCAACTGCATCGTGGCGGCGCGGCTGGCATCATCACCGCCAGCCAGAGCTGCCATGGTCGTGGCTTTGCTGCGTTGTCGGCGGCTGGCAGCGGCGCTCCGGGCAATCGTTTCGGCCCCGGGCTGCCGGGTTTCAGCCAGGTGCCGTTCAACGATCTGCCGGCCTTGCACGCGGCGGTGGATGCGCAAACCGTGGCGATCATGCTGGAGCCGATCCAGAGTGAGGCTGGTGTCATTCCGGCGACCGAGCATTACCTCAAGGGTGTCGAGCGCCTGTGCCGTGAACTGGGCATCCTGCTGATTCTCGATGAGGTCCAGACTGGCATCGGCCGCTGCGGCACCCTGCTGGCCGAACAGCTGTATGGCGTGCGTGCCGACATCATCGCTCTGGGCAAGGGGCTCGGCGGTGGCGTGCCACTGGCGGCGCTGCTGGCACGGGGCAAGGCCTGCTGTTTCGAGGCGGGCGAGCTGGATGGTACTCACCATGGCAATGCGCTGATGACCTCGGCCGGCCTGGCGGTTCTGGACAGCTTGCAGGAGCATGGCTTTCTTCAGCAGGCGCGCCATAACGGCCAGTATCTGGGGCAGGAACTGACCCGCCTGGCGAGCCGGTATGCACAGGGCCAAGTGCGGGGGCAGGGTTTGTTCTGGGGCATGACCCTGGCGGATGAGTCCGCCGGCGCGGTGGTCAAGGCCGCCTTGCATGAAGGCTTGCTGCTCAGCGCGCCGCAACCGGACTGCCTGCGTTTTACCCCGGCATTGAGTGTCAGCAAAGGCAATATCGACGAGATGCTCCTGCGCCTGGCCCGGGCTTTTTCCCGGGTGCGCACGGCGCAATTGCAGTGTCGCAAGGGAGTGGCCGTCTGATGCGTGTACTGATCCTGCAACATTCGCCTGCCTCCGGGCCGGGGCGGATTAACCAGTGGCTGCTGGAGCGGGCGAGCGCCGTGCATATCTGCCATCTGTACGCCCAGGCACGTTTGCCGCGGCTCGACAGTTTCGACCTGCTGATCGCTCTGGGTGGGCCCATGAGTGTGCACGACGAGGCCCAGACTCCGTGGCTGGCCGCGGAAAAACGCCTGTTGCGCAAGGCCGTGTCTGCCGGCAAGCGCGTGCTGGGCATCGGCCTGGGTGGCCAGCTCCTGGCGCAGGCGCTGGGGGCGCAGGTTCGCCCCAGTGCAGCGCGGGAGATTGGCTGGTGGCCTGTGGAAAAGTACCCCAATGCCCAGGACTCGCCTCTGGGGCTGGCCTTGCCGGAACGTCTGATGGCCTTTCATTGGCACGGCGAAAGCTTCGATCTGCCCAAGGGCGCGTTGCCGCTCTATCGCTCGGCGGCCTGCGATCATCAGGGCTTTATCTGGCAGGAGCGGGCCATCGGCTTGCAATGCCTGTTGCAGAGCGACTTGCACAGCATCGAGGCACTTTTGCAGGCGCGCCCCAACGGTTGGCTGAGCGCTGAACACAGCGCCGAGCCCGATAGCGTCGAGGATCAACAGGCGATTCTCGCCGGAATCCCGCATTGCAGTGGTCTGGCACCCACTCTGTTCCGGGTGCTGGATTACCTTTCCGGGCCACATGCGACCTTACGTTGACTGACTTCCTGAACCGTCTCGCGGTATAACGCATCGCCCCGTGTCCGATTTTTCGCACGGGGCGTTTTTTTATCTCCAGCTTTTTCAACCCCCCCCTCTTTGTTCTTGCAACCTCCTTCAAGTACCGGCTCGTTGTACGGGCGCCATGGCCCTCAAGCTGTTGAGCGTGGTGCAGGAACATGGCCTCCAGATCCTCGCCCGAGTGGCTGCGCGGCCTCGAATTCGCTCTGAACCCTGGCGTATAGCCAAGGTCGATTGCAGGTAAGGCTCATTCGAGCCGATTGTTATCAGGAGCTGCCCATGGACTTGATCCGCATCATCTTCGCCATTCTCTTGCCGCCCCTGGGGGTCTTCCTGCAAGTGGGGTTTGGCGGCGCTTTCTGGCTGAACATCCTGCTGACCCTGTGCGGCTACATTCCGGGGATCGTGCATGCGGTGTACATCATCGCCAAACGCTGATGGTCTGCCCGTTCCAGGGGAACGGGCAGTAGCTGATCAGTGCTGTGCCTGCAACACTCGGCGGTAAAACCGCCACTCCTGCTCCAGGGCGTGGGCCTGGTTGCTGGCCTTGCGAAAGCCGTGGCGCTCATCGGGATAGTAGTGGGCCTCGGCGGCGATGCCCTGGTCCTGTAGTGCCTTGAGCATGTCGCGAGTCTGCTTGGGCACCACCACCGCATCCTGCTCGCCCTGGAAAAACACCACCGGCACACCGATGCTGCTGGCGTGGGCCAGGGGAGTACGGGCCAGATAACGTTCGCTGTCGCGTTCAGGATCGCCGATCAGCCAGTCCAGGTAGTCGCCTTCGAACTTGTGGGTGGCGCGGGCCAGGCTGATCGGATCGCTGACTCCGTAGAGGCTGGCTCCGGCGCAGAAGACCTTGGCGAAGGCCAGGGCGCAGAGGGTGGTGTAGCCCCCCGAGCTGCCGCCGCGTATGAATGCCTGTTGCGGATCGATCAGCCCCTGCTCATCCAGGTGGGCCACCACGGCGCAGGCGTCTTGCACATCCACCTCGCCCCAGCGCAGGTGCAGGGCCTGGCGATAGGCCCGGCCATATCCGGTGCTGCCGCGGTAGTTCAGGTCGGCCACGGCAAAGCCGCGCTGGGTCCAGAACTGGATACGCGGGTCGAGTATCGGGTAACAGGCCGAAGTCGGGCCGCCGTGGATGAATACCACCAGGGGCGGCCGGTTGACACCGTTCATGGCCGGGTAGAAGAAACCGTGGGCCTGGCCGTCGCCGCTGGGGTAGCACAGGGTCTGCGGGCGGCTGATGCGTTCCGCCGGCAGAGGGGCAATCCCTCCCGCCAGGACTTGGACCTGCCGGGTCTTGCGGTCTATGGCGATAACGGCCGAGGGGCTGACAGGCGAGGCCGCGATGCAGTACAGGTAGTGCTGGTCCAGCGCCAGGCTGCGGAAGCGGCTGTAGTTGCCGCTAAAGTCCTGCTGGAAACCGTCGTCCTGACGCAGCCCGAGGCGGCCAAAACCCTGCTCGGTCCAGCTGCCAAACCAGGCATCGCCGCCCAGGGGCAGCCAGGTGCAACTTCCCAGTTGCCAAGGCGCCGGGGCATGGTCCGCGGCGGTGCTGGGCAACGGCCGCAAACCATCGCTCGACTCGGTCCAGGGTTGCCAGAAACCGCCGCGATCGCTGAGACAATACAGATGATCGTGCTGGTCGAAGCGCGGCTGTTGCAGTGACTCTGGCTCGCCATCGCCCGCCACGCAGCGGGGATCCCCCCAGGTCCCGTTGCCCAGGCGCTCAGCAAGCATCAGGCGGGTGCTGGTCCAAGGTTGATGGGGCCGGTCCCACTCGATCCAGGCCAGGCGCAGACCATTGGGGCTGAGGGTAGGAGCGGCATAGAAGTCGGCCCCGGCAGCCAGTAGCCGGCGTTGACCGGTGATGCTGTCAATGCTCACCAGTTGGTGTTGTTCGGCACACTCCTCAACGGCCAGCACCTGGCCAGCGTGGCATCGCAGGTCACCGTAGCGGCACGTGCCTTGAGTCAAGGCGCTGGGCGCTCCACCGGCCAGGGGCTGGCGATACAGCTGCTGGTCCGCCTCGTTGACGAACAGCAGGGCATCATCGCTGAGGCAGAAGGCGCCACCACCGTATTCATAGACCCTGCTGCGCACGCTGAAGCCGGTTGGCGTCAGGCACTGGGCCTGGCCCTGATGCCGTTGCCAGATTCGGCAGCGGCCGTCCTCGGGACGATATTCATTCCAGAACAGGCCGTGGGTCGTCAGTTGCAGTTCGGCAAAATCGACCCCGGCCGTAGTGGCCTGGCTGGCGCTGAAGGGCTCAACCCTTGGCGATGAGGCGGGAGTTTCGTTCATTGCGAAAAGCCAGTTGCTCGATGGTGTGGGTGGCCGTTTCAGATTCTTCACGGGCCTGGAGGATCATCCCATGGTGTGGCGATTTGCTGCACACCGGATCGGCATTGCTGGCATCTCCGGTGAGCATGAAGGCCTGGCAGCGGCAGCCGCCGAAGTCCTTTTCCTTCTCGTCGCAGGAGCGGCAGGGTTCGGGCATCCAGTCGTACCCGCGAAAGCGGTTGAAACCGAATGAGTCGTACCAGATGTGCTGCATGCTGTGGTCGCGCACATTGGGGAACTGCACCGGCATCTGCCGCGCGCCGTGGCAAGGCAGTGCGGTGCCGTCCGGAGTCACGGTGAGGAAGATGCTGCCCCAGCCATTCATGCAGGCCTTGGGGCGCTCCTCGTAGTAGTCCGGAGTGACGAAGATCAGCTTGCAGGGATGCCCTTGGGCTTCCAGCCTGGCGCGGTATTCGTTGGTGATGCGCTCGGCGCGCACCAGTTGCTCCTTGGTCGGCAGCAGGCCCACGCGGTTGAGCTGGGCCCAGCCGTAGAACTGGCAGGTGGCGAGCTCGACGAAATCGGCTTCCAGTGCGATGCACAGCTCGATGATGCGGTCGATCTTGTCGATGTTGTGCCGGTGGGTGACGAAGTTCAGCACCATCGGATAGCCGTGGGCCTTGACCGCACGGGCCATTTCCAGCTTCTGCGCGAAGGCTTTTTTCGAACCGGCCAGCAGGTTGTTCACCTGTTCGTCGCTGGCCTGGAAGCTGATCTGGATATGGTCCAGGCCGGCTTTCTTGAAGTCGCTGATCTTCTGCTCGGTGAGGCCGATGCCGGAGGTGATCAGGTTGGTATAGAAGCCCAGCTTGCGCGCCTCGCCGATCAGTTCGGCCAGGTCCTGGCGCACCAGCGGCTCGCCGCCGGAGAAACCCAGCTGCGCTGCACCCATTTCCCGCGCTTCGCGAAATACCTTGATCCACTGCTCGGTGCTCAGCTCCTTGCCCTGCTCGGCGAAGTCCAGGGGGTTGGAGCAGTAGGGGCACTGCAGCGGGCAGCGGTAGGTCAGCTCGGCCAGCAGCCACAGCGGCAGGCCAACTTCCGGTTTGCCGGGCAGAACCGCCGGTTCAGGCGAGTTCGATCCAGTGCTGAGCACGGGCGACCTCCATGAACTGCTCGATATCTTCACCGAGCTCGGCCACCCCCGGGAACTGGATTTCCAGCTCGCTGATGATCGCCGCCACGTCACGTTCGCCATCGATCAGGCCGCCAATCAGGGCGGCACTGTCGTTGAGCTTGATCATGCCCTCGGGGTACAGCAGGACGTGGCCCTTTTGCGCCGGTTCATACTGGAAGCGGTAGCCGGGGCGCCAGCGTGGGGTTTTACTGCGGTCGAAACTCATAGGGTGATCCCCTTATGCCAGACCCGCTGATCGGTGACGCTGTGATAGGGCGGGCGGTTCAGTTCATAGGCCATGCTCATGGCGTCGAGCATGCTCCAAAGGATGTCCAGTTTGAACTGGAGAATTTCCAGCATGCGTTCCTGGCCGGCACGGGTGGTGTAGTGCTGCAGGGTGATCGCCAGGCCGTGCTCGACATCGCGGCGGGCCTGGCCCAGGCGGGTGCGGAAGTACTCGTAGCCAGTGGGGTCGATCCATGGGTAATGCTGGGGCCAGCTGTCCAGGCGCGACTGGTGGATTTGCGGCGCGAACAGTTCGGTCAGCGAGCTGCTGGCCGCCTCCTGCCAACTGGCCCGGCGAGCAAAATTGACATAGGCGTCCACGGCAAAGCGCACACCGGGCAGCACCAGTTCCTGGGAGCGCAACTGGTCCGGGTCCAGGCCCACGGCCTGGCCCAGGCGCAGCCAGGCCTCGATGCCGCCGTCCTCGCCCGGGGCGCCGTCATGGTCCAGCAGGCGCTGGATCCATTCGCGGCGAATCTCCCGGTCCGGACAGTTGGCGAGGATCGCCGCGTCCTTCATGGGGATGTTCACCTGGTAATAGAAGCGGTTGGCGACCCAGCCCTGGATCTGCTCGCGGGTCGCCCGGCCTTCATACATCGCCACGTGATAAGGGTGATGGATGTGGTAGTAGGCGCCTTTGGCGCGCAGTGCCTGCTCGAATTCGGCGGCGGACAGCGGGGTGTCGGTCATGTGTGTTCTCCGGGGGGCAGCCCTTTCGCGGGCAAGCCCGCTCCTACGCAAAAGGGCCAAGGCTCGTGGGGCGAGCTTGTGGGCGATTCGCCCTACAGCTCAATACTCATTCCGTCGTAAGCCACTTCCACCTTTCGGCGTACCAGTTCGGCACGTTCGGCGGAGTCTTCATCGAGGATCGGGTTGGTGTTGTTGATATGTATCAGCACCTTGCGCTGGCGGGGCAACTGTTCCAGCACTTCGAGCATGCCGCCGGGGCCGTTCTGCGCCAGGTGGCCCATTTCCCGGCCGGTACGGGTGCCCACGCCACGACGCTGCATTTCATCGTCTTCCCACAGGGTGCCGTCCACCAGCAGCACATCACTGGCGGCCATGATCTCCAGGAGTGGCGCGTCGACCTTGCCCAGGCCCGGCGCGTAGAAGAGTTTGCCGCCGCTGCGCAGGTCTTCGACGATCAGGCCGATGTTGTCCCCCGGGTGCGGGTCGAAACGGTGGGGCGAATAGGGTGGCGCTGCGCTGCGCAGGGGCAGCGGCGTGAAGCGCAGGTTGGGGCAGGCGGGGATGCTGAAGCTCTGGTCCAGCTCGATGCGGTTCCAGCTCAGGCCGCCGTTCCAGTGGCTGAGCATCTTGAACAGCGGGAAACCGGTGCTCAGGTCTTCATGGACCATGTCGGTGCACCAGACCTGGTGCGGGCAGCCTTCACGCAGGCTGAGCAGGCCGGTGGTGTGGTCGATCTGGCTGTCCATGAGGATGATGGCGCCGATGCCGGTGTCCCGCAGTGCGCGGCCCGGTTGCATGGGGGCGAAGCTTTGCAACTGCGCGCGGATATCCGGAGAGGCGTTGCACAGCACCCAGTTCACCCCGTCATCGGAAATCGCGATGGACGATTGAGTGCGCACCTGGGCCCGCAGGCTACCGTCGCGAAATCCGGCGCAGTTCACACAGTTGCAGTTCCACTGCGGAAAACCACCGCCGGCGGCGGAACCTAGAATCTGGACAAACATGGACGCTCCCTGGGCTCAAGACTGAAAAAAGGACGGAGAACTGAAAATAAAAACGCCCCGGACGGGCCGAGGCGTTGCGCTGCGTTTCTGGCCAGAGGCAGAAATTAGCGGCTGGCGAAGTACATGGTGACTTCGAAGCCGATACGCAGGTCGGTGTAAGCAGGTTTGGACCAGGTCATAAAATTGCTCCTTTGAGGTGGGTGGGACGGGGGTTGCCTATACATATAGTCCACCTCCGGCGGGAGATGTTCAGATGCTTAGGAGGCTATCTTACTAAATTCCCGCTGAAGGTTGCCCGCAATTCTGAAGAAAGCTCATTGCAGCGCTGGTAATGATCATTCTGCCACTTGCCAGGGTGCACCCGGGCACGACCTGTTGGCCAGCGCGCTGCAGCCGCCGGCAGCCTCTCTGAGTTGGCGGGCGGCCTGGATCACGATGGCGGGCGTCAGGGCCTCTATGCAGCCTTGCAACTGCGGCAGGTAATCCGACGAGTGGCCGGCCAGTTTTGCCTGCCACAACAAATCCATGGCCTGGTCCAGGGGCAGGGTCGCGGGCTGCAACTGTTGAGCCAGGGCCTGTCGCTGATCATTCCAGCTGGGCTCGTCGAGTGCCTGGAGTTGTTCGGGCAGGTGCTCAAGGAATTGTGCGATGTGCTGAAGTATCTCGGTGACTGTCGCGCCGGGGGATTGCACGCCGAACAACAGACCCGTCCGGCCGTTGCGCTGGCGAACGGCACTGAAGACGCCATAACCCAGTTGCAGCTCCACCCGCAGGCGCTGATAGAACGGGGTCTGGCAGAGCTGGCCGAGTAGGCGCCATGCGGCTTCATCGGCAAGGCTGGCGCTGGGCACGGGATAGAACAGCAGCAGGGCATGCTCACCGGCACTCCCGGGCAGGTTCTGCCACTGCTGGCCGGTGCCTGCTGGCACCGGCCGGCAGAGGGTGGCGTCCGCTGTGCCGGGCATCTGTTGCAGGGTTCGGCTCAAGGCTTCCTGGATGGCGGCTGGCAGCGCCAGGCCCAGTCCGTCCCAGCGAGCGCTGGCCCAGAGTGCTTGCAAGGCCTCTGGGTCGGGCTGGGCCGGGCTGTCGGGCTGTGGCTGTTCGCTGAATGCCTTGAGCAATTGGCGGATCGGCAGCAGGGGCGCTTCAGCATTGACGCTTGCCTGCTCCTGCCAGAACGACTCGGCAGGTCGTCCCAGGGCTTTCAATGCTTGCAGTAGCACTGCGGGCATGGGGGACGGCAAACCGTGCAGTTTCAGCAGCCAGTCTTTGCCACAAGAGGTGAAGTTCAGCTCTACGCCGGCCTGGCGGGCATCGTCGCGCAATGTCGCCAGGCTGCGCAGCAACCGGGCATGCAAGCCCATCGGGGCAGGCGAGGCCAGTTGCCAGCGCAGAGTCAGGGCGCTACCAGAAGGATCTGCTGGCAGCGCCTGGCTGAAGCTCAGGGCCGAGCTTTCCTTGCGGCCCCGGGAGCGATCCTGGGCAAAGGTGCGCAGCCCGCGATGAGCGCTGGTCTGCCCACGAATCAACCCGGCCCGTGGTGCCTCGATCGTGCTGCGCAGAAAGGGGTTGGCAGGAGGCAGGCGCCAGTCGTGGCTGAAGTGCTCCACAGCCTGGGGTTGCAACTGCTTGAGCACCTGCTTGAGGGCGGCCAGCCCCGACTCATCCAGCCCATCGGCAGCTTGGCGGCTGTCGCGTCGGGACAGTTCCAGGGCGCTGGCAACTTCGATCTGGCGCTGTTGCAGCAAGGCATATTCTTCGCGCAACGGTGCCCAGTCGGCCTGGGCACTGAAGAACCCCAGCCACTCTGTCAGCAGCTCGCGTACCTGAACCGGGGCTGATGCCGCCACGCTGGTCAGATCGAACTCCAGGTGCAGCAGGGCCTGGCCGGCGAACTCATACAGGAGCGTTGCCTTGAGGCTGTGAGCCAGTTGGCGCTGCTGGAGTTCCGCCAGCAACCCGCCGGGCTTGGCCGATTGCAGCCAGGTGCAGAGAAAATCCACAGCGGCAGTAGCGCCCGCGGGCAGCCGCTCTAGAGCAAACAGCAGGTCCAGCCGCTGGCCGCTGAGTTGTTGGTAAGTCTGGTTGCCCGTGGTCATTAGGGCGGGAGGCGCTGTCTGCTCAAGGTGTTGACCGCTCGGCAGGCAACTGCCGTAGCGTTCCGCCAGGGCTCGGAGCTCCTCCAGTGGCTGCGGGCCGGCGAGGCTCAAGACCATTTGCCCGGCCTGGTAATACTCGCGATGGAACTGCTGCAAGGCCTGCTGGAAGGCGTTATTGGGCAGGTTCAGGCTGTAGCGGTTGCCGGCATGGAAGGCCCTTAGCGGGTGCGCGGCATGAAGACCGTCAAACAGTGCGAACTGACGCTGCGCTGTCGCATCCCGGGACCAGGCGATGAACTCCGCGTGTAGGACTTCCCGCTCCCGGTGTTGGTCCTCCAGGCTCATGCGCGGTTGAGCGAGCATCTCGCACAGACGTTCCAGGCCACCGGCAAAGGCGCTGGCCGGCAGCTCGAAAAAGAACTCGGTGGCACGTTCGCAGGTTCGCGCGTTCAGTTGCCCGCCCTGGGCCCGTACATAGGCCATCAGCCCCTGTTCGACAGGAAAGCGCTCGGTCCCGAGAAACAGCAGGTGTTCCAGAAAGTGCGCCAGGCCCGGCCAGGCCAGCGGCACATCGTGGCTGCCGGCGGCGACGCGCAATGTCGCGGCGCAGCGTTTCAAATGGGGAGCATGACGCAGGGAAACCCGCAGGCCGTTGGCCAGGGTCTCCAGTGGGGGCAGAGGGTGATTCGGCGCGGGCATGAGCACTTCCAGAACAGAGAAGCGCTCATGCTAGCGGATATCCCCGGATCAGCGCTTGCTCAGGTCGTCGTAAAGCTCGGGGCGGCGATCGGACAGGTAGCGGTTGAGTGCCCGGGATTCGCCCATCAGTTGGCGGTCCAGGGTGCCGATGATCAGGGCTTCGTCGAGACCGGCCAGGGCAATCCGGCTGCCGTCGGGGGCGGCGATGCTGCTCTGGCCGCAATAGCGGATCTGTTCTTCATGGCCACAGTAGTTGGCATAGGCCACGTAGCACTGGTTCTCGAAGGCCCGGGCACGGATCGTCACGTCGGCGACGAAGTCGTAGGGGATCATGTTGGCGGTCGGCACCAGAATCAGCTCCGCGCCTGCCAGGGCCAGGCGTCGTGCATTCTCCGGGAACTCGATGTCGTAGCAGATCAGAAAGCCGAGTTTCCAGCCGTCCAGTTCCACCAGGGGAAAGTCATCTTCGCCGGCGCTGAACATCGAATGGTCGAGGTCACCGAACAGGTGGGTCTTGCGGTAGTTGCACAGGCGCTGCCCCTGGGCGTCGATCAACTGCACGGCGTTGTAGATCTGGCCGTCGACACTGCGCTCCGGGTAGCCATAGAGGATCGCCGTGCGGGCGGCCTGGGCGATGGCGGCGATGCGCTGGGCCGAAGGGCCGTCCTGGGCCTCGGCCAGAGCGCCCACCGCTTCCAGGCCGATGTTGTAGCCGCTGAGAAACATCTCCGGCAGCACCAACAGATCGGCATCGGTGGCCTCCATGGCCACCTGATGCAGGCGTTGCAGGTTGCCGGCCACATCCAGCGGCCGTGGCGGGCACTGATACAGGGCGACGCGCATGGTCTTCACTCCACTCACTGACAGACCGGCCACTGTAGCCGCTGTCGCAGGTTCGTACGACATCCCCGCAGGGCGAGCCTGCGGGAACGAGCGCCTGCCCGGCCGCCGGTTTCAGTCGGCCAGGGCAATCGGCCCGATCTCGTGGAACACATCCCCCGGGCCCGGGTTCTCGGCGTGGGTAGCGCCATCGAAGTGCTTCATGATCCCCCACACCGCGTTCAGCGAGGTCTGCACCGCACCCTCGACCCAGGCCGGAGTCCAGGAGACATCGTCACCAGCGATGAAGATACCGCGCTGCTCGGCGGGCATGTCGTCCTGCATGAAGTGCGCGTACATCCGCTGGTTGTAGCGGTAGTGGCCCGGCAGCGCGCCCTTGAAGGCACCGAGGAAATGCGGGTCGGCCTCCCAGGAGACGGTGATCGGGTCGCCGATGATACGGCTGGCGATGTCCACCTTGGGGTAGATCTTCTTCAGCGCATCCAGGGCCAGCTTCACGCGTTTTTCCACCGGCTGCGGGAGCATCTTCAGGGCATCGCTCATCCACGAGTAGGACAGGCAGATCACCCCCGGCTTGTCGTCGCCGTTGTCGAACAGGTAGGTGCCGCGGGTCAGGCGGTCGGTGAGGGTCATGCTCATCAGATCGCGACCGGTTTCCGGATCCTTGTCCTTCCAGAACGGCCGGTCGACCATGACGAAGGTCTTCGACGACTGCATGTAGCGGGTGCGGTCCAGGGCCATCCACATCTTTTGCGAGAACAGCGATTCCTCGCATTCGATCTGGGTGGTCAGCAGCCAGCTCTGGCAGGTGGTCAGCACCGCGGCGTATTCCCGGGTGTCGCCCCAGTTGTCGGTGACGCTGAAACGGCCATCGGCGGCCCGGGCAATGCGCTTGACCCCGGTACGCGGCGCGCCGTGGTGCAGCGAGCTGAGGCTGGTACCGGCCGGCCAGTGGGCACAACGCTCCGGCACGTGGCGCCAGATGCCCAGGGGCACCTGTTCGACGCCGCCCACCACCAGGTGCTGGTGGTCGTCGCAGTTGGTCATGACCACGCGGAAGATTTCCAGCATCGAGTTGGGGAAGTCCGAGTCCCAGCCGCCGGTGCCGAAGCCCACCTGGCCGAACACCTCACGGTGATGGAACGACAGCTTGGCGAAGGCCTTGGAGGTGGCGACGAAGTCGTAGAAGGTGCGGTCGTCCCACAGCGGCACCAGGGTGTTCCACAGTTCCTTGAGGCGCGGCACGTCGCGGTCACGGATTGCCTGCTGGATTTCGCTGAAGCGCGAACCATCTTCCAGGGCATCGGCCCAGGCATCGGCGACTTCCTGGAACAGCGCCGGCAGGTCGGCGAGTTTCTGGGCGTAGTGGGTCTGGCCTTCGAGGTCGATGACGGTACTGCCCGAGGCCGGGGTCAGCGGGTTGGGAAAGGGCTTGGTTTCAAGGCCGAGCTTGTCGACGTAATGGTAGAAGGCCGTGGACGACACCGGAAAGCGCATGCCACCCAGCTCGGCGATGACCCCTTCGGCTCCCTCAAAGGCCTGGGAGCGCAGGCGGCCGCCCATTTTCGAGGCTTCATAGACCACTGGCTTGAGGCCCAGCTTCATCAGCTCGTAGGCCGCCACCAGGCCGGCGATACCGGCGCCGACAATCGCCACTTCGGTGCCGTGCCGTGCCTGGGGAATGCTGCCCAGGCCGGCCGGATGCTCGATCCAGTCGTCGAAGGCGAAAGGGAAGTCCGGGCCGAAAATGGTGATCGGCTTCTTACCGTCTGCAGGATGGCGATTGTTCTTGTTCATGGCTGACCTTGGCGGGCGGCTCAGCAGAGTGCTGAGTATAGGAAAAGATGGCAGCCATTCTAGAGAGGGTGAAACACGTAAATAAGACGCAAACTGTCGTCGTTATGCTCGGTTATTTATCGATATGACGAATTTGTGCGTCAGATTGACTGATTGGCAGGGCGCGCCTTACAGCGCGTGCCCGCGATCGATCTTGCTGCTGAGGATGATCGAGGTGGTGGTTTTCTCCACGCCGTCAACGCTGCCGATCTGGTCCAGCAACTGGTCCAGCTGTTCCGGTGAGTCGGTGCGCAGCCAGGCCACATAGTCGAATTCGCCGCTGACCGCACACAGTTGCTGGACCTGCGCCATGCCGCTCAGGCGCCGCAGCACTTCCTTGCCAGAGCGCGGCTGGACCTTGATGCCGACATACGCCTGCAAGCCGCCATCGACTACCCGCTGCCCCAGACGCACGCCATATCCGGTAATGACCCGGGTCTTTTCCAGGCGGGCCAGGCGCGAGGTCACGGTGGTGCGGGCGATACCCAACTGCCGGGCCAGCATCGCCACGCTTTCGCGGGCGTTGATCTGCAAGGCTGCGATCAATTGACGGTCGACTTCGTCAAGAACGGGAGGGCGGCTATCGGACAAGGTGGGCTCCAGCACGGCTATCGGGGGAGCGCACATGTTACAGGCTCCCGTGAACACCCGCCGCAGCTCCCGGAGAACATGGCGCAAGCGACAGCTACGTTCTGCAAGTCGGGAATTTTTTTGAAACAAATGACCTGCGACAGATTGTCATAAGTAACTGGTTAGTACATTCTCGCCGTCAGGTTTTGAAGATGGGAGAGTTTTTAAGATGAAAAACACGGGGGCTGCCGCCGGCAGCAAATGGTTGCTCGGGGGGCTGGGTATCCTGATTGCCCTGATCGGGCTGGGCCTGGCCGCAGGCGGGGGTTACCTCCTGAGCCTGGGCGGCAGTGCCTATTTCCTGTTGATGGGCCTGGCGATGCTGGTGTCCGGGCTGCTGATCGCGCGGCGCAACCCGCGTGGTGCCTGGCTGTATGGGGTGGCCCTGGTGCTGACGGCGATCTGGGCGGTCTGGGATGCGGGCCTGGAATACTGGCCGCTGGTCTCGCGGGTACTGACCTTCGCCGTGATCGGCCAGGTGGTGGCGCTGATCTACCCGACCCTGGTGCGTGCCTCCGGAGCCCATGCCGGGCGCGGTGCCTATGGCCTGGCTGGGCTGTTGGGGATCGGTGTGGTCGCGACCCTGGCCTACATGTTCGTGCCGACCCATGTGGTCAAGGCGGACAAGGTGCCAGCGGTCCAGCCGGTGGCTCCCGGGACGGAACAGAAAGACTGGGCCCACTGGGGCAATACCACTGCGGGCAACCGCTTCGCCGCACTGGACCAGATCAACAAGGGCAACATCGACCAGTTGCAGGTGGCCTGGACCTTCCGCACCGGTGACCTGCCCGAAAGCAATGGCGCTGGTGCCGAAGACCAGAACACACCCCTGCAGATCGGCGATACCGTCTACACCTGCACCGCCTACGGCAAGGTGTTCGCCCTGGACGCCGACACCGGCGCCGAGCGCTGGAAGTTCGACCCTCAGGGCTACGCGCCAAACTGGCAGCGCTGCCGCGGCCTGGGTTATTTCGACGCCTCTGCCACCCCGGTAGCCGATGCTTCGGCGCCTGCTGCTCCGGCGGCCTGCACCAAGCGCCTGTTCCTGCCGACCGGTGATGCGCGCCTGATCGCGATCAACGCTGAAACCGGCAAGCCCTGTGAAGACTTTGGCAACCAGGGCACGGTCGATCTGAAAACCGACATGGGCGAGATCAAGCCGGGCTACTACCAGCAGACTTCGACACCGTTGGTGGCGGGCACCGTGGTGATCGTCGGCGGCCGGGTGGCGGACAACTTCTCCACCGGCGAACCGCCGGGCGTGGTTCGGGCTTTCGATGTGCGCAGCGGCGAGCTGATGTGGGCCTGGGACCCGGGCAACCCGGCCACCACCAAGCGCCCGCCGGCGGGTGAAACCTACACCCGTGGCACGCCCAACGTCTGGTCGGCAATGTCCTATGACGCCAAGCTGGGCCTGGTGTACCTGCCCACTGGCAACGCCACCCCGGATTTCTTCGGCGGCCAGCGCACCGAGTTCGACGACAAGTGGAACTCCTCCATCGTCGCCATCGACGTGAAGACCGGCCAGGTTCGCTGGCACTTCCAGACCACCCATCACGACCTCTGGGACTTCGACCTGCCGGCACAGCCGCTGCTGTACGACATTCCGGACGACAAGGGCGGTGTGCAACCGGCGCTGGCCCAGGTCACCAAGCAGGGCGAGATATTCCTGCTCAACCGTGAGACCGGCAAGCCGA
The DNA here is from genome assembly GCF_058797595.1 of Pseudomonas sp. GW823-FHT02C05. Taxonomy (NCBI): domain Bacteria; kingdom Pseudomonadati; phylum Pseudomonadota; class Gammaproteobacteria; order Pseudomonadales; family Pseudomonadaceae; genus Pseudomonas; species Pseudomonas sp. GW823-FHT02C05. The sequence goes on along the minus strand of NZ_JBXAJU010000004.1, from coordinate 71,263 downwards.
TTGCCCGGGTGGAAGAGCGCCCCGTGCCCCAGGGCAACGTGCCGGGCGAGCGGTATTCGCCGACCCAGCCGTTCTCGGTGGAAATGCCGTCGATCGGCAACCAGACCCTGACCGAGTCCGACATGTGGGGCGCGACCCCCTTCGACCAGCTGATGTGCCGTATCCAGTTCAAGGGCATGCGCCATGAGGGTGTGTACACCCCGCCGGGCCTGGATCATGCGTTGCAGTTTCCGGGCTCCCTGGGCGGCATGAACTGGGGCAGCGTGTCGGTAGATCCCACCAGCAACTACATGTTCGTCAACGACATGCGCCTGGGCCTGGCCAACTACATGATTCCCCGGGACCAGATCGCCGCCGGTGCCAGTGGCATCGAGATGGGCGTGGTGCCCCAGGAAGGCACGCCGTTCGGCGCCATGCGCCAGCGCTTCCTCTCGGCGGCGGGCATTCCCTGCCAGAAGCCGCCGTTCGGCACCATGTCGGCCATCGACCTGAAGACCCGCAAGCTGGTGTGGCAAGTGCCGGTGGGTACCGTGCAGGACACCGGCCCGCTGGGGATCCGCATGCACCTGCCGATCCCGATTGGCATGCCGACCCTGGGCGCGTCCCTGGCTACCCAATCCGGCCTGCTGTTCTTCGCCGGTACCCAGGATTTCTACCTGCGGGCCTTCGATACCGGCAATGGCAATGAGATCTGGAAGGCGCGCCTGCCCGTGGGCAGCCAGTCGGGCCCCATGACCTACGTGTCGCCCAAGACCGGTCGCCAGTACATTCTGCTTACCGCTGGCGGTGCGCGGCAGTCGACGGATCGTGGCGACTACGTGATCGCCTACGCGTTGCCCAAGAAATAAGCGCAGCCTGGCAGCACCATGAAAAAGCCGCGCAATGCGCGGCTTTTTCATGGGCGCAGGCAATGGGCTTCAGCCCCTTGCGATGTGGGGAAGGTGGGGCATGTCCTGGGAGGGCGTTGGTAGTGGACTGCTGGGGAGTGTAAATAAGAAATGTCTTAGATACTGTTTGTGGGCATTTTGCTAAAAAAGCCGCCTTTTCCAGATCCCGAAATAGTGGGAATGAATAAGGATGTCGGCATGACGTACAGGCTGTCTCTTTCAGGCTTTCAGGATGCGGTTGAGCATTTCCACACGGTGGTCGAGGCCCTGGACTTCTATGAAAGCCTTCAGGAGAGGGAGGGGGATGCACCTGGCGCTGGCCGTGCAGAATTGCACTGCCTGCAAAGGAATACCTTCGTCGTCCTGCTTCCGGGAATCAGTGTGCAAACCGTCACCGAAGAACTGGAAACCGTGTGGGAGTGGGCGCCGGAAGATCGCCTGAAAATTCGCCCCATGTTGAAAGAGCGCTATCGGACCAGGACTTGATGAGGGTTGCTTTTCAAGCAATAACACAGAGCTGCGCATTGCATGGATTTTGTGTTTGGTGGGCTTAGCGACATACGCCTCGCCGCCTCTGCAGTCGGTATGCACCGCCATCTTGAGATGGGCAAAAAAGTGGATGCAGAACTCGTCGGCGGGTGGGGGAGTGCTTTCTACATCCGATTTATGTATGGTTAAGAATTTATACGTATAGGGATTATCACCGGTAGCTGCTTTAAAAAGTGTCCATCGGAGGGCGGAGGCTTGCCGCCGGAGGTTTATCGCCCACTACTACCTCTCCGTCATTAAGTAACTGCGTTCTTGTCAGTAGATACGAGTTTTTGGACGCTTAATTTTTTTCAGGGTGTCGTATCACTCGATAAGAATTTAACTTGCTCGAGGTATGTCCTGTCTCCGCAATTCTGTCTTTAGATGTGCTTTTTAAGAATCGCCTTAGATCGTGACTGATTTGAATGAAATAGAATTTAATGAGGTGAGCTTTCCCGGCGACTAAGGCGATAAAGTCATGATTAGCTATTCAAGCGGTTACAGATTTTTTCGGAACTATCTTGTACTATTTCTTGTTTGTGTAATCTATTCCGGTTTTGTAAGTGCGGATTATCGAAATAATTACTGTAATTCCGGAGCAAAGCTCGGTAGTAACTCTATATCTTTCAAACTTGGATACCTGCGTCCTTTTTCTGAGGTGGAAGTTGGAGGTGTTCTCGGGACTGCAGCGCTGGTGGGTACCCTGAAATGTAGCGCTGAAGAGGAACCTTACGGAAAGTTGGGTTTTAGCCTACAGATTGTTCCTGGCACAGGCGAGCCTGGTGTCATTTGCAGCACGCCGATTGATGGAGTTGGAGTGCGATATAGATCGGCTTATGGTAGAGCCATACCATGTGACCATTGGGATGAAGTTTTCATGGTTCAGCCAAGAAAAGGTGGGCAGTACGCGGTCTCATTGGATCAAGCAGTGGAGTTCATTAAAACCAAGCCGAGAACCTCTCTTGGGCCAGGGTTGCACGAGCTATTACTGCCTCCGAGTAGCTATATTTACTCCTACTGGAAAGGTATAACCGTTAGCGATACTTGGGGGCATTATAGTTTTTTCTCAACCGCAAAACTACTGGTAGCAGACTGCCGAATGGTTGAAACTAACAACACAGTCAATTTCGGAGGAGTGAATCCATATTACCTTGCAGATGGCGGCGTGGTAGAAAAGAAATTTGATCTTAGGCTTGGGAGTTGTGGCAGTCAAAGCGCAGCCGAAGAATTTAATAATGTTGCCAGTTTCCGTTTTCAGTCGAGCAATATACGAACAGATGGGAGGCTGGAGAATGATCAATGTGAGGGTTGCGCCAAAGGCGTATTGATCACAGTGGCAAATGCTAAGGGTAAGATGATTGATTTGAATAAAGCTTATTGGATGAGGGATGGGGACTATGAGTTGAGCGGACAAAACATAACGCACCACTTTTTGGCAAAGTTAGAGCGCGATTTTAAAAATATTGAAGCGGGAAGGATTCAGTCGGCGCTCACGCTGATAATAAGTACGCTCTGATTGTGAAAGTTTTATGTGAGTATGCTGGTGCTTGAATGGTAGATTATAGGGTGTTAGTTGGTTGGGGTTTTTGTTGAGGCTCTTTTACGGGTGGTATTTCCCTGTCAGTTTGAGATTTTTTCAAGTTCGGGTTTCGCGGCAGCATATTTGAATGCATTAACAATACTCGGCGGGGGCAGCTCGTGAGTATGCTCGGCAAGTTGAATGTTCATACCCTCCACGCTGTTGAGCCTGTTGCAAGCAATCCAGAGTAAATTCACGTCCGCAGACTGTGTCTAGCTGTTTGACGCTTGCAGGCGCCGCCTATGTCGTCCCCCTCCATGGTGTTTTGCTTTTTCCGGTCAACAGGTTCCGATCATAGGCCGGTGTCCTGGGGCGGGTGGCTCATGGCTTTTAGGCTGACAGGCCCGCCTGAAAGCGGATTGAGCGCGCCCTTGGCCTAGCCTCATCACTTTGCGCTCAATTCTTATTCAGGATCCTCTCGCCGATCTCGCATAGCCAGTGGCCGTCGGCATCTGCGCGTTGCTGGCAAGTCTCGTGGTGCTGCCACCCCTGGTCACCTTTTGGCATGCAGTGCAGGCTCTGGCCATGCGCCAGAATTTGGACCTCCCACAGCGCGACGTGCCTCAGGTTTAGAGCTGAGGATGAAGGGTCAATTGGTGGGTGTGAGCCTTGTAGGCATAGCGCTACTCCAGGTACCGCATAGCCGTAGAGATTGGCTGTATGTATCGGTAGTCGCTGATGGGGCAGAACCCCTACCTCTCCTGTTCAGCATTGGCTGAGCTTGTATGGGCGGAAAGGGGCGCTGTTACTTGAGCGATTCAGAAACGCGAAAGCCGCGCATTGCGCGGCTTTCTGGTTTGGTGGGCCCACACGGACTTGAACCGTGGACCAAAGGATTATGAGTCCTCTGCTCTAACCAACTGAGCTATAGGCCCTCAGTAGGCGCCGGATTATAGCGATGGTTTCTCGGCTGTGCTATCCGAAAAATCGGAAACTCGGATTCGCAGGAAGGTCGTACAGAACTCCTCGGCTTCAAGGGGCAGGCTGACGATATAACCCTGGATCTGTTCGCAGCCTTCCAGGGTGAGGAAGGTCTGCTGCTCCTGGTTTTCCACGCCTTCGGCAATCACCGTGAACTGCATGCTGCGCCCCAGGGCGATGATGGCGCGGACAATCGCCACGTCGTGGGAGTCGTCCGGCAGCCCCCGGACAAAGGACTGGTCGATCTTGAGAAAGTCCAGGGGCAGGCGTTTGAGGTAGCTGAGGGAGGAATAGCCGGTGCCGAAGTCGTCGATGGCCAGTTGCACGCCCAGGCGCTTGAGCTGGTGCAGTACTTCCAGGGCTTCTTCGGCCTGGCTCATGATGAAATTCTCGGTGATCTCCAGCTGTAGCATTCCGGGCTGCAGGTCATAGTCGCGCAGCAGCTGCTCGATGCGCCCCAGCAGGTTGGGCTGGCGCAACTGGGCGCCGGCGAGGTTCACCGACAGCGGGCCGAAACCCTCAAAGCGCCGGTTCCAGTTGTTGAGTTGCAGGCAGGCCTGTTCCAATACCCAGTCGCCGATCAGCAGGATCATGCCGTTTTCTTCGGCCAGTGGAATGAAGTGCTCGGGGGGGACGTCGCCGAAAGTGGGGTGATGCCAGCGGATGAGGGCTTCGGCGCCCACCAGCTCGTGGTTGCTGAGGCTGATCTTGGGTTGGAAATACAACGACAGCTCGTTGCGTTCTATGGCTCGCCGCAGCTCGTGCTCCAGGGCTACCCGCTCGCTGGCCTGGGCGGTCAGGTCGCGGGTGTAACGCTCCACGCGGTTTCGGCCCTTGGCCTTGGAGCGATACATGGCGGCGTCTGCGTTCTTGATCAGGGTGGCGACATCGCAGCCGTCCTTGGGGTACAGGCTGGTGCCGATGCTGGCGCTGATGAAGAATTCGTGTTCGCCGGCCTGGAAGGGGGCGGTAAAGCAGTTCAGCAGCTTGGTGGCGATGTGCTCGGCATCGCTGGCCTGGTGCAGGCCCGGGAGCAGGATGATGAATTCGTCGCCACCCAGGCGGGCCACGGTGTCGATATCCCTCAGCTGTTCCTTCAGACGCACGGCGATGCCCTTGAGCAGCAGGTCGCCCACCGGGTGGCCGAGGCTGTCGTTGATGTGCTTGAACCGGTCCAGGTCGAGGAACAGCACAGCGCCCTGGCTGCCGTTGTCCTGTTGGCTATTGAGGGCACTGAGCAGCCGGCTTTCGAACAGGGTGCGATTCGGCAGGCCGGTCAGGGGGTCGTGGTGAGCCTGGTAGTCGAGCCGCGCCTGGGCGTGCTTGAGGCTGGAAATATCGGCGAACACCGCGACGAAATGGGTGATCTGGTTTTCCCGGTTGCGCACCGCATTGATGGTCAGCCAGTTGGGATAAAGCTCACCGTTCTTGCGCCTGTTGGAGATCTCACCCTGCCAGTGGCCCTCCAGGGTCAACTGATGCCACATCGCGGCGTAGAAGGCGCTGTCATGCAGGCCCGAGGCAAGCAGGCGCGGAGTATGGCCCAGGGCTTCACGTTCGCTGTAGCCGGTGATTTCGCTGAAGGCGCGATTGACTGCGCTGATGCGCTGCTGGGTATCGGTGATCATCACGCCTTCGGCCGTGCTTTCGAATACGGTCGCCGCCTGTTGCAGCTTCTCCTGCATCAGGCGTCGGTCTGTGATGTCCCGGGCGATGGTCAGCATGCAGTCGTCACCGCCGATGGGCAGTGGCCGGCTCGACAGCTCGCAGAGGCGGATCTGGCCATCGTTGCGCCGGATATGGCAGTTGAAGTCGCGGACAAAACCATCGCGCTGCAGCAGCTCGAGCATCTGCTTGCGCTCATTGAGATTGACCCAGATGCCCAGGTCCAGGGTCGAGCGGTCCAGCGACATGGCGCTGTTGAAGCCGGTGATGCGACTGAAGCCTTCGTTGACCTCGATCAGTAGCCCGTCGCGCTGACGGGTCAGCAGCAGGCCATCGGGGGAGGCATGGAAGGCCTTGGCGAACTTCTCCTCGGAGGTCTGCAGTTGTTGCTGGGTCTCCTTGAGTTGGCTGATGTCGCGTACCACTACCACCAGCGCTGGCGTGGTGTCGAGGTCGAAGGGCTCGGCGGAGATCAGGCCGGTGAACAACTGGCCGTTATGCCGGCGAAAGGGCATTTCCAGATTGCGGATGCTGCCGGCCTGCAAGCGTTGCAGCAGCCCCGGCCCGACCCCGGGGATGCCCCAGATATTGAGCTCGGTGGCGGTCTGGCCAACCACGCTTTGCGCGCTCAGGCCGATCTGCTCCTCGAAGGCCTTGTTGACTTCCAGCAGGCAGCCGTCGGACAGCCGGGCAATCACCAGGATGTCCGGACATTGCTGGAACACCGACGCGAACTTCTGTTCGGACAGGCGCAGGGCCTCTTCGGTGTGCTTGGTCTCGCTGATGTCGATCATCAGCCCGCGCATCACCGGTTCGTGGCCATGCTCGATCAGGCTGACGATGTCGCGCACCCAGAGGCAGCGACCGTCGGCGGCGATCACCCGGTAATCGAGGCTGTGATCCCGCCCGGCCTGCACTTCGTGGTCGCAGAAGGCCTGGGCCCGGGTCAGGTCCGCGGGGTGGATGATGTTGCGCCAGAAACCGGGAATCAGCCAATGGGCCAGGGGATAGCCAAGCAGGGCTTCGGCATGGGGCGAGACATAGCTGTAGGTAAAGTCGCTGATGCGCGCTTCCCAGGCAATCGCGGACAGGCTTTCCACTAGGCTGCGGTAGTGGTATTCGCTGCTGCGCAGTTCCTGTTCCAGGGCGACCCGCCGGGAAATTTCCGAGCTCAAGCGGCGGTTGATACGGATCACCACCGCCAGCACGGTCACCAGCAGCAGTAGACCGGGCAGGCCATACATCAGGACATCCGACCAGAAGGTCCTGTGGTCGAGCACGCTGCCCACCCAGTGTTGCTGGATGGTGCTGATTTCCTCGGGGCTGAGGTCGGCGAGCACCTTGTCGAGAATGCTTACCAGGACCTTGTTTTCCCGCGGGACGCCCATCGCCAACTGATAGCGATAGGGGGTTTCGCCGCTGACGTAGAGACCGTCGAGCTTGAGCTGACGCAGGCTCCAGACACTGGAGGCGAGGTCGCCGACCACGGCGTCCACTTCGTCGGTGGCCAGGGCCTGCAGCGCCGAGCTGACATTGGGCATGGCCACCAGGTTCAGGTCCGGGTGGTGGGTGCGCAACAGTTCGTGAGGGGCGTAGTTTTCCACCACCGCTATCTTGAGTCCGTACAGTTCCTTGAGGTTGTGGGGTTGCGCGCCGCCTTCATGGGCGAGGATGACGATGGGGAAGTCCAGGTAAGGCCGGGTGAAGGCCATGTAGCTCTGGCGTTCGGGGGTCGACATGATCCCGGGCAGCAGGTCCAGCTTGCCCTGCTTGGCGTCCTCTAGCACCGCGGTCCAGCTGGCGGGCTCGACGGGCTTGAGGTTTACGGACAGGCGTTCCTGGATCAGGTGGATGTAGTCCGCGGCCAGGCCCTGATAGCGGCCTTCTTCATCCCGATACTCGAAAGGCGGCCATGAAGCGTCCACACCCAGGCGCAGTTCCGGGTGAGTCTTGAGCCAGCTACGTTCTTCGTCGGTGAGAGTCAGCGCGCCAGCCGTTGCGGTCCAGGTGAGCAGCGCCAGCAGGAGCATGGCCGACAGTCTGGGCATAACCGTCTCGTTATGGCACGGGGAATGTTTCGAGTGTAGACCGGCTATGGGGCGGGGAAGGAAAGAAGGATGGGCTGCAAAAAGCAAAACCCCCAGCTGGGCTGGGGGTCTTGGGCTTACTCGTCGAGGAAGGAGCGCAGATGCTCGCTTCGCGTCGGGTGGCGCAGCTTGCGCAGCGCCTTGGCTTCGATCTGGCGGATCCGCTCACGGGTCACATCGAACTGCTTACCGACTTCCTCGAGGGTATGGTCGGTATTCATGTCGATGCCGAAGCGCATGCGCAGTACCTTGGCTTCACGGGCAGTGAGGCCGGAGAGTACTTCGCGAGTTGCTTCCTTGAGGCTCTCAACCGTGGCGACATCGATTGGCGACTGCATGGTCGAGTCTTCGATGAAGTCGCCCAGATGGGAGTCTTCGTCATCACCGATCGGGGTTTCCATGGAGATCGGCTCTTTGGCGATCTTCAATACCTTGCGGATCTTGTCCTCAGGCATTTCCATGCGTTCGCCCAGCTCTTCCGGAGTCGGTTCGCGACCCATTTCCTGCAGCATCTGCCGGGAAATACGGTTGAGCTTGTTGATCGTCTCGATCATGTGCACCGGAATACGGATGGTGCGGGCCTGGTCGGCGATCGAGCGAGTGATCGCCTGACGGATCCACCAGGTGGCATAAGTCGAGAACTTGTAGCCGCGACGGTATTCGAACTTGTCCACCGCCTTCATCAAGCCGATGTTGCCTTCCTGGATCAGGTCGAGGAACTGCAGGCCACGGTTGGTGTACTTCTTGGCAATGGAGATCACCAGACGCAGGTTGGCTTCAACCATCTCTTTCTTCGCGCGGCGGGCCTTGGCCTCACCGATCGACATGCGACGGTTGATGTCCTTGATCTCGGCGATCTTCAAGCCGGTTTCGACTTCAAGAGCGGTCAGCTTCTGCTGGCAACGGATGATGTCCGGCTGCAGGCGGGCGATGGCTTCGGCGTACTTGCTCTTGCCTTTGGCCAGGGCGTCGGTCCAGCTTTCATCCACTTCGTTGCCCGGGAACTGGCGCAGGAAGTCGGCACGTGGCATGCGGGCATCACGCACGCAGAGCTGCATGATGGCGCGTTCCTGCTGGCGCAGGCGATCCAGGGCACTGCGTACACGTTCAACCAGGCCTTCGAATTGCTTCGGAACCAGTTTGATCGGCATGAACAGTTCAGCCAGGGCCAGCATTTCGGCGATGGCTTGCTTGTTCTCGCGGCCGTGTTTCTTCAGCGCCTTGCGGGTGACTTCCATCTGGTCGGCGACGGCGCCAAAGCGCTGTGCGGCGATGACCGGATCCGGACCGCTTTCGGCTTCTTCTTCGTCTTCGGTCGCTTCCGCTTCTTCGTCTTCGCTGTCGTCATCCGCTTTCGCGGTCTTGGTGTCGACAGGCGGCGGCACTTCGGCGGCAGGCGGCGTAATGCCGTCATCCGGGTCGATGTACCCGCTGAGAACGTCGGACAGGCGTCCACCTTCGGTGGTGACGCGAGTGTACTCGGAGAGGATGTGATCAACCGTGCCAGGGAAGTGCGCGATTGCGCCCATCACTTCACGGATACCCTCTTCGATACGCTTGGCGATTTCGATTTCGCCTTCACGTGTGAGCAGCTCTACCGTGCCCATTTCGCGCATGTACATGCGCACTGGGTCGGTAGTGCGACCAATGTCGGTTTCCACAGCCGCCAACGCTGCGGCGGCTTCTTCAGCTGCTGCTTCGTCGGTATCGGCTTCGGCCAACAAAAGGGCATCCGCATCCGGAGCACTCTCGAATACGTTGATCCCCATGTCGTTGATCATGCGGATGATGTCTTCCACCTGTTCCGGATCTGAAATATCCTCCGGCAGGTGGTCGTTGACCTCCGCGTAAGTCAGGTAACCCTGCTCACGTCCACGGCTGATCAACTCTTTGAGGCGAGACTGCTGTTGCGCTTTTCCGGACATAACACCCTATCCACTGAAGGTCTTGGCGGGCAAAAAACAAGCCGAGGATTATACCCGAGCTATGACCTCACGCGCCAGTTGAGGTCGGGTTTGATGCGGGAACATTGCGTTTTAGAAGCTCAACCAGCTGTTTTTTCTCTTCGCTGCTGAGCTCGCTTTGACGCGATTTCCTGAGAAGTTGCTCTAAAACACGCTCGCGTTGGCGAGCTGACAAACTATTAATGGTGTCGAAAAACTGTTGTTCAAGGTTATCTCCGTCGATCAGCCATTCTTTTTCCGCCAGTGCGGTGAGCAGATGCCCTTGCTGGGTGCCGTGCCAGCGCGCCATCAATTGATGAATAGAGCGTAGCTTAGGATTTTTCTGCACGGCTTCGATCAGAGCCACCAGCAACTGGGTATTGGTGTTGTCGTCATCGGCAAAATGCCCGGCATCTTCAACTTTTTCTGCCAATTGCGGGTGATGCAGCAAAGTGCGCAAGGCTGAAAGGGTCGGCGGTTCCACTGCAGCGGGAATGCGCGGGCCGCGTGGCTGGTCGCGATCGCCCTGGCGCTTGCCCTTGCCGTTCTTGTCCCAGGGTTTGTTTTCCCATTTCTTGCCGCCGGCATTTTTCTTCGGCGTCCACTCTTGTTGTGGGGCGTACGCCTCCTGGTGCGGCTCATGGTAGTCGGCATAATCCGGCATCGCGTCGTAATCGATGCCTGCGTCGTACGCGGGTGGCGCTTCGGGCGGTGCGCTGTGGGCCAGTTGGTTGACCGTTTCGTTGGTCAGGCCGGTGATTTCGCTCAGGCGCTGGCGCATCAGGGTGCGCAGGTTGGCCCCGGGGATTTTCTCGATCAGGGGCGCGGCCAGGGTCGCCAGATGGGCCTTGCCTTCCAGTGAGCGCGGGTCGGCTTCATCGATCAGTTGCTGGAAAAAGTAATCGGCCAGCGGTTGTGCATGCTGGTTGATTCGAGCGCGGAAGGCATCGGTGCCTTCGGAGCGGACCAGGGTATCCGGATCTTCGCCTTCGGGAAGGAACAGAAAGCGCGCGCGGCGCCCGTCCTGCAAGCAGGTCAGGGTCGCCTCCAGGGCGCGCCAGGCGGCCTTGCGTCCAGCCTGGTCACCGTCGAAGCAGAACAGTACGTTGGGTACGATGCGGAACAGGCGCTTGAGGTGTTCTTCGCTGGTGGCGGTACCCAGGGTGGCCACGGCATTGCGCAGGCCTTGCTGGGCCAGGGCGATGACGTCCATGTAGCCCTCGACAACGATGATTTCGTCGAGGTTGCGGTTGTTCTTGCGGGCTTCAAACAGGCCGTAGAGTTCCTGGCCCTTGTGAAAGACCGGGGTCTCCGGAGAGTTCAGGTATTTGGGCTTGTCGTCCCCCAGAACCCGGCCGCCGAAGGCGATGATCCGACCGCGAGTGTCGCGGATCGGGAACATTACCCGGTCGCGAAAGCGGTCATAGCGCTTGCCGGTCTCGGCGTTCTCGATCAGCAGGCCGGCATCGATCATGGCTTTCTGCTGCAGGGTGTCGCTGCTCAGGTGTTTGAACAGGTTGTCCCAGCCAGGCGGAGCGAAGCCCAGGCCGAAGTCCCGGGCGATCTCGCCGGTAAGGCCGCGCCCCTTCAGATAGTCGACCGCAGCCTTGCGCGCTGGATGGCTTTTCAGGGCCTGGCGGTAGTAGTCGGCGGCGGCGGTGAGCAGCGGATACAGCGGTGAGTCGGTGGGTTGCCGAGGCTTGCGCTGGCCGCGGCTGCTCTCTTCGCGGGGGATTTCCATGCCAGCCGCCTTCGCCAGTTCCTCGACGGCCTGGGGAAAGTCCAGGTTGTCGTGGTCCATGATGAAGCCGAGGGCGTTCCCGCCTGCGCCGCAGCCGAAGCAGTAGTAGAACTGCTTGTCGGGGCTGACGCTGAAGGAGGGGGTCTTTTCCTTGTGGAAGGGGCAGCAGGCGGTGTAGTTCTTGCCGGCTTTCTTGATTTGCAGGCGCGAACTGACGACATCGACGATGTCGGTGCGGTTCAGAAGGTCGTCAATAAAGCTCTGGGGAATAAGCCCGGCCATGGCGTTCTCGTCATCACTGCGCGCAAAGATAGCCCTGGCGACACTGTCGAAAGCTCAGGTGGCGGCCAAGCGTGAGGTTACGCGGCTCGACCCTGGTTTTCGGCGTGATCGCAGTCGGGAAGTGTATCTGCCGAACGTCCACTGACGTTAGTTTCAATCAGTATTCGACTATTTGAAGGTGTTGCGCTGAGTCCGACAGTGGCTTTGGGCTGGCCTCGGATAGCTCATTAAGCGGGCGCTGGAGAAGGGCGCCTTGGGCTGATCGTCTGTAGGAATCAGATAAGGGTGTGCTCGTCAGTAGCCTTGGAAGGCTCGTCAGAAAAGACGTGCACCGCTGGCAAGAAGCCAGGTCTGACGTGGTGAAGCAGAATCGTCTGGGTCGCATGGGCGGCTTCGACGGTGAAGCATCAAGCGTATTCCGCAAATGCCATTAGCCCGGCTGAGGGCCGGGCTTGGCAGAAGCTTGCAACGAACGTCTGTGTATTAGTACAGACGTACGGCGCGGCGCTGTTCGCGCTGAACTTTCTTGGCGTGACGCTTAACAGCAGCAGCTGCTTTGCGCTTACGCTCAGAAGTCGGCTTCTCGTAAAATTCGCGGCTACGAACTTCAGCCAGAACACCGGCTTTTTCGCAGGAGCGCTTGAAACGACGCAGAGCTACGTCGAAGGGTTCGTTCTCTTTAACTTTGACGGCTGGCATCCAGAGCTACCTTCATTCATTACCGGGGTCAACGTTCTCGTCGCAAAAATCGCGGCTGAGGTCGTCGGTTTTTAAGGGTTGCGGATGTTAACCCCTCAACGCTCGGAATGCAAAGCCTCTGATCGAAAACCGCTGGTCGGGCGCGGGAGTGGCGACTATTATGCGCGCCTTCGAATTCAGCCTCTACAAGGCGCAAACCCATGCTAGTACTGGGATTAGAAACGTCCTGCGACGAAACCGGCGTCGCGTTATACGACAGTGAGCGGGGCCTGCTGGCCGATGCGCTGTTCAGCCAGATCGACCTGCATCGCGCCTACGGTGGCGTGGTGCCGGAGCTGGCCTCCCGGGATCACGTCAAGCGCATGCTGCCCTTGATCCGCCAGGTGCTGGCCGAGGCCGACTGCGTGCCTACCGAGATCGACGCGATTGCCTACACCGCTGGCCCCGGCCTTGTCGGTGCCTTGCTGGTGGGGGCTTCCTGCGCCCAGGCGCTGGCCTTTGCCTGGGGCATTCCAGCGCTGGGCGTGCACCATATGGAGGGCCACCTGCTGGCGCCGATGCTGGAGGAGCAACCTCCGCAATTCCCGTTCGTCGCTTTGTTGGTGTCCGGTGGTCATACCCAGTTGGTTCGGGTCGATGGTATCGGCCAATACGAGTTGTTGGGCGAGACCCTGGATGACGCCGCAGGCGAGGCATTCGACAAGACGGCGAAGATGATCGGCCTGAATTATCCGGGCGGCCCCGAGATTGCGCGCCTGGCGACTCAGGGCGTAGCGGGGCGCTTTGTCTTTCCGCGGCCGATGACCGATCGCCCGGGGCTGGATTTCAGCTTCAGCGGCTTGAAAACCTTCGCCTTGAACACCTGGCAGCAGTGCGTCAGCGCTGGAGACGACGGCGAGCAAACCCGTTGCGACATCTCCCTCGCGTTCCAGCAGGCGGTGGTGGAGACTCTGACCATCAAATGCAAGCGTGCCTTGAAGCAGACCGGTCTCAAACGTCTGGTTATTGCGGGAGGTGTAAGTGCCAACAAGGCATTGCGCGCTTCGCTGGAAAAGATGCTGGCTGAAATGAAGGGCAATGTGTTCTACGCCCGTCCCGAGTTCTGCACCGACAACGGAGCGATGATCGCCTTTGCCGGTTGCCAGCGTTTGCAGGCCGGGCAGCAGGAAAGCCTGGCGATCAGCGTACAGGCGCGTTGGCCGATGGAGCAGTTGTCAGCTCTCTGATTTCATGCGGGGAGGCTCGGGCTGAGGCCTTTTCATCTGAGGGATTCAAAAATGCCGTTCGCGCCCGGCAAACAGGTCGCGTAAATTGCCGCGGTGGCGCCAGACGATCAGCAGTGTCAGCACGCTCATCGGCAATAGCGCCTCCGGTTCCTGCCAGGCCAGCAGTGGCAAGGTCAGGGGGGTGGCGATCAGTGCGGCCAGTGAACTGGTACGAGTGAGATAGAAGGTCAGCGCCCAGGCGGCGATGGCCAGCAGCGCGGCCGGGGGGTAGAGCCCCAGCAGCATGCCGGCGGCGGTGGCGACACCCTTGCCGCCGCGGAAGCGGAAGTACAGTGGAAACAGATGGCCGAGGACGGCATAGAGCCCCACCCAGGCCTGTTGTTGCAGGGACAAGCCCGCGAGGTGGGCGATCAGCACAGGCACCAGGCCTTTGCACAGATCTCCCAGCAGGGTCAGGACTGCGAGCTTCTTGCCGGCCAAGCGCAGCATATTGGTGGCGCCGGCATTACCCGAGCCACTCATTCGCGGGTCGGGGTTTCCCGTAAGGCGGCTGAGCAAAATGGCGAAGGACAGAGAGCCGAGCAGGTAGGCGAAAATCGCCAGTAACCAAAACATGCTAACTATTCCGGGCGAGGAAGCCCTGATTCTAACGGCGCATTGCGCCCTTGTCGTGCTGCGGAGAAGAGTGCTTGGACAGAGTGTTTATCGAAGGGCTGGAAGTGGACACCGTGATTGGTGCCTACGACTGGGAGCGCGGCATCCGACAGTGCCTGCGTCTTGATCTGAGCTTTGCCTGGGACAATCGCCCGGCAGCTGCTGGAGATGATCTTACGCTGGCATTGGACTATGCCAGTGTCTCCACCCGGATCCAGGCGTTTGCCGAGCATGCCCAGTACCAGTTGGTGGAAACCTTTGCCGAGCGCCTTGCCGAGGTTCTGATGAATGAATTTCACATCCCTTGGTTGCGCTTGAAACTGACCAAGCCTGGCGCCGTCCCGGCTGCCTCGGGTGTGGGTGTGGAGATCGAGCGCGGATGTCGCTGACTCAGGTGTATCTGGGGCTCGGTAGCAATATCGGGCGTGAAGTTCATCTGCGGGCCGGGCTTGATGCCCTGGCCGGTTTTCTGGTGGATATGCGTTGCTCGCCGGTGTTCGAAAGCCAGCCGGTGGGGATCAAGAGCGGCCCGTTTTTCAACCTGGTGGTGACGGCTTTTACCGACTTGCCTCTGATCGAGCTGGACCGGCGCCTGAAGTTCATCGAGGCCGATAACGGCCGTTATGCCCCTGATCGTAAAGGCCTGCCGCTGGATATCGATGTATTGCTCTACGGTGAACTGACTGGCAATTTCGATGGCCTGATCCTGCCCCGGGCAGAGATTCTGAAGAACGCCTTCGTGCTCTGGCCGCTGTCGCTGATGGCGCCCGAGCGGGTGCATCCGCTGGCGGGCAAGAGCCTCGGGGCGCTCTGGGCCGAGGCGCAGATCGATCAGGTGCTGGCCCCGGTCGCCTTCGAATGGCAGGGCATGCAACTGACCCCACCAGACCTGTAGCTGCGCTCGACTAATCGCGGACCCGGCGGGGCGGTCCGCGACTCACTCAAGGCGCGTGCTGTTCCTTGTAGGCCTTGATGGCCTTCAGTCGTTCCAGCCTTAGTGCCTCGCCCAGTTGCGGCCCCTTGAACCCCTGTTCCAGCAAGGGTTGAACCGCCACCTTGCGCGCCGCCTCGGCG
The DNA here is from genome assembly GCF_058797595.1 of Pseudomonas sp. GW823-FHT02C05. Lineage (NCBI taxonomy): Bacteria > Pseudomonadati > Pseudomonadota > Gammaproteobacteria > Pseudomonadales > Pseudomonadaceae > Pseudomonas > Pseudomonas sp. GW823-FHT02C05. The sequence continues at coordinate 55,977 of NZ_JBXAJU010000004.1, read as the reverse complement.
GCTCCTCGCAGGTAATCGGCCTGCGGATAAGGCCGCGACTCCAGCCCAAGACGGCCGCGAGCATCCATTTCGCATGCCGCTACGAACTCTTCGAAACGCTGTGGGCGTCGGAACACGTCGAAACTTTGCAATAGCTCCAGGAGTGTCGAGGCCTTGAGTTCCAGCGCCTTGTGGCCGTGGGTATGGTACTGGCCCACCAGCAGTGCCAGCTCCTGGCATTCCCGGGGCGCCTTGAAGCGTTCATTGACCGCCTTGATCAGTTCCAGGCCTGTGCGCTCATGGCCAATGTGCCGTGGCCACTCCTCCTCGGGTGTCAGGCCCTTGCCCAGGTCGTGGAGCAGGCAGGCCCAGCGCACGCTGAGGGGTTGCTGATGCAACGCGGCTTGCAGCAGAACGCTGAGGGTGTGCGCGCCGGTGTCTATCTCCGGGTGGTGGACCGCGGGTTGAGGTATGCCGAACAGTGCGTCGATTTCGGGCATCAGCACCGCCAGCGCGCCGCAGTCGCGCAATACCTGGATAAAGACCTGGGGCTGATCCTCCATCAGGGCGCGGGATATCTCTTTCCAGCTGCGTTCGGCCGTCAGGGCCTGAAGCTCGCCGGATTCACTGAGTTCGCGCATCAGCTCGAGTGTTTCTGGCGCCACGCGAAAACCCAGCCCGGCGTAGCGGGCGGCGAAGCGGGCGACCCGCAGTACTCGCAGGGGATCTTCGGCGAATGCCGGGGAAACGTGGCGCAATAGCCGCTCTTGAAGGTCCTTCTGGCCGTTGTAGGGATCGGTGAGGCGGCCCTGTTCATCTTCGGCCATGGCGTTGATGGTCAGGTCGCGACGGATCAGGTCCTCTTCCAGGGTGACTTCCGGGCTGGCATGGAAGGTGAAACCGCCATAACCCCGCCCACTCTTACGCTCGGTGCGGGCTAGGGCATATTCCTCGCCGCTCTTGGGGTGCAGGAATACCGGGAAGTCCGCGCCCACGGGGCGAAAGCCCTTGGCGAGCATCTCCTCTGCACTGGCACCCACTACCACCCAGTCGATATCGGTAACCGGCCTGCCGAGCAGGCGGTCGCGCACGGCGCCGCCGACTTTGTAAATCCGCATAAAAAACCTCCGTTAGCGCGACAGGATAACCCTTGTATCGCGCGTCCGGAGGCTTGTTATCGGGCTTAAAGGTGGATAACCGCCAAGTCCAGGCGACCGTAGTCGTTTTCGTTGTGATCGCTCTTTGGCGGTACATGGTGGGTTTTCATCACCTGGTCGCCCTGCAGGGTTTCCAGGTGAATGTCGAAGCCCCAGAGGCGGTGCAGGTGCTTGAGCACTTCGTCGGTGGAATCCCCCAGGGGTTTACGGTCGTGTTGCTGATGACGCAGGGTCAAGGAGCGGTCGCCCCGGCGGTCGATGCTCCAGATCTGCACGTTGGGTTCTCGGTTACCCAGGTTGTATTGCGCGGCCAGGGTTTCACGGATGTTCCGATAGCCGCTTTCATCATGGATTGCCGGTACCAGCAGGTCGTCCTTCTGGTCGTCGTCCATGATGCTGAACAGCTTGAGATCGCGGATGACCTTGGGCGACAGGTACTGCAGGATGAAGCTCTCGTCCTTGAAGCTGCTCATGGCGAACTTGATGCTCGACAGCCAGTCGGTGCCGGCCAGTTCCGGGAACCAGCGCCGGTCCTCTTCCGTGGGCTCCTCGCAGATGCGTCGGATATCGCGGTACATGGCAAAGCCCAGGGCATAGGGGTTGATGCCGTTGTAGTAGGGGCTGTCGAAGCCTGGCTGGAATACCACGCTGGTATGGGAGGTGAGGAATTCCATCATGAAGCCATCGGTGACCAGGCCTTCGTCGTACAGATCGTTCATCAAGGTGTAGTGCCAGAAGGTAGCCCAGCCTTCGTTCATCACCTGGGTCTGGCGTTGCGGGTAGAAGTACTGGGCGATCTTGCGCACGATGCGCACGATCTCGCGTTGCCAGGGCTCCAGCAGTGGCGCGTGTTTTTCGATGAAATAGAGGATGTTTTCCTGAGGTTCGGCGGGGAAGCGCGCATTGTCCTTGTCGCTGTACTTGTCCGCACCCTTGGGAATGGTGCGCCACAGGTCGTTGATCTGTTTCTGCAGGTGTTCCTCCCGGTCTTTCTGCCGGCGCCGTTCTTCTTCGGCGGAAATCGGGTAGGGCCGCTTGTAGCGGTCGACACCGTAGTTCATCAAGGCATGGCAGGAGTCCAGCAGATCTTCCACGGCATCGATGCCATGGCGCTCCTCGCATTGCATGATGTACTGCTTGGCGAACACCAGGTAGTCGATGATCGAGCTGGCATCGGTCCAGGTGCGGAACAGGTAATTGCCCTTGAAGAAGCTGTTATGGCCATAGCAGGCGTGAGCTACCACCAGCGCCTGCATGCAGATGGTGTTCTCTTCCATCAGATAGGCAATGCAAGGGTCGGAGTTAATGACGATTTCGTAGGCCAGGCCCATCTGGCCCCGGCTGTAGGATTTTTCGGTGCTGAGGAAGTGCTTGCCGTAGGACCAGTGGTGATAGCCCAGGGGCATGCCCACCGAGGCATAGGCGTCCATCATCTGCTCGGCGGTGATCACTTCGATCTGGTTGGGATAGGTGTCCAGGGCATAGCGGGCCGCGATACGGCTGATTTCACGGTCGTAGGCCTGGATCAGCTCGAAGGTCCATTCCGAGCCGGTGGAGATGGGTTGGCGCTTCTGCTCTCTGGCGGTCATGTCACTAACCTGCGCTGGAAGAGTTCACGGAAGACCGGATAGATGTCTCCGGCCGAAACCAGTTGCTGCTGGGCGAATGTATCGGAAAAGGCCTCGGCGATGCGTTCGTACTCGAACCACAGGGCCTGGTGCTCGCGCGGGGTGATTTCCACGTAGGTGTAGTACTGCACGAACGGCATGATCTGGTTGATCAGGATGTCGCGGCAGATCGGCGAGTCGTCGTTCCAGTTGTCGCCATCGGAGGCCTGGGCGGCGTAGATGTTCCACTCGTTGCTCGGGTAGCGTTCGGCCATGATCTCCTGCATCAGCTTCAGGGCGCTGGAGACGATGGTGCCGCCGGTTTCCCGGGAATAGAAGAATTCCTCCTCGTCCACTTCCCGGGCACTGGTGTGGTGGCGGATGAACACGACGTCGATCTTGTCGTAGTTGCGCTTGAGGAACAGGTACAGAAGGATGAAGAAACGCTTGGCGATGTCTTTGGTGGCCTGGGTCATGGAGCCGGAAACGTCCATCAGGCAGAACATCACCGCCTTGGAGCTGGGGTTGGGCTGTTTCACCAGCAGGTTGTACTTGAGGTCGAAGGTGTCGAGGAAGGGCACGCGGTGAATCCGGGCACTCAGGCGCTCGATTTCCGCCTCAAGCTCCTGGATATCGCCGAAATTGTCCGGTTCTTCCCGCTTCAGGCGCGCCAGTTCTTCCTTGGCTTCCCGCAGCTTGGCCCGGCTGCTGCCGGACAAGGCAATGCGCCGCGCGTGGGCCGACCGCAAGGTACGGATGATATTGATCCGAGCCGGGTTGCCTTCGTTGCTGATCCCGGCTCGTACGGTCTTGAAGGTGTCGGTTCCGGTCAGGTTGCGTTTCACCAGGTTGGGCAGTTCCAGGTCCTCGAACATGAATTCGAGGAATTCCTCCTGGGTGATCTGGAACACGAACTCGTCCATGCCTTCGCCGGAGTTGCCGGCCTTGCCCCGGCCGCCACCGCCCCCACCGCCGCCTTGAGGCCTGGCAATGTGCTCGCCGGCAGTGAACTCCTTGTTGCCTGGGTGAACCACGGTCTGCTTGCCGCCACGGCCGTGGTGCAGCACCGGCTCGTCGATATCCCGCCCGGGAATGCTGATTTGCTCGCCATGCTCCATATCGGTGATGGAGCGCCGGCTAACCGCCTCTTCGACGGCCTTTTTAATGTGGTCACGGTAGCGCCGCAGAAACCGCTGGCGGTTTACCGTGCTCTTGTTCTTGCCATTGAGACGTCGGTCGATCACATAGCTCATGGGCCCCTCCGGGGAGCTTCAAGACATAAGCTTCAGGCGGTAGGCAGCGTTGCAGCAGAGCCCGCAAGGGCTCTACGGCAAGGTGCCCGCAGCTTGGGGCTAGAAGCTTGCAGCTGCTCTACTGCGACTTTCTGACCCGCAGATACCATTCGGATAGCAGCCGTACCTGTTTGTCGGTGTAGCCGCGCTCGACCATTCGTGTGACGAAGTCGTTGTGCTTCTGCTGATCCTCCTTGCTCGCCTTGGCGTTGAAGCTGATGACCGGCAACAGGTCCTCGGTGTTGGAGAACATTTTCTTCTCGATGACCACCCGCAGCTTCTCGTAGCTGAGCCAGGTGGGGTTCTTGCCGTTGTTGTTGGCCCGGGCGCGCAGGACGAAATTGACGATTTCGTTGCGGAAATCTTTCGGGTTGCTGATCCCGGCCGGTTTTTCGATCTTTTCCAGTTCCTCGTTGAGGGCCACGCGATTGAGGATTTCGCCGGTCTCCGGATCGCGGTATTCCTGATCCTGGATCCAGAAGTCCGCATAGAGCACGTAGCGGTCGAAGATGTTCTGGCCGTACTCGCTGTAGGACTCGAGGTAGGCGGTCTGGATCTCCTTGCCGATGAATTCGATGTAGCGCGGTGCCAGGTATTCCTTGAGGAAGCGCAGGTAGCGCTCGCGGGTTTCTGCCTGGAACTGCTCTTGCTCGATCTGCTGTTCCAGCACGTACAGCAGGTGCACCGGATTCGCCGCCACTTCGTGAGGGTCGAAGTTGAAGACCTTCGACAGGATCTTGAAGGCAAAGCGAGTCGACAACCCGTTCATCCCCTCGTCGACGCCGGCGCTGTCACGGTACTCCTGGATCGACTTGGCCTTGGGATCGGTGTCCTTGAGGTTTTCGCCGTCATACACCCGCATCTTCGAGTAGATGTTGGAGTTCTCCGGTTCCTTGAGGCGCGAAAGCACGGTGAACTGCGCCAGCATCTTCAGGGTGTCGGGGGCGCAGTGGGCCTTGGCCAGGGAGCTGTTGAACAGCAGCTTGTCGTAGATCTTCACCTCATCGGTGACCCGCAGGCAGTACGGCACCTTGACGATATAGATCCGGTCGATGAAGGCTTCGTTGTTCTTGTTGTTGCGGAAGGTGTGCCATTCCGACTCGTTGGAGTGGGCCAGCAGAATGCCGGTAAACGGAATCGCCCCCAGGCCCTCTGTGCTGTTGTAGTTGCCTTCCTGCGTCGCGGTCAGCAATGGGTGCAGCACCTTGATCGGTGCCTTGAACATTTCGACGAATTCCATCAGGCCCTGGTTGGCCCGGCACAGCGCCCCGGAGTAGCTGTAGGCGTCGGCGTCGTTCTGGGGGAATTCTTCCAGCTTGCGGATATCCACCTTGCCCACGAGGGCCGAGATGTCCTGGTTGTTCTCATCCCCAGGCTCGGTCTTGGCCACGGCAATCTGGTTGAGGATCGACGGATAGAGTTTCACCACCCGGAACTGGCTGATGTCGCCGCCGAACTCCGACAGGCGCTTGGTAGCCCAGGGCGACATGATGGTGTTGAGGTAACGCCGGGGAATGCCGAAGTCTTCTTCGAGAATCGCGCCATCTTCCGTGGCGTTGAACAGGCCCAGCGGTGATTCGAAGACCGGAGAGCCCTTGATGGCGTAGAAGGGCACTTTCTCGATCAGTTGCTTGAGTTTCTCGGCGAGGGAGGATTTACCACCGCCCACCGGCCCCAGCAGATAGAGGATCTGTTTCTTTTCTTCCAGGCCCTGAGCGGCATGACGGAAGTAGGAGACGATCTGATCGATGCATTCTTCCATGCCATGGAAGTCTTCGAATGCCGGATAGCGGCGAATCACTTTGTTGGAGAAGATTCGCGACAGCCTCGAATTGGTCGAGGTATCCAGCAATTCGGGCTCGCCGATGGCCAGCAGCAGGCGCTCGGCGGCCGAGGCGTAGGCGCTTCGATCCTTCTTGCACAGCTCCAGGTATTCCTGCAGCGAAAACTCTTCCTGGCGTGTGGATTCGAAGCGTTGTTGGAAGTGGCTAAAAATACTCATGACGTCACCTCGCTCGATACGTGGAGCCGGCGTCGGATCAGTCAGTCAAGTGCTGGCATGCAGCTGAGTTTCCAGCTGCTGTTTACCCCCCAGAACACTTTCAAAGCTATCGACCTTGAAAGCTAGTACCGATGACCCGCTCGCCGGTGTACCGGCTCTCCCCTGATTTGGATGGCCTGAGGCTAAGGATAGTTCGGAATCCGGGAGGTCAAGGCGAGATGGGGAATTAGTTGCCCGCTACCGTTCGTCTGGTGCTGCGTCAGCCCGCGTCGTACGCGGGCTAGAGCGTCGGAAAAAAATTATTCAGGGTTGCCCTGAGCGGTTTCCGCTGGATAAGTGCTGCGCCACAGTTCGAAGCCGCCATCCAGGCTGTAGACGTCGGAAAAGCCCTGGCTGACCAGGTAGGCTGCCGCGCTCTGGCTCGAGTTTCCGTGATAGCAAACCACCACTAGCGGAGCGTCGAGGTCAGCAGCGCGGATGAAGTCGGAAATGGAGTGATTGTCCAGGTGTTGCGAGCCACTGATGTGGTTCAGTGCGTAGGTTTGCGGATCGCGAATGTCCACCACCACGGCACCTTGCTCGCGCAGTGCCTGGGCCTGTTCTGGGGGGATGCGTTTGAATTCGCTCATGGCGGGCTCCTGGAGCTTGATAATCAGCGCCGGCTAGCGCTTTGCCGGTGCCGGCAGGGGTTCGGGGGAAAGAGCGGCGGTGCGGCCTTGGGCATCGCAGTCGCAGGTCAGGCGTACGCCGCTATCGACATTCAGCAGGGTCATGGCCCCGCCCCAGACGCAGCCGCTGTCCAGGGCGAAGATGCCGGGCTCGTTGCAATGGCCTTCCAGGGCTGCCCAGTGGCCGAAGATGATCTTCAGGTCCCGGGTCTTGCGCTCCTTGTGGCTGAACCAGGGGGCGTAGCCCGGTGGCGCGGTGTCCAGGCCCTCCTTGCTCTTGAGGTCCAGCTTGCCATCGCTGGTACAGAAGCGCATGCGGGTGAAGTAGTTGGTGATGACCCGCAGGCGAGTCACGCCTTTGAGATCACTGTCCCATTTCGCTGGATCATTGCCATACATGCCGTCCAGGAAGGGGTCGAAGAGGTTGTCGTCGCGCAACGCTTCTTCGACCTCGGCGGCACATTTCTGGGCTTTCTTCAGTGACCACTGGGGGGCTATGCCGGCGTGGACCATGGCGATGTTGCGGGCTTCGTCGTAATGCATCAGCTTTTGCTGGCGCAGCCACTGCAAGAGCTCCTCGCAATCGGGAGCCTCCAGGATCTCGCGCAGAGTGTCGGATTTCTTCAGGCGCTCGACGTTGCGCCAGACGGCCAGCAGGTGCAGGTCGTGATTGCCCAGCACGCAGACCAGCGAGTCGCGGATCGAATACAGGTAGCGCAGGGTTTCCAGCGACTGCGGGCCACGGTTGATCAGGTCGCCCACCAGCCACAGGCGATCCCGGGCGGGATCGAAGGCTACTTGTTCAAGCAGGCATTGCAGAGGTTCCAGGCAGCCTTGCAGGTCGCCGACGGCGTAGGTCGCCATCAGTGCAAGGCTCCGGGCACGGCCAGGCGGAAGGGCGCAATGACGGCGTCGAACTGTTTGCCATCCTCGGCGAGCATCTGATAGCTGCCCTGCATGTTGCCAACCCGGGTGGTCATTACCGTGCCGCTGCTGTAGGTGTGGCTTTTGCCTGCGGCGATCAGCGGTTGCTGGCCCACCACGCCGGCACCACGGACCTCTTCGACATGCCCGTCGCCATCGGTGATCACCCAGTGCCGGGACAGCAGCTTGGCTGGAAGCGAGCCATTGTTCTGCACGGTGATGGTGTAGGCGAAAGCGAAGCGGTTCTGCTCGGGTTGCGATTGGTCTGCCAGAAAGCGAGTGACGACGCTGACGTCGACCTGGTAACGAGGATCGGACATGCAAGAGGCCTTTAAAGCAAAGCGGGACGCGGGACAGGACTGATGGAGGTCAGTCTAGGTCAAGTATCGGGTAGTAGACCAGACATCCTGTCTGGCGTCCTACCCGATAACAGCCTAGGGCGTTTCAGTCGGTGGCGGGCTTGGGTTGGCCTGCCAGCTGATCGGCCAGGCGCACGAAGGCGGCCAGGTCCAGTTGCTCGGGACGCAGGCTGCCGTCTACGCCGGCGGCCTCGATCTCGGCGCTGCTGAGCAGTGCCTTGAGGGTGTTGCGCAGGGTCTTGCGGCGTTGGTTGAAGGCTTCGCGCACGATGCGCTCCAGCAGGCGATGATCCTTGGCCGGGTGTGGCAGTACCGTGTGGGGCACCAGGCGCACGATCGCCGAGTCGACTTTTGGCGGCGGATTGAAGGCGCCCGGGCCGACGTTGAACAGGTGCTCCACACGGCAGTGATACTGGACCATGATCGAAAGACGGCCCCAATCACCACCGCCAGGGCCGGCAGCCAGGCGTTCGACCACTTCCTTTTGCAGCATGAAGTGCATGTCGCGGATCAGTCCGGCGTTCTGCAGCAGGTGGAAGATCAGCGGAGTAGAGATGTTGTAGGGCAGGTTGCCGACCACCCGCAGGCTGCCTGGCGCTGCGCCCAGGGTGTTGAAGTCGAACTTCAGGGCGTCGCCCTGGTGCAGGTTGAAGTTGCTCTTGCCGGCGAACTGCTGGTTGAGGATCGGGATCAGGTCCTTGTCCAGTTCCACCACGTCCAGCTGGGCGCCGCTGCCCAGCAGGCCTTCGGTCAGGGCGCCCTGGCCCGGGCCGATTTCCAGCATGCGGTCCTCAGGCTTGGCGTGGATGGACCGTAGGATGCGGTCGATGACGCCAGCGTCATGCAGGAAGTTCTGGCCGAAGCGCTTGCGCGCCCGGTGTTGGTATTGCTCGGTCATATACGGTTCTCGGCCATCTGGTAGGCGGTTTCCAGGGCGACCTGCAGGCTGCCGGTGTCGATCTTGCCGCTGCCGGCCAGGTCCAGGGCGGTGCCGTGGTCGACGGAAGTGCGGATGATCGGCAAGCCGAGCGTCACGTTGACGGCCGCGCCGAAGCCTTTGTATTTCAGCACAGGCAAGCCTTGGTCGTGGTACATCGCCAGCACTGCGTCGCAGTGCTCCAGATATTTGGGGGTAAACAGAGTGTCGGCAGGCAATGGACCGCGCAGGTCCATGCCTTCGGTGCGCAGGCGCTCTAGGGTAGGTTCGATGATGTCGATTTCTTCGCGGCCCAGGTGACCGCCTTCACCGGCGTGGGGGTTGAGCCCGCAGACCAGGATGCGTGGCCGGGCGATGCCGAACTTGTGCTGCAGGTCGGCATGCAGGATCCGCGTGACCCGCTCCAGGCGCTCGACAGTGATGGCGTCGGCGATTTCCCGCAAGGGCAGGTGGGTGGTTACCAGCGCCACGCGCAGGCCGTGGGTGGCCAGCATCATCACCACTTGCTCGGTGTGGGTCAGGTCGGCGAGGAATTCGGTATGGCCGGAAAAGGCGATCCCGGAGTCGTTGATCACGCCTTTGTGCACGGGGGCGGTGATCATGCCGGCAAAGTGCCCGTCCAGGCAGCCCTGGCCGGCGCGGGTCAGGGTTTGCAGGACAAAAGCCGCATTGGCCTGGTCCAGCTGGCCGCTGATCACAGGTTTGGCCAGGGGCGTGTCCCAGACATACAGGCTGTTCGCCGGGGCGGGTTCAGTCGGCAGTTGCTCCAGGGTTACCGGCAGCAGATCGACGGCCACGCCCAGCTGCGCGGCCCGCTCTAGGAGCAGGTCGCGGCTGGTAATGGCAATCAGGGGGTGAGGCTGGGGTTGCGAAGCGAGCAGCAGGCACAGGTCAGGACCTATACCCGCCGGTTCGCCGGGTGTCAGAGCGAAACGTCTGGGTTTCACTGTGCGGCCTGTTCAGCGCCGGGCAGCTTGATTTCGACGTAGGCCTCGTCACGGATCTGCCGCAACCAGGTCTGCAGCTCTTCGTCGTACTTGCGGTTACGCAGGACGGTCATGGCTTGCTGTTCGCGGGCCTGGCTGGTGCTGTCGGTGGCGCGACGGCCAAGGACTTCCAGTACGTGCCAGCCGTAAGGGCTCTTGAAGGGCTTGGACAGTTGACCTTGTGGGGTCTTGGCCATCACTTCGCGGAATTCCGGCACCAGGGCGTTCGGGTCGATCCAGTTGAGGTCGCCGCCGTTGAGGGCGGAGCCTGGGTCTTCCGAGTAGCTTTTCGCCAGTTCGGCGAAGTCTTCGCCGGCCTCGATGCGATCGTAGAGTTTCTGCGCCAGGCGCTTGGTCTCTTCTTCGCTGCGAATTTCGCTTGGCTTGATCAGGATATGACGCACGTGCACTTCGTCACGCACCTGATTACCGCCGCCCCGTTTGTCCAGCAGCTTGAGGATGATGAAGCCGCCAGGGGTACGGGCCGGTTGGGTAATGTCACCCACGGCCATGGCGCTCAGTTCGCGATCGAATGGAGGGGGCAGTTGAGCCGCTTTGCGCCAGCCCATGTCGCCGCCTTCCAGAGCGTTGTCGCTGCCGGAGCGGGCGATTGCCAGCTGGGCGAAGTCCGCACCCTGCTTGAGCTGCTGGTACACCTCCATGGCCTGGCGGGCAGCACTCTGAATGGCTTCGGAGTTGGCGCTTTCCGGGGTCGGGATCAGGATATTGGCCAGGTGCAGTTCTTCGGAGAGCTGCATCTTGCCCAGGTCCGAGGCCAGGAAGTTCTTCACTTCCTGTTCCGATACCTGGATGCGTTCGGCCACACGGCGCTGGCGCACACGGCTGATGATCATCTCGCGGCGAACCTGGTCACGGGCGTCCTCATAAGAGAGGCCATCGTGGGCCAGGGCGGCACGGAATTGCTCGATGCTCATGCTGTTGCGCTGGGCAATGGTGCCGATCGCCTGGTTCAGTTCTTCATCGGTGATGCGGATGCCGGAGCGTTCGCCAATCTGCAGTTGCAGGTTTTCAACGATCAGGCGTTCCAGAACCTGTTGCTCCAGGACGCTGGTAGGCGGTACGCCACCGCCACGCTTGGCGATGGTTTGCTGGACTTCGTGAACCCGCTGGTCCAACTGGCTCTGCATGACCACGTCGTTGTCGACGATGGCCACGACCTTGTCGATGGACTGTACTGCGGCGCTGGCCGCAGTACTCAGGAACAGCGCGCCCAGCATCAGCGGGCGCAGACAATCAGAAAGCTTGGTCTTCACGTTCACGATAACCTTGGATGCCTTTGTCGAGGAAGCTCTCTACTTTGGTGCCCATGACGCCACCGAGACCCTTCAGAACAATTTGGAGGAAGATGCCGCGGTCGCCTTTCTCGTTCTCAGGAGCGTTCTGACTGAACTCGTCATACTTGACCCAGTAACGGCTGATCAGGCGCAGTTTCCAGCAGCAGTTGTCGTATTCGAAACCACCGAAGGCCTCGAGCGTGCGGTTACGGTTGTAGTCGTACTGCCAACGGCTGATGGCGTTCCATTGCGGCACGATCGGCCAGATCACCGAGAAGTCATGCTGCTGGATCTTGTAGTAGTCCTTCACGTAGCCCGGAGTGCCCGGAGTGCCGTAGTCGCCACCCATTTTCCAGGTACCGCTGTTCTGGTCGTAGCGAATCTGGTCGTTGCGATAGCGATAGCCGGCGTTGACCACCTTGTTCGGGTTGTCTTCAGGCTGATAGTGGAACATCGCACTGCCGGAACGCGCGCTGTGGCTGTCCGGGTCCCAGTTGTAGTCGGCAGTTGCACGCCAGTCGCGGTTGTAGCGGTATTCGTACTCAAGTGCGTAAGGCGAGACGTTCGAGGTGGCGTCCGCGCGGGTACGGTAATCGATGCCCGGGAGCTGGACGGTACGGTCCTTGAAGTACAGAGCCTGGCCGACGCTGATGCGCTGGCGTTGGAAACCGTTGTCTTCGATCCAACGGCTGGTCACACCCAAGGACAGCTTGTTCTCGTCGCCGACACGGTCAGAGCCGGAAAAGCGGTTGTCGCGGAACAAGGAGGCGTAGTTGAACGTGGGCTCGCCAGTATCGAATACCGGGATGTCTTTCTGATCCTCTTCAGGAACGTAGAGGTAGAACGCGCGTGGTTCCAGGGTTTGACGATAGTTCTTGCCAAACCATTGGGTGTTGCGGTCGAAGTACAGGCCACCGTCGAGGCTGGCGATCGGGACGCCGCGGTTTTGGTTTCGGCTGTAGTCGCCGCCGACATAGCGGGTGCCTGTAGCGGTCGCGTAGTTGCGTGCCGCGACGATGCCTTCTTTGCCAGTACCATCAAGATCAAGGTTGTATTGGGTGTACATGTACTTCAAGGACGGCGTCAGGTAGCCGTAGCTCCAGTTCAGCGGAAGGCTGACGCCCGGCTTGAGGTTCAGACGATCGCCATTCGCGCGGGCTAGCCCAGCGACGTTGGTATCAAGGCGTCGTGTGCCCACTGCACCGGTAACCGGATCGATCGGCCCACCGTCCTTGTCCGTATAATTGCCTGTCAGCAGATCCCGATCGAAGCGCACCAACTCGGTTTCATAAGTGAAATCCAGACCTTGCGGATGGTACGGCAGCGCGCCGTTGAAGGTGATTTGCGGCAGCTTGTTGTACGGAGTGATGTTGGCCACGCTGGCCAGTTCGTACGCCTGCACGTTCAGGCGTGCGGTGTAGTCGTCGCCACGGTAGGTAACCACGCCTTGCTGGTTGACGTAATCGGTGGCCTTCACGCCGATCTGGTCGGTCTGCAGGTCCTGGAAGTAGTACGGATCGCTGATCTTGGTGTAGTCGACTTCGGTCATCAGACGCGAATCAAGCCCGCCCTTGTGCTGCCAGTTGAGCATGTAGCGGGTTTTTTCGTAGTCGGTCTGCTTCTTGCGATCGGTGTCGTCGTCGTTGAGGTAGGCCGCGCCGAACTGACCTTCGCTGCTTTTGGTCAGGTAGCGGAACTCGCCTTCCATCAACAGGCCGCGCTTGGCCATGTAGCGTGGGTACAACGTGGCGTCGTAGTTGGGCGCCAGGTTGAAGTAGTACGGGGTCACCAGCATGAAGCCGGTATCGCTGCCGGTACTGAAGCTAGGCGGCAGGAAGCCGGACTGGCGACGATCGTCGATCGGGAAGTAGATATACGGGGTGTAGAGCACCGGAATATCTTTGACCCGAAGGGTCACGTTGGTCGCGGTGCCGAAGCCGGTGGCCGGGTTCAAGGTGATGTTGTTGCCCTTGAGCTGCCAGGCGTTGCTGTTCGGTTCGCACGTGGTGTACGTACCATCCTTGAGGCGGATGATGGCGTTTTCCGCACGCTTGGCGTACAGCGCATTACCACGGACGCGGGATTTGTGCAGAACGTACTCGGCGTTGTCGACCTTGGCTTCACCGGTATCCAGCTGGATGTCGGCGTGGTCGCCCACCAGCAGCGCGCCATTGTCGCGTACGCGCACGTTGCCGCTTAGTTCGCCGCGGTTCTCGGCCTGATACAGGCTGGCCTCGTCGGCCTCGACCTGCATGCTGCCCTGGCGCATGACCACGTCACCGGCCAGGGTCGCCACCTGTTCTTCCTGCTGATAGCGGGAAGCCTTGGCGCCGATAAAGGTCGGAGCGTCACTTTTATTCGTCTTGTCATTCATGCCAGGACGAATCGGTTCGATATAGGAACCAGAGCAGTAAGGACCGGTCTCGGCCAATTGAGCGGCGGTGAGCTTCTCACGCGGTACCCAGTCGAGGTGGCTGTAGTCCGCACTGCGGGACTTCAGGCCACGGCCCTTGGCCTCGGTCACCAGCTTCGACTTGTCGCCGCTGGCTTCTTCGCCCGTAGCATCGGCTGCCGTAGCAACGCTGGAGCTGACCGAGTTGGCGTCGTGGACCGGGCGCGGCGGCAGTTGGGCGGCGCTGGTTTTCGGCGCACAGGCCCAGCCACCCGAAGCAGAGACTGAGCAGTCATACTGTTCCGCGGCGACCACGAAGGAAGTGGCTAGAGGTTGCAGGGCCAGCAAACTGCCGGTAACCAGCAACGGAAATTTTTTACGAAACGCGGGGGATTTCAATGCCATCTTATTAGTCCGGGCTTCCTGCGTGCCATCTGCCCGCGGTGTGGGCCGCACGCCTCTCGATGGTCTGAAAAAGATGCTGGATAATAAAGCATGACCCGCTTGACGGCTAGCGCCGTCGGAGACCCTTGTAATGCCTGACCAAGATGTACGCTTGCAACACCTGAAAGTTTGGCTCGATGAGCAGTTGGCGATTGTTTATGCAGCACAGGGCTGGGGTGAAGTGCCCCCGGCAACATTGACCGCAGCCAGCAGCGACGCGAGTTTCCGTCGTTATTTCCGTTGGCAGGGCGCGGGTCGCAGCTTCGTGGTGATGGACGCTCCGCCCCCCCAGGAAAACTGCAAACCCTTCGTGGATATCGCCCGTTTACTGGCGACTTGCGGCATCAACGTGCCGAAAATTTATGCAGAAGATTTGCCTCGCGGCTTCCTGTTGCTCAATGACCTGGGCAATCAGACCTACCTGGACGTGATCAACGAACATAATGCCGACGCACTGTTCGAGGATGCATTCCAGGCTTTGCTGGCCTTCCAGCAGTTGCCGATGGACGCGCCCCTGCCCAGTTACGACGTGGCCCTGCTGCGCCGTGAGCTGGAGCTGTTCCCCGAGTGGTACATCGGCCGTGAGCTGGGCATCAGCCTGAGTCCGCAGCAGCGCGAGCAATGGCAGCGTGCCAGCGACCTGCTGATCGACAGCGCCCTGGCGCAACCCAAGGTGCTGGTGCACCGCGACTATATGCCACGCAACCTGATGCACAGCGAACCGAACCCCGGCGTGCTGGACTTCCAGGATGCGGTCTACGGCCCGGTGACCTATGACGTGACCTGTCTGTTCAAGGATGCCTTCCTCAGCTGGCCGGAGTCCCGGGTACAGGGCTGGCTGAGCCAGTACTGGCACCAGGCGCGGGCGCGGGGTATCCCGGTGCAGGACGACTTTGACGAGTTTCTGCGGGCCAGCGACCTGATGGGTGTGCAGCGTCACCTCAAGGTGATCGGTATCTTCTCGCGGATTTGCCACCGCGATGGCAAACCACGCTACCTGGCCGACGTGCCGCGCTTCTTTGCTTATATAGAGGCGGTCACGTCCCGACGCCCCGAGCTTGCAGAGCTGTCGCAACTGCTGCTCAGCCTGCGCCAGCCGGCGGGAGCCCATGCATGAAGGCGATGATCCTGGCAGCCGGCAAGGGCGAGCGCATGCGCCCCCTGACCCTGACCACTCCCAAACCCTTGCTGCCTGTAGCGGGCATGCCGCTGATCGAGTACCACCTGCGGGCCCTGGCGGCGGCAGGTTTTCGCGACATCGTCATCAACCATGCCTGGCTCGGCCAGCAGATCGAGGATGCACTCGGCGATGGCCAGCGCTGGGGCCTGAACATCCAGTATTCGGCCGAAGGCCAGCCGCTGGAAACCGGCGGCGGGATTTTCCAGGCATTGCCCTTGTTGGGGGACGCGCCGTTCCTGGTGGTCAATGGCGATATCTGGACCGACTACGATTTTGCCGCCCTGCGCCGGCCCCTGGCCGGGTTGGCTCATCTGGTGATGGTGGACAACCCGCCGCACCACCCCAGTGGTGGCGACTTCTGCCTGGTAAACGGCCAGTTGCACGACCGCCAGCCAGGCGTAGCGGCGCTCACGTTCAGCGGCATATCGGTGCTGCATCCGCGGTTATTCCAGGGTTGTGTTGCCGGTCCGTTCAAGCTGGCGCCGCTATTGCGCGAAGCCATGGCCCAAGGCCAGGTCAGTGGCGAACATATGCAGGGGCACTGGGTCGATGTCGGCACCGTCGAGCGTCTGGCCCAGGTTGAACACTTGCTGCAAGCGAGTCGCTGATATGTGGTGGCCAGGGACTCTGATCGGAGCCGGAGCTGGATTTGCAATCGCCAGTATTCCGGGGGCCATGCTCGGTGCGTTGCTGGGGCAGGCGCTGGACCGGCGCCTGCAACTGCACAGCTGGGCGCAGGTGCGTGAACGCCTGGGCGGGCGCCCGGCGTTGCGCAATGATGAATTGCTGTTCGTGCTGCTGGGGCGGCTGGCCAAGAGTGATGGCCGGGTGATGGACGGGCATATCCAGCAGGCGCGCCAGGAAATGCGCTCGCTGGAGATGAACGATGCGGCCCAGCGCCGGGCGATTGCCGCGTTCAATCGCGGCAAGTCGGGCAATGACCGTCTGCGCGGCTATCTGCGTCGCCTCGCGGCCCAGCCCCATGCCGCCGAAGGCGTGCTGCGGGCCTGTTGGCGCATGGTCTGGGCCGACGGCCGGGTCGGGCCGGCGGAGCGCGAACTGATCCAGCTCTGGGGCAAATGGCTGGGCTGGACCCGTGACCAGGTGCAGGCGTTGGCGCAGGACTACGGTCCGGCGAGGAAGTCACTGGCCGAAGGCGCCCTGACTTATCAAGAGGCGCTGCGCCTGTTGGGGGTTGCAGCTACCAGCGAGCCGGCGCAGATCAAGCGGGCCTATCGGCGCCTGCTCAGCCGCCATCACCCGGACAAGATCGCCGGCAACGGCGCCAGCGAGGCACAGGTGCGTGAGGCTACGGAAAAGACCCGGGAGCTGCACAGCGCCTATGCCCTGATACGCCAGCGCCGGGAATTCCGCTGAGGGTGCAGGCCGCGATTGCCGCTGCGGCAGTCGCGGCCTGTGGGCTCAGCTATCGGTGTTCTGAGGGTTCAACCAACCGCGTACCCGGCGAAACAGCTGCTCTTGCTGGGCGGTGTTGTTGCCGGGCAGGGCCTTGAGGGGAATCTGGCTGAAGTTCGAGTGCTTCAGGCGCTTGCTCGCTTGCAGTCGCTCCAGGGCGGCTTTTTGCGCCAGAGGCTTGTCGACATAGAAGAAGTCGGCAGTGGCCAGCTTCAACGTAGGCGTGATCTCCACCAGTTGCGGTTTGCCATTGGCCGGGGACTGGGCTGCTACCATCACCAGCTTCTGTACCTGGGCCGGCTGTTTCTCGCTGAGGTAGCGTGCGGCCCAGTAGGCACCCGTACCATGACCCAGGAGCACGATACTGCGGGCATTCTGCTGTTCGGCAAAGGCCAGGGCAGCATCGACACGGGTGAAGATGCGCTCGGCATCCGCCTTGACCTGCTCTTCCGTGCTTTCTGCTACTACCCGGTCGGCCACGTCGGCTTCGCCGCCAGCGACCTGCTCGATCGGCTTGGCCTCGGTGCTGGCATCCTTGGCGGTGTTGGCCTTGTCCGTAGGGGCCGGTGCGGCTTCGACCACCCGTGGTTGCGCGGCCTCGCTGAGCATGTCAGGCAGGGTCAGGCTCAGGCTGGCCCACTCGGTGTCCGGCAATTTGTTGCGCAAAGGTGCAATGGCTTGCGGCCAGTCAGCGGTTTCACCCGCTCCCGGGAGGATAATCACCACGCCCTTGGGGTCGCTGGTGTTGGCCGGCTTCCACAGGGCCAGGAAGGTATCGCCGCCGGCTTGCAACTGCTGCTGTTCCAGGGCGGGCAACTGGCGCTCCAGGGCGGCGGCGTCTTCCTGGCTACGCTCAGGCAGGGGTTGGCGTTGCGCCGGTTGTTCCTCGGGAGTCTTGGTTTCTGGAGCCGGGTCGGCAGCTTGCACAGAAAAGGTCCAGGGCAGGATCAGCGACAGGCACAATGCGGGCAGTGCCGAGCGGTGGACAAGGGGCATCGGATATTCCAGGCCAGAAGTAATTCCGGCAGCCTAATGGGTTGGTCAGTATTTGTCAGGGTGTGAGACTTCAGATGATGCGTTTTCGCTGCCTTCTGCTTATCGGCTGTCTGTGCCTTCCCTTGATAGGCCATGCGGCCCCGGCGCCCCAGGTGCCGACTGCGCCCTTGAGCCTGGAACAGCGCCAGTGGCTGGCGCAGCACCCCGAGTTGCGGGTGGGGCTGGTGTTGCAGGCGCCGTTCGCCCAGTACGACCGGCGCCTGCAGCGGCTGTCCGGGGCCAATGTCGAGTTGATGCAAGCCCTGGCCAAGGCGCTGAACATCGAGCTCAGCTGGCGTAACTTCCCTGACCAGGCACAGCTGGAGCGGGCCCTGCGGGACGGCGAGGTGGACATGGCCCCGGGCCTGACCCAGACCCCGGCCGGTCTGCGCCTGTGGTTGTTCAGCGACCCCTATATGCGCGTGCCGCAGTTGGTGGTCGGGGAGCGCAAGGGCGCAGGTGCGGTGGAGCTGGAAAAACTCGACAGCCAGGCCCGGGTCGCCGTGCGCATGCCCAGTGCGGTGGCCGATTACCTGCGCCTGACTTACCCCAACCTCAACCTGCAAGGGGTGCCGCTGGAGCGCCAGGCCCTGCAGTTGCTGCTGAGCCAGCAGGCCCGCTACGCGGTGGTGGACGAGGCTCAGCTCAGTCGCCTTTCGGGGGAGGCGGAGTTCGCCGGGCTGGCCGTGGTGGGGGATATCGGCCTGCCGCAATTGCTGCGGGTAGCCACTCGCCGCGATTGGCCGGAACTGGCGAGCATTGTCGAAGCGGCCTTGCATGCGATCCCGGCCAAGGAGCTGGAGCAGCTCCATGGCCGCTGGCTGCAGCCCAAGTACCCGCGGCTTGGCGAGTCCCCCGGAGTCTGGCAGAACCTCAGCCTGCTGTTGGTGATCCTGCTGCTGGCGAGTCTGGCGATAGTCTTCTGGCAGCGCCGCCAGCAGCGCAGCCTGGAGCAGCGCCTGCTGGCGGCGCGGGAGGACATCGCCTTGCGTGCCGCCAGCGAGGAAGCCCTGCGCCTGACCCAGTTCTCCATCGATCAGAGCACCGTGGGCATTCTCTGGGTCAATTGGGACAGCCATGTGCGCTACGCCAACCGGGCAGCCGAAGAGATGCTCGGTTACCCGGCGGGCGGGGTGATCGACCGGCCGCTGATCGATTTCGAGCCCAACCTGCATATGGATCGCTGGCTCAACCTGTGGAAGCGGGCCCGGGCCAGCGAGGAGGGCGTGCAAAGTTTCGAGACCCAGTGTGTGCGTGCCGATGGCAGCATCCTGCCGGCGGACGTGTCCCTGAGCTTCCTGCGCTTTCGCGACAGCGAATACCTGGTGGTCTATCTCAATGACGTGACCGAGCGCCGTCGCGCGCTGGCGGCCCTGCGCGAAAGCGAGGCGCGTCTGCAGGGGATTGCAGCCAACGTGCCGGGCCTGGTGTTCCGCCTGGAGCGGGCGCCGGTCACCGGGCAGATCGACTTCGCCTATATCAGCGAAGGCAGCGAGACCCTGGTGGGCTACTCGCCAGCGGTACTGGCCCACCGGGACAAGGGCCTGCGCAGCCTGGTGCACCCGGACGACAAGGCCAGCTATCACCAGACCCAGGACCAGGCCCTGGACACCGACAGCGACTGGTCCTGGCAGGGCCGCATCCTCACTCGCCAGGGCCAGCAGCGCTGGGCCGAGATCAAGGCCATCACCCGGCGCCTGGATGACGGCGCGTTTGTCTGGGACGGCATTGTCTGGGACATCAGCGAAAGCAAGCGCATCGAGCTGGAACTGGCCAGCTCCCGTGAACAGTTGCGGGAGCTGTCGGCGCACCTGGAAAGCGTGCGCGAAGAGGAAAAGGCCCGCATTGCCCGGGAAGTCCATGACGAACTGGGGCAGATGCTGACTGTGCTCAAGCTGGAAACGTCCATGTGTGAGCTGGCCTATGCCCAGCTCGACCCGGGCCTGCATGAACGCCTCAACAGCATGAAGCGCCTGATCGCCCAGCTGTTCCAGCTGGTGCGGGATGTGGCTACCGCACTGCGGCCGCCAATCCTCGATGCGGGCATCGCCTCGGCCATCGAATGGCAGGCCCGCCGGTTCGAGGCCCGCACCCAGATCCCCTGCCTGGTGCAGGTGCCGGACAACCTGCCGCGCTTGAGCGACGCCAAGGCCGTCGGCCTGTTCCGTATCCTCCAGGAGGCCCTGACCAATGTCATGCGCCATGCCCAGGCGCATACTGTGGAACTCACCCTGACCCTGGAAGCACACGAGCTGTGCATGAGCATCAGCGATGACGGCCTGGGCTTCGACACCGCTTCTGCACGTCCGACGTCCTTTGGCCTGGTAGGCATGCGCGAGCGGGTGCTGATCATGGGCGGGGGCCTGTCGCTGCACAGTGAGCGGGGCGAAGGCACCACCCTGAGTGTCCGGGTGCCCCTGGACCAAGAACAATAATGAGGAGACACGCGTGATCCGTGTACTGGTAGCCGAAGACCACACCATCGTTCGCGAAGGCATCAAGCAACTGATTGGCCTGGCCAAGGACCTGGTCGTGGTGGGCGAGGCGAGCAACGGCGAGCAGTTGCTGGAGACCCTGCGTCAGGTGCCCTGCGAAGTGGTGCTGCTGGATATCTCCATGCCCGGGGTGAACGGCCTGGAGGCCATTCCGCGGATCCGTGCCCTGAGCAACCCGCCGGCGATCCTGGTGCTGTCGATGCACGACGAGGCGCAGATGGCCGCCCGGGCGCTGAAGATCGGCGCTGCCGGCTACGCCACCAAGGACAGTGATCCGTCGCTGCTGCTGACGGCCATTCGCAAGGTGGCATCCGGCGGCCGCTATATCGACCCGGACCTGGCTGACCGTATGGTCTTCGAGGTCGGCCTGACCGATACCCGGCCCTTGCATTCGCTGCTTTCCGAGCGTGAATTCTCGGTTTTCGAGCGCCTGGCCCAGGGCGCCAATGTCAACGACATTGCCCAGCAACTGGCCCTGAGCAGCAAGACCATCAGTACCCACAAGGCGCGGCTGATGCAGAAGCTCAACATCACCTCCCTGGCCGAACTGGTGAAATACGCCATGGAACACAAGCTGCTCTGACACCCTCTGCGGTGCTCTCCCTCCCCTTGGGGGAGGGCACTTATCCATTTGCGACATTCCGCGCTTTCAGGCTTTCGCCGTTTCTTGCCGCTTGCAGCCTGCCGTTTGCCTCCGCCCTTATCCAATCGCGCCATTCTTGTAGGGCAATCCCTACACGCAACCTTCCAGAGGGCTGAGGCGAATCTCTCCTGGCCCCCGATTTGCGCGCTCTGCAGGCTCCTCTAGGCTTGTTCCACAGCCGTCTAAAACAAAAGGTGCGGGTATGAGCGAGGTCGTTTCAAGTGCTGGGGCCAACGATGTTCTGGTCAGCTTTCGTGGTGTGCAGAAGAGCTACGACGGCGAGAACCTGATCGTCAAAGACCTCAACCTGGAAATTCGCAAAGGCGAGTTCCTCACCCTGCTGGGGCCGTCCGGTTCCGGCAAGACCACCAGCCTGATGATGCTGGCCGGTTTCGAAACCCCGACCGCCGGCGAGATCCAGCTGGCCGGGCGTTCGATCAACAATGTGCCGCCGCACAAGCGCGACATCGGCATGGTGTTCCAGAACTACGCGCTGTTCCCCCACATGACCGTGGCCGAGAACCTGGCCTTTCCGCTGTCGGTGCGCGGCCTCGGCAAGACCGACATCAGCGAGCGGGTCAAGCGCGTGCTGAGCATGGTCCAGCTCGACGCTTTCGCCCAGCGTTACCCGGCCCAGCTGTCCGGCGGCCAGCAGCAGCGGGTGGCCCTGGCCCGGGCCCTGGTGTTCGAGCCACAGCTGGTGCTGATGGACGAACCCCTTGGTGCCCTCGACAAGCAACTGCGCGAACACATGCAGATGGAGATCAAGCACCTGCACCAGCGCCTGGGCGTGACCGTGGTCTATGTGACCCACGACCAGGGCGAAGCCCTGACCATGTCCGACCGGGTGGCGGTGTTCCACCAGGGCGAGATCCAGCAGATCGCGCCGCCGCGCACTCTCTACGAAGAACCGAAGAACACCTTCGTCGCCAACTTCATCGGCGAGAACAACCGCCTCAACGGCCGCCTGCACAGCCACAACGGCGAGCGTTGCGTGGTGGAGCTGGGGCGTGGCGAGAAGGTCGAGGCGCTGGCGGTGAATGTCGGCCAGGTCGGCGGCCCGGTGACCTTGTCCATCCGCCCGGAGCGGGTGAGCCTCAACGGTTCCAGCGAAAGCTGCGTCAACCGCTTCTCCGGCCGGGTGGCGGAATTCATCTATCTGGGCGACCACGTCCGGGTGCGCCTGGAAGTCTGCGGCAAGAGCGACTTCTTCGTGAAACAGCCGATTGCCGAGCTCGATCCTGCGCTGGCAGTGGGTGACGTGGTGCCACTTGGCTGGCAAGTCGAGCACGTTCGCGCGCTCGACCCGCTTCTAGAGGCGAATTGATCGCCCCCCTGCAACACCAACCTGCACGTGGAGAACACAATAAATGTTGAGATCCCTGAAATTCACCGCCCTGGCACTGGGCATGATGGGTGCGGCGCACGCCATGGCGGCGGGCCCGGACCTGACCGTGGTGTCCTTTGGCGGGGCGAACAAGGCGGCCCAGGTCAAGGCCTTCTATGCCCCTTGGGAAGCGGCGGGCAAGGGCAAGATCATCGCCGGCGAATACAACGGCGAAATGGCCAAGATCAAGGCCATGGTCGACACCAAGAGTGTGTCCTGGGACCTGGTAGAAGTGGAGTCCCCGGAACTGTCCCGCGGTTGCGACGAGGACATGTTCGAGCAACTGGACCCGGCGCTGTTCGGTAACAGCGAAGACTACGTCAAGGGCGCGATCCAGCCGTGCGGCGTGGGCTTTTTCGTCTGGTCCACGGTACTGGCCTACAACGCCGACAAGCTGAAAACCGCTCCGAGCAGTTGGGCTGATTTCTGGGACGTCAAGCAGTTCCCGGGCAAGCGCGGCCTGCGCAAGGGCGCCAAGTACACCCTGGAGTTCGCCCTGATGGCCGACGGCGTCGCGCCCAAGGACGTGTACAAGGTCCTGGCCGGCAAGGATGGGCAGGACCGTGCCTTCAAGAAACTCGATGAGCTCAAGCCCTACATTCAGTGGTGGGAAGCCGGCGCCCAGCCGCCGCAGTACCTGGCTTCCGGCGACGTGGTCATGAGCTCGGCCTACAACGGCCGGATCGCCGCGGTGCAGAAGGAAAGCAACCTGAAAGTGGTGTGGAACGGCGGCATCTACGACTTCGACGCCTGGGCCATTCCAAAAGGCCTGGACAAGGCTCGCGCCGAAGCGGCGAAGAAGTTCATCGCCTACTCGGTGCAACCGCAGCAGCAGAAAACCTATTCGCAGAATATCGCCTACGGCCCGGCCAACACCCAGGCCGTGCCGCTGCTGGCCAAGGACATCCTCAAGGACATGCCGACCACTCCGGAAAACATCGCCAACCAGGTGCAGATCGACGTCAGCTTCTGGGCTGACAACGGTGAGCAACTGGAACAGCGCTTCAACGCCTGGGCAGCCAAGTAACCACCCCCTGCCGTTGTAGGAGCGAGCTTGCTCGCGAAGGCGTCATCAGCATCAACCTTGATGGTGAAGCACAGCCTTCGATGCGCGGCCAAGCCCGCTCCTGCCGCCTGGTGGTTTGTATTCGAAAGATCGATTCGCGGAGTTTGTCATGACCATCACCGTTCCCCTGAACGCGGTCACCGGCCCGACCCTCAAGCAGCGGCTGGCCCGTGCCGAGCGGGTCAACCGCTGGAAGGCCCAGGCGCTGATCGCGCCCCTGGTGCTGTTTCTGCTGCTGGTGTTCCTGGTACCGATCGTGGCGCTGCTGTACAAGAGCGTCGGCAACCCGGAAGTGGTCGGCGGCATGCCGCGTACTGTGGCGGCCGTGAGTGCCTGGGACGGTCGTGGCCTGCCTGCCGAAGGGGCCTACAAGGCCTTGAGCGAAGACCTGGCGGACGCCCGCAAGAATCAGACCCTGGGCGACCTGTCCAAGCGCCTGAACATGGAGTTGGCCGGCTACCGCAGCCTGCTGACCAAGACCGCCCGCGCCCTGCCGTTCAAGGCCGAGCCCGAATCCTATAAAGAAGCCATGGAAAGCCTGGATGAGCGCTGGGGCGACCCGGCCTACTGGCAGGCGATCCGCCGCAACACCAGCAGCCTGACCCCGTACTACCTGCTGGCGGCGGTGGACCATCGCATCGACGACCTGGGCGAACTGGCCCCGGCCACCCCGGACCAGTCCATCTACCTGGACATCTTCGCCCGCACCTTCTGGATGGGCCTGGTGATCACCGCCATCTGCCTGGCCCTGGCCTATCCCCTGGCGTACCTGCTGGCCAACCTGCCGGCGCGCAAGAGCAACCTCCTGATGATCCTGGTGCTGCTGCCGTTCTGGACCTCGATCCTGGTGCGAGTGGCGGCGTGGATCGTGCTGCTGCAATCGGGTGGCCTGATCAACAGCGCGCTGCTGGCCATGGGGGTGATCGACAAGCCCCTGGAACTGGTGTTCAACCGTACCGGGGTCTACATCTCCATGGTGCACATCCTGTTGCCGTTCATGATCCTGCCGATCTACAGCGTGATGAAAGGCATCTCGCCGACCTACATGCGTGCGGCGATCTCCCTGGGCTGCCATCCGTTCGCCAGCTTCTGGCGGGTGTATTTCCCGCAGACCTACGCTGGGGTCGGCGCTGGTTGCCTGCTGGTGTTCATCCTGGCGATTGGTTACTACATCACCCCGGCATTGCTGGGCAGCCCGAACGACCAGATGGTCAGCTACTTCGTCGCCTTCTATACCAACACCAGCATCAACTGGGGCATGGCCACGGCCCTGGGCGGCCTGCTGTTGCTGGCGACCATCGTGCTCTATCTGATTTACAGCTGGCTGGTGGGCGCAAGCCGCCTGCGCCTGAGCTAAGGAGAGAATCGAAATGCTGAGCCCCTACATGTCACCCGTCGAACGGGTCTGGTTCTACAGCTTGCGGATTCTCTGCGGCTTGATCCTGTTGTTCCTGGTGTTGCCGGTGCTGGTGATCATCCCGCTGTCGTTCAACTCCGGCAGTTTCCTGGTGTACCCGCTGCAGGGCTTTTCGCTGCACTGGTACCAGGACTTCTTCGCCTCTGCCGAGTGGATGCGCGCGCTGAAGAACAGCGTCATCGTGGCGCCGGCCGCAACCTTGCTGGCCATGGTCTTCGGCACCCTGGCGGCCATCGGCCTGACCCGCGGTGATTTCCCCGGCAAGGCGCTGGTGATGGCCCTGGTGATTTCGCCGATGGTGGTACCGGTAGTGATCATCGGTGTGGCCAGCTACCTGTTCTTCGCCCCGCTGGGCATGGGCAACAGTTTCTTTTCGCTGATCATCGTGCATGCGGTGCTCGGCGTGCCTTTCGTGATCATCACCGTGTCGGCAACCCTGCAGGGCTTCAACCACAACCTGGTGCGGGCCGCGGCCAGTTTGGGTGCCTCGCCGCTGACCACATTCCGCCGGGTGACCTTGCCGTTGATCGCCCCCGGGGTCATCAGTGGCGCGCTGTTCGCCTTCGCCACCTCGTTCGATGAAGTGGTAGTGACCCTGTTCCTCGCCGGCCCGGAGCAGGCCACCCTGCCGCGGCAGATGTTCAGCGGCATCCGCGAGAACCTCAGCCCGACCATCGCCGCTGCGGCCACGTTGCTGATCGCCTTCTCGGTGATCCTGCTGCTGACCCTGGAATGGCTGCGCGGGCGCAGCGAGAAACTGCGCACGGCTCAGGCCTGAGCCCCTCGGGCGGCCTTGTACTAAGGTCTGGGCCGCCCCGTCCCCTCTGCTTGTCGTTCACCCGTAAACTGCGCGCTTCCCATGCTTACTGTGGAGTCGCGGGTGAACTTCAACGATGCCAGTTTCGAAGAGCTGCTCAATGCGCTGCATGACGGCGTCTACATCACCGATGGCCAGGGCCAGACCCTCAAGGTCAACCAGGCCTACGAGCGCCTCACCGGCCTGAACGGCGCCGAGCTGCTGGGGCGGCCGATGCAGGAGCTGGTGAAGAGCGGGGTGATTTCCCAGTCCGCTTCACTACGGGTACTGCAGGACGGTCGGCCGGTGTCGGTGATGCAGAGCCTCAGCCACGGCAAGAAGTTGCTGGTCAGTGCCACGCCGATCCTCGCCGCCGACCAGAGCATTCGCTATGTGGTCAGCACCGTGCGCGACATGACCGAGCTGCTGCGCATCAAGCGCGAGCGCGACGAGTTGCAGCAGCTCAAGCAGCTGCGCACCAGCACTGCGCGGCTGCATGCGGGCCAGCGTGACGACCTGTTGCAATCACCGCTGATGGCCGACCAGGAGGTTTCCGGGCGGGTCTTTGCCCAGGCCCGGCAAGTGGCCGACTGCGACGTGAAGGTGCTGCTGCAAGGGGAGACGGGTGTGGGTAAAACCCTGGTGGCGCAATTTATCCACAACGCCAGTGCTCGTGCCCGCGAACCGTTCCTGGCCCTCAACTGCGGGGCGCTGCCGGAGAACCTGATCGAGGCCGAGCTGTTCGGCTATGCCCCGGGTGCCTTCACCGGTGCTGGCAGCAAGGGCAAGCGCGGACTGCTGGAACTGGCACACAACGGTACGCTGTTTCTCGATGAGATCGGCGATCTGCCCCTGGCGGTGCAGGTCAAGCTGCTCAAGGTCATCGAAGAGAACCGCTTCATTCCGGTGGGCGGCCTGGAGCTCAAGGAGGTGGATGTGCGCATCATCAGCGCCACCCATCACGACCTCAAGCAGCGGGTGGCCGAGGGCAAGTTCCGCGCCGACCTGTATTACCGCCTGAATGTGGTGCCCATCGCGATCCCGGCCCTGCGCGAGCGCAGCGAGGAAATCGGCCCCTTGCTGGAGTACTACCTGGAGCACTTCAACCAGCGCTATCAGCGTCAGGTGCAGTGGAGCCTGGAAGCCCTGGAACTGCTGGGCGAGTACGCCTGGCCGGGGAACATCCGCGAGCTGATCAACGTGGTGGAGCGCCTGGTGGTGACCTGCTCCGGCCAGGTGATAGAGGCCCTGGACCTGCCGGAGGACCTGATCGAGCAACAGGCCCGCAACACCGACGACAGCCGCCTGCCGCTGCGCAAGGTGCTGGAGAACGCCGAGCGCCAGGCAATTCGCGCGGCCCTGCAACTGCACAAGACCACCCGCCTGGCCGCCAAGGCGCTGGGGGTGAGCCAGGCCACGGTGGTGCAGAAGATGAAGCGCTGGGAACACTCTGATTAGGATTCTGATCAGAGCTGCCTGCAGCGATCAGCAATTCAATCGCGACGGCCCGGTCATTCCCCTGGATTTCCTTCCAGAGCCTTGTAGATCAAGGCTTTGCGTATCTTGGCACAGCTTTCGCTCTACAGCCTGCGAGCCCATTCGAGAGTGGCCGCCTGACGGCGCTCTTGCCACAACAATTAAACAAGGCCGAGCTGATGAGTATTTCTGCGTTCAAGATTGCCAACAAACTGATTACCGGCCAGGGCGCCATCGAACAGCTGGACGCCGAACTGGCGCGCCTGCAGATCAGCAACCCGCTGATCGTCACCGATGCGATCCTGGTCAAGTCCGGCACCGTCGATCTGGCCTTGGCCCACCTGGGCGGGCGCGCTTACCGGATCTTCGACGAGGTCCAGCCGGAGCCGGAAATCGCCATAGTCCAGGCCTGCACCCAGGCTTACCGGGCCGGTGGCCACGATGGCCTGATCGGCCTGGGCGGCGGCAGCGCCATTGATATCGCCAAGGCGGTGGCTGCGTTCGCCGGCCATGAAGGCGCGCTGGAAGAGCTGTTCGGGGTGGATCAGGTGCAGCGCAAGGGGCCGCCGCTGATTGCCATTCCTACCACTGCGGGCACCGGTTCGGAGGTGACCAACGTGGCGATCCTCTCGGACAAGGTGGCCCAGTTGAAAAAGGGCATCGTCAGCGATTACCTGCTGCCGGACGTAGCGCTGGTGAGCCCGGTGATGACCCTGACCTGCCCGCGCAGCGTCACCGCCGCCAGTGGCGTCGACGCGCTGGTGCATGCGGTGGAGTCCTACCTGTCGCTCAACGGTTCGCCGATCACCGACTCCCTGGCCCTGGGCGCGATCCGCCTGATCGTCAGGGCGCTGCCCAAGGCCTACGCCAACCCGGCCAACCTGCAGGCCCGGGAAGACATGGCCACCGCCAGCCTGATGGCCGGCATGGCCTTCGGCAATGCCGGAGTCGGTGCAGTGCATGCCCTGGCCTATCCCCTGGGCGGGCGCTTCAATATCGCCCACGGGGTGAGCAACGCGCTGCTACTGCCCTACGTCATGGCCTGGAACAAGATGGCCTGTGTCGAGCGCTTTCGCGATATCGCCCAGGCCATGGACCTGCCGATCGCCGGGCTCAGTGATGGCCAGGCCGCAGAGCAGGCGGTCCAGGCCATGGCTGCGCTGTGCGCTGCGGTGGACATCCCCACGGGCATGCGCAGCTTCGGTGTGCCCGAGGACGCGATCCCGGCCATGGCCGTGGAAGCGGCGGGTATCCAGCGGCTGATGCGCAACAACCCGCGCCAACTGAGCCCCGGCGATATCGAGCAGATCTACCGGGCTGCCTATTGATCGATCCTTGCCCGTGCCAACTGGCGCGGGCCGCTTTACACCGCCACCAATACCAATAAGACAGGTGCAGTTGATGCCAACGCCTTCCGACACTCGGCACGAAACGCCGTACATCGCCCTTGGCCCGTTCAAGGTGCGTTTGCCCTTTATCCACTACAAATTCGAGCTGCCGGACTACCTGCAAGGCTTGCTGATGTGCGCCGTCGACCTGGCGGCCATTCCACTGATGACCGAGTTCCTCGGCATGCCCTTCGAGATGGCCCTGGCCGTGGTCATGCTCAACGGCCTGTTGTACCTGGCCCACCACCTGCTGGGCGACCCCGTGGTGCCCGGCTGGATCACCCCGGCGGTGCCGCTGCTGATGGCCTATTGCGCGCAGTTTCCCGTGGGCCCGGAGCGTGTCCACGCGCTGATTGCCTTCCAGTTGATGCTCGGGGTGTTCTCCATCGCCCTGGGGGCCACCGGCATGGCGCGCAAGGTGGTGGGCTTCGTGCCCTCGGCGATCAAGTCGGGAATCATTGTCGGCGCCGGGCTCAGTGCGGTGACCGCGGTGTTCCAGGTGGGCGGCAAGTTCGACAGCTTTCCCTGGACCATTTCCATTGCCATCGGCATTGCCTTCTACCTGATCTTTTCTCAGCATTTTGCCCAGCTCAAGCTGCGTAACCGCTTCTGGTGGAACTTCGCCAAGCTGGGCATCCTGCCGATCATCCTGCTGGCGGTAGTGCTGGCGCCGCTGTTCGGTGAAGCGCCGTGGCCGACCATCCAGTGGGGCCTGAGCAAGCCGGACTTCATCGGCCTGTGGAACAACTACACGGTGTTCGGCCTGGGCATGCCGCCGCTGTCGATGTTCATCAGCGCGCTGCCGACCATGCTCGCGGTGTACATCATCGTCTTTGGCGATGTGCTCAGCGCCAAGGTGCTGCTGGACGAGGCCGAGCAGATCCGCACCGACGAAAAGGTCGACTACGACCCGGACCGCTCGCACCTGATCTTCGGCGGGCGCAACGCGTTCATGAGCATCTTCGGTCCGGACATTGCCATGTGCGGGCCGAAATGGGCGGCGATGCTGGTGGTGGTGATCGAGCGCTTCAAGGGCGGGCCCAAGGCCATGAAGTCGATCTATGGCGGCATGGGCTCGTTCCGTTGGGGCACCAACACCGGCTTGCTGCTGTTGCCGGTAGTGACCCTGGTGCAGCCGATTCTCGGGGTCGCGCTGGCGCTGACCTTGCTGATCCAGGGTTACGTCAGCGTGCGCCTGGGCATTCTCGAGGCCCGTAGCCAGCGTGACCTGGGCATCGCAGGGGTGATCGGTGCAGTGCTGGCGATCAAGGGCGCCAGTTGGGGCTTTGCCATTGGCGTGGTGCTGTGCCTGCTGATCTACGGCAAGAACTTCTTCAAGGGCGAGAACGACCGGACTTTCAGCAAGGACCTGGGCGCCGCGGACGCAACTGCCGTCCCGGGTGCCCAGCCAGGGCCCCAGGCCAAGCCCGCCCGGGCGGTGGAAAGCGAGGTGGCATGAGCTTTCGCGGGTAACGTGAGCACTGTCGTGATGCCGATCGGGCATCGCGACAGCCCGGTTGCGCAATCCCCAGCTACGCTTGTGCCGGCTCCCACCTTTATATAAGAGGCTGCGCACATGAGTATTTCCTCTTTCAAGATCGCCCATAAATTGCTGACCGGCAGCACCGCCATCGAGCAACTGGCTGCCGAGCTGACCCGCCTGGATGTCGATAACCCGCTGATCGTCACCGATACTGCCCTGCTCAGGTCCGGCACGGTGGAGCTGGCGCTGGCCCACCTGGGGGAGCGCAGTTACGAAGTCTTCGACCGGGTGCAGCCTGATCCGGAAATCGCCATCGTCGAGGACTGCATGCAGGTGTACCGCGAGGGCGGGCATGACGGGCTGATCGGCCTGGGCGGCGGCAGCGCCATCGATATTGCCAAGAGTGTCGGGGCCTATGCCGGCTATCATGGCGCCCTGGAGGACCTGTTCGGCATCGACCAGGTGCCGCGCAAGGGGCCGCCGCTGATCGCCATTCCCACCACCGCAGGCACTGGTTCGGAAGTGACCAATGTGGCGATCCTCTCGGACCGGGTCGCGCAATTGAAGAAAGGCATCATCAGCGACTACCTGCTGCCGGACGTGGCCCTGGTCAGCCCGCAGATGACCCTGACCTGTCCACCGCGTGTCACCGCGGCCAGCGGCGTCGATGCCCTGGCGCATGCCATTGAGGCTTACCTGTCCCTCAATGCTTCCGCGATCACCGACTCCCTGGCCATCGGCGCCATCAAGCTGATCGTCAAGGCTTTGCCCAAGGCCTTTGCCAACCCGGCCCACCTGCAGGCCCGGGAGGACATGGCCACCGCCAGCCTGATGGCCGGCATGGCCTTCGGCAATGCCGGGGTCGGTGCGGTGCATGCGATGGCCTATCCCCTGGGCGGCCGCTTTCATATGTCCCACGGGGTCAGCAATGCCTTGCTGCTGCCCTATGTCATGACCTGGAACAAGATGGCCTGCGTCGAGCGTATGCAGGATATCGCCGAGGCCATGGGGGTACAGACCGCGCACCTGAGTGCCAGCGAGGCGGCCGACCGGGCAGTGGAGGCCATGGCAGCGTTGTGTGCGGCGGTGGAAATTCCCAGCGGCTTGCGCAGCTTCGGCGTGCCCGAGGATGCGATCCCGGCCATGGCCGTCGAGGCCGCGGGTATCGAGCGCTTGATGCGCAACAACCCGCGCCGGCTGAGCCCCGCCGATATCGAGAAGATCTATCGCGCGGCCTACTGATCATCGCGGTTACGGTGTGCGCTCCAAAGCATGAGGTATACAATGCGCGCCATCGTGATTCTGCTCAAAAAAGGTGCGTCATGCAGCCCTTCGCTATTGCTCCGTCGATTCTCTCCGCCGACTTCGCCCGTCTGGGCGAGGAAGTGGACAATGTCCTGGCCGCCGGCGCCGACATCGTGCATTTCGATGTCATGGACAACCACTATGTGCCGAACCTGACCATCGGCCCGATGGTCTGCGCCGCGCTGCGCAAGTACGGGATCACCGCGCCGATCGATGCACACCTGATGGTCACTCCGGTGGACCGCATCATCGGTGACTTCATCGAAGCGGGCGCCACCTACATCACCTTCCACCCCGAAGCCACGCTGCATGTGGACCGTTCCCTGCAGATGATCCGCGAAGGCGGTTGCAAGGCTGGCCTGGTGTTCAACCCGGCAACTCCGCTGGACGTGCTCAAGTACGTGATGGACAAGGTCGACATGGTGCTGCTGATGAGTGTCAACCCGGGCTTTGGCGGGCAGAAGTTCATTCCGGGCACCCTCGACAAGCTGCGTGAGGCTCGTGCCTTGATCGATGCCTCCGGGCGGGATATCCGCCTGGAAATCGACGGTGGGGTGAACGTGGGCAACATCCGCGAAATCGCTGCCGCAGGCGCCGATACCTTTGTGGCAGGCTCGGCGATCTTCAATGCGCCGAACTATCAGGAAGTCATCGAGAAAATGCGTGCCGAACTGGCGTTGGCGCGACCATGAGCGCCTTTGAGCAGCTGTTCCAGGGGCGCCTGCCACGGCTGGTGATGTTCGACCTGGATGGCACCCTGGTCGATTCGGTGCCGGACCTTGCGGCTGCCGTGGATCAGATGCTGCTCAAGCTGGGGCGCAAGCCTGCCGGTGTCGAGGCGGTGCGTGAGTGGGTTGGCAACGGTGCGCCCATGCTGGTGCGCCGGGCCCTGGCCAACAGCCTGGAGGCCCAGGGTGTCGACGATGTCGAGGCCGAGTATGCGCTGGAGCTGTTCAATACCGCCTACGAGGACAGCCACGAGTTGACCGTGGTCTATCCCGGTGCGCGCGAGACTCTCAAGTGGCTGCACAAGCAGGGCGTGGAAATGGCCCTGATTACCAACAAGCCCGAGCGTTTCGTGGCCCCCTTGCTGGACCAGATGAAAATCGGTCGGTATTTCCGCTGGATCATCGGCGGCGATACCCTGCCGCAGAAGAAACCCGACCCGGCGGCGCTGTTCTTTGTGATGAAGATGGCCAGCGTGCCGGCCTCGCAATCACTGTTCGTCGGCGATTCGCGCAGTGACGTGCTGGCAGCCAAGGCGGCGGGGGTCAAGTGCGTCGCCCTGAGCTACGGCTACAACCACGGCCGGCCGATTGCCGAGGAGTCGCCGGCGCTGGTGATCGACAACCTGCGGGCGCTGATCCCCGGTTGCTTAGAACCTGCCGCTGAGATAACGTTGCCCGACGCTGTTCCATCCCATTCTGGAAACTCCATCGTGGTGGTCACTCGCAAACTCTGGATGAAAGTCATCAAGGCCCTGGCCCGCTGGCGTTGGCGCGCCTGATTTTTGTCTGGCCGGCCCCGCCGGCACGTTTGCATACCTGACTGTTAGACCCTCAAGCCACGAGGCACCCCATGATTCGCGAAGAATTCCTGCGTTTGGCCGCAGCCGGTTACAACCGTATCCCGCTGGCCTGCGAAACCCTTGCCGACTTCGATACCCCGCTGTCGATCTACCTGAAACTGGCCGACCAGCCCAACTCCTATCTGCTGGAGTCGGTGCAGGGCGGTGAGAAGTGGGGGCGTTACTCGATCATCGGCCTGCCGTGCCGCACTGTGCTGCGGGTGCACGGCTTCCAGGTCAGCGTGACCCATGATGGCGTGGAGATCGAAAGTCACGAAGTGGCCGACCCGCTGGCCTTCGTCGAGGAATTCAAAGCCCGCTACAACGTCCCGACCATTGCCGGCCTGCCGCGTTTCAACGGTGGCCTGGTGGGCTATTTCGGCTATGACTGCGTGCGTTATGTCGAGCCGCGCCTGGGCCCGTGCCCGAACCCGGATCCGATCGGTGTGCCGGATATCCTGCTGATGGTCTCCGACGCGGTAGTGGTGTTCGACAACCTGGCGGGCAAGGTGCACGCCATCGTGCTGGCCGACCCTGGCCAGGACAACGCCTTCGAAGCCGGCCAGGCACGTTTGCAGGAATTGCTGGCGCAACTGCGCCAGCCGATCACTCCGCGTCCGGGCCTGGATTTCAGCAAGCAGCTGGCCGCTGATCCGCTGTTCCGCTCCAGCTTTACCCAGGCTGACTATGAACGGGCCGTGGACACCATCAAGGAATACATCCTGGCCGGTGACTGCATGCAGGTGGTGCCGTCCCAGCGCATGTCCATCGATTTTTCGGCGGCGCCCATCGACCTGTACCGGGCGCTGCGCTGCTTCAACCCGACCCCTTACATGTACTTCTTCAACTTCGGTGATTTCCACGTAGTGGGCAGCTCGCCGGAAGTGCTGGTGCGGGTCGAAGACAACCTGATCACTGTGCGGCCGATCGCCGGTACCCGCCCGCGGGGCGCCTCCGAGGAAGCCGACCTGGCCCTGGAGCAGGACCTGCTGTCGGACGCCAAGGAGATCGCCGAGCACCTGATGCTGATCGACCTGGGACGCAACGACACCGGTCGGGTCTCGGAAATCGGTTCGGTGAAACTCACCGAAAAGATGGTCATCGAGCGCTATTCCAACGTGATGCACATCGTTTCCAACGTCACCGGCCAGCTCAAGGCCGGGCTGACGGCCATGGATGCGCTGCGGGCGATCCTGCCGGCGGGCACCCTGTCCGGCGCACCGAAAATCCGTGCGATGGAAATCATCGACGAGCTGGAACCGGTCAAGCGTGGGATCTATGGCGGCGCCGTGGGTTACTTCGCCTGGAACGGCAACATGGACACTGCCATTGCCATTCGCACGGCGGTGATCAAGAACGGCGAGCTGCATGTACAGGCCGGCGGCGGGATTGTTGCCGACTCGGTGCCGACCCTGGAGTGGGAAGAGACGCTGAACAAGCGTCGCGCAATGTTCCGTGCCGTGGCACTGGCGGAACAGACCCCTGCATCCAAGGCTTGAGGAGTTGCTGTCGTTGATTGGTTTTGTGAGGATCCTGATGTCTATCAGGACCTCATGAAATCCAGTGCTGTGGTGTATATCAATCGAGCGCGGGAGCGATAAGCGCCCAGCTGCTGCGCTGATGAAGGCCCCGAGCATTGCGCCCTAAGGTCTTAGGCCTGCCTGATATTTTCCTGCGGTTTTTCGAAGGCAACGAACAGTTGGTCTGCGGTGATAGTGCCAAGGTCCAGGCGCATGTTGGCTTCAAGCATGGCGAACAGGCGGGTGAATACATCGAATACCTTGCAATGTTCTTCCAGGCCTGAGAACGGGTTGTCGATCTTCTCGGCGATCAGCGAGCTTTCCTGTACGGCGTCATAGACCTCACGCAAGGTGATATCGCTGGCTGGGCGTGCGAGGGTCAGGCCGCCGTGGGCGCCGCGCCATGACTTCAGAATATTGGCTTTGACCATCAACGACACGAGACTGCGTACCCGGGTGGGATGAGTCTTGACCCACTTGGCAATGGTCTCGGTACGCAACCTCTGCGGCGCGTTGGCCGCTACGAACGAGAGGATGTATGAGGCGGTGATCAGGCGGGTCGACTGACTCATCTAGTTTGAATTCTCTCTTCAGTGGTAGGGCAGTAGCGACATTCCGATCTGCCCCTTCGAACCGATAGTACTGACAAAACCCCGCCTAGCAAGAGCCTCGCTCGTAAAGAGAAGGGGATTGGCAGCGACCTGTTTTTGAGCTTAATGTATTTGTCATGATGACAATTACAAATATTTAGCATCAGTGCGTGCGAGGTCGGCTGAATCCTTTTCTCTGCGGTTCAACAGAGGCAATGCCATGAGCGATAACAACAACAAAATAACTCAAGCGATGCACGACAGCGGCCTGCCGCGTCGGGATTTTCTCAAGTACAGCGCAGCGGCGGTTGCCGTGGCCGGGGCGTTTTCAATGGGCTTGCCGCAACGCGGCTGGGCCGGGGAGGCCACCCCGAAAGCGGGCGGCGTGCTACGCATGGGCCTGGCCGGTGGCAGTACTACCGATTCTCGTGATCCAGGTTCATGGAGCGACACCTTTACCTTTGTCGGTTTCTCGGCGGTGTACAACACCCTGAGCGAAATCGGCGTCGATGGCACGGCGATCCCCGAGCTTGCCGAGCGCTGGGAATCCAGCCCCGATGCACGCATCTGGACCTTCACCTTGCGCCAGGGGGTGACCTTCCATGACGGCAAGACTCTGGATGCCGGCGATGTGGTCGCCTCAATCGGGCATCACCTGGGCGACAAGTCCACCTCGGCGGCCAAGACTGTGCTCGGCGATGTTGCCAAGGTCAGCGCCCAGGGCAATGACACCGTGGTGTTCGAACTGCATTCGGGCAATGCCGACTTCGCCTACGTGGTGGCCGATTATCACCTGGTGATCATGCCCGCCAAGGACGGCGCCGCCGACTGGCAGGCCGGGATCGGCACCGGCGGTTATCGCCTCAAGGGCTTCGAACCCGGCGTGCGCATGGACCTTGAGCGCAGCCCGGATTACTGGAAAGCCGGCCGCGCGCATTTCGCCAGCGCCGAGCTGCTGGCCATCGCCGATGGCGCCGCGCGGGTCAACGCCCTGGTCACCGGCCAGGTCGATGTGATCAACAAGGTCGATCTCAAGACTGTCGCCTTGCTCAAGCGCAACCCCAATCTGGTCATCGAAGAGACCAAGGGCGCCCAGCACTACACCTTCCCGATGCTGACCGACAGCCAGCAGTTCCAGGACAACAACATCCGTCTGGCGCTCAAACATGCGATCAACCGCGAAACCCTGCTGGCCTCGGTGCTTTATGGCTATGGCCAGATTGGCAACGACCACCCGATCCAGCCCGGTAGTCGCTTCATCAACAGCGCCCTGGAGCAGCGTGGCTATGACCCGGACAAGGCGCGTTTCTACCTGCGCCAGGCCGGGGTCGATTCGCTCAAGGTGCGCCTGCAGGCCTCCGATGCCGCTTACACCGGCGCGGTGGATGCCTCGGTACTGTTCAAGGAGCAGGCACGCCAGGCCGGTATCGACATCGACGTGGTGCGCGAACCAGCCGACGGCTTTTTTTCCAATGTGTGGATGAAGCAGCCCTTCACCACCTCGTTCTGGTACAGCAGCCTGACCGCCGACCGCATGTTCAGCATCGGCTACGCCAAGGGCGCGGCCTGGAACGAGACGCACTGGGACAACGCCCGTTTCAACCAGCTGCTCAACGCCGCTCGCGGCGAGATGAACGCGCCGCTGCGCCAGGAGATGTACAACGAAATGCAGGCCCTGTGCCGTGACGAGGGCGGGGCGATCGTGCCGCTGTTCGCAAGCTCCGTGGCCGCACGCTCCAAGCGCGTGGCCCACGGCGGGCTGACCGCGCCCTATGGCGAGCTCGATGGCCTGCGCTTGATCGAGCGCTGGTGGCAGGCGTAAGCCCGACACTTTTTGCACCTTTCTTCGTTGATCCTGTTCGAGGAGCTGTACGGTGAATAGCCTTTGCAAACTGTTGCTCCAGCGCCTGGCCCTGGGCCTGTTGTCGCTGTTGGCGGTGTCGGTGATCATCTTCCTGGCCGTTGGCATGCTCCCGGGCGATGTCGCCCAGGCCATGCTCGGCCAGGCGGCAACTCCCGAGACCGTCGCTGCCTTCCGTGCCCAACTGGGCCTGGACCTGCCGCCGCTGACCCGCTTCGGCCACTGGGCCTGGCAACTGCTGCACGGTGACCTGGGCCTGTCGCTGGCCAACCAGCGGCCGATTGCCGAGCTGATCGGCACGCGCCTGGGCAACACCTTTACCCTGGCCTTGCTGGCGGCGCTGGTATCGGTGCCGGTAGCCTTGCTGCTGGGCATGCTCGCGGCGCTGTACCGCAACAGTTGGTTCGACCGCCTGCTCAACACCAGCGCCCTGAGCGCGGTGTCGTTCCCGGAGTTTTTCGTCGCCTATATCCTGATCCTGGTGTTCGCGGTCAAGCTCAACTGGTTGCCGAGTATCTCCAACCTGGCTCCGGGGGCATCGTTCGCCGAGGTGCTGGAGCGCTCGCTACTGCCGGTGCTGACCCTGAGCCTGGTGGTGGTCGCGCAAATGATGCGCATGACCCGCGCGGCCTTGATCAACGTGCTGGCCAGCCCCTATATCGAGATGGCCCGGCTCAAGGGCATCAGCCAGGCGCGGATCATCTTCCACCACGCCTTGCCCAATGCCCTGGCACCGATCATCAACGTGGTGGCACTGAACCTGGCCTACCTGGTGGTCGGCGTGGTGGTGGTCGAGGTGGTGTTCGTCTATCCGGGGCTCGGCCAGTTACTGGTCGACTCGGTGTCCAAGCGCGATATCCCGGTGGTGCAGGCCTGCAGCCTGATCTTCGCCGCCACCTACATCCTGCTCAATACCACGGCCGACGTGCTGTCGATTGCCAGCAACCCACGCCTGATGCATCCGAAGGGGTAAGCCATGAGCCTGATCAAAGCGTTGTTGCGGGCGCCCATGAGCGCCCAGTTCGGCCTGCTGGTGATTGTTGCCTACATCCTGGTGGCCCTATTCGCGCCGGTGCTGGCGCCGTATGGCGAGACTGAAGTGGTCGGCGAAGGTTTTGCGCCCTGGGGCGGGCAGTTCCTGCTGGGTACCGATAACCTGGGCCGCGACATGTTCAGCCGCCTGGTGTATGGCGCGCGCAACACCCTGGGGATTGCCTTCCTGACGACGCTACTGGCCTTTGCCGTCGGCGGTTTCTGCGGGCTGGTAGCGGCGATCAGGGGCGGCTGGATCGACCAGGGCCTGTCGCGGCTGGTGGATATCCTCATGGCCATCCCGCAGCTGATCTTTGCCTTGCTGATCCTCAGCGTGGTCGGCACCAACGCCACCTCGCTGGTGCTGGTGATCGCGCTGCTGGATGCCACCCGGGTGTTTCGCCTGTCACGGGCGGTGGCGATGACCGTGGTGGTCCAGGACTTCGTCGAGGCCGCCCGGCTGCGTGGGGAAGGGCTGTGGTGGCTGGTCAGCCGCGAGGTGCTGCCCAATGCCGCCGCGCCGCTGATTGCCGAGTTCGGCCTGCGTTTTTGCTTTGTGTTTCTGTTCATCAGTGCGTTGTCGTTCCTGGGCCTGGGCATCCAGCCGCCGACCGCCGACTGGGGCAGCATGGTCCGCGACAATGCCGTGCTGATCACCTTCGGCGATATCAGCCCGCTGCTGCCGGCCCTGGCAGTGGCGCTGATCACCGTCAGCGTCAACTTTGTCGTGGACTGGGTGCTGCATCTATCCAGCGGCCTGAAGGAGTGCTGAGCATGACCGTTCATTCAAGTGACAAGCCGCTACTGGAAATCCACGACCTGCGTATTGAAGGCCATTATCAGGACGCTTGGCACCCGCTGATCAAGGGCATCGACTTGAGCCTGCAGCGGGGCGAAGTACTGGGCCTGATTGGTGAATCGGGGGCGGGCAAGTCGACTCTGGGCCTGGCCTCCATGGGTTATGTGCGCGACGGTTGCCGTATCACGGGTGGCTCGGTGCGCTTCGATGGCCAGGAACTGGTGGGCGCCAAGCCCGAAGCCCTGCGCAAGCTGCGCGGCCTGCGTATCGCCTATGTCGCGCAAAGCGCGGCGGCCTCGTTCAACCCCGCGCACCGGCTGATCGACCAGCATGTCGAAACCGCGGTAAGGAACGCTGGTATCGAGCGTGCCAAGGCACAAGCCGAAGCAGTGGAGCTCTACCGCATACTGCGTCTGCCCAACCCCGAGCAGATCGGCCAGCGCTACCCGCACCAGGTCTCCGGTGGTCAGTTGCAACGGGTGATGACCGCCATGGCCATGGCCTGCCACCCGGACCTGATCATCTTCGACGAACCGACCACGGCGCTGGATGTCACCACCCAGATCGAAGTGCTGGTGGCGATTCGCGATGCGGTGAAAACCTACGGGAGCGCCGCCTTGTACATCAGCCACGACCTGGCAGTGGTGGCGCAAATGGCCGACCGCATCATGGTTCTGCGTCACGGCAAGCTGGTGGAGGAGGCCG
Source organism: Pseudomonas sp. GW823-FHT02C05 (assembly GCF_058797595.1). Lineage (NCBI taxonomy): Bacteria > Pseudomonadati > Pseudomonadota > Gammaproteobacteria > Pseudomonadales > Pseudomonadaceae > Pseudomonas > Pseudomonas sp. GW823-FHT02C05. The sequence continues at coordinate 16,774 of NZ_JBXAJU010000004.1, read as the reverse complement.
ACACCCGGACCATGCTCGACGCCCCACAGCAGGATTACACCAGATCGCTTTGGGCAGTACGTAGCTTGCGCACCGAACCCAAGCCGCGCCCACCGCAGGCAACACCGCTGCTGGAGGTACGCAAGGCCAGCGCCAGCTACGGCCATCAGCCGGTGCTGCATGATGTCTCGCTCAAGCTCTACCGTGGCCAGACCCTGGCGGTGATCGGCGAGTCGGGCAGCGGCAAGAGCTCTACGGCACGCTTGATCACCGGGTTGTTGCCGCCGACCAGCGGCCAGGTGTTGTATGACGGAAAAGCGCTGCCAGCTGATTATCGCCAGCGCAGCAAGGAGCAATTGCGCCGATTGCAGATGATTTACCAGATCCCCGACACCGCGCTCAACCCGCGCCAGCGCATCGTCGACATCATCGGCCGGCCGCTGAGTTTCTACCTCGGCCTCAAGGGCCAGGCGCTGCGCCAGCGGGTCGCCGAGCTATTGGAGATGATCGAGCTGGACCCGGCGTTGTACATGGATCGCCAGCCCCGCGAACTGTCTGGCGGGCAGAAGCAGCGGATCTGTATCGCCCGGGCTCTGGCGGCCGAGCCGCAACTGATCATCTGCGACGAAGTCACCTCGGCCCTCGACCAACTGGTGGCCGAAGGCGTTCTGAAGCTGCTCAACCGCATCCAGCAGCAACTGGGCGTGGCCTACTTGTTCATCACCCACGACGTCGCCACCGTGCGCGCCATTGCTGACGAGGTACTGGTAATGCAGCGTGGGAAGGTGGTCGATCACGGTTGCCGGGAGGAGATCTTTACCCCGCCGTACCGCGACTACACCGGCTTGTTGTTCTCCAGTGAGCCAGAAATGGATCCGAACTGGCTCGACCATTTGCTGGAGAAAAGGGCGCTGGTTTCCTGACTTGGCCATGGCAAGAAAAGTGCCCCTTTGATCAAGCGGCCGTGCTTCTGGGGCCAGAAGAGGCGGAACGCCCCTTGAGCCGCACGGCTAAGAAGGCGCAAACAGGCTGCCACCACCTTAAAGAGCGCCGTTTCGGTGATGGACTTGTGGCGTTTAAAGGGCTTCCAAGCCATCTGCCGAGGCGGGCTGCGCAAAGCGGTTTGCATGTCGTGCCGCCCGGCGCTCTGGAGCGCACGGCATACGCGGGGCCAGCCATGCATTGCGCTCCAACGGAGTGGGGCAGGTATCAACCAGCGGAGTGAGTGCCGCAAGACCCAGCGGCAAATTGCAATCGACGCAGCCCCTTGATGAACGGTACAATCGCGCCTCGAAGCTCGGCTGCGGAACGCCGTCGAGTGCTCAATTATGGTTAGGTCCTATGCTTTGCATTGCAACGATTCGTTTTAGTCAGTGGTGGCGCTTCCAATAGGAAGCGGCACGTCGTTGCGGTTTTTTAACCGAACCCTGCCGCCGTAATCGGCAAGCAGGGATCAAGGATCTAATAGCTCTCCGGCACGGCGGCTCCAAACCCCAGGAGAACGCTGCATGCCAATCAGTCTCCCCACGCAGTACACCTTCGCCCGGCGGCAATGCCATCGGGTGCATCGTCATGCCCAACGTTCTGCCGGCTTGCGCTGGCGATGGCCGACGATGGCGTGGCGAGCTGAGCGACATTGCATAGATAAGGCGGTTCAAATCCATCACCTTGTCTGCCCTGCCGACAGCTTGCAGCATTCGGGTGCGCAAGCTCGCCCGGCACGCTCCACTGCGCTCGTGTATATCAATGTGCATATCGACACCCTGAGTTGCATGCACACCTACTTTAAAATCAATAAGTTGGAGCATGTATGCTGCTGATGATTGATAACTACGACTCCTTCACCTACAACGTCGTCCAGTACCTGGGCGAGTTGGGAGCTGAGGTGAAAGTAGTGCGCAATGACGAACTGACCGTGGCTCAGATCGAGGCGCTCAAGCCCGAGCGCATCGTGGTCTCGCCCGGGCCTTGCACGCCGACCGAAGCCGGTATTTCCATCGAGGCGATCAAGCATTTCGCCGGCAAGCTGCCGATTCTCGGCGTATGCCTGGGGCATCAGTCCATCGGCCAGGCCTTTGGCGGCCAGGTGGTGCGTGCCCGGCAAGTGATGCACGGCAAGACCAGCCCGGTGTTCCACCGTGACCTGGGGGTGTTCAACCGCCTGAACATGCCGCTGACCGTAACCCGTTACCACTCGCTGGTGGTCAAGCACGAGAGCTTGCCCGAGTGCCTCGAAGTCACGGCCTGGACCCAGCTGGAAGACGGCTCCGTCGACGAGATCATGGGGTTGCGCCACAAGACGCTGAATATCGAGGGGGTGCAATTTCACCCCGAGTCTATTCTCACCGAGCAGGGCCACGAGCTGTTCGCCAACTTTCTCAAACAGAGCGGCGGCACGCGCTAAGGACTTTTCATGGATATCAAGACTGCCCTGAGCCGTATCGTCGGCCACCTGGACCTGAGCACCGAAGAAATGCGTTCGGTAATGCGTGAAATCATGACCGGCCAATGCACCGATGCGCAGATTGGCGCCTTCATGATGGCCATGCGCATGAAAAGCGAAAGCATCGACGAGATCGTCGGTGCGGTATCGGCAATGCGCGAGCTGGCGGACCGGGTCGAGCTGAAAACCCTGGATGGCGTGGTGGATGTAGTGGGCACCGGCGGCGACGGGGCGAACATCTTCAACGTGTCCACGGCTTCCTCCTTTGTGGTCGCAGCGGCCGGTTGCACTGTGGCCAAGCACGGCAACCGCGCGGTGTCCGGCAAGAGCGGCAGCGCCGACCTGCTGGAAGCGGCCGGGATCTATTTGAACCTGACCCCGGTCCAGGTGGCGCGCTGCATCGATAACGTCGGCATCGGCTTCATGTTTGCCCAGTCCCATCACGGGGCGATGAAATATGCCGCCGGCCCGCGTCGCGACCTTGGCCTGCGCACCCTGTTCAACATGCTCGGCCCGCTTACGAATCCGGCCGGAGTCAAGCATCAGGTGGTAGGCGTGTTCACTCAGGCGTTGTGCCGGCCCTTGGCCGAAGTCTTGCAACGCCTGGGCAGCAAGCACGTTCTGGTGGTGCATTCCCAGGATGGTCTGGACGAGTTCAGCCTGGCTGCGCCCACCTATGTGGCCGAACTGAAGAATGACCAGATCACCGAGTACTGGGTACAGCCCGAGGATCTGGGCATGAAGAGCCAGAGTCTGTTCGGCCTGGTGGTGGAAAGCCCGGCGGCCTCCCTGGAGCTGATCCGCGATGCCCTGGGGCGCCGCAAGACAGAGCATGGCCAGAAGGCCGCCGAAATGATTGTGCTCAATGCGGGTGCGGCGCTGTATGCCGCCGATCATGCCAGTAGCCTGAAAGAGGGCGTGGCCCTGGCTCACGACGCCTTGCACACCGGCCTGGCCCGGGAGAAGCTCGAAGAGCTGGGTGCCTTTACCGCGGTGTTCAAGCAGGAGAATGAAGGATGAGTGTGCCGACAGTTCTGGAAAAAATCCTCGCCCGTAAAGCCGAGGAGGTTGCCGAGCGCAGCGCCCGCGTCAGCCTGGCCGAGCTGGAAACCCTGGCGCGTGCGGCCGATGCACCACGGGGTTTCGCCCGGGCCTTGCAGGATCAGGTCAAGCTCAAGCAGCCGGCAGTGATAGCCGAGATCAAGAAGGCTTCGCCGAGCAAAGGCGTGATCCGTGAGAACTTCGTTCCGGCGGACATTGCCAAGAGCTACGAGAAAGGCGGTGCCACTTGCCTGTCCGTGCTGACCGATGTCGATTACTTCCAGGGTGCCGATGCGTACCTGCAGCAGGCCCGCGCCGCCTGCAAGCTGCCGGTGATCCGCAAGGACTTCATGATCGATCCGTACCAGATCGTCGAAGCCCGCGCGCTGGGCGCCGACTGCGTATTGCTGATTGTCGCTGCGCTGGATGACGTGCGGATGGCGGAGCTGGCGGCGGTGGCCAAGGGCGTTGGCCTGGATGTGCTGGTGGAAGTGCATGACGGTGATGAGCTGGAGCGGGCGCTGAAGACCCTCGACACACCTCTGGTTGGGGTCAACAACCGCAACCTGCACACCTTCGAAGTCAATCTGGAGACCACCCTCGACCTGCTGCCACGCATTCCCCGCGAGCGCCTGGTGATTACCGAGAGCGGCATCCTCAACCGTGCCGATGTCGAGCTGATGGAAATCAGCGATGTCTATTCGTTCCTGGTGGGTGAGGCGTTCATGCGTGCCGAAAGCCCGGGCAGCGAATTGCAGCGTCTGTTCTTCCCTGAGCGCGGCGTGCCGGTCAGCGGCTCGACCCTGGACTGAACCCGTGACAATGAACAAGCCGGCGATGCCGGCTTTTTCATGCCTATCGCCAAGGATTTCTACTGCCATGACTCAACCCCTTGCCTTGACTGTCGAAGCCGGCCTGCAGGCCGAGCAAGATCTGCTGGCCCTGGTGTGTACCGGTGAACAAGAGTTCGGCCTGCTGTTCTGGCAGCCCAGTGACCGGGCGCTGGTGATGCCTCGGCGCTTGAGCCGTCTGCCTGGATTTGAACGGGCCTGCGAGGAGTCGGCCGCCAACGGCTGGCCGGTGCTGCTGCGCGAAACCGGCGGCGAGCCGGTGCCGCAGTCGGCGGCCACGGTGAACATCGCCCTGGTCTACGCCCCGCCACGCAGCGAAGGGGATCAGGGCCGGATCGAAACCGCGTACCGGCGCCTGTGTCAGCCGATCTGCGACCTGCTCAGCGAACTGGGGGGCAACCCGTCATTGGGCGAAGTGGAAGGGGCGTTCTGCGATGGTCGCTTCAACGTCAACCTGGACGGGCGCAAGATGGTTGGCACCGCCCAGCGCTGGCGTCAGAGCAAGGGTGGCCAGCGGCCAGTGGGCCTGGTGCATGGTGCCTTGCTGCTGGATAACGAACGCGATTCGATGGTGAACGCGGTCAATACTTTCAATCAGGCCTGTGGCCTGGAACAGCGCTGCCGAGCCGAAAGTCATATCGCCCTGCACGAGGCCTTTGCGGCGCCCGATGCGCTAGTGCGGTTGGAGAGCCTGTACCGACAGATGCTCAAGGGCTTCCTGGGGGATTAGCGGGTGCCGAATACCACCATGGTCTTGCCCTTGACGTGAACCAGGTTGCGTTCTTCCAGATCCTTGAGGACGCGACCGACCATTTCCCGTGAACAACCGACGATCCGGCCGATTTCCTGGCGGGTGATCTTGATCTGCATGCCATCCGGGTGGGTCATGGCGTCCGGTTGCTTGCACAGCTCCAGCAGGCAGCGGGCCACCCGCCCGGTCACGTCGAAGAACGCCAGGTCGCCGACCTTGCGCGTGGTGTTGCGCAGGCGCTGGGCGATCTGCCCGCTGAGCACATAGAGGATGTCCGGGTCGTTCTGCGACAGTTCGCGGAACTTGGCGTAGCTGATCTCGGCAACCTCGCACTCTACCTTGGCGCGCACCCAGGCGCTGCGCTGCTGCTCATGGCCGGCCTCTTCGAAGAGCCCCAGTTCGCCGAAGAAGTCTCCGGCATTGAGGTAGGCGATGATCATCTCCCGACCGTCATCGTCTTCGATGAGGATGGTCACCGAGCCCTTGATGATGAAGTACAGGCTGTCGGACACATCACCGGCGCAGATGATGTTGCTCTTGGCCTGATACCGGCGGCGTTGACAGTGCATGAGCAACTTGTCGAGATTTTTGATCTTGGGGGTGGGGGCAATAGCAACCATGGTTGTATCCCGAAAAGACTGCACGGTATGAGGTGTTTTTTTTATGGGGCGTAAAACGAAGGTGTTGAACGCTGGCGATGCGCCAGTCATTTGGCGTCAGCTTAACAGACACGTCCTTGGCTCAATTAAGATTTTTCTTATCGAAAACCGGTATTGAGGGACAAACGGTCAAAGCGCTGTGGCTGGAAAACCCTGTGCTAAGCTGGCGACCCTTTTTTAACAGTGGAGTCTTGGCGATGAAGGCACGCATCCAATGGGCTGGCGAAGCCATGTTCCTCGGCGAATCGGGCAGTGGCCACGTAGTGGTGATGGATGGCCCGCCGGAAGCCGGTGGCCGCAACCTGGGTGTTCGCCCTATGGAAATGCTCCTGCTCGGCGTGGGCGGTTGCAGCAACTTCGATGTGGTCAGCATTCTCAAGAAGTCGCGCCAGGCGGTTGAAAGCTGCGAGGCGTTCCTGGATGCCGAGCGTGCCACCGAAGACCCCAAGGTCTTCACCAAGATCCACATGCATTTCGTGGTCAAGGGCCGGGGCCTCAAAGAGGCCCAGGTCAAGCGGGCCATCGAGCTGTCTGCCGAGAAATACTGCTCGGCGTCGATCATGCTCGGCGCGGCCGGTGTGGCCATCACTCACGATTACGAAATCGTCGAGCTGGGCTGAACCCGCGCGGATTCTGGCGGTAAAAGAAAAGGGCGCTTCGATAGCGCCCTTTTTGATGCCTGTGGTTTGGAATCAGATCCGGTAGGTGCTCTTGGTCATGACCTTGGCCAGCAGGCTCATGCCGAATTTCACCGGCGCCGGGAAGCGGAACCCGCCGGCTTCGAGCGCGGTTTCAGCGTGATGTTCTTCGTCGATGCGCATCTGTTCGAGAATCGCTCGGGACTTTTCGTCTTCGGCCGGCAGTTGCTCCAGATGCTCGTTCAGGTGCTTGCACACCTGGTCTTCAGTGGCGGCAACGAACCCCAGGCTGACCTTGTCGCTGATCAGGCCTGCCGCGGCGCCGATGCCGAAGGACAAACCGTAGAACAGCGGGTTGAGCACGCTCGGGTGGCTACCCAACTGGCGGATGCGCTGTTCGCACCAGGCCAGGTGGTCGATTTCTTCTTCGGCGGCATGTTCCATGGCCTGGCGTACCTGAGGCAGCTTGGCGGTCAGGGCCTGGCCCTGGTACAGCGCCTGGGCGCAGACTTCCCCGGTGTGGTTGATGCGCATCAGGCCGGCCACGTGCCGGGTGTCCTCGTCACTCATCTGCGCTTCCGGCTGCACGATGGCCGGCGACGGGCGATAAGGTTGGCCGCTGAATGGCAGCAGCGTGCGCATCGCCATATCGGCTTGCAACAGCAGGCGGTCGATCGGCGAGTAGTGACGTTGGGTAGTCATGCTTATCTCCGGGAGAAATCTCGGCGGCCAGTTTACTCCAATCAAAGGAGCGAAAACTGCGCTGGATCAGCGCACCCTCGTCCTCGATGGTCCGAGAGGGCGCTGCGCAAGGGGTGGGTGGGGGCAATCAGCCCGGCGGCCAGTTCATCTGGCGCTGACCCAGCACGTGCATGTGAATGTGATACACGGTCTGCCCACCCAGCTCGTTGCAGTTCATGACCACCCGGAAGCCGTCTTCGCAGCCTTGCTCCTTGGCCAGGCGCTGGGCGGTGAACAGAATGTGTCCGGCCAGGGTCTTGTCGTCCTCGGTGAGGTCGTTGAGGGTACGGATGGGTTTCTTCGGGATCACCAGGAAATGCACCGGCGCTTGCGGGGCAATATCGTGGAAGGCCAGAACCTGGTCGTCCTCGTAGATGATCTTCGCGGGTATTTCTCTGTTGATGATCTTGGTGAACAGAGTATCCACAGCTGTTTCTCCATTGGGTTGGTCCGGGCCGAGTGTACTCAGGTGCACAAGGTGCGCCCAGCCCCGACTCTTAACGTGGGCAGTAGGCCCGATTGACGTAACCGACGATCTTGCGGGTCAGCCAGCGTGAACTCAGGCGGGCGCTGAAGGCCATCCAGCGGTTCAGGCGGCCGGGAATGATGATGGCGCGGTTCTTTTCCAGGGCGCGGATCGCATACAGCGCGACCTCCTCGGGGCTCATGAGCAGCTTGCTGTCCTTGAGTTTGGTGGTGTCCATTTGTGCGGTGCGGAAAAATGCGGTGCGGGTCGGCCCCGGGCAGAGTACCGAGACCTTCACCGCGCACTTCTTCAATTCTTCGCGCAACCCTTCGGAGAAATGCAGGACATAGGCCTTGCTGGCGTAGTAGCTGCTCATCCAGGGGCCGGGATAGAAGGCTGCCACCGAGGCGACATTGAGGATCTGCCCGCCGCCCAGCAGCGCCATGCTGTTGCCCAGGGCATGACACAGGCGGGTGAGGGCGAGGATGTTGACCTCGATCAGGTCCTGCTCGGTCATCCAGTCCTGGGCCAGGAACGGGCCGCTGGTGCCGATGCCGGCGCAATTGACCAGCAGGTCGATCTGCCGGTCACCCTCCTCCAGCTCCAGCAGGAAACCGGACAGGCGCAGTGGTTCGCCCAGGTCGCAGGCGCGGAACAGCACTTCGACGCCGAAGCGCTGGGTCAATTCCAGGGCGATGCATTCCAGCTGATCACGCTGACGGGCCACGAGAATCAAGTTACGGCCGCGCCGGGCCAGTGCTTCGGCCAGGGCCAGGCCTATGCCGCTGGAAGCACCAGTGATCAGAGCGTAACGGGTCATGCATTTCTCCATCGCAACGGCCGGCGGCCTGCGACGGGGGAGGGTCGCAGGCCCGGGCGCGTTTATTCTTGCTCGGACTCGGATTCTACAGGGGCGGCGATATCGGCGGGTTCGGCATCTTCATCGGCGTTGCTGGAGTCGATGCTTTCGCTGTAGCTGGTTTCGCTGTAGCGATCTTCCAGGGAGCTCAGGCCGCCGGCCACCATGCCCACGATCAGTGCGACGATCAGGACGACCCACATCCAGGACAGCACCTTGACGGCGGTGGTGTTGGGCGGTGGTGGGGCGCCGTAGCGGTTGGCCACGTTGCTGCCCGGGCTGACCATCAGCACCAGAGGGAAGATGCTGCCGACGATGGGCACGAAGTTCAGCAGCCACAGCCAGCCCGACCAGCCGAGATCGTGCAGGCGCTGCACGCTGATCTGAATGCTGACCACGAGGAAACCGATGAAGACCACGATGCCGCCGACAATTCCCAGGCCGGTGAGCAGGGTGGAATTGAACACCGCCGCGGACAGGATACCGAAGAAGGCGCCTACCCCGACCACGGCCAGCATGGCCACCGTCAGGACCAGAGTCCAGGCCAGGTAGCGCAGGCGACCGATACGGCCTTCGAAGCTGAATACGTTGAGTGCGGCGTATTGTGGGATTGCATCGCCTACTGCGGCTTGCGGGGGCGCATAGGGCGATTCGCTGAGGCTGCTGGCCCTGGGTGTGGGGGTTACTGCGTCTAGATCCAGCTTCAGGGCCTGCTCGGATTCGATGCGGGCATCGATCCCGGCGTTCTTCAATGCTTCCAGATAGCGCTGGGCGTCGGCCTGCGTCAGGTCGCGCTTGAGCTCCACCTGCTGGCCGCTGAACAGGCGTTCTACGGCGGCCGCATCGCTTTTGAACAGTTCGGCGAGGTTCAGTTGGGCAGTGGCTTTTTCCACGCCGGGCAGCAATGTGCCGTCGAAAACGATCTTGTAGCGGGTTTCGCTCATGGGGGCATCCCTGTCACTTGAAAAGAAGGTTTACATAAAAGACCGACAGTTTAAGGCCAGCGCCCCTCGGCTGGCCAAAAAACTAATGAGAACGGGTTAACGTGGCCAGCGTTTGCTCAGTTGGCTGGTGCGTTGCTGGGCCGCCTGATATTCGCTGTCCAGGCGCGCGATCAATTGGTCGACGCTGGGCAGGTCGTCGATTTCACAAACCCCCTGGCCTGCGGACCAGACGGTTTTCCAGGCTTTTGCCTCATCACTGATGGGTTTGAGCTTGGAGCCGAAGTTGATTTCACCTTTGCCTTGCAGGGCGGCCAGGTCGAAACCTGCGTTCTCCAGGCTTTGGCGCATGAAGCTGGCAGGCACTCCAGAAACCGCGGCGGTATGCACGATGTCGGCGGCTCGAGAGCTGAGTAGCATCTCTTTATAGGCATCCGGTGCGTGGCTTTCGGTGGTACCGATAAAGCGGGTGCCCAAGTAGGCGAGGTCGGCGCCAAGCAGCTGTGCGGCAAGAATCTCGTGGCCCCGGTTCAGGCAGCCGGCCAGTAGCAGGGTCTTGTCGAAGAACTGGCGGATCTCGGCGACCAGAGAGAAGGGGCTCCAGGTGCCTGCATGGCCACCCGCTCCGGCAGCGACGGCGATCAGCCCATCGACACCCGCCTCGGCGGCTTTCTCTGCGTGCCGGCGGGTGGTCACGTCATGAAATACCAGGCCGCCGTAGCTGTGCACGGCGTCCACTACTTCCTTGACCGCGCCGAGGCTGGTGATGACGATCGGTACCTTGTGCTCGATGCAGATCTGCAAGTCGGCCTGCAGCCGTGGGTTGCTGTTGTGCACGATCAGGTTCACGGCGTAGGGAGCAGGGTTCTCCAGCTTGGCCAGGCCCGCTTCGATCTCCTCCAGCCAGGCCTTGAAACCGCTGCTTTCGCGCTGATTGAGGGCGGGAAAGCTACCCACCACACCATTGCGACAGCAGGCCAGGACCAGTTCCGGGTTGGAGATCAGAAACATCGGCGCGGCCACCAGGGGCAGGCGCAGACGTTGTTCGAGCAAAGCGGGCAGTGACATTGGAGTACCCCCAGGGAAGCGACTAGTTAGAGTTAGAACGGCCGTACAACGACCAAAATTACAATAGCCAGCAATATCAGAACCGGTACTTCATTGAACCAGCGATAAAAGACATGGCTGCGGGTGTTTTCGCCACGGGCGAAGCGCTTCACTTGCGCGCCGCACATGTGGTGATAGCCGATGAGGATGACCACCAGGGTCAGTTTGGCGTGCATCCAGCCGCCCTGGCCGAAATACGCGCTGGGGTTGAGGCTGATCAGCCAGATGCCAAAGATCAGTGCCGCGATCATCGCAGGCCCCATGATGAAGCGGTACAGCTTGCGTTCCATCAGGCAGAAGCGCTCGCGGCTGATGCTGTCCTCGCTTTGGGCGTGGTAAACGAACAGGCGTGGCAGGTAGAAAAGGCCGGCAAACCAGCAGACCACGCTGACGATATGAAAGGCTTTGAGCCATAGATAGAGCATTTTTAGTTATTCCCAGGTTCACGGTGGCGAAGATAGTAGAGGGTAGAGCGTCCGCACGTCACCTTGACGGTTGTCGCAGGGGCGCGCCGCCCCTATTATCGGCAGCTTTCCAGTGGGTTCGTTGAGGGCAGGTTTATGGTCAAGGTCGGTATCGTCGGCGGCACGGGTTACACCGGTGTCGAACTGCTGCGTCTGTTGGCACAGCATCCGCAAGCGCGAGTGGAAGTCATCACTTCGCGATCCGAGGCTGGCCTGGCCGTTGCCGACATGTACCCGAACCTGCGTGGCCATTACGACGGCCTGGCGTTCAGCGTGCCGGATATCAAGACCCTTGGTGCCTGTGACGTGGTGTTCTTTGCCACCCCCCATGGCGTGGCGCATGCACTGGCTGGCGAACTGCTGGCTGCGGGGACCAAGGTCATCGATCTATCTGCGGACTTCCGCCTGCAGGATGCCGATGAGTGGGCCAAGTGGTACGGTCAGCCTCACGGTGCCCCTCAATTGCTGGAGGAAGCGGTCTACGGCCTGCCGGAAGTCAATCGCGAACAGATCAAGAAAGCCCGTTTGATTGCGGTTCCTGGCTGCTATCCAACCGCAACCCAGCTCGGTTTCCTGCCGCTGCTGGAAGCCGGTCTTGCCGACACTTCCCGGCTGATCGCCGACTGCAAATCCGGTGTCAGCGGTGCTGGCCGTGGCGCCAGCGTCGGGTCGCTGTACTCGGAAACTTCCGAAAGCATGAAGGCCTATGCGGTCAAGGGGCACCGTCATTTGCCGGAAATCCGTCAGGGCCTGCGCCGGGCAGCAGGCAAGGAAGTTGGCCTGACGTTCGTACCGCACCTGACGCCGATGATTCGCGGTATCCACTCCACGCTCTACTCCACGGTGGTGGATAAGTCGGTGGATCTGCAGGCGTTGTTCGAGAAGCGTTATGCCAATGAGCCGTTTGTCGATGTAATGCCGGCCGGCAGCCATCCGGAGACCCGCAGTGTGCGGGGTGCCAACGTGTGCCGGATTGCCGTGCACCGGCCGCAGGATGATGATCTGGTAGTGGTACTGTCGGTCATCGACAACCTGGTCAAGGGCGCTTCGGGCCAGGCGGTGCAGAACCTCAATATCCTGTTCGGCCTGGATGAGCGTCTGGGGCTGTCCCACGCGGGCATGCTGCCTTAACGTCGTTTTTGCGTGAACAAAAAGGCCCGTCTGACGGGCCTTTCTGCTTTATACGGGTGGCTGTACGACTATTGATATACCGTAACAATAGTTGACCGCTTTTCTGGGAGAAGCGGATAATGCGCGTCATTACGCAGTATGGCGGCTTAACGCCGGGAGATAGTCAGCATGAGCGTTGAATCCTTCACCCCCACGGCTTTGCAATTCACTCAAGGTGCAGCGCACAAGGTGAAGACCCTGGTCGATGAAGAGGGTAATGATCGCTTGAAGCTGCGCGTATTCGTTACGGGCGGCGGTTGTTCGGGGTTTCAGTACGGTTTCACTTTCGATGAGGAAGTGGCCGAGGATGACACCATCGTCGAGCGCGAGGGCGTGAGCCTGGTGGTCGATCCGATGAGCTTCCAGTACCTGGCCGGTGCTGAAGTGGACTACCAGGAAGGCCTGGAAGGTTCGCGGTTCGTGATCAAGAACCCCAATGCCACCACTACCTGTGGTTGCGGGTCGTCGTTCTCGATCTGACCAGCCGGCAGTAGCCATTCGCCGAACGCCGCAGGGGCCTGGGATCCTGCGGCGTTTTGCTGTCTGCTGTTCAAGCCGGGTAGATGGCGCCTAGTACACGCAGGCCACGGGCGCCGGTGACGCTGGGCCGGTTGGCAGCGATGCCTTCCAGGCAGCAGTGGGCCAGCCAGGCAAACGCCATAGCCTCTACCCAGTCGGGATCTACGCCATACGCCGCAGTGCTGCTGACCCGTGTTTGCGGGAGGAGGGCTGCCAGGCGGCCCATGAGCGCTGCGTTATGCGCGCCGCCGCCGCACACCAGCAGCTCCTGGGTGTCACTTTGAGCGCTCTGCAGCGACTCGACGATGGTTAGAGCTGTCAGCTCCAGAAGGGTAGCCTGCACGTTTTCGGCGGCAATAGCACCCCGTGCCCTCAGATGTCGCTGTAGCCAATCAAGATTGAATACCTCGCGCCCGGTGCTCTTCGGGCCTTGGGTGGCGAAGAACGGGTCGCTGAGCAAGGCTTGCAAGAGGGGCGGATCAATCTGGCCGCTGGCAGCCCACTGGCCATTGCGGTCGAAGTTCTCTGCGCGTTGGGCCTGGATCCAGGCATCGAGCAGGACGTTGCCCGGGCCACAGTCGAATCCGGCCACCGGCTTGGCGGTTTCGATCAGGCTCAGGTTGCTGAACCCGCCGACGTTCAGCACGGCGCGGTTTCCCGGGCGCTGGTCGAACAGGGCTTCGTGAAAGGCAGGAACCAGCGGCGCGCCTTGCCCGCCCGCTGCCACGTCGCGGCTGCGGAAGTCGCTGACGACAGTGATCCCGGTCAGCTCAGTGAGCAGGGCCGGGTTGCCGATCTGCACCGTGAACCCGCGGCTTGGCTCATGACGCACGGTTTGTCCGTGGCTGCCGATAGCGCGAATGTCTTGAGGGGGCAGTTGCTGTTGTTGCAGAAGCTGGTTGATGCCCTGGGCGGCCAGCTCGACCCAGTGCTGTTGGGCGATGGCGGAACGGGCGATCTCGTCGGGGCCACTGGCGCACAAACCCAGGAGTTCGGCGCGCAGGGTATCGGGCATGGGGATGTAGCGAGTGGCGACCAATCTAAGCGCCGGGCTTTGCTCGATCAGGGCGATGTCCAGGCCATCAAGGCTGGTACCGGACATCACACCTATATAGAGCGCCATGGCTTAGCGCTTGCTCGAGGCCAGCATCGTGGCCTTTTCCTGATCCATCCGGGCCATCAGAGGCTGGCTCTGCTGCAGGAAGCGTGCTCGTTCGGCTTTGGCGATCGGGTCGGCCATGGGCAGCTTCTGGCCCAGCGGATCCACGTGGACACCGTTGACCTGGAACTCATAGTGCAGGTGCGGTCCGGTGGACAGTCCGGTGGTACCGATATAGCCGATGACCTGGCCCTGTTTCACCGAGCCGCCAGTCTTCACACCCTTGGCAAAGCCCTGCATATGGCCGTACAGGGTGCGGTAGGTGTTGCCGTGCTGGATGATCACGGTATTGCCATAACCGCCACGACGGCCAGCTAGCAGCACCTTGCCATCACCGGCAGCCTTGATTGGCGTGCCCCGTGGCGCGGCATAGTCCACGCCCTTGTGGGCACGGATCTTGTTCAGGATCGGGTGCTTGCGGCCCATGGAAAAGCGCGAGCTGATGCGCGCGAAGTCCACCGGTGTACGGATGAAGGCCTTGCGCATGCTGTTGCCATCAGCGGTGTAGTAGCTGCTGGAACCCTGTTTGTTGGTGTAGCGCACTGCGGTGTAGGTCTTGCCACGGTTAGTGAAGCGCGCGGAGAGGATATTGCCTGTACCGACTACCTTGCCGTTGGCGACTTTTTGCTCATAGATCACGTCGAATTCGTCACCCTGGCGAATATCCTGGGCGAAGTCGATGTCGTAGCCGAAAACGTTGGCCATATCCATGGTCAGGCTGTGGGACAGCCCGGCGCGTGCGGCAGACTGCGAAAGCGAGCTGTTGATGACGCCATGGACATAGGCAGAACGAACCACTGGCTTGGTGATCACGCGGCTGAACGTAAAGCCCTTGGGGCCTTTGGTCAGGGTGATGGTTTCCAGGTCGCTGACCTTGCTGTGCAGGTTGTTCAGTTGGCCATCAGGCGTCAGCTCGAACTCCAGCTTCTGGCCATGCTTGAGCTGGGAGAACTGCTTGGCCTGCTTGTCGCTGGCCAGTACTTCATGGACAGAAGTGGCTGGCAGGCCAACCTTTTCAAAGAGTGTGGAGAGGGTGTCGCCCTTGGTGACCAGAACTTCCCTGTGGCCGGGGGCTTTTGGCTCCTCCACGGCAGCAGGCACAGGTGCGGTTTCTGCGGTTTGCGTGGTGTCTTCGGCGGTGTTTTCGATCTGTGCGAAAGGTGAGGCAACGGCCTCGCTTGTGGCTTGTTCGGTGGATGCGGCGTCTTGATCTTGTGTCAGTTGCTCGATCGGGCTTTCCAGATCAAGGCTCAATGTCGTTTTTTTTGCTTCTACATCACTGGATGGAAATACCAGAAGGGCCAAGCTGAGAAGGGCCGCGATGCCACTTGCGGCGAGCAGGTGGCTCTTCGGATAAAGCGGTGGCGCTTTAGACGGTTCGGTGGTCATAGGTAATTTGACTTTGAAAAGATGAAATGGAAAAGATGAATGACATGATGAAGATGAAATAACTGTATAAAATATAACCAAATCATCTGTGACGCAAGGGCGCGGGCACTCTGCTTTCGGAATGCTCCCGTACGCCGGGCAAAACTTGTAATTAGTCCATGATCTTGTATGGTTGGTTCCCTTTTGAATCTGAGCCTTGCGGGTCTGTTATGAAGTCGGTTGAAGAGCAGCTAGCGCTGATCAAACGTGGTGCGGAAGAGTTGTTGGTCGAGTCCGAGTTGATCGAGAAGCTCAAGCGCGGCGAACCGCTGCGCATTAAGGCTGGCTTTGATCCGACGGCGCCGGATCTGCATCTCGGGCATACCGTACTTATTAATAAGCTGCGTCAGTTCCAGGACTTGGGTCACCAGGTAATCTTCCTGATTGGCGACTTCACCGGCATGATCGGTGACCCCAGTGGCAAAAGTGCCACGCGCCCACCCTTGACTCGCGAGCAGGTCCTGGAAAACGCAGAGACCTATAAAAGCCAGGTCTTCAAGATTCTTGATCCTGCCAAGACTGAGGTGGCTTTCAACTCCACCTGGATGGACAAGATGGGACCGGCGGACTTCATTCGTCTAACTTCCCAGTACACCGTTGCACGGATGCTCGAGCGCGACGACTTCGACAAGCGCTATTCGACCAATCAGCCGATTGCCATTCATGAGTTCCTGTATCCGTTGGTGCAAGGCTATGACTCGGTGGCATTGCGCGCCGATGTCGAGCTGGGCGGTACCGACCAGAAGTTCAACCTGCTGATGGGGCGTGAGCTGCAGCGCGGTTACGGTCAGGAGGCTCAGTGCATTCTGACCATGCCATTGCTCGAAGGGTTGGATGGCGTCAAGAAGATGTCCAAGTCTCTGGGTAACTATGTCGGTATCCAGGAGGCGCCTGGCGTGATGTACGGCAAGCTGGTGTCCATTCCTGATGCGTTGATGTGGCGTTACTTCGAGTTGCTCAGCTTCCGCTCCATGGATGAGATCAATGCATTCAAGGCGGATGTAGATGCTGGCGCTAACCCGCGTGACATCAAGATCAAGCTGGCCGAAGAGATTGTTGCGCGTTTCCATGGTGAAGAGGCTGCTGCAAATGCTCACCGTGCCGCAGGTAATCGCATGAAAGATGGCGAGCTGCCTGATGATCTGCCGGAAATTGAGCTGGTTGCTGCCGAGGATATGCCGATTGCGGCTGTCCTTAATAAGGCAGGGCTGGTGAAGAACGCCGCAGTGGCTCGGGATCTTCTAGGTTCGGGTGGTGTGCGGGTGGATGGTGAGGTTGTCGATCGCACCTATATATATGCAGTAGGTTCAACCCATGTGTGCCAAGCCGGCAAGAAGGCATTTGCACGTATTACGCTTAAATCCGAATAAAACTGAAAATAGATGTTGACGGCGAATTATATCTCTCTATAATTCGCCCCACTTCCGGCGCAGTCGAAACGGAAAACTCCTTGAGATTCAATGAGTTACGCAGTTTTCGATAGCGGTTACGCTTCAGTTCATCGAAGCCAGGAGTAGTTGGTAAGGCAGTCAGTTTTCGCCTTATTAACGATTCGATC